>NZ_CP073104.1:2686666-3358333 GCF_018138145.1 Pseudomonas sp. SCA2728.1_7 | reverse complement strand
CCGCATCCTGTTGGGGATTGGCATGGGCATGGAGTTTCCCATCGCCCAGTCGATGTTGTCCGAGCTGATTCCGGCGCAACGACGCGGACGTTACATCGCGTTGATGGATGGCTTCTGGCCGCTAGGTTTCGTGGCGGCCGGCGTGCTGTCTTATTTTCTGCTGCCGTTGATCGGTTGGCGCGACATCTTTCTGGTGTTGGCAGTGCCAGCAGTGTTTGTGCTGGCGATCCGTTTTTTCATTCCCGAGTCACCGCGCTGGCTGGAGCAGGCCGGCAGGCATGACGCGGCAGACAAGGTGTTGAACGGCATCGAGGCGCGGGTGCGGTCGTCGCTGGGCGGTGCGGCGCTGCCGGAACCGATTCGTTTGCCGCGCACGGTGACGCCGCCGGGCAACTTCTTTGCGGCGCTCAAGCAGATCTGGTCGCCGCAATATCGCCAGCGCACGACGATGCTCTGGAGTCTGTGGTTCTTTGCGCTACTCGGGTTTTACGGGCTGACCTCGTGGCTCAGTGCGTTGCTGCAACAATCGGGATTCGCCGTGACGCAGTCGGTGTATTACACGGTGCTGATATCTCTGGGCGGGATTCCCGGCTTTCTCATGGCCGCGTGGCTGGTCGAGCGTTGGGGGCGCAAACCGGTGTGCATCGTCACTTTGCTGGGTGGCGGGGTGATGGCGTTTCTGTATGGGCAGAGCGCGGTGTTTGGCGGCAACGTGGCGCTGCTGATCGGCACCGGGCTGCTGATGCAGTTTTTCCTGTTCGGCATGTGGGCGGTGCTCTATACCTACACGCCGGAGCTGTATCCGACCTCGGCGCGGGCGACAGGCTCGGGGTTTGCCTCGGCGATTGGCCGCGTGGGTTCGTTGCTCGGGCCGTTAGTGACCGGACTGGTGTTCCCGATTACCGGGCAGGGCGGGGTGTTCGCGCTGGGCGCGGCGTGTTTTGCGATCGCGGCGGGGGTGGTGTGGCTGTTCGGGATGGAGACGCGGGGGAAAACTCTGGAGGAGCTGACTGAAACCCAATCCATCGGCTAACACCTATCCAATGTAGGAGTGAGCCTGCTCGCGATTGCGTTCTGTCAGCTAACACATCTGTGGCTGACACTCCGCTATCGCGAGCAGGCTCACTCCTACAAGGGTTTTGCGGTGTTGCTTACGGTTTTACCAGGCGCGCATCCAGGCTGTTCTGCGCCAGGCGCTTAGCCTGATCCTGGGTCATGCCCAAATGCTCATGCAGCGCGTAGAAGTTCTCGGTCACATAACCACCAAAGTACGCCGGGTCATCGGAGTTCACCGTGACCTTCACGCCACGTTCGAGCATGTCGAGAATGTTGTGCTGCGACATGTGATCGAACACGCAGAGTTTGGTGTTCGACAACGGGCACACGGTCAGCGGGATCTGCTCGTCGATGATCCGCTGCATCAGGCGCTCATCTTCGATGGCGCGCACGCCATGGTCGATGCGCTGGATTTTCAGCAGGTCGATGGCTTCCCAGATGTACTCCGGCGGGCCTTCTTCGCCAGCGTGGGCAACGGTCAGGAAGCCTTCGTGACGGGCACGATCAAACACACGCTGGAACTTGCTCGGCGGGTGGCCCATTTCGGAGCTGTCGAGACCGACCGCGACAAACGCGTCACGGAACGGCAGCGCCTGATCGAGGGTTTTCTCGGCTTCTTCTTCGCTCAAGTGGCGTAGGAAGCTGAGGATCAAACCGCTGGTGATGCCCAGTTGCTGCTCGCCATCCTTCAATGCCGCGGCGATGCCGTTGAGCACTACTTCGAACGGAATGCCGCGGTCGGTGTGGGTCTGCGGGTCGAAGAACGGTTCGGTGTGAATCACGTTCTGCGCTTTGCAGCGCAGCAGGTAGGCCCAGGTCAGGTCGTAGAAATCCTGCGAAGTGCGCAACACGTCCGCGCCCTGGTAATACAGGTCGAGGAACTCCTGCAGATTGTTGAACGCGTAAGCCTTGCGCAGGGTTTCCACGTCATTCCACGGCAGGGCGATCTTGTTGCGTTCGGCCAGGGCGAACAGCAGCTCGGGCTCCAGCGAGCCTTCCAGGTGCAGGTGCAGTTCAGCCTTGGGCAAGGCGTTGAGCCAGTCGTACATATTCTTTTCTCATCAGGTGCAATGGCGGCATTCTACAGATGCTCGCCGAAACAATTGGCAAAACCTGACCAAGCGATCCATCAAACGGCTTCCTGCTCACGGCGATAAGCGTAGGTATCGGCGAAGCGCGACAGCAGGAATTCGGCGCAAGTGGTGGTCGGATATTTCGCTGGATGCTGTGCGTCCTGACATCCGGGCAGGCATTCGATGCGCGTGTCCGGGTGTGGCTCGGCAAAGAACGGCATCGAGTAGCGGTCCACGCCGAGCGGGCTGATCACCCGGTGCGGGGTCGAGCGATAACGGTCGTTGCTCCAGCGCGCCATCATGTCGCCGAGGTTGACCACGAAGGTGCCGTCGATCGGTGGCGCATCAATCCATTCGCCTTTGACGTTTTTCACTTGCAGGCCGCCGGCGCTGTCCTGATAGAGCAGGGTGATGCAGCCGTAATCGGTATGCGCGCCGGCGCCTTGCTGCTCGGCGGAGCTGGCGGTGTGGCGCGGTGGGTAATGGATCATGCGCAGCACGCTGACGGGGTCGTTGAAACGGCTGTCGAAGAAGTCGCGTTCGATATTCAGTGCGAGGGTCATCGCCCGCAACAAGGTTTGCGCGAGGGCCTGCATGTCGAGGTAGTGCTGCTCCATCAACTCAGCCCATCCGGTTTGCGCTGGATGCCGGTTCGGCCCGCGCAACGGTTTTTCGGCGAGCACGTCGGGATGGTTGGCCGGCAGGTGCAGGCCCATGTCGAAGGTTTCTTTGAGGTCGCTGGGCTTGCTCGGGTCGAGTTGCTCGGTGGCGATGGCGCCGTAGCCGCGATGGTGGCGCGTCTGGGTGATGTCGATCTTGAGTTTTTCCGCTGCGGGCAGGGCAAAAAAACGCTGAGTCTGATTGAGCACGGCGTCGATGCGCTGCGCCGAAATCGGGTGACCCTTGATGTAGAAGAAACCCCACTCGCGGCAGGCCAGGTCGATTTGCCCGGCCACGGCGGGCCAGGCGTTTTCGTCGGCGGAATAGAGCGGGCTGATGTCGATGATCGGAAGCTGATCCATACACAATCCTTGAGAGCGCTGAAGATCAAATGTAGGAGTGAGCCTGCTCGCGATAGCGGTGTATCAGGCGACACTTTTGCTGAATGACCCACCGCTATCGCGAGCAGGCTCACTCCTACAAGGGACGGTGGTATGACTGGGATTACTTCGGCATCTCAGCCTTCATGCCTTCAACGTAATAGTTCATCGACGCCAGTTCCGCAGTGGTTGCGCTTACACCTGCGGGGATTTTCTCGACCCCGGCCTGATCCTTGATCGGCCCGGTGAACGGCTGGAACGCACCGCTCTTGATGTCGGCAATGATCTGCTCGGCCTCGGCTTTCACTGGTGCCGGCACCAGGTCGCTGATCGGCAGTTCAACCGTGCCTTCCTTCAACCCGCCCCAGTAATCCTGGGATTTCCAGGTGTGATCGATCACGCTTTGCGTCGCTTGAATATAGTGCGGCGCCCAGTCGTTGACGATCGAGGTCAGCACGGCTTTCGGGCCGAAGTGCGCCATGTCCGAGGCGTAACCCACCGCGTACACGCCACGACGTTCGGCGGCCTGAATCGGCGCCGGGCTGTCGGTGTGCTGGAACACCACGTCGACGCCCTGATCGATCAGCGCGTTGGCGGCATCGGCTTCCTTGCCCGGGTCGAACCACGAGTTGACCCACACCACTTTGATCTCGGTGCCTGGGTTGTACTTGTTCAAGGCCAGTTGAATCGAGTTGATATCGCGGATCACCTCGGGGATCGGGAACGAAGCGACGTAACCGATCTTCTTGGTCTTGGTCATCTTCGCCGCGAGGAAACCGCCGACGTAGCGCCCCTCGTAGGTGCGCGCCAGGTAGGTGCCGAGGTTCTTGTCTTGCTTGTAGCCGGTGGCGTGTTCGAAGGTCACCTTGGGAAATTGCTTGGCGACCTTCAGTGTCGGATTCATGTAGCCGAAGGAAGTGGTGAAAATCAAGTCGTAGTTGTCCTTGGCCATATTGCGGATGACCCGCTCGGCGTCGGCGCCTTCAGCAACGTTCTCGACGTAGTTGGTGGTGATCTGCGTACCTAGTTTTTCTGCGAGTGCCTTGCGCCCCTGCTCATGCTGATACGTCCAGCCGTGATCACCGATCGGGCCGATGTAAACGAAACCGACCTTCAGCGGATCGGCAGCGCTGGCGCTCAGACTGATCCCCAGACCGAGGGCGGCGCACAGCAGTTTGTGCAGCGGACGTATTTGCATGAATTGGAGCTCCATTTTGTTGTGTGTGGTCAGGGCCAATGCAAATTGCTGACCAACAGGACAACAAACAATCCGAAATCGCGTAACGGCCATCGCGAGCAGGCTCACTCCTACAGGGGAATGCGGTCAACTGTAGGAGTGAGCCTGCTCGCGATAGCGCCCTCAAGGCCAATAAAAGTGCAACTGCCAAAAGCCCTGCCAGCGCTTGGTGCGCTAAGGTGTAACGAAACGTTAGCGCCGCCCCGCAGTCAGTAGCTCATTCGCACTCTTCGGCAAAAGGCCCGCCATGTTCACAATCCTCAAGCAAGAAAGCTTTCTGCTCCTGGCCGTCATCGCCGCCTGCGTCGCCTATCCGTTGGAACACTGGATGCTGCACAGCGGCCAGATCGTCGCGCTGACTGCCGGCCTGGTGCTGATCGCTTTCATCGTCGCCGCCTCGATGCGCGTCGCCCATCACGCCGAATTGCTCGCGGAAAAGGTCGGCGACCCTTACGGCACGATGATCCTCACCCTCGCGGCTGTGCTGGTCGAAGTGGTGATTCTCGCGATCATGATGAGCAACGAAGCGTCGCCCACGTTGGTGCGTGACACGATCTATTCGGCGGTGATGCTCGACATCAACGGCATCCTCGGCCTCGCCGCGCTGATGGGCGGGATCAAGCACGGCGAACAGTCGTACAACGACGATTCCGCGCGCAGCTACAGCGTGATGATCCTCACCGCCATGGGCGTATCGATGGTGGTGCCGGAGTTCATTCCCGAGGCCAACTGGAAGATTTATTCGGCGTTCACCATCGGTGCAATGGTGGTGCTTTACGCGCTGTTTCTGCGCATGCAAGTCGGCCCGCACAGTTACTTTTTCAGCTACAGCTACCCGGACAAACGCCGCAAGAAAGAACCGCAGGACGCGCAGGCGAAAGCGCCGGGCATCGGCCTGTCGATCGGCATTCTGGTGTTTGGCATTGTGGTGATCGGCGCATTGGCCGAAGTGATGTCGAAGACCCTCGATCTGGGCCTGGAAGGCACGGGCGCACCGCCGGTGATCACGGCGATTCTGGTCGCGGCGATTTCTGCTGCGCCGGAGATTTTGACCGCGTTGCGTGCAGCGTTGGCCAACCGTATGCAGTCGGTGGTGAACATTGCGATGGGCGCGTCACTGTCGACGGTGATCTTGACGGTGCCAGTGATGGAGGCGATGGCGCTGTACACCGGCCAACCGTTTCAGATGGCGATGACGCCGGTGCAGACGGTGATGATCTTCATCACGCTGATCGTCAGCGCGATCAACCTGAATGATGGTGAGACCAATGCCATTGAGGGCATGACCCACTTCGTATTGTTTGCGACCTTCATCATGCTGTCCCTGCTCGGTCTTTAGGGCTGGCAGATACCCATGTGGGAGCGAGCCTGCTCGCGAAGGCGGTGTGTCAATCAACAAACATGTTGCCTGACATTCCCGCTTCGCGAGCAGGCTCGCTCCCACAGTTTTGAACGATGGTGGATCAGGTACCGGCGATCAACTGGCGAGCCGCCTGGCTGTGATCGGCGATCAGGCCTTTCAGGTCCAGTCCTTCGACTTGGCCATCGACCACACGCCACTTGCCGCCAATCATCACCCGATCCGCACGATCCGCGCCGCACAATAGCAACGCCGAAATCGGATCATGGCTGCCCGAGAAACGCAGCTCATCAAGCTTGAACAACGCCAGATCCGCCTGCTTGCCCACAGCAATCTCACCAATATCAGTACGGCCCAACAAGCTCGCCGAACCCTTGGTCGCCCAGCCCAGGACGCGTTCCGGCGTAATCTTCTCCGCGCCATAACGCAGACGCTGGATGTACAACGCCTGACGCGCTTCGAGAATCATGTTCGACGCATCGTTGGACGCCGAACCATCGACGCCCAGACCAAACAGCGCACCGGCGTCAGTCAGATCGATACTCGGGCAAATGCCGGAAGCCAGACGCATGTTCGAGCTCGGGCAATGGCAGATACCGGTGCCCGCCTCGCCGAGACGAGCGATTTCGTCCGGGTTGAAATGGATGCCGTGGGCCAGCCAAGTGCGCGGGCCGAGCCAGCCGACGCTGTCGAGATAATCGACAGTGCGCAGGCCGAAACGCTGCAGGCAGAAATCTTCTTCGTCGAGGGTTTCGGCCAAGTGCGTGTGCAGGCGCACGTCGAGCTTGTTCGCCAACTCAGCACTGGCCGACATGATTTCCGGGGTCACCGAGAACGGCGAGCACGGCGCCAGGGCGATCTGGATCTGCGCGCCGTCGCCACGTTCGTGGTACTCGTGAATCAGGCGCTGACTGTCGTCGAGAATCACCTGACCTTCTTGCACGGTCTGCTGCGGCGGCAGGCCGCCGTCCTTCTCGCCGAGGCTCATCGAACCACGGGTAAGCATGGCGCGCATGCCCAGTTCGCGGACAGTTTCGACTTGCACGTCGATGGCGTTTTCCAGGCCGTCCGGGAACAGGTAGTGATGGTCGGCTGCGGTGGTGCAGCCCGACAGCAACAGCTCGGCCAAAGCGACTTTGGTGGCGAGGGCGAGTTTTTCCGGTGTCAGGCGCGCCCACACCGGGTACAGGGTTTTCAGCCACGGGAACAACGGCTGATTGACCACCGGCGCCCAGGCGCGAGTCAGGGTTTGATAGAAGTGGTGGTGGGTGTTGATCAGGCCCGGCAGGATCACATGCTCGCGGGCATCGAACACTGCATTGCACGGCGCCGACGGCTGCTGGCCAGCGGCGAGGACTTCGACGATGACACCGTCTTGCACGACTAGACCGCCACGGGCATCAAGCGCGTTGGAAGTGAAAATGGCGAGGGGATTTTTTAACCAGGTACGGGTCGCGGGCATGTTGCCGGCTCCTCTGAAAATGGGGTTCAGGGTTGCCAGCTCAGTGATGCCCTGTCTGCTGATCCAGGGTCGCCGCGGGGACGAGGTGCGCAGTTTCAAACAAATTGTTGCAGCGGGCAAGCCCAACCCGACCGGACAACACGGTCCCTTGTAGGAGTGAGCCTGCTCGCGATAGCGGTGTATCAGGCAACACTTTTGCTGAATGACACACCGCTATCGCGAACAGGCTCACTCCTACAGGGGATTTGCGTGCTTACCAGGGAATAGTTTCACCCTTGTAATTGATGAAGTGATGCCCGCCCTTGCCGGTATACGCATTCACCTGATCGACCAGCCCACGGGTGCTGGTTTCCACGTCAAGGTCCGCCCCTTCGCCGCCCATGTCGGTCTTCACCCAACCCGGATGCAGCGACAACACGGTCATCTTCTGCTCGCCCAATTGCGTGACAAAACTGTTGGTCATCGAATTCAGCGCAGCCTTGCTCGCCTTGTACAGCGCCAGCTCCGGCGCGTCCGGCACGGTCACGCTGCCCAGTCCGGAACTCATGAACGCCAGCACACCGCTGCCGTCACGAATCTGCCCGGCAAAACGCTGAGCCAGATTGATCGGCGCCACGGCGTTGGTGAAAAACAACTGACCGACTTCAGCGAGTGTCGCGCCACCCGGGGTTTGATCGGCCGGGCCTTTGACCCCGGCGTTGACGAACAGCAGGTCGAAGGTGTCGCCCTTGAGCTGTTGGCTCAGAGCAATGACCGCTTGCTGGTCGTCCATGTCGAGCTTCTCGATCCGCACCTTGCCCAGCGCTTCCAGTGCCTGAGCATTGGCAGGATTGCGCACGGTGGCCGTGACTTGCCAGCCGTCGGCCAGCAGGGTTTTCACCAGACCGAGGCCAAGGCCTCGGGAGGCGCCGATGATCAGTGCGTTTTTTGCAGACATGAAAGGCTTCCTTGATGAATGAGGATCATGGATTCAATGGACAGGCCTGACCGAGGCGAAGTTGCAACTCCTGCCGCAGCGCATCGAGTTCGCGCATGCGGGTTTCGATCAGTTGCAGTTTGTCGCGCAGCAACTGCGCCACGGCGTTGTCCGGATCGGGTGCGTTCCACAGCGCCGCGACGCTGTCGCCGATCTCGCCGAGGGTAAATCCCAGACGCTGCGCCGTTTTGATATAGAGCACCAGTTGCACCATCTCCGGCGGATAGTCGCGGTAACTATTGGCACTGCGCTGCGCCGCGATCAACCCGCGCTGCTCATAGAAACGCAGGGTGTCACGGCTGACGGCACTGGCCTGGGCTAATTCACCGATGCGCATGCGGGCTCTCAAAAGGGCTATTGACCCTGGAGCATACTCCAGGCTTTACCGTGGAGGCTCCCTGAATTTCTGGAGCATGGATGATGTGGACTTCAACGCAGTATCGCAATGTGGTGCGCGGCAGCGCCTGGTATGACTTGATCGTCACGGCAGCGTTTGCCACGCCGTGGAGTTTTGCGCTTGTGCATGGATTGTTGAGCGGACTGGATTTGCCCGGCGAGCTGCCGGTGTTTCAGCCTGTGCATATGTTGATGGCGAATCTGTTGGGGTCGGTGGTGTGTGTTTGGGCGGTGCTGCGTATTCGTGATCCGCAGGCGCTTTATGGACGGTATGACGCGGTGGCCAGGTTTTTGTTTGCGGCTTGGCAGGGGTATGCCTTGCTGCATGGCGCCAGTTCGATTCTGATTGTTTTCCTGGTCTTCGAACTGGCGTGGGGCGTTGCTCAAGTGTTGCCTGTGAGTAAGTCTTCGCGAGCAGGCTCGCTCCCACAGGGAATCTGATTGAACTCGGTCAAATGTGGGAGCGAGCCTGCTCGCGAAGAGGCCCGCCCAAACAATAATTAATGCCCCGCCTGCCAAGGCTGCCCAAGCGACACCGGCGCATACAACCGCGTCCGCAGCGCATCCCGCGACAACAACACCAGCACCACAATCGTCGCCACATACGGCAGCATCGCCAGCAAACTCGACGGAATCGCCAGCCCCAACCCCTGCGCCACCAAATGCAGGATGCTGGCGAGGCCAAACAGATATGCCCCGAGCAACAACCGCCACACTCGCCAACTGGCAAACACCACCAGCGCCAGCGCGATCCAGCCACGCCCGGCAGTCATGTTTTCCGCCCACATCGGTGTGTACGCCAGCGACAGATAAGCCCCGGCCAACCCGGCCATCGCCCCGCCGAACAGCACCGCCAAGGTGCGCACGGTCAACACCGGCAAGCCCATCGCACTGGCCGCATCCGGGTTCTCACCCACAGCTTGAATGATCAGCCCGACACGACTTTTGATGATCACCCATGCCACCAGCGCAAACAGCGCGAACGACAGATACACCAGCAAATCCTGAGCAAACAGCATCCGCCCGATCAGCGGGATTTCACTCAGCCAAGGAATCGCCAACGGCTCAAAACCCGCCAGCGGTTTACCCACCCAAGCCGCGCCGACAAAGGTCGACAGCCCGACACCAAAAATCGTCAGGGCCAACCCGGTCGCCACCTGATTGGCGTTGAACACCAACGCCACCAGCGCAAACAGTGACGACAGCAACATGCCGGCAAGCATCGCCAGCAACACGCCCAGCCACAGGTTGCCGCTGTTCAGCGCGACGATAAAACCGATCACCGCGCCAAACAGCATCATCCCTTCCTGCCCAAGATTGAGCACGCCGCTCTTTTCGCAAATCAGTTCACCCAGTGCCACCAGCAACAGCGGCGTGCCGCACCGCACCATGGCGTAGAAAATATTGCTCAACAGATCGATATCCATCACAGCGCTCCGGCGGTTACGGCAGTGGTCGAGGTGCGCTTCACCCAGCTCAGGTTCAGGCGTGGCCGATAGAGGATCAGCACGTCACAGGCGAGCAGGAAAAACAGCATCATTCCCTGAAACAACTGGGTGATCGCCTGCGGCAGATTCATCGTCATTTGCGCGCTCTCGCCACCGATGTACAGCAGCGCCATCAGCAGGCTCGAAAACAGAATCCCGATCGGATTCAGACGCCCAAGAAACGCCACGGTAATCGCCGCGTAGCCATAACCCGGCGACACCTGCGGCACCAATTGGCCAATCGGTCCGGTCACTTCGCAGACACCCGCCAGCCCGGCCAAGCCGCCGCTGATCAACAGCGCCAGCCAGATCAACTGCTTCTCGCGAAAGCCGACAAACCCCGCCGCACGCTTGTCCAGCCCGAGCACTTTGATCTGGAAACCGACAAAGCTTTTCTGCAACAACACCCACACCGCAACCAGTGCGAGCAGGGCGAAATACACCCCGGCATGCACGCGGCCATCCTCCATCAACAACGGCAAGCGGCTGGCATCGCCGAACATCGCCGATTCGGGAAAGTTGAACCCGGCGGGATCTTTCAACGGCCCGTGCACGCAGAACAGCAGCAGGTTCAGCGCGATGTAATTGAGCATGATGCTGGTGAGGATTTCGTTGGCGTTGAAGCGCGTGCGCAACCATGCGGTCAGCCCGGCCCATGCGGCGCCGGCGAGGGTGCCGGTGAGCAGAATCAACACTAGCGCCCAGCGGCTTTGCAGGTCGATGATATTCACCGCCAAGGCACTGCCGGCGAGTGCGCCGAGGAGCAATTGACCTTCGGCGCCGATGTTCCAGATTCGCGCCTGATAGGCCACTGCCAAGCCCAGTGCGCAGAGCAGAATTGGCAGCGCTTTGACCAGCAATTCGGAGACGCCATACAAGTCGCTGACCGGAGCGATCAGCAGCGTGTGCAAGGTTTGCAGCGGCTCATGGCCAAGGGCGATAAACAACAGCGAGCCACAACCGAGCGTCAGCGCCGCCGCCAGTAACGGCGAGCACCACAGCATCAAGCGCGATTGCTGGCCACGGGGTTCGAGGGAAAGCAGCATGTGTATAACTCCGTTAAACCGTGGCGGTTAAAGGTGCGTGGTCGAACTGGCCGGCCATCCAGCCGCCGACATCGCTGAGTTGGGTATCGCCGGTGTTGTGCAGCGCCGACAGACGCCCGCCACACAACGCGCCGAGGCGATCGCTGATCTGGAACAGTTCGTCGAGATCTTCGGAAATCACCAGAATCGCCGCGCCGGCATCGCGCAGCGCGATCAGCGCACGTTGAATGGTCGCGGCAGCACCGACGTCGACGCCCCAGGTCGGGTGCGCGGCGATCAGCAGTTTCGGTTGCTGGAGGATTTCCCGGCCGAGGATGAATTTCTGCAGATTGCCGCCGGACAAACTGCGCGCGGCAGTTTGCGTGTCCGGGGTTTTCACGCCGAAGCGCTGAATGATCTGTCGGGCGAGGGCTTCGACTTTGCCGCGTTCGATCAAACCGTGGCTGACCAAGCCTTGTTGGAACGCGGTAAGCAGAGCGTTATCGGCCAGACTCAATTCCGGCACCGCGCCATGGCCGAGACGTTCGGCGGGGACGAAAGCCAGGCCCAGTTTGCGTCGCGCATCCGGGCGTAAATCAGCGACGTGTTGTTCGGCGAATCGAATGGTCGCGGCTTGCGCCCGAGGCAAGGTTTGTTCGCCACTGAGCAGGGCGAGCAATTCATCCTGACCGTTGCCCGCGACCCCGGCGATGCCAACGATTTCACCGCTGCGCACTTGCACATCAATGTCCGTCAGCGAGCAGCCGAACGGATCCGGGTTGTGCCAACTCAATCCCTTCACCTGCAAAAACGCCGCGCCACCGCTGACCTTCGGATAGTCGCCAATCAACGCCGCCGCTTCGCCAACCATCAACTGCGCCAATTGCTGATCCGAACACTCCGCTGGCAGGCAATGCCCGGCCACTCGACCACCGCGCAGAACTGTCGCGCTGTGACACAGCGCCCGAACCTCGGCGAGTTTGTGGCTGATAAACAGAATGCTGCAGCCTTCGGCAGCGAGGCGACGCAGGGTGATGAACAACTCATCGGCCTCCTGCGGCGTCAACACCGAAGTCGGTTCGTCGAGAATCAACAGGCGAATGTCCTGCATCAGGCAGCGAATGATTTCCACGCGCTGGCGCTCACCGATCGACAGGCTGTGGACAAGTCTTTCAGGCTCCAGCGCCATGCCGTAACGGCGTGACACTTCGCGAATTTTCGGTTCCAGTTGTTTCGGTGTGCCGGCCGCAGCGCCCATCGCCAGCGCAATGTTCTGCGCGACGCTGAGGGTTTCGAACAGCGAGAAATGCTGGAACACCATGCCGATGCCCAACTGCCGCGCCTGTGCCGGATTGCGGATGTTGACCCGCTGACCTTGCCAGAGCATCTCGCCCGAATCGGCCTGGGTAACGCCGTAGATAATCTTCATCAGGGTGCTTTTGCCCGCACCGTTTTCACCGAGCAGGGCATGGATTTCCCCGGGTGCGATGCTCAGGTCGATGGCGTCATTGGCCAGACAACCGGGGTAGCGTTTACTGATATGGCGCAATTGCAGGCGCGGGAGGGGAGGAGCGATTGGCATGACAGGCTCGACTTGCTTGGAGTTGTGCCTGTGGATAAAGCAATTTCCTGGCCATTGAGTCAGGAACGCGGGCGGGCCGCGTGTCGAGGTGCTTGGCGCAGAGCATTCAGGAGTGAATCACGCGCGACGGCGGCACCAATTCAGAGCAAAGCCGTTGAACGGGCGCCAGTTTTGCCCGTCGGCAACTGATCAAAAAACGAGCAAAACCTTGTGGACTAGGCGGGACCTGCGACTGCGCCAGCCATGAACGGGTTATCCACAGGTTGCTCCACAGTTATTGTGCGCAAGCTGCAAACCCGGGCATAAGCACTGCGGTGCTTTCTTCTAATGGTGATAAACCGCGCTAACTGACTGTTTCTGTTTGAAAATTTCGTTTCGTCGGGTGAATTGAACGAAAAGTGAACAAACCGCGCAAAGCCACGTGACAGAAGGGTTACAGCGAAATGTACTCAGGTTATCCACAGTCGGGTGCACAGCCGATGTGGGCAACTCTGTGGAATAAGGAAATTCGGGATCGCCCCAAAAGATCGCAGCCTTCGGCAGCTCCTACAGGGGAACGCATTTCAAGTGTAGGAGCTGCGGAACGCTCGGGCCGCGATCGGACGATCTTTTGATCTTTTATCGTTGAAGCAAAATCCGCCCACGGCTCAAATCAGCAAGTTGCGTTTGCAAGACCTCGATCTGCGCTTCCCCCACAGCCAACTTCAACTCAACGCCGTTTGCCGTGAAGTTTTCTTCGACAACCAATCCACCCAAGTCCGCAACCCGCAACTTCACCAACGCCAACTCGGCAAACCCGCACGCACAACTCAACGGCACCCGACTGATCAACTCAATCTTCGCCGCCGTCTGTAAACATTTGTTCGCCCCACCGCCATACGCTCGGGCCAACCCACCAGTGCCAAGTTGAATGCCGCCATACCAACGAATCACCAGCACCGCGACCTGATCACAATCCTGCGCTTCAATCGCCGCGAGAATCGGCCGACCCGCCGTGCCGCCCGGTTCGCCGTCATCATTGCTACGGTATTGATCGCCGAGCTTCCACGCCCAGCAATTGTGCGAGGCGTTGAGATCGCTGTGTTGTTCGAAAAAAGCCTGCGCCTCGGCAGGGCTGCCGATCGGCGTGGCGAAAGTGATAAAGCGGCTTTTGCGAATCTCTTCGCGGTACTCGCAAAAACCGCTGAGGGTGAAAGGCATAAACGTCTTATAGAGAAGGAGTGAGGCCGCAGCCTTTGAGAATGATGCGGATCAGGTTGTTGCCGGCGTCTTCCATGTCCTGCTTGGTCAGCTTGCTGCGACCGCTGACGCGACAGATCTGCGTGGCGAAATCCGCGTAATGCTGAGTGCTGCCCCACAACAGGAAGATCAGGTGCACCGGATCCACCGGGTCCATTTTGCCGGCATCGATCCACGCCTGAAACACCGCTGCGCGGCCAGTGAACCAGGCGCGGTAATCCTGATTGAAATATTCGGTGAGGCATTCGCCGCCGCTGATCACTTCCATCGCAAAGATCCGCGAGGCCTGCGGCTGACGACGGGAGAACTCCATCTTGGCGCGGATGTAGCGGGTCAGCGCTTCGGCCGGATCGTCCTCGGCCGTTAGCGTGTTGAAGGTGCTGTCCCACAACTCGATGATGTTGCTCAGCACCGCCACGTACAAACCGAGTTTGTTGGTGAAGTAGTAATGCAGGTTCGCCTTGGGCAACCCGGCATTCTGGGCGATGGTGTTCATGCTGGTGCCTTTGTACCCGTGACGGGCGAACTCGTCTTCGGCGGCTTTGAGGATGGTCTCTTCGTTCTTCTGACGAATGCGGCTGGCGGGTTTGCCGCCATGGGCTGGGACTTCAAAGGTCATAGGCACTTCCGGGTTTGTCTGTGGGTGCAACCAAGTGCGTTGATAGCGCACCCACAGGCATCCGACAAGTCTTTGCGCGATAAAACCGTTACGCCTGTTCGATCTTGTTCAGCGATGCGTGCGCTTCAGCGGCCTCGGTTTTCGACTCCGGCAGCAGCAGGCACAGGACGATTGCGGTCAGGCCGCCGCTGGTGATCGCCGAATCGAACAGGTTCTGCACCAGTTTTGGCAACAAGTGCAGCAGGTTCGGCTGCGCGGCAATGCCCAGGCCGACGCCGAACGATGTGGCGATGATCAACATGCTGCGTCGATCCAGTGGCGACTGCGCGAGGATGCGCACGCCGGCAGCGGCCACCGCGCCGAACATCACCAGGGTCGCGCCGCCGAGCACCGGTTTCGGAATCTGTTGCAGCACCGCGCCGATCATTGGAAACATACCCAGACAAAACAGGATCGCGCCGATGTACAGCCCGACGTAACGGCTGGCGACGCCGGTCAACTGGATCACGCCGTTGTTCTGCGCAAACGTGGTGTTGGGGAAGGCGCTGAAGGTCGCGGCGATCATGCAGCTCACGCCATCGCCGAGTACGCCACCGCGCAAGCGGCTTATATAAGAAGGGCCGCTGATCGGTTGGCGAGCGAGCATGCAGTTGGCGGTGAGGTCGCCGACGGTTTCGATGGTGCTGATCAGATAAATCAGCGCGACCGGCAGGAAAGCCGTCCAGTCGAAGCTGAAGCCAAACTTGAACGGCGTAGGAAAGCTCACCAGCGGCAAGTCAGGCAATGGCTGCGGCAGCAGTTTCCCACTGAACCACGCGGCCAGGCTGCCGAGCAGCAAACCGATGATGATTGCCGACAAACGCACCCATGGCGTGTTCGAGCGGTTGAGCAGAATGATCGTCAGCAACACAAACACGCCCAGCGCCAGATTGCCCGGCGCACCGAAGTCCGGCGCATTGAAACCACCACCCAGATCGGTGATGCCGACTTTGATCAGACTTATGCCGATCAGGGTGATAACGATCCCGGTCACCAGTGGCGTGACCACGCGACGTAGTTGACCGATGAAACGGCTCAAGACGATCTGCACGATCGCGCCGAAAAAGCACACACCGAAAATCATCGCCAGAATGTCTTCCGGGCTGCCGCCACGTTGCTTGACCAGAAACCCCGCCGACAGCACCGCGCCGAGAAAGGCGAAACTGGTGCCTTGCAAACAGATCATCCCCGCGCCGATGCCGAACGGCCGCCGGGCCTGAATGAAGGTGCCGACACCGGAAACCATCAACGCCATGCTGATCAAGTAAGGCAAATAGGCGGTCAACCCGAGCGCCGAGCCAATCACCAGCGGCGGCGTGATGATGCCGACGAAACTGGCGAGCACGTGTTGCAGCGCGGCAAGGGTGGCAGCGAGTGGTTTGGGGCGGTCATCGAGGCCGTAGATCAGGTCGCTGGACGGTGCGGAATCTGGCTGCATGGCTGAAGGCTTCTTATCAAAGGAACGAAGTAATTCTTCCTCTGCAAAAACCTGTCCACTTGCTCAGCTTTGTCGGCAAATAACCCGCAAATGTAGGAGCTGCCGCAGGCTGCGATCTTTTGATCTTGCCTTCAACGCGTCGCCGCCAGACTCTCCAGAAAGCTTTCCAGCACCAAATGAGGGCGCCGCCCCTTGCGCGTGACCGATGCGAGGCTCAGGTCGTAGAAACGTGTTTGCGATTTCAGCGCACGCAAGCGACCTTGCTGCACCCAAAGGCTGGCGTAATGATCCGGCAGATAACCGATGTAGCGTCCGGTCAGGATCAGAAACGCCATGCCTTCACGGTCAGAAGCACTGGCCGTGCAATTGAGCGCCTGGTAATGCGCCTGAATATCCGCCGGCAAACGAAACGTCGGCGCAATCGCGTCCTGACTGTTCAGGCGTTCGTCATCCAGTTGCTTGTCATCGACGTAAAACAACGGATGGCCCACCGCGCAATAAAGCAGCGAGCGCTCGCTGTACAACGGTTGATACTCCAGCCCCGACAACGCGCTGGCCTGCGGCACTACGCCGACATGCAGACGCCCATCGAGCACGCCTTGCTCGACTTCATTCGGCGCAATCATGCGGATCTGAATCTGCACATCCGGCCCGCGCTCCTTCAACTGGGCGAGGGCGTGGGTGATACGCATGTGGGGGAGGGTGACGAGGTTGTCGGTCAGGCCGATGATCAGCTCACCGCGCAAATGCTGGTGCAGACCGTTGACCTCGGTGCGGAAACTTTCCAGCGCACTTAACAGTTGCAGCGCCGATTGATACACCTCGCGACCTTCTTCGGTCAGCGAAAACCCGGCGCGACCACGCTGGCACAGACGCAAACCGAGGCGCTGCTCCAGGTCGCTCATCTGTTGGCTGATCGCCGAACGACCGATGCCGAGCACGGTTTCCGCTGCCGAGAAGCCGCCGCATTCCACCACGCTGCGAAAAATCCGCAGCAGGCGAATATCAAAGTCACTGACCTGGGCCAGCGGATCGGGGCGGCGGCTGCTCATCTTATTGTTCTCATTGTTTAGCAAAGTTCTAACTGAAGGTTAGAAGAGTTGAATTTCACCGACTTTATCGCCGTGGCAATTTAGCTGCAACAACGCTTTTTATCTCCCTGACGCTTATGCCCTGCGAGGTTTTGCCCGATGAACATGCCTGAAAACGCGCCGTCGCCACTGGCCAGCCAACTGAAGCTGGACGCGCACTGGATGCCGTACACCGCCAACCGCAACTTCCAGCGCGACCCGCGTTTGATCGTTGGTGCCGAAGGCAGCTGGCTGATCGACGACAAGGGCCGCCGGGTATATGACTCGCTGTCCGGTCTGTGGACCTGCGGCGCTGGCCACACTCGCAAGGAAATTCAGGAAGCGGTCTCGAAACAGTTGGGCACCCTCGATTACTCGCCGGGCTTCCAGTACGGCCACCCGTTGTCGTTCCAGTTGGCCGAGAAAATCACCGAGCTGACCCCGGGCAACCTCAATCATGTGTTCTTCACTGACTCGGGTTCCGAGTGCGCTGACACTGCGGTGAAAATGGTCCGTGCCTACTGGCGCCTGAAAGGCCAGTCGACCAAGACCAAAATGATCGGCCGTGCCCGTGGTTACCACGGCGTCAACATCGCCGGCACCAGCCTTGGCGGCGTCAACGGCAACCGCAAGCTGTTCGGTCAATCGATGATGGACGTCGATCACCTGCCGCACACGCTGTTGGCCAGCAACGCCTTCTCCCGTGGCATGCCGGAGCAGGGCGGGATCGCGCTGGCCGATGAGCTGCTGAAGCTGATCGAGTTGCACGATGCTTCGAACATCGCCGCCGTATTCGTAGAACCTATGGCCGGTTCCGCTGGTGTACTGGTGCCGCCGCAGGGTTATCTGAAGCGTCTGCGCGAGATCTGCGATCAGCACAGCATCCTGCTGGTGTTCGACGAAGTGATCACCGGTTTCGGCCGTACCGGCAACATGTTCGGCGCCGACACCTTTGGCGTTACTCCGGACCTGATGTGCATCGCCAAGCAAGTCACCAACGGCGCGATCCCGATGGGCGCAGTGATTGCCAGCTCCGAGATCTACCAGACCTTCATGAATCAGCCGACCCCGGAATACGCCGTGGAATTCCCGCACGGTTACACCTACTCGGCGCACCCGGTAGCGTGCGCCGCTGGCCTGGCGGCACTCGATCTGCTGCAAAAGGAAAACCTGGTGCAGAGCGTCGCGGAAGTCGCGCCGCATTTTGAAAACGCGCTGCATGGCCTGAAAGGCTCGAAGAACGTTATCGACATCCGTAACTTCGGCCTGGCCGGTGCGATCCAGATTGCCGGTCGTGACGGCGACGCCATCGTGCGTCCGTTCGAAGCGGGCATGGCCCTGTGGAAAGCCGGGTTCTATGTGCGCTTCGGCGGCGACACTCTGCAGTTCGGCCCAACCTTCAACAGCAAGCCGCAAGACCTCGATCGTCTGTTCGACGCGGTCGGCGAAGTGCTGAACAAGCTCGACTGATTTTTCCTTCTATATAGCTATGCAAATAGCAGGCGCCTCTTGCGGGCGTCTGCGCACAAGAATTCAGGAGTTTTCGATGAGCGTTATCCCGCATTTGATCAACGGCGAACTGGTGACCGAGAACGGTCGCGCGGTAGATGTGTTCAACCCGTCCACCGGTCAGGCTATCCACAAGTTGCCACTGGCCAGCCAGGCAACCATCCAGAAAGCCATCGATGCCGCCAAGGCTGCGTTCCCGGCCTGGCGCAACACGCCACCGGCCAAACGTGCGCAGGTGATGTTCCGCTTCAAGCAACTGCTGGAGCAGAACGAAGCGCGCATCTCGCAATTGATCAGCGAAGAACACGGCAAGACTCTGGAAGACGCCGCCGGTGAATTGAAGCGTGGTATCGAGAACGTCGAGTTCGCTTGCGCAGCGCCAGAAATCCTCAAGGGCGAGTACAGCCGCAACGTCGGCCCGAACATCGACGCATGGTCGGACTTTCAGCCGCTGGGCATCGTTGCCGGGATCACCCCGTTCAACTTCCCGGCCATGGTGCCGCTGTGGATGTACCCGTTGGCGATCGTCTGCGGCAACTGCTTCATCCTCAAGCCGTCCGAGCGTGATCCAAGCTCGACACTGCTGATCGCTCAGTTGCTGCTGGAAGCCGGTCTGCCGAAAGGCGTGATGAGCGTGGTGCACGGTGACAAGACTGCAGTAGACGCGCTGATCGAAGCGCCGGAAGTCAAAGCGCTGAGCTTCGTTGGTTCGACGCCGATTGCCGAGTACATCTACGCCGAAGGCACCAAGCGTGGTAAGCGCGTTCAGGCACTGGGCGGCGCGAAAAACCACGCAGTGCTGATGCCGGATGCCGATCTGGACAACGCGGTCAGCGCACTGATGGGCGCGGCCTACGGTTCGTGCGGTGAGCGCTGCATGGCGATTTCGGTTGCCGTGTGTGTTGGCGACCAAGTGGCAGATGCGCTGGTGGCGAAACTGGTACCGCAGATCCAGGCGCTGAAAATCGGTGCCGGCACTTCGTGCGGTCTGGACATGGGCCCACTGGTAACCGGTCAGGCGCGCGACAAGGTCAGCGGTTACGTGGATGACGGCGTGGCAGCGGGCGCGACCCTGGTGGTCGACGGTCGTGGTTTCAGCGTGGCCGGTCACGAAGAAGGCTTCTTCCTCGGCGGCTGCCTGTTCGACAACGTCACCCCGGAAATGCGCATCTATAAAGAAGAGATCTTCGGTCCGGTCCTGTGCATCGTTCGCGTGAATAGCCTGGAAGAGGCGATGCAACTGATCAACGATCACGAATACGGCAACGGCACCTGCATCTTCACCCGTGACGGTGAAGCCGCGCGTCTGTTCTGCGACGAGATCGAAGTCGGCATGGTTGGCGTTAACGTGCCGCTGCCGGTACCGGTGGCTTACCACAGCTTCGGCGGCTGGAAGCGCTCGCTGTTCGGCGACCTGCACGCTTATGGTCCGGATGGTGTGCGCTTCTACACCCGTCGCAAGGCGATCACTCAGCGCTGGCCGCAGCGTGCCAGCCATGAGGCTTCGCAGTTCGCCTTCCCTAGCTTGTAAGTAGAAGGGCGATGCAACGAAGGCCGACCTCATTGAGGTCGGCCTTCGTGTTTTCGGGGTTTTTTGACCGATGTGACAGAATTATGAAAATAGGTGTTGACGGCAGATTTCAGATGTCTATAATTCGCCCCACTTCCGGCGCAGTCGAAACGGAAAACTCCTTGAGATTCAATGAGTTATGTAGGTTTCGGCAGCAGGTTGCTTCAGTTGATCGAAGCCGAAAGGAAGTTGAAAAAGAGGTGTTGACAGCAGCGTGTAACGCTGTAGAATTCGCCTCCCGCTGACGAGAGATCGGAAGCGCAAGTGGTTGAAGTTGTTGAAGAATTCTTCGAAAACTTCTGAAAATAATCACTTGACAGCAAATGAGGCTGCTGTAGAATGCGCGCCTCGGTTGAGACGAAAGATCTTAACCAACCGCTCTTTAACAACTGAATCAAGCAATTCGTGTGGGTGCTTGTGGAGTCAGACTGATAGTCAACAAGATTATCAGCATCACAAGTTACTCCGCGAGAAATCAAAGATGTAACCAACGATTGCTGAGCCAAGTTTAGGGTTTCTTAAAAACCCAAAGATGTTTGAACTGAAGAGTTTGATCATGGCTCAGATTGAACGCTGGCGGCAGGCCTAACACATGCAAGTCGAGCGGATGACAGGAGCTTGCTCCTGAATTCAGCGGCGGACGGGTGAGTAATGCCTAGGAATCTGCCTGGTAGTGGGGGACAACGTTTCGAAAGGAACGCTAATACCGCATACGTCCTACGGGAGAAAGCAGGGGACCTTCGGGCCTTGCGCTATCAGATGAGCCTAGGTCGGATTAGCTAGTTGGTGAGGTAATGGCTCACCAAGGCGACGATCCGTAACTGGTCTGAGAGGATGATCAGTCACACTGGAACTGAGACACGGTCCAGACTCCTACGGGAGGCAGCAGTGGGGAATATTGGACAATGGGCGAAAGCCTGATCCAGCCATGCCGCGTGTGTGAAGAAGGTCTTCGGATTGTAAAGCACTTTAAGTTGGGAGGAAGGGTTGTAGATTAATACTCTGCAATTTTGACGTTACCGACAGAATAAGCACCGGCTAACTCTGTGCCAGCAGCCGCGGTAATACAGAGGGTGCAAGCGTTAATCGGAATTACTGGGCGTAAAGCGCGCGTAGGTGGTTCGTTAAGTTGGATGTGAAATCCCCGGGCTCAACCTGGGAACTGCATTCAAAACTGTCGAGCTAGAGTATGGTAGAGGGTGGTGGAATTTCCTGTGTAGCGGTGAAATGCGTAGATATAGGAAGGAACACCAGTGGCGAAGGCGACCACCTGGACTGATACTGACACTGAGGTGCGAAAGCGTGGGGAGCAAACAGGATTAGATACCCTGGTAGTCCACGCCGTAAACGATGTCAACTAGCCGTTGGGAGCCTTGAGCTCTTAGTGGCGCAGCTAACGCATTAAGTTGACCGCCTGGGGAGTACGGCCGCAAGGTTAAAACTCAAATGAATTGACGGGGGCCCGCACAAGCGGTGGAGCATGTGGTTTAATTCGAAGCAACGCGAAGAACCTTACCAGGCCTTGACATCCAATGAACTTTCCAGAGATGGATTGGTGCCTTCGGGAACATTGAGACAGGTGCTGCATGGCTGTCGTCAGCTCGTGTCGTGAGATGTTGGGTTAAGTCCCGTAACGAGCGCAACCCTTGTCCTTAGTTACCAGCACGTCATGGTGGGCACTCTAAGGAGACTGCCGGTGACAAACCGGAGGAAGGTGGGGATGACGTCAAGTCATCATGGCCCTTACGGCCTGGGCTACACACGTGCTACAATGGTCGGTACAAAGGGTTGCCAAGCCGCGAGGTGGAGCTAATCCCATAAAACCGATCGTAGTCCGGATCGCAGTCTGCAACTCGACTGCGTGAAGTCGGAATCGCTAGTAATCGTGAATCAGAATGTCACGGTGAATACGTTCCCGGGCCTTGTACACACCGCCCGTCACACCATGGGAGTGGGTTGCACCAGAAGTAGCTAGTCTAACCTTCGGGAGGACGGTTACCACGGTGTGATTCATGACTGGGGTGAAGTCGTAACAAGGTAGCCGTAGGGGAACCTGCGGCTGGATCACCTCCTTAATCGACGACATCAGCTGCTCCATAAGTTCCCACACGAATTGCTTGATTCATTGAAGAAGACGAAAGAAGCAGCCCGAAATTGGGTCTGTAGCTCAGTTGGTTAGAGCGCACCCCTGATAAGGGTGAGGTCGGCAGTTCGAATCTGCCCAGACCCACCAATTTTGTGTGGGAAACGCCTGTAGAAATACGGGGCCATAGCTCAGCTGGGAGAGCGCCTGCCTTGCACGCAGGAGGTCAGCGGTTCGATCCCGCTTGGCTCCACCACTACTGCTTCTGAAGTTTGAAAGCTTAGAAATGAGCATTCCATCGTTGTGATGATGAATGTTGATTTCTAGTCTTTGACTAGTTCGTTCTTTAAAAATTTGGGTATGTGATAGAAAGATAGACTGAACGTTACTTTCACTGGTAACGGATCAGGCTAAGGTAAAATTTGTGAGTTCTCTTAGTTGAGAAATTCGAATTTTCGGCGAATGTCGTCTTCACAGTATAACCAGATTGCTTGGGGTTATATGGTCAAGTGAAGAAGCGCATACGGTGGATGCCTTGGCAGTCAGAGGCGATGAAAGACGTGGTAGCCTGCGAAAAGCTTCGGGGAGTCGGCAAACAGACTTTGATCCGGAGATGTCTGAATGGGGGAACCCAGCCATCATAAGATGGTTATCTTGTACTGAATACATAGGTGCAAGAGGCGAACCAGGGGAACTGAAACATCTAAGTACCCTGAGGAAAAGAAATCAACCGAGATTCCCTTAGTAGTGGCGAGCGAACGGGGACTAGCCCTTAAGTGGCTTTGAGATTAGCGGAACGCTCTGGAAAGTGCGGCCATAGTGGGTGATAGCCCTGTACGCGAAAATCTCTTAGTCATGAAATCGAGTAGGACGGAGCACGAGAAACTTTGTCTGAATATGGGGGGACCATCCTCCAAGGCTAAATACTACTGACTGACCGATAGTGAACTAGTACCGTGAGGGAAAGGCGAAAAGAACCCCGGAGAGGGGAGTGAAATAGATCCTGAAACCGTATGCGTACAAGCAGTGGGAGCAGACTTTGTTCTGTGACTGCGTACCTTTTGTATAATGGGTCAGCGACTTATTTTCAGTGGCGAGCTTAACCGAATAGGGGAGGCGTAGCGAAAGCGAGTCTTAATAGGGCGTCTAGTCGCTGGGAATAGACCCGAAACCGGGCGATCTATCCATGGGCAGGTTGAAGGTTGGGTAACACTAACTGGAGGACCGAACCGACTACCGTTGAAAAGTTAGCGGATGACCTGTGGATCGGAGTGAAAGGCTAATCAAGCTCGGAGATAGCTGGTTCTCCTCGAAAGCTATTTAGGTAGCGCCTCATGTATCACTGTAGGGGGTAGAGCACTGTTTCGGCTAGGGGGTCATCCCGACTTACCAAACCGATGCAAACTCCGAATACCTACAAGTGCCGAGCATGGGAGACACACGGCGGGTGCTAACGTCCGTCGTGAAAAGGGAAACAACCCAGACCGTCAGCTAAGGTCCCAAAGTTATGGTTAAGTGGGAAACGATGTGGGAAGGCTTAGACAGCTAGGAGGTTGGCTTAGAAGCAGCCACCCTTTAAAGAAAGCGTAATAGCTCACTAGTCGAGTCGGCCTGCGCGGAAGATGTAACGGGGCTCAAACCATACACCGAAGCTACGGGTATCACCTTCGGGTGATGCGGTAGAGGAGCGTTCTGTAAGCCTGTGAAGGTGAGTTGAGAAGCTTGCTGGAGGTATCAGAAGTGCGAATGCTGACATGAGTAACGACAATGGGTGTGAAAAACACCCACGCCGAAAGACCAAGGTTTCCTGCGCAACGTTAATCGACGCAGGGTTAGTCGGTCCCTAAGGCGAGGCTGAAAAGCGTAGTCGATGGAAAACAGGTTAATATTCCTGTACTTCTGGTTATTGCGATGGAGGGACGGAGAAGGCTAGGCCAGCTTGGCGTTGGTTGTCCAAGTTTAAGGTGGTAGGCTGAGATCTTAGGTAAATCCGGGATCTTAAGGCCGAGAGCTGATGACGAGTGTTCTTTTAGAACACGAAGTGGTTGATGCCATGCTTCCAAGAAAAGCTTCTAAGCTTCAGGTAACCAGGAACCGTACCCCAAACCGACACAGGTGGTTGGGTAGAGAATACCAAGGCGCTTGAGAGAACTCGGGTGAAGGAACTAGGCAAAATGGCACCGTAACTTCGGGAGAAGGTGCGCCGGTGAGGGTGAAGGACTTGCTCCGTAAGCTCATGCCGGTCGAAGATACCAGGCCGCTGCGACTGTTTATTAAAAACACAGCACTCTGCAAACACGAAAGTGGACGTATAGGGTGTGACGCCTGCCCGGTGCCGGAAGGTTAATTGATGGGGTTAGCTAACGCGAAGCTCTTGATCGAAGCCCCGGTAAACGGCGGCCGTAACTATAACGGTCCTAAGGTAGCGAAATTCCTTGTCGGGTAAGTTCCGACCTGCACGAATGGCGTAACGATGGCGGCGCTGTCTCCACCCGAGACTCAGTGAAATTGAAATCGCTGTGAAGATGCAGTGTATCCGCGGCTAGACGGAAAGACCCCGTGAACCTTTACTATAGCTTTGCACTGGACTTTGAATTTGCTTGTGTAGGATAGGTGGGAGGCTTTGAAGCGTGGACGCCAGTTCGCGTGGAGCCATCCTTGAAATACCACCCTGGCAACTTTGAGGTTCTAACTCAGGTCCGTTATCCGGATCGAGGACAGTGTATGGTGGGTAGTTTGACTGGGGCGGTCTCCTCCTAAAGAGTAACGGAGGAGTACGAAGGTGCGCTCAGACCGGTCGGAAATCGGTCGTAGAGTATAAAGGCAAAAGCGCGCTTGACTGCGAGACAGACACGTCGAGCAGGTACGAAAGTAGGTCTTAGTGATCCGGTGGTTCTGTATGGAAGGGCCATCGCTCAACGGATAAAAGGTACTCCGGGGATAACAGGCTGATACCGCCCAAGAGTTCATATCGACGGCGGTGTTTGGCACCTCGATGTCGGCTCATCACATCCTGGGGCTGAAGCCGGTCCCAAGGGTATGGCTGTTCGCCATTTAAAGTGGTACGCGAGCTGGGTTTAGAACGTCGTGAGACAGTTCGGTCCCTATCTGCCGTGGACGTTTGAGATTTGAGAGGGGCTGCTCCTAGTACGAGAGGACCGGAGTGGACGAACCTCTGGTGTTCCGGTTGTCACGCCAGTGGCATTGCCGGGTAGCTATGTTCGGGAAAGATAACCGCTGAAAGCATCTAAGCGGGAAACTTGCCTCAAGATGAGATCTCACTGGAACCTTGAGTTCCCTGAAGGGCCGTCGAAGACTACGACGTTGATAGGTTGGGTGTGTAAGCGCTGTGAGGCGTTGAGCTAACCAATACTAATTGCCCGTGAGGCTTGACCATATAACACCCAAGCAATTTGCGTCGAAAGGCCAAGTTGCGGTGTGTGAAGACGAAACGAACCGAAAGTTCGACTGCACTTAAAAAAGCAGCACAAAACACCGAAAACTACCACATACCCAATTTGCTGAAGCGAGGCCATCTGGTCACGACTCAGTACCCGAATTTCTTGACGACCATAGAGCGTTGGAACCACCTGATCCCATCCCGAACTCAGCAGTGAAACGATGCATCGCCGATGGTAGTGTGGGGTTTCCCCATGTGAGAGTAGGTCATCGTCAAGATTAAATTCCGAAACCCCAATTGCGAAAGCAGTTGGGGTTTTGTTTTGCCCGCAGGAAAGTTCTTACAGCATTCACAGGCGCCGTCCGGCTGTCACAACCTGTCGACAATGCTAAGGTTCTGCCCTGGCTTTTGTACTTTTCCAAGGAAACCCTTATGCCGGACGCCCAGTCCCTCAACGCTGCATTCATGGTGGTCCAGAGCAATAGCCTGGACGAACTGCGCAGCCTTGTGATCAGCATAATGCGACGTTATCCACTGGCTCCCCTGGAAAACGAAATAGCGCTGGTACAGAGCAATGGTATCGCCCAATGGCTCAAACTGGCCTTGGCTGAAGACCCTGAGGAAGATGATCTCGGCGGTTGCGGTATCGCGGCGGCGATTGATGTGCAACTGCCGGGTAGTTTCATGTGGCAGCTGTACCGCATGGTACTGGGCCGAGATGAAATTCCTCCCAAATCCCTGCTCGATAAAGCCCCGCTGACCTGGCGCCTCATGCGCCTGCTCCCGCAGGTTATTGATCGCCCGCATTTCGAGCCGTTGCAACGTTTCCTTACCCATGACACCGACCTGCGCAAGCGCTATCAATTGTCCGAACGTTTGGCGGATCTGTTCGACCAGTATCAGGTTTACCGGGCCGACTGGCTGGAGGACTGGGCCGAAGGTCGGCATCAGTTGCGTAGCGTCAGGGGAGAAGTAAAACCACTGCCTCCGACCAGTTGCTGGCAGGCAGAGTTGTGGCGTGCGCTGTTGGATGACGTGGGGGAACAGGGGATGGCACAGAGTCGTGCCGGCGTTCACCAACGGTTCATCGAACGCATCAACAATCTTGCCGAAGCTCCCGCGGGACTGCCTTCGCGGGTAATCGTTTTCGGGATTTCTTCGCTGCCAGCCCAGGTGCTTGAAGCACTGGCTGGCCTTGCGCGTTTCAGTCAGGTCCTGCTGTGTGTTCACAACCCGTGCCGACACCACTGGGCCGATATTGTCGCCGACAAGGATCTGCTGCGGCATCAATACAAGCGGCAATCGCGCAAGACTGGAATGCCCACAGTGCTAGACCCTGATGCACTGCATCAACACGCCCATCCGCTATTGGCGGCATGGGGTAAACAAGGCCGGGACTACATCAACCTGCTCGACAGCTATGACGATCCCAATAGCTATCGGGCGGCTTTTCGCGATGGTCGCATAGACCTGTTCAGCGACACTCAGCCACATAACCTGCTCAATCAATTACAGGACGACATCCTGGAGTTGCGCCCACTCAATGAAACCCGCGAACACTGGCCCGCTGTTGATCTGGTACATGACGAGTCGATCCGTTTTCACATTGCCCACAGCGCTCAGCGTGAAGTCGAAATACTGCACGACCAACTCCTGTCGCGCTTCAGCGCCAACCCGGATCTGCGTCCTCGCGATGTGATCGTGATGGTGCCTGACATTGATAGCTACGCACCGCATATCCGCGCTGTGTTTGGTCAGCTTGATCGCCACGATGCGCGGTTCATCCCTTTCACATTGGCCGATCAGGGGCAGCGTGGTCGGGATCCATTGCTGATCGCGGTCGAACACCTGCTCAAGCTGCCCGACAGTCGTTTTCCGGTCAGTGAAATCCTCGACCTGCTCGACGTGCCTGCACTTCGCGCGCGCTTTGGTGTTGAGGAGCGCGACTTGCCAACACTGCACCAATGGATAGAAGGCGCGGGCGTGCGTTGGGGCATGAGTGCCGAGCAACGCGCGGGCCTGGGTTTACCCGACGAGCTCGAACAAAACAGCTGGCATTTCGGTCTGCGCCGCATGCTTCTGGGCTACGCCGTAGGCAGCGCCAATGCGTGTGAAGGGATTGAACCTTATGATGAAATTGGTGGACTCGACGCTGCACTGATCGGGCCGTTGGTGGCCCTGCTCGATGCCTTGGAACTTGCCCATCAGCAGTTGACCCAACCCGCTCAGCCCAAGGAGTGGGGATATCGATTGCAAGCGCTGATGCAACTGTTCTTCAAAGCCAGCAACGAGCATGACGACTACTTGTTGACCCAGTTGGAGGAGCTTCGCGAAACCTGGCTGGAAACGTGTGAGGCTGTAGGTCTGACGGATGAGCTACCACTGACCGTGGTTCGTGAAGCCTGGCTCGCGGGGCTGGACCAAGGGCGTTTGTCTCAGCGCTTTCTGGCCGGTGCCGTGAACTTTTGTACGCTGATGCCCATGCGCGCCATTCCATTCAAACTGGTCTGCCTGCTGGGGATGAACGACGGCGATTACCCCCGCGCACAGCCGCCGCTGGACTTTGATCTCATGGGCAGCGATTACCGTCCTGGAGATCGCTCGCGGCGAGAAGACGACCGTTACCTTTTGCTCGAGGCGCTGTTGTCTGCACGTAACCAGCTCTATATCAGTTGGGTCGGCCGCAGCATCCGCGATAACAGTGAGCGACCGGCCTCCGTGTTGATCGGCCAGTTGCGCGATCACCTCGCCAGCGGTTGGCGATTGCTCGATGAAAACCGCGATCTGCTTAGTGCCATGACGCAAGAGCACCCGCTGCAGCCGTTCAGTGCGCGCTATTTTCATGAAGGCGATCAACTCTTCAGCTATGCCAGCGAATGGCAGGTTCTGCATCAACAGCACGAATCTCAAAACGAAGCACAGTTACTCAGCCCTTATGTGCAAGAGGAACCGTTGAGCCTCGCGTTGTTGCAGGACTTTTTGCGCAACCCGGTTCGGCATTTTTTCACCCAACGCCTCAAAGTGTATTTCGAGGCCGCCGAAGCACCGCTGGCCGACGAGGAACCCTTCGTACTGGACGCATTGCAGCGCTACACACTCAGCGACAGTCTGCTCGAAGCCGCACTCAGGCAGCCGGACAATGTCGATCAGGCGCTGACTGCCCAGGCCCGACGCCTGCAGAACAGCGGTCTGCTACCAATGGCCGGGTTCGGCGAGTGCCTGCAACGTGAGCTGATCGAACCTTTGCCGGATTTGCTACAGCGTTATCAACAACTGCTGACGCTCTGGCCTGTCCCTTTGAGCAGCGCGATGCCGGTCAACCTTGAATTGCACGGTTTGCGTCTGGAAGGATGGCTTGCGGGTTTGCATCAGCGCGCCGACAGTGGCCTGTTGTCGGTCACGACCATTCCCAACAGCATTGGCTCGATCAAAAGCCGAAAATGGCATCGCCTGACCAAACCGTGGGTCAATCATCTGGTGGCCTGCGCCAGCGGGCTTTCCTTGAGCACTGCATTGGTAGCCAGCGACGATACGTTGTTGCTTGAACCCATGGCGCCAGAACGAGCGATACGTTTCCTTGGCGATCTGCTCCTCGCCTGGCAGGCAGGCATGCGACAGCCACTGCCGATCGCTGTAAAAACTGCCTTCGCGTGGCTCTCTCAGAGCGACCCGCTGAAGGCCGAAGCAGCAGCGCGTAAAGCCTATGAAGGTGACGGGCAAACCAGCGAAGGTGAGCGCCGCGAGAGCCCGGCGTTGTCCCGGCAATACGCCGACTTCGATGCATTGCTTGAGGACGAAACATTCTCCGGTTGGTGTGACGCATTGTATCGCCCCCTGCTTGAAGCACCGTGGCGTTCACTGTCCACTGAAGGGGCTCGCGCATGAGTACCAAGACACCCCTTGCCCTGGCCTTTCCGTTACAGGGCAGCCAGTTGATCGAAGCCAGTGCCGGTACCGGTAAAACCTTCACGATTTCTGCGCTCTACCTGCGGCTTATCCTGGGGCACGGTGACGAGTCGAGCGGGTTCGGTCGCGAATTGTTGCCGCCGCAGATTCTCGTGGTGACCTTCACCGATGCCGCGACCAAGGAACTGCGTGAGCGCATACGCACGCGCCTGGCTGAGGCCGCTCGATTCTTTCGCGACGAAACGCCAGCGCCCGACGCGCTGATCGCCGAATTACGTGATCAGTTCGACGCTCAACAGTGGCCCGGTTGTGCCAACCGCCTCGATGTCGCTGCGCAATGGATGGACGAGGCCGCCGTTTCGACCATCCACAGTTGGTGTCAGCGCATGCTGCGTGAGCACGCGTTCGACAGCGGCAGCTTGTTCACTCAATCCCTGGAAACCGATCACAGCGACTTGCTCGGCGAAGTGTTGCGCGATTACTGGCGGCTGTTCTGTTACCCGATGCAGGGCGATGCCTTGAATTGGGTGCGTAGCAACTGGGGCGGCCCGGCGGCCTTGTTGCCTCGCGTGCGTGGCCTGTTCGCCAGTGAGCGTGACAGCGACGAAGGAAGGGCTCCCGCAGAGCTGATCGATGAATGCCTGCAAGAACGCCGTGCAGCGCTGATCGAACTGAAAATGCCATGGCGTCAGTGGGCAGACGAATTGCTCGCCATCTGCCATCAAGGTGTTGCGAGCAAGTCCGTCGACGGGCGCAAAATGCAGGCGCGTTACTTCGAGCCCTGGTTTGAAAAGCTCAAGGCATGGGCCGAAGACGAGTCCCTGGAGCAACTGGATATCGGCACCGGTTTCACCCGACTGACCCCCGACGGCATGGCCGAGGCGTGGAAAGGTCAGGCCCCGAGCCACCCAGGCCTGGACGCCATGCCAAAACTCAAGTCGAGCCTCGATGCATTGCCGAGCCCCGACGCCGCTGTGCTGCAACATGCCGCCAAATGGGTAGGCGCACGCTTTGAAGAAGAGAAGCGGCGTCGCGCCGAGATGGGCTTCGATGACATGCTGTTACGCCTGGATGCGGCTTTGCAGTCCGACGGGGGCGAGCGTCTTGCGACGTTGATTCGCGAACAGTTCCCGGTCGCGCTGATCGACGAGTTCCAGGACACCGACCCGGTGCAGTACCGAATCTTTGAAAGCATCTATCGCATTGAGGAGAACAGTCCTGACACCGGGCTGTTTCTGATCGGTGATCCGAAGCAGGCGATCTACGCTTTTCGCGGTGCGGACATCTACACCTACCTGCGCGCACGTCAGGCCACTACTGGCCGGCTGCATACCCTGGGCACCAACTTCCGCTCCAGCCATGGCATGGTCAACGCGGTCAATCATGTATTCGCACGCGCCGAGTCCCGAGAGCAGGGACGCGGTGCGTTTTTGTTCCGCGAGAAAAGCGGCGACAACCCGGTGCCGTTCCTTCCCGTGCAATCTCAAGGCCGCAAGGAGCGCCTGCAGGTTGCCGGGCAAGATGTCGCGGCGTTGAATGTCTGGCAATTGTCCAGCGACCAGCCACTGTCCGGCGTGGTCTATCGTCAGCAATTGGCAGCCGCGTGCGCCAGCGAAATTACCGCGCTGCTCAATGGCGGGCAAAGCGCTGACGCGGGGTTCGTGCAGGATGGCAAAGACTTCAGGGGTCTGAAGCCGTCCGACATTGCGATTCTCGTGCGCGACGGCAAAGAAGCCCAGGCCGTACGCAGTGAACTCGCCGCCCGCGGCGTGCGCAGTGTTTATCTGTCGGACAAGGATTCGGTGTTCGCGGCGCAAGAGGCTCACGACCTGTTGTCCTGGCTCAAGGCCTGTGCCGAACCGGATGTCGAACGTTCCCTGAAAGCCGCACTGGCCTGTATCACCCTGAACCTGCCATTGGCAGAGCTGGAACGTCTGAACCAGGACGAGCTGGTATGGGAAACCCGGGTCATGCAGTTCCGTGGCTATCGCGAGCTATGGCGCAAACAAGGTGTACTGCCGATGTTGCGCCGCCTGCTGCACGACTTCCATCTGCCGCAAACCTTGATGACGCGCACGGATGGCGAGCGGGTACTGACCAACCTTTTGCACCTGTCGGAATTGATGCAGCAAGCGGCTGCGGAGCTGGACGGGGAACAAGCGCTGATTCGTCATCTGGCCGAACTGCTGGCAGTGTCCGGTCAGGCCGGCGAAGAGCAGATTCTGCGTCTGGAAAGTGACGAGCAACTGGTCAAAGTCGTGACCATCCACAAGTCCAAAGGCCTGGAATATCCCTTGGTGTTCCTGCCGTTCATCTGTTCGGCGAAACCCGTGGATGGCAGTCGCTTGCCGTTGCATTACCACGACGGCGCGGGGAAGGCTCAGATAAGTCTCAAGCCAACCGCCGAACTGATTGCGCAAGCGGACGACGAACGCCTGGCTGAAGACCTGCGCCTGCTCTACGTTGCCCTGACGCGGGCGCAGCACGCCTGCTGGTTGGGTGTGACGGATCTCAAACGCGGCAATAACAACAGCTCGGTGCTGCACCTTTCGGCGCTGGGTTATCTGCTCGGTGGCGGCGCATCGCTGGGCGAGTCCAGTGAACTGAAACGCTGGCTGCAAGACCTGCAACAAGACTGCCCGGCCATTCACATCGATGAAATGCCACAACCCACCGATGAGCATTACCAGCCGCCACGCAATGACGCCGTGTTGAGTGCGACGCTAGTGCCCAAGCGCAAGGCCAGCGAAAACTGGTGGATCGCCTCCTACAGTGCATTGCGCATCAGCGACGTGTTGAGTGTCGGCAGCGATGAAGCACCGGACAGTCCACAAGCGCAAAAACTATTCGATGATGAGCGCCTCGATCCCGATGCTCCGCGGGAAATAATTGCCGGTGGCGCCGATATCCATCGCTTTCCTCGTGGCCCCAATCCAGGAACGTTTCTTCACGGTTTGCTGGAATGGGCCGGTGATGACGGCTTTGCCGTTACCCGCGAGGCGCTGGAAGATGCGATTGCCCGTCGCTGTAACTTGCGTGGCTGGGAAGGCTGGATCACCACTCTGAGTGATTGGCTGCAGCATCTGCTCAAGTCGCCTCTGCCAGTTGCAGGCGGGCAGCCGCCTGTTGTTCTGGAACAGCTGAAACAGTACCGGGTCGAGATGGAGTTCTGGTTCGCCAGCCATAAAGTCGATGTCCTCAAACTCGACGAACTGGTGCGTCAGCACACTCACAGGGGCGTAGCCCGTGTGGCGGCAGAACCGGTGCAACTCAACGGCATGTTCAAAGGCTTTATCGACCTGACCTTTGAACACGATGGCCGATATTACGTGGCCGACTACAAGTCCAACTGGCTTGGCGTGGATGATCTGGCCTATACCGAGCAGGCCATGGAACAGTCGATCCTCGACAACCGTTATGACCTGCAATACGTGTTGTACCTGCTGGCGTTGCACCGCCAGCTCAAGGCCCGGCTGCCTGATTATGAATACGACTGGCATATCGGCGGGGCGTTGTATCTGTTTCTGCGCGGTACTCGCGCCGACAGTCGCGGTGTCTATTTTGTACGTCCGCCGCGTGAGCTTATCGAGCGCCTCGACCGGATGTTCCAAGGCAAACCCGAACCCAAGACCGAACCCGCCTGGGAACAGGGAGTCCTGCTATGAGCCGCACCTTTGCCGATCTGCTCCCTACGCCGCTGGCTGCTGACAGTCTGTCGAAGTTATCGCCCCTTACCAGCGCCGATGACCTGTTGATCTTGTTGACCCGGTGGGTCGAGCGCGGCTGGCTGCGTGCGCTGGACAAAGCATTCGTCGCGTTCCTTCACGAACTTGATCGCGATACGGATCCGCTGGTGTTACTCGCTGCTGCCCTGACCAGTCATCAACTTGGCCACGGTCATGTCTGTCTCGATCTTTATGAAACCCTGAAAGCGCCCGACTTCGCGCTGTCGCTACCCCCCGAAGGAGACGTGCAAGGTGGTGTCTTGTTGCTGCCTTCGCAATTGCTCGAGGCGCTCGATGGTGCTCACTGGTGCAAGGTGCTGGCGGGCAGCTCTCTGGTCGCATTGTCGGCGGATACCAGCGATTCAGCACAACAACGTCCGTTGGTAATCTCGGGAAAACGCCTGTATCTACGACGCTACTGGACGTACGAACGGCGCATCGATACGGCGTTGCGCCAGCGTCTGCAGCAAGTCGAGCCAACGCCGGTCGATCTGCCGCAGCGCTTGAACGAGCTGTTCGGATCAGCCAGACCCGGAGAGGTGATCGACTGGCAGAAACTCGCCTGCGCCCTCGCCACTCGTGGCGCTTTCAGCATTGTCACCGGCGGACCGGGCACCGGCAAAACCACCACCGTGGTGCGTTTGCTGGCCTTGCTTCAAGCGCCCGCAGTCGCCGCAGACCAACCGCTGAGGATTCGTCTGGCGGCCCCGACAGGCAAGGCTGCGGCGCGGTTGACCGAGTCCATCAGCCAGCAAGTGCAGTCGCTGGAAGTCAGCGAAGCGGTGCGGGCGAAAATACCTTGCGACGTCACCACCGTGCATCGCTTGCTGGGCAGCCGTCCCGGCACCCGACACTTCCGTCACCATGCCGGCAACCGCCTGCCACTGGATGTGCTGGTGGTCGACGAGGCCTCGATGATCGACCTGGAAATGATGGCCAACCTGCTGGATGCATTGCCCACGCATGCTCGACTGGTTTTACTCGGCGACAAGGATCAATTGGCCTCTGTGGAGGCCGGCGCGGTGCTGGGGGATTTGTGCCGAGACGCCGAAGGTGGCTGGTACAACCCGCAGACCCGACAGTGGCTGGAGTCGGTCAGCGGTGAGTCGCTGCAGGACAGTGGCTTGCATGAAGACGTCGATGGCACCCACCCGCTGGCCCAGCAAGTGGTGATGTTGCGCCACTCCCGGCGCTTCGGCGAGGGCAGTGGGATTGGTCAGCTCGCGCGTCGGGTCAACCAACAGTTGCCGGATGAAGCGCGGCAGTTGCTCACTGCCGGGCACTATGACGATGTGTATTCGCTGCCGCTCAAGGGCGAACACGATCACAAGCTCGAGCGCCTGTTGCTGGAGGGGCATGGCGACGGCCCACAAGGCTATCGCCATTATCTGAGCGTGCTGCGTGATCAGCGTCCACCCTCGGGCCGGCCACTCGAACATCCGGACTGGGTCATTTGGGCCCGCGAAGTCTTGCAGGCGTTCGACACCTTCCAGTTGCTGTGCGCCGTGCGCAAAGGGCCGTGGGGCGTCGAAGGTCTGAATCAACGGATCACCGCCGCGCTGCTCAAAGCACGTCTGATTGAAAACGATCAGCAATGGTACGAAGGCCGGCCCGTGCTGATGACCCGCAATGACTACGGTCTGGGCTTGATGAACGGCGACATCGGCATCGCCCTCAAACTGCCCGAGCGCGAAGGACCCGACGCCGGCAAACCGGTGTTGCGCGTGGCGTTCCCGCGCAACGACGGTCAGGGCGGCGTGCGCTTCGTATTGCCGAGCCGCCTCAATGACGTCGAAACCGTCTATGCGATGACGGTGCACAAGTCCCAAGGCTCGGAATTTGCCCACACGGCGCTGATTCTGCCCGACGCCTTGAATCCGGTGCTGACCAAAGAACTGATCTACACCGGCATCACCCGCGCCAAGCATTGGTTCACCCTGATCGAATCCCGCCCGGGAGTGTTCGAGGAGGCAGTGCAGCGCAAGGTCAAACGCCTGAGCGGGTTGATGCTGGAACTGGAGGAGGGGGGCGCGCCTCTGGGGTGAAGAACCAGAAGCTTGGCGGCGATTACTGACCAACCGGTCAGAGGTCGCTGTCTCGCTGGCGTTTCACTGCTGTGCTATCGTTGCGGCATCATCCCGCTACGATCCAAGAGAATCCCTGCATGAAGGTGTCTGTCTGGGCGACAGGGCGCGTAGCTGTCTGCAAGCACGCGTTGCTTGTTGCGCTGCTCTGGTTGTTGACGGGTGCAGCTGTCGCGCAACCACAAGCGCCGACAGGCATGGCCGAACAACGGGCCAAATCTGTCACGCAGGTAGTTCTTGGCATTCTCAGCTACGCGCGCTGGCCGGTGGAACCGGCGCAATTGCGCCTGTGTATCGTCGGTCCCACCGAATACACCGACGACCTGGTCAAAGGCACCACTCAAGCCACCGGCCGGCCGGTTACCGTACGTCGCCTGCTGGCCGACAACCCGGCCATCGTCAGCGAATGCGATGCGGTGTACATCGGCAAACTCACGCCCGATGAACGCACTCGCTTGTTCGCTTCGCTGATCGGTCATCCGGTGCTGAGCATCAGCGAAGGTGGCGATCAATGCACGGTCGGCAGCCTGTTCTGTCTGCGCGTTGGTGATGAGCAAGTGTCCTTCGAGGTCAATCTCGACTCCGTTGCCCGCAGCGGCGTGCGCATTCACCCCAGCGTGCTGCAATTGTCGCGTCGCAAACCGGCGGCGCCATGAACCTGTTCAGATCGAATAGCCGCCCAACGTTGGGCTCGGTCATTGGCCGAGGGCATTTGACGGTCGCGCTGGTGGGCGTGGCGATGGCCAGCGTTTCGCTGACGCTGCTCGGCGTACTGGCTTTACGGGTGTACGCCGATCACAACCTGCACTTGATCGCCCGTTCGATCAGCTACACCGTGGAAGCCGCGGTGGTGTTCAACGACAAGACCGCCGCCAATGAATCGCTGGCGCTGATTGCTTCCTCCGAAGAGGTCGCTGACGCCCAGGTGCTGGACAGTCAGGGACAGCTGCTCGCGCATTGGCAACGCCCGGAAAACGGTTTGTTCTCTGAGCTGGAAATGCAGATCACCCGCGCCATCCTGGAAAAGCCTGTCAGCCTGCCGATCGAGCATCAGGACCGTGAAATCGGTCGTGTACTGCTCACCGGCCATGGTGGCAGCCTGATGCGCTTTCTGCTCAGCGGTCTGGCGGGGATCATCCTCTGTACCGCGATCAGCGCCTGGGTTGCGCTTCATCTGGCGCGCCGCCAGTTACGCGCGATCACCGGTCCTCTGCGCAGTCTGGCCAATGTGGCCCACGCCGCGCGCAGCGAACGAGCGCTGGATCGCCGCGTGCCGCCAGCGCAGATCGCCGAACTCGACAACCTCGGCAATGACTTCAATGCCTTGCTCGACGAACTGGAGTCGTGGCAAACCCATTTGCAAAACGAAAACGAAACCCTCGCTCACCAGGCCAGTCACGACAGCCTTACCGGTCTGCCGAATCGTGCTTTTTTCGAAGGGCGCTTGATCCGCGCGTTGCGCAATGCCAGCAAGCACGATGAGCGTGTTGCCGTGTTGTTTCTCGACAGTGACCGCTTCAAAGGTATCAACGACAACTTCGGCCATGCGGCGGGTGATGCGGTGCTGGTGGCGGTGGCCAATCGCGTTCGTGCGCAGTTGCGCGAAGAGGATCTGGTGGCGCGGCTGGGCGGTGACGAGTTCGCCGTGCTGCTCACGCCGCTGCACAAGGTCGAAGATGCCGAGCGCATTGCCGACAAGATCCTCGCCAGCATGGACATGCCCATCGCGCTGCCGGGCGACACCAGTGTGGTGACCTCGCTCAGTATCGGCATTGCGGTTTTCCCCGATCATGGCGCCACGCCCGGGGCCTTGCTCGATGCCGCCGATGCGGCGATGTATCAAGCCAAGCGCCTGTCGCGCGGCGCCCAATTCACGGCCGGGGCGGAGCACCCGGTCGATTCCGTTCAAACCAGGAGCTGATTCTCGTGTTCACACTGTCCATTCGATCTTTTTACGCTGTGTTGTTGATGGCCGTACTGGCCCTGACCGGTTGCCAGACTGCGCCGCAAAAAGGCCTGACGCCAGCGCAGGTCGCCGTTCTCAAACAACAGGGTTTTGAACTGACCGACGAGGGCTGGGAGTTTGGCTTGTCCGGCAAAGTACTGTTTGGCAGCGACGTCGAAAGCCTGAACCCGCAAAGCACCGAGATCGTCGAACGCATCGGCAAGGCATTGCTGGGTGTCGGCATCGAGCGCGTGCGGGTCGATGGCCACACCGACGCATCGGGCAAAGAGACGTACAACCAGCAACTATCGCTGCGTCGTGCGAAAAGTGTCGCCAACGTGCTGGGCACGGTCGGCATGAAGCAAGAGAACATCCAGTTGCAAGGCCTGGGCAGCAAAGAGCCGGTGGCGTCCAACGATACGGCGGCCGGTCGCACGGAGAACCGCCGGGTGTCGATTGTGGTCAGCGCCGACTAATCGGCGAACTGCATCTCGCGGGTCTGTCCCATCAGCAACGCCTGATTACGCTCAGTCACCTCCCTGATGTAATCCCACAACAGGGTGATCCGTTTCAACTTCCTCAGATCCTCCCGGCAGTACATCCAGAACTGCCGGGTGATGTCGATTTCCTCTGGCAACACCGGCAGCAGGCGCGGATCCTGCGCGGCGAGGAAGCACGGCAGAATCGCCAGCGAGCGCCCTTGCTGCGCGGCGACGAACTGCGCGATCACGCTGGTGCTGCGCAAGTTGGCGCTGGCGCCGGGCAACACGTTCGCCAGGTACAGCAGCTCCGAGCTGAACGCCAGATCATCCACATAACTGATGAATTGATGCTTGCTCAAGTCTGCCGGGCGGCGGATCGGTGGGTGTTTGTCGAGATATTCCTGAGTCGCGTAGAGCTGCAAGCGGTAGTCGCAGAGTTTGCAGCAGACGTAAGGCCCATGCTCCGGCCGTTCCAGCGCGATAACGATGTCGGCCTCGCGCTTGGACAGGCTGATGAAGTGCGGCAGCGGCAGGATGTCCACCGAGATTGCCGGGTAGGCGTCGACGAAATGGCTTAGCTGCGGGGTGATGAAAAAGCTGCCGAAACCTTCGGTGCAGCCCATGCGCACATGTCCGGACAGTGCCACACCGGAACCTGAAACCTGCTCGCAGGCCATGTGCAATGTGCTTTCGATCGACTCGGCATAACCGAGCAAACGCTGGCCTTCGCTGGTCAGGACGAAGCCGCTGGTCCGCGACTTCTCGAACAGCAAAGTCCCCAGCGCGGCTTCCAGCGAACTGATGCGCCGCGACACGGTTGTGTAGTCGACGGCCAGCCGTTTGGCCGCGGTGCTGGCCTTGCGGGTGCGGGCGACTTCGAGGAAAAACTTGAGGTCGTCCCAGTTCAGCGAACCTAGTGAGGTGATGTTTTTTTGCATGATGGACGGGCTTATATGTGCGTTCTTATTAGAAGTTTGCACATCTATACTCCAAAAACAGTCCGACAACCAATTCGTGACACACGCCTCATCTCAAGGCGAACCTTTCGCCTTGGCTCCTACGATAAAAACAAGTTTCGGAGACCAGCATGAACGCATCGCTTACGCCCAACGACACCACGCTGCAGAAAGTCAAACTGCTGATCGACGGCGAATGGGTCGAGTCGCAGTCCACCGAATGGCACGACATCGTCAACCCGGCGACCCAGCAAGTGCTGGCGAAAGTGCCGTTCGCTACCGCCGCTGAAGTCGATGCTGCCGTCAGCGCTGCTCAGCGTGCCTTCCAGACCTGGAAACTGACCCCGATCGGCGCGCGCATGCGCATCATGCTCAAGCTGCAAGCGCTGATCCGCGAACACTCCAAGCGCATCGCCGTGGTGCTCAGTGCCGAGCAGGGCAAAACCATTGCAGACGCCGAGGGCGATATTTTCCGTGGCCTGGAAGTGGTCGAGCACGCCTGCTCCATCGGCAGCCTGCAAATGGGCGAATTTGCCGAAAACGTCGCCGGCGGCGTTGATACTTACACCCTGCGTCAGCCAATCGGTGTGTGCGCCGGCATCACACCGTTCAACTTCCCGGCGATGATTCCGCTGTGGATGTTCCCGATGGCCATCGCCTGCGGCAACACCTTCGTCTTGAAACCGTCCGAACAGGATCCGCTGTCGACCATGTTGCTGGTCGAGCTGGCAATCGAGGCCGGCGTTCCGGCGGGCGTGTTGAACGTGGTTCATGGCGGTAAGGACGTGGTCGATGGCCTGTGCACGCACAAGGACATCAAAGCCGTGTCCTTCGTCGGTTCGACCGCTGTCGGCACCCACGTTTACGACTTGGCGGGAAAACACGGCAAGCGTGTGCAATCAATGATGGGCGCGAAGAACCACGCTGTGGTGCTGGCCGATGCCAACCGCGAGCAAGCGCTGAATGCCTTGGTCGGCGCCGGTTTCGGTGCGGCCGGGCAACGTTGCATGGCCACCTCCGTGGTGGTGCTGGTCGGCGCGGCGAAACAATGGCTGCCGGATCTGAAAGCGCTGGCGCAGAAACTCACCGTCAACGCCGGCAATGAGCCTGGCACCGATGTTGGTCCGGTGATCTCGAAGAAAGCCAAGGCGCGAATTCTCGATCTGATCGAAAGCGGCATCAAGGAAGGCGCCAAGCTGGAACTGGACGGTCGCGACATCAAGGTACCGGGCTACGAGCAAGGCAACTTTGTCGGCCCGACCCTGTTCTCGGGCGTGACCACCGATATGCAGATCTACACCCAGGAAATCTTCGGCCCAGTGTTGGTGGTGCTGGAAGTCGATACCCTTGATCAGGCCATCGCGCTGGTCAACGCCAACCCGTTCGGCAACGGCACCGGCCTGTTCACCCAGAGCGGTGCGGCGGCGCGTAAATTCCAGACGGAAATCGACGTCGGCCAGGTCGGCATCAATATCCCGATTCCAGTGCCGGTGCCATTCTTCAGCTTCACCGGTTCGCGCGGTTCGAAACTCGGCGACCTCGGCCCGTACGGCAAGCAAGTGGTGCAGTTCTACACGCAGACCAAAACGGTCACCGCGCGCTGGTTCGATGACGACAGCGTCAACGACGGCGTGAACACCACCATCAACCTGCGCTGAGGAATCGATCATGAAAATCGCATTTATCGGTCTGGGCAACATGGGCGCGCCGATGGCGCGCAACCTGATCAAGGCTGGCCACTCGCTGAGTCTGGTCGACCTGAACAAAACCGTGCTGGCGGAACTGGAGCAACTGGGCGGGACCATTCGCGCTTCGGCGCGTGAAGCGGCCGAGGATGCCGAACTGGTGATCACCATGCTGCCGGCCGCGGTGCATGTGCGCAGTGTCTGGCTCGGTGAGGACGGTGTGCTGGCTGGCATTCGCCAAGGTGTGCCAGCGGTGGATTGCAGCACCATCGATCCGCAGACTGCCCGTGATGTAGCGGCCGCCGCGGCGAAACAGGGTGTGGCCATGGCCGATGCGCCGGTGTCCGGTGGCACCGGCGGTGCGACCGCAGGCACGCTGACCTTCATGGTCGGCGCCACTCCGGAACTGTTCGCCACCCTGCAACCGGTGCTGGCGCAGATGGGTCGCAACATCGTGCATTGCGGTGAAGTCGGCACCGGGCAGATCGCCAAGATCTGCAACAACCTGCTGCTGGCGATCTCGATGGTCGGCGTCAGCGAGGCGATGGCGCTGGGTGATGCGTTGGGCATCGACACCTCGGTGCTGGCCGGGATCATCAACAGCTCGACCGGGCGCTGCTGGAGTTCGGAGATGTACAACCCGTGGCCGGGAATTGTTGAAACGGCGCCGGCTTCGCGGGGTTATACCGGCGGGTTTGGCGCGGAACTCATGCTGAAGGATCTGGGGCTGGCGACCGAAGCGGCGCGTCAGGCACACCAACCGGTGGTGCTCGGCGCGGTGGCGCAGCAGTTGTATCAGGCGATGAGTCAGCGCGGTGACGGCGGGAAGGATTTCTCGGCGATCATCAACAGCTATCGCAAGCCTGCAATAGACGGACAGCGCTGAACAAATTGTGGGAGCGAGCCTGCTCGCGATGACGGCGGTTGCTTCAACAAGGAAGGACTGACGGTCCGCTTTCGCGAGCAGGCTCGCTCCCACAGGGGATTTGCGTATAACAGACATTGTTTGCCGGGAAATCACGTCAGGTGATCTCCCGGCTTTTTTGCATCAGGCGAACACGAAATATTTGCGCACGGTCTCAACCACTTCCCACGTGCCTTTCATGCCCGGTTCAACCACGAAGATATCGCCGGCGCGCAGATGAATCGGCGCCATGCCGTCCGGGGTGATCACGCAGTAGCCTTCCTGGAAATGGCAGTACTCCCACTTCACATAATCGACGCGCCATTTGCCCGGTGTGCAGATCCATGTGCCCATGATCTTGCTGCCGTCTTCGCTGGTGTAGGCATTGAGGTTGACGGTGTGCGGGTCGCCTTCGAGTTTTTCCCATTTGCAGGCATCGAGTACCGGCAGCGGATGGGTGTCGCGTAGAACGGTGATAGGGGCGGTCATGTGTCGGCTCCAGACAAGGCGATCAAACGGAAGCTGCACCCTATAGCGCCGCGCCTTGGCCCAGATGTCTGTGTTCGACATGCAGATATCCATAAACGCTGCCAGGTTTTACGGATCGGGGAGTAAACCTTCCAGCAAAATCAATTAACGGCAGTACTGACCTAAAACAAAGGTTATGAAGTTATAACTATTTTACTTGTCTGGTTTTTACTTTTAGTACGTCTGTTCCGTTGCGTCCTTAGTTGCTTTCGATAGTCAGCCTGCCTGTTACCGCGGGCGCCCCACCTTACCCCGTATTTGTTAAGTAAATAAGTCGTTCATCGCACCAAGGAGGTGCGGTCTCAGTGGGGTTTTGCAGACTTTTTTCGAGTTGTAAAAAAACCTTGAATAGTTCGTTGACTCTCCCCTTAAGGGCAGAGTTTAGATTCCCGCCGCGTGAGAAGTTGCTGTGGGAAAAGTTACTTTTCATAAGTCGAATTCATGAAGTAGTCACGACATATAGGGAGATAGAAATGAACAATCCATTGGACTTGGAACATGTCGTTGCCAGCACTCGCGAAATCCTCGCACAGCTGTTGGTGATGGATGCGAATGACATCGAAGAAAACAGCAGCATCGTCGAAGACCTCGGTGCCGACTCGCTGGACATCGTCGACCTGAGCTTCCAGCTGGGCCGCCAATATGGCTGCACACTGCCGAAAACCAGCGTGCTTGACCATGCGGTGGCGGTTTGCGGTGATGCCAGCGAGTTTCTCGCCAACGGTCGCATTACCGAAAGCGGCAAGCGCCTGCTTGAGCAAAGCCTGAGCGCCTACACCCCGGATCAGCTGAAGGCGGGCATGCAACCGGCTCAGGTGTTCGCCGCGACCACCGTGCGTAACTGGGCCAACCAGTGCCGCAATCTCTTCAACTACCTGCCGGCGACCTGCCCGGATTGCAACGCTCACCAAGCTGTTCTGAACGAGCGCCAACAAGTGGTCTGTGGCGCGTGCAGTGCGCGTCTGGTGCCGGCGGATGGCGATGAAGTGTCCCGTCAATTGGTTGAGCAGTTTGTCACCACTCACGCCAAAGAAGCGGTGTAGGAGTTCTCATGCGGGCACGAGAAGTCTATGTGAGCGGGTTCGGTCTGGTGGCGCCCATGGCGCTGGACGCTGCCACGTTGTTCGAGCGGATTTGCCGGAAGCAATCCTGTGTCCGCGAACATCCGCGGTTCAAGGCGTTGGGATTCAACAACAGCGCCGCCGGATTTATCGACGATACGCAGTGGCAGCGCATCGCTGCCGGTTTCGGCGGCAACGCGGCGCTGCACCCACGGCAAAGTGTGCTGGCCGAATACGTCGCCCGGCAGGCGCTGGAGCACGCCGGCCTGACGCCGGCAGACTTTGCCCACAGTCGCAGCGGTCTGTTTCTGGGGGCCAACAAGTACTGTGCCGATAGCCAAGACCTGCTGCGGGTCAGCCGTTGCATGGATGAGGCCGGACGCGTCGACCTCGACCGTCTGCTGGACAGTCCGGCAGCGTCCAGCGCGACTTTCATCCGGCGGGTCGATCAGCAGACGCAACACCTGGCCGATCGGCTCGGCATCCGCGATCACATCTCGACCCATTCCGATGCCTGTGCCGCCGGCACCATGGCCATCGGCAGTGCTTACCGGGCCATCGAGCGCGGCGAGATCGATCTGGCTATTTGCGGCGCCGTCGAACTGATGGCCAACGAACTGCCTTATTACATGTTCAACAGCCTCGGCGCGCTCTGTCAGGCCGACCTGCCGGCGAGCGAACAGAGCCGCCCGTTCATGCCTGACCGTAGCGGTTTTGTCCTCAGCGAAGGCTCGGCGATGGTCATTCTCGAATCCGCTGAACACGCCCAACGGCGCAAGGCTGCGCCACTGGGCCGGGTGTTGGGTTACGCGAATGTCTGCGAGGCGCAGAAAATGACCTCCAGCAGTCGCGACGGCAGTAAATACGAGGAATGCATGGAAGCAGCAATCGAAGACGCCGGGCTGCTGCGCAGCGCCGTGCAACACGTCAACACCCATGGCACCTCCACGCAGGCCAATGACAGTTGTGAAGCGTTGGCGCTGCAGCGTCTGTTCGGCGGCTGCCAGGACTTCATGACTTTCACCGCCAACAAATCCGCCATCGGTCATTCGTTGGCAGGCAGTGGTGCGATCGAAGCAGTGCTGTCGCTGATGAGCCTGCGTGACGGTGTGCTGTTGCCCACCCTGAATTATGACCCCGAGCGTGCCGAATACCCTTCGCTGAAGTTCTTGAGCGAGCCGGTGCGCCAGCCGATCAGCGTAGTGATGTCCAACTCGTTCGGCTTCGGCGGCATCAATAGCTCGCTGGTTCTGGGGAGGGCATGACATGAACCGAGCCATCTATCTCAATGCCGCTGCGGTGCTGAATGTGGCGGGCAGTGAATGTGCTGACTTGCTCGGCACACCCTGCGCGGCGCAACCGCTGGCCTTTGACGCACAGCGTCAGGCATTTGCCTTGCCGACGCCGCGACTGGCCAGTGACCTGTTTGATCGCAAGATCCAGCGCAGCGTCGAACCGCAGGGCTTGCGCCTGTTGCATTGCGCCGCACGGCTGGCGCCAGCGCTGTCGGCGCTGCAATTGCCCGCGTCACGCATTGCCCTGACAGCGGCCATTCCCGAAGTCGATGCGCCGAGTCCTTGCTGGGATGCGGTGCAGGCGATCATCGAACAGCCGCAAAAACAACTGGCGCAGTTATTGGCCAACACCCCCCCTCTGCATGCGCTGACCCTGCTCAACAGCAGCGTGATGGCCTATGTGGCTGAAGCGCTCGAATGCCACGGGCCAATGGGCGGGTTCTGTTCCCAGGACAACGCCGGGCTGGATGCGCTGATCGAAGCCTGCCAGCAGATTGGCGAGCGGCATGCCGACGCCGCGTTGGTGGTCAGCAGCAGTCCGAACCTGACCCCGGCCCTGTACCTGCGCGAGCCCGACCCGGCGAGCGAACCGATTTTCGGTGAGGGCGCCGCCGCGCTGTTGCTGGCGTCGACACCTGCGCCGGGCGCGGTACACGCCGTGCGCATTGCCGGGTTTGCCCGTGGTTACAGCACGGATCCGCAACGATCTGTGGCGGTGGGTCGGCGCGTGATCGACCAGGTGCTGAGTGTCGAGAAACTGCGGGTCGGCGACGTCGAGCATATCGTCGGCAATTGCGCTGACGGGCAAGTGATGAAGTTGCTCGAAGCCTTCCCGCGCGAGATTCGCAGTACCCGCGCCATGACCGGTGAACTGGGCGCCAGCGCCTTGCTGACCGAGGTCGCACTGACCTTGCACCTCAGCCGTGAAGTCGCGGCGACGCCGGGCTACACGTTGCTTGTCAGCCACACTCGCGCCGGTCACTGGGGCGCATTGCTGTTGGCCAGTGAAACCATGGAGAAGCACGCATGAGTGCGACACGGATTGTGATCACCGGATTGGGCGCCGTTACCGGGTTCGGTTTCGAATGGCAGACCCTCTGGGAAAAAATGCTCGGCGCCGAACATTGCGTGCGGGCATGGCAGCCGGACGACGTGCAAGAGGCGTCGTTCGCGGTGCGTTATGCAGCGCCTGTCGACATGCGCCAGTTGCCGGAAAAACTGCACAGCCATCCGGCCTGGACGATGCCGCTGGAAAAGCGCAGTCGGTTTGGCTGGGTGGCTGCCACGCAGGCCGTCGGTGACAGCGGCTTGCAACCAGAACAGTTGCGGGGCGCGGCGGTGCTATGTGCTTCGGGAGCACCGCAGCACATGCTCGCCGACATGCTGCTGACTGAAGCGCCGAATGGCGGCACCCCGAGCTGGTCATACCTGATGCCGCGGGCCGGGCAAGTGAATGCCGATGGCTCGCTGCGTCAGAGCAATGACCGTCTGGCGCGGGTAATCGCCGACGACCTGGGCTGTGAAGGGCCGGTGATCAACATCAGCAGTGCCTGTGCCGGTGCTTCACAAGCCATTGGCAATGCCTTTCAGATGATTCGTCGCGGCGAAGTCAGCGTAGCGCTGGCGGGTGGCGCCGACTCGGTGCTCAACCTCGACACCATGGCTGCGTTGTATCTACTCGGTGCTGCGTCCGGCGAGCAGCGCTGGGGCGCGGATCTGTGTCGCCCGTTCGATCGTGATCGCAGCGGTCTGATTGCCGGCGAGGGCGGTGGTTTCGTCGTGCTGGAAAGCCTCGAACATGCCTTGGCTCGTGGCGCCACGCCATATGCCGAGGTGTTGGGTTTCGGCAGCAGTCTGGACGCCTACAAAGTCACCGCACCGCAACCCGAAGGACGCGGTGCGGCACTGGCGATGCAGGCCGCGCTCGACGATGCCGGGCTACGCCCGCAGCAGATCGATCTGATCAACGCCCACGGCACCTCGACACCGCTCAACGACGTGGCCGAAACCCTGGCGATCAAAAGCGTGTTCGCCGAGCACAAGCATTATCGAGCCCTGGCCGTCAGCGCTAACAAATCACAGTTCGGTCACCTGATCGCGGCCGCTGGCGCCCCTGAATGCATCGTCACCGCGTTGGCCTGCCTCAACGATCTGGTCACGCCAACGGTGAACCTGCATGACGCCGACGAACAGTGCGATCTGGATTATTGCGCCGGGCAAGCCGTCAGTCGCCGAGTGGATTACGCGCTGAGCAATTCCTTCGGTTTCGGTGGCCTCAATACCTCGCTGGCCCTTGGCAAATATCGGGAGCATGGACAATGACTGACGCCACTGTACGTGTCGCGATCGCCGGCAGCGGTTGTGTGTTGCCCACCGGCTGGGGCGTTGAGGGTTTCTGCTCGGCGGCCCGCGAAGGGCGTAGCGCGATCTCGCCCCTGAACTCGTCGTTGTTCCACAGCGAGCGTGTCATCGCGTTCGGGCACATCGCTGATCGAGACCATCAACGTAGCCGTCAGGACATTGCGCAAAACCTCCAGCGTTACTGCCCGCCGGCGGTGATCTGGGGCGTCAGTGCCGTGCGCCAGGCGTTGGCCGAGGCCGGGCTTGAACCGGGCCGCGACAACGTGCGTTTTGGTCTCTATTGCTGCCAGGGCGGTTACACCCATCCGTCGCTCGCGTCTTACGGCGAACTGTTGCACGAGTGTCAGACCGAGACCGGTGCCGACATGCAGCGTCTGGCCAAACGCGTGTTGCAGGAGCGCGCGCTCGATCCGTTTCTAGTCCTCAAAAGCCTCAGCAACGGTTTGCTCGGCGTCGTCAGTCTGGCCTTGAAGCTCGAGTGCGAATGCAACGCCTACATGCAAGGCGTGGCCGGCAATCTGGCGGCGTTGCGCGAAGCCTGCGCGGCGTTGCAGAGCGGTCGGATCGACGCAGCCATTGTGGTGGGCGCGGGCAGTGAACTGGATCCGCTGGCGCTCGCCGCACTGGCCGAGGCTGGCGTAATCAGCACCGATGCTTCGCAAAGCCTGCGCGCCTTCGATCGCCAGGGCAGTGGTGGTATTGCCGGCGAAGGTGCGGCGGCACTGGTGTTGCGCCGCGCCGATGATGTGCCGGCCGGGCCGCAAACCTGTCTGACCGCTCTGTTCGCACACCCGCGTCTGGATTCACTGAACCTGCCGGACAAACAGGTGGATCTGCTGATCAGCAGCGCCACGGGCGATCCGCACAAGGATGCCGATCTGGCCCGCACGCTGGCGCGAACCGGCGCCGCGCACATCACCAGCAGCACACCACTGACCGGCATTCTAAGTGGTGCACCGAGTCTGGTTGACCTGATCTTTGCCCGGCAGGCCTTGCAGGCGCAAAGCATCCCGCCGGTCAGTGGCCTGGAGCAACCGCTGGATGCGCATCTGCCGTTTGTGATCGGTGGGCCGCGCGATGCCGTGCTGCACGATTGCCTGGTCATCAACCGCGACGACAACGGTTTCAGCGCCGGTTACCAACTCGAATTTCACGCGGCCGACTGACCGTCGGCACGCAACGAAACGCAGCTGATTTTTTACTTAAGGGATAGCACTGTCATGGATTACCGCGATTACGTACGGCCGAAATTCGTTGAATTGATGCAGGCTCTGGGCCTCGAATGTCAGTTCCACAGAGCACTGGGCAGCAAACTGTTTTACCGCGACCGCCAGGGCGACGAAGTGACCGTCACCGACTTCCTCGGTGGTTACGGCGCCGCGCTGTATGGCCACAACGATCCGCAATTTGTCGATCAACTCGTCGACCTGCTGCGCGCCGATGTGCCGTTCAACGCGCAGATGTCGGTGCGCGGTGCGGCCGGGCAGTTGGGGCGTGAACTCAGTGAAGCCTTCAACCGTGAACTGAACAACAGCGAACGCTACATTTCGACCTTCTCCAACAGTGGCGCCGAGTCGGTGGAAATCGCCGTCAAGCACGCCGAATACCGTCGTCAGAAAAACCTGCAGAAGCAATTCGACGAGCGCGACTTCGCCCTCGCCAATCTGGTTGCCAGCGACAAGGCTTATGTCGAGCTGGACGTCGACGATCTCGATTTGCCAGCCGGCCTGCTGCCGCAGAATCTGTCCTGCGTCACCGTGCGCCAAGTGGCCGAAGCGGTGCGTCAGCACAACCTGGCGCAGCTGCATGTCGAGCCGGTGTTTCTGGCGGTGCGCGGCAGCTTCCACGGCAAACTGGTGAACACCGTTCAGTTGACCTATGGCAAGCAGTACCGCAAACCGTTCGCCCGTTTCGGCCTCAACGTCGAGTTCATCGACCCGCAACAGCCACAGCAATTGCAGGAGCTGCCGGCCCGTCATATTCGTCACTGGCTGAGCCTGGAATGGCGCGGCGAAACCCTGCAAGTGCGCCGCGAAGCATTCAGCGCGATCACGGCGGTATTGCTTGAGCCGATTCAGGGCGAGGGCGGCATCAACGAGTTCGCCAATGAGTTTTATCTGGGCCTGCGGCGTCTGTGCAACGAGCAGCAATGCCCGCTGATCATCGATGAAGTGCAATCGGGTTTCGGCCGCACCGGCACCTTGCTCGGCGCCAGCCATTTCAACTTGCAGGGTGATTACTACTGCCTGTCGAAAGCCTTGGGCGGTGGCCTGATGAAGATTGCCGCGACGGTGATTCGCGCCAGCCACTACGAAAACGATTTCAGCTACATCCACAGTTCGACCTTTGCCGAAGATGACGCGTCCTGCCATATCGCCCTGTCGGCCTTGCGCCGTCTGTTCGAGAACGACAGCGCGATGCTCAAGGACGTGAACAAGAAGGGCGAGTACCTCAAGGCGTCGCTGCTGGAACTGAAGTCTGCCTACCCGGACGTCATCGCCGACGTGCGTGGTCGCGGCTTGCTGCTGGGCTTCGAATTACACGATCTGACCGGCACCAGCTCACTGGTTCAGGCCTCGGCGCAGTACAACGATGCGCTGGGCTACATCATTGCCGGCTACCTGCTGCAATTCGAATCCCTGCGCGTGGCGCCGTCGGGCAGCAACGCCAATGTGATCCGTCTGGAGCCGCCGGTGTGCATCACCTTCGAAGAAATCGACGGCTTGATCGCCTCCTTGCAGAAAGTCTGCGACATGCTGCGCCGCCGCGATGCCTTCCCGCTGGCCGCCGGTGTGTGCGCCGACAGCATCGCTGACGTACCGGCGCGCGAAGTCAGCTTCAAGGAGAGCGAAACCCGCCCAAAGTCTGACGAGAACGTGCGCGTGGTGGCGCGCGTGGCGTTCATCAACCATTTGATTGATTCGGACATGCTCAGCGACGTCGATCCTTCCCTGTCGACCCTGAGCTCCGAGCAGAAACGCGAGTTCATCAAGCGCATGGCGCCCGAGCGCCGAGCCGCGCCCATCGGCCCGGTGCTGATTCGCTCGAAACTCGGCACCGCCGTGGAATTCACCCTGTACCCGCTGTGCATGGATTCCGATGCCATGGCGGCGTACATCGCCAGCGGCGATCTGCAAACCATCCGCGAAGAAGTTGGCAACCGCATCAAGGATGCCCGCGCAGATGGCTACACTGTCGCCGGGCTGGGCATGTACACCTCGATCGTCACCAACAACTGCCAGGCGCTGCAGATCCCCGACATGGCGCTGACTTCCGGCAACGCCCTGACCATCGGCATGGGCCTGGAAGCCATCGAACAGGGCTGCAAGCAGCAAGGCCTGGAACTGGGCGAGCAGACCGCGGCAGTGGTCGGTGCGGCGGGCAATATCGCCTCGACCTACGCCTCGTTGTTGTCGACCAGCGTCGAGCACTTGATCCTCATCGGTAGCGGCCGCGACGGTTCCCTGCGTCGTCTGGAAAAAACCGCTCAACAGATTTACGCCGAAGCCGCTCGCGCGATCCTCAAGGGTGTCGCCGAACACGATCGCCTCGCCCGTCGTCTGCAGCAAATCGACGGCATCGATGCGCTGTTGCAGGCCCATGGCAGCAGTGCCGATCTAGGCCTGCGCGTGGCGAAACTGGTCGAAGAACGCTTGGGCGCGAACGCTTTCATCACCGTCAGCAACGATCTTGATGTGCTGAAACAGGCGCGCATCGTGCTCTGCGCGGCGAACGCACCGCAGCCGTTTCTCTTTGCCGAACACTTCGCCGAAAACAGCGTGATCTGCGACATCGCCGTGCCGCTGAACGTTGACCAGAACCTCGCCAGCCAACGCAGCGACGTGCTCTACATGCACGGCGGCATCGTGCAGACCCCGCTGGGTGATGGCCTGGTGAAAAACGTACGGGCCTATCTCAAGCAAGGTCAGTTGTACGCATGCATGGCCGAGTCGGTGCTGATGGGCCTGTCCGGGATGAAACAGCACTACTCCTACGGCGACATCAGCCGCGAGCAAGTGCAGCAGATTCGTGCACTGGCGGCGACTCACGGTTTCACCCTCGCCCAGTTCAAAACCGACAACTCGCTCTAAGGAACGGTCATGCCGAATAAAGTAGCAGTGGTGACCGGTGGCAGTCGTGGCATCGGTCGGGCGATTGTCCTGGCCCTGGCCGGGGCGGGTTATCAGATCGCGTTCAGTTACGTGCGCGATGAAGTCGCGGCGATGGCCTTGCGCGATGAGGTTCAGGCGGCGGGAATCGATTGCCTGGCGTTGCAGTGCGATGTCAGCAGCGGCGACAGCATCAAGGCGTTTTTCCAGCGGGTCGATCAGCATTTTCAGCGTATCGATCTGCTGGTTAACAACGCCGGCATCACTCGCGATGGTTTGCTCGCGACCATGTCGGCGCGCGACATGGTCGAGGTGATCCAGACCAACCTGATCGGCACGATGCTCTGCTGTCAGCAGGTGGTGCCGGGCATGTTGCGCCAGCGCAGCGGTTGCATCGTCAACATCAGTTCGGTGGCGGCGCAGAAGCCCGGCAAAGGCCAAAGCAACTATGCCGCCGCCAAGGGCGGGGTCGAATCGTTGACCCGTGCCTTGGCGGTGGAGCTGGCGCCGCGCAACATTCGCGTCAACGCGGTCGCCCCGGGCATCGTCAAGACCGAGATGAGCACGGCACTGATCGGCAGTCAGGAAGAAGAAATCCAGTCGCGCCTGCTGATCAAACGCTACGCGGAACCTGAAGAAATTGCCGAAGCGGTGCTGTACCTCGCCGATCGCGGTTTGTACCTGACCGGGGAGGTCCTGTCGGTCAACGGCGGGTTGAAAATGCCATGAGCCGGACCATTCTGATTACCGGAGCGGCGAAAGGCATCGGTCGCGCGGTCGCCGAAAATTTTGCCGCCGACGCCGACAATCGCCTGATCCTGCTGGATCTCGATCTGGCCGAACTGCAACGCTGGGTCGATGAGCAACAGGAGCAGATCAAGGCACGGGTCGAGACCCATGCGGCGAACATTGCCGACCTGCCGGCCATGGAGGCGTTCTTCAAGAAACTCGGCTCGCAAGTCGAGTACGTCGACGTGCTGGTCAACAGTGCAGGTATCTGCAACGAGAACGAACCGGAGGATCTGCACAACTGGCACAAGGTGATTTCGGTCAACCTCAACGGCACGTTCTACGTGACTTCGCTGTGTCTGGCGCTGATGCCCGACCGTGGGCGGATCATCAATATGTCGTCGATCCTTGGCCGTGCCGGCAAGGTGCGCAACACCGCGTACTGCGCGTCCAAGCACGGCATCGTCGGCATGACCAAGGCGCTGGCGCTGGATCTCGCTTCGCGGCAGATCACCGTCAACGCGATTCTGCCGGCGTGGATCGATACGCCGATGTTGCAGGGTGAACTGGCGACGCAAGCGGCAATTGCCGGGCTGACCCAGGAACAGATCGTGCGCAACGCGAAGAAGAAACTGCCGATGCGCCGTTTCATCCAGAGCGAAGAGGTGGCGGCGATGGTGCGTTACCTGGCCAGCCCCGAGGCTGGCGGGGTGACCGCCCAGAGTCTGGTGATCGATGGCGGTGTCGGGTTGGGAATGTAGCGATGCCTCGATTTCACAACAGTCACATCGTGGGTGCGGTGTGGGCGTGCATGGCTGCGCCCGCCGCGATGGCCGAATTTACTGTCGCTGATCTGAAGCCTGATTACGCCGACGGTGAAGTCGGCGTGGCCACGGCCATGCGTCTGCATGGCGACGATCAGGTCACGCAAAAAGCCGTGTATTTCAAGGCCAACCTGGAAGACAACTGGGAGGGCGGTTACTACAAGGCCAAGGGCCGCGTGCGTTATGACGCGCGCTATGACGGCAACAATCCGTACAGCGAGCGGGCGCGGGACAAGTACCGTTTCGACGCCGATTGGCGGCACCTCTACGTCGGCCATTCGCTGGGTGACGGAGAGGTGACGGTGGGCTGGCAGCAGGTGGTCTGGGGTCGCGCGGATGAATTGCGCGTGCTTGATCAGATCAACCCGCTGGACTATCGCGATGGTCTGACGCCGCTGCTCGAAGACAGCCGCATCGCCGTGCCCATGGTGCGTTTTGCACAACCGGTGGGCGAGTGGGAACTGGAGGCGCTGTGGATCACTGACTTCGTGAAAAACCGGGCGCCGGTTGAGGGCAGTGAATTTGCCGCGCCACTGTTTGCTGCGCCGGACCCGCAGTATTTCCTGCTCGACTCCAAGCCCGGCTATGACGGCGACAAGGGCTATTCCTATGGCCTGAGCGCCAACGGCCGGATCGGCGCGGTGGACACCAGTTTTGTTGCCTTGAGCGCCCGTCAGCAAGACCCGGTGTACGCCGTCGAAGGCCTCGCCGATGACGGCCGCACGCGGCTGGAACGGCAGTTTCCTCGTTACACCATGGGCGGTGCCGGGCTGGCGATCGATGTCGGGCACAGCATCGTGGTACGCAGCGAGGTGGCGTATTTCGACAATTGGCGAGTGACCAATCCGACCCGCGCCTACGGTGCGGACAGCACGCCGATGGTCAAGTCGCTGCTGGGTGTCGACTACCTGTTGCGCGACTGGCTGATCTCCGCGCAGTGGCAGGAGCAGGTGTTACTCGACTGGCAGGACGGCATGTTGCAGGACAAACACGAACCGCTGTTCACCCTGTCGGCCGAAGGCACCCATTGGCAGGACCGCCTCAAGAGTCGTCTGGTGGTCGCTGGCTCACCGCCGTTTCAGGACGACGCCTTGCTGCAAGGCATCTTCACCTACAAGCCGGTCGACTACATCAAGCTCGGCCTGGAAGTCGACGTGTTCTTCGGCAAGCCCGAGAAGACTTTCGGCGAGTACAGCAAGCGCGATCAAGTGCGGCTGTCGGCCGGCTATCTGTTCTGACCCATCACGCCTGCCGCTCTCGCGCGCAGGTGCATTCATCCAACGAAAAGGAAGTTGTTATGTTGCCGTTTTTGAAAAGTCTGACCACCGCCGCACTGATCCTTGGCAGCGCTTGCGCCAGTGCCGCCGAGGCCGGCAATGCCGATGAGATTATCCGTCAGGTGCGCGATCGCAATGACGGGAACAGCTTCATGTCCCAGGTTTCGCTGATCCTGCATGACAAGAAAGGCAATACCCGCGTTCGCGAGTTCACCTACCTGCAAAAGGATTACCCGGACAGCGACAAATTCAGCATGTACTTTTCCGCGCCGACTGACGTGCGTGACGTTGCCTTCCACATCGAAAACCCGCACGAAACCCTCGGCCTGGAAGACAGCCAGTGGATGTACCTGCCGGTCAGCCGTCAGACCCGCCGCATCTCCACCACCGACAAGCGTGGCTCGTTCATGGGCAGTGAGTACTCGTACGCCGATCTGGACAAGATCCGCGTCAAAGACTATTCGCAGAAACTCGTCGGCGAAGAACAGATCAAGGGCCGCGACTGCTACGTGATCGAGCGCGAGCCGGCGTCCCCTGAGGTGCTGGCCAAGACCGGTTACAACAAGCTGAAGGTGTGGATCGACAAGCAGAACTTCCTGGTCATGCGTCAGGACTTTTTCGACGTCAAAGGCGTGTTGATCAAGCAGATGCGCACGCAGAAAGTCGCGACCATCGACTCGATCGACAGCATCGTCCTTAGTGAGACCGAGCACTTTATCGACGGCACGCGTTCGGAAATGCGCTTTAACCAGTTGCAGTACAACGTTTCTCTGGAAGACCGCCTGTTCACCCAGACCGCCATCAAGCGCGGGCTGAAAACCGGTGACCTGCCGGACTTTGCCGTGTCTGCCCGCTAAGCGCCGACCCCGACCACCTGGAACCGCATGATCATGGAAAGATATCTGAATTTCGTCGAGCGCTATGCGCGGGCGATTGTTTTCCTGCTGGTGGCGATTACGGCGTATTTCACTTATACGCTGGGCGCGCTGGTGTCCGACACCAACCCTTACCTGCTCAAGGAAAGTCACCCGGCGCGCAAGACCATCATCGATTTGCAGGGTGAATTCACCGGCACGTTCGACTCGGTCATGGTGGCGCTGAACAACCCGCAAACGGTGTTCAACAAAAACACGCTCAACGCGCTGTTTTCGATGTCGCAGTCGGTGCGCAAGATGATCCTGGCTAACGATGCCGACAAGGAGCAGTTGGCGCAGATTGTTGCCCGGCACCCGGACGACAGTCGTGCGCAGTTGTTGACCCGGGACATTCTCGAGGGTGGTTTTTCGCAGAACGATTACGCCAACGCCAAGGCCTTGCGTGATCATGCCCAGAGCCAGAGCTGGGATTCCCATGATCAGCTGTTCCTGACCTTTCTCGCGGAACGGATCAACCCGATCCGCGAAATGGCCTCGATGGGTGATCTGGAAAACATCGTCCTGACCGACGACGGCGAGCTGTTGATCCACAAAACCCTGAATGCCTATGACATGGACCCGGCGCTGGTCGAGTCGCAGATCATGGGCAACGAGTTGATGGTCGACGGGGTGGTATCAAAGGACAAGAAAGTCGCGATGCTGGTGGCCGAGCTCGGCACCAAACAGGACGACGCTCAGGCGCAACTGCGGGCTTATCAGATCGTGCGCGGCATCGTCGCGCAATATCAGGCCGAGCACCCGGAGTACAAAGACGAAATCTTCATTGCCGGCATGCCGATCTTCATCGCCGCGCAGCAGGAGATCATCGATCACGACCTGGCCGTGCTGTTTCCGATCGTGTTTCTGTTGATTACCTTGCTGCTGATTTTCTTCTTCCGCAAACCGCTGGGCGTGCTGCTGCCGCTGTTCAATATTCTGTTCTGCACCATCTGGACCTTGGGCCTGATGGCGCTATTGCGCGTGCCGTTCGACCTGCTGACCAGTGTGCTGCCGGTGTTCCTGTTCACCATTTGCTGCTCGGATGCGATCCACGTGATGGCTGAATATTACGAGCAGAAAAACGCGGGCAAGAGCAATCGCGAGGCCAACCGCGAAACCCAGCGCTTGATGGTGGTGCCGGTGGTGTTGACGACCGTGACGACCATCGCCACGTTCATGATTTCCACCACCAACAACATTGTCAGCATCCGCAATTTCGGCGTGTTCATGTCGATCGGTCTGACCGCGGCGCTGATCATTTCGCTGTTGCTGATTCCGGCGTGGATCTCCATCTGGGGCAAGGATCAGCCGCAGCAGGCCAAGGCTGAGGTGCACCAGGAATCGATCATCTCGCGGTATCTGGTGGCGTTCTGTGCCTGGATGATCCGCTTTCGCAAGCCGATCCTGATGGTCATGCTGCCGCTGTTGGCACTGGCCACCGTGTTCACCTTCCGCGTCGATATCGAAGACTCCGGCATTGCTTACTTCAAGCCGGAAAGCCACATTCGCGTGTCCGATCAGTTCATCAACCACGCCAAAGTGGCGGGCACGGCGCCGGGCTGGATCGCCATCGACAGCAAAGAGCCGCGCGGCGTGCTGACCACCGAAGTGGTGCAGTTCATCGATAAGCTCGACCACTTCATCAAACAGCAACCGAACGTCAGTTACGGCTACTCGCTGGCCACTTACGTCAAGCGCATGAACCTGGTGCTCAACGACATGAACCCGGAATATCTGCGGGTGCCGAATGCCGTTGAGAAGGTCACTTCGATCAATGACGACGGGCAGGTCGAGCAGTTTGAAGTGCCGGGCAATTCGCTGATCGAGCAGCACGTGATGCTGTTCGAAAACGGTGGTGGCTCTGACCTGAACAACGTGCTCAACGCCGATTTCTCCAAGGCCTTGACCCTGTACACCATGACCTCGTCGGTCGCCAGCGACTATCAGGGCATGCTCGACCGTCTTGATGCCTGGTTGCTGGTGAACAAACCGGCCAACCTGGAAGTGACCCACGCCGGTACGCCGTTGATCTGGACCGGGGTGTTGCAGGAAATCACTCAGGGCCAGGTGCTGAGTTTTTCCCTGGCCTTGCTGGTCGTCACGCTGATGATGATGTACTGGCTGAAATCGGTACGCTTGGGAGTGCTGGGCATGTTGACCTTGCTGACCACCTCGGTGACGGTCTACGGCTTCATGTTCCTGTTCGGCATTGAGCTGAACATCGGCACGACGCTGGTGACGTTCCTGGTGGTCGGCGTGGTCGATTACGCGGTGCACCTGCTGTCGCGCATCAAGTTGCTGGTGCAGCAGGGTATCGAGATCGACGCGGCTATCTTGCAGGCGATGCACAGCGTCGGCCGCTCGACGGTGATCAACGTGGTGATCTTCTCCGTGGGCTTCATGGCGCTGCTGTTTTCCGACTTCAAGCCGATTGTCGATCTCGGCGCACTGGTGGCGATGGCGCTGTTTTCCAGCGGGGTCATGACCATTGTCCTGGTGACGCTGGTATCGCCGTGGTTCTTTGCGGCGATTGCGCCGGTGCATGCGCCGGTTCAAGCGGTGCGCACAGAAGGGGAGGCGGTACCGGGCTGACTCGCCAACGACCGGGCGCACCTTTCCTGAGACGACAGGCGAACCCGGTCATACGGCGCAGCAGGGTTTTCAGTTCAGTGTATTGACCGGGTTTTTTTCGCCATAACGGGCAATGCGCTCGAACTGACATTCCTGTCGCGCATCGTTGAGGTTGTTTTCGAACGCTTCGAGGCCGTCGTGCAACTGCTGCAAATCGCCGATCTGGGTCACCAGTTCGGCTTTTTTTTCGGCGATGGCTCGTTGCGCCATGTCCCACGGGAATTCGTCGCCGCGGTAGTTGTTGAGGATCACCTGCAGCTCTTTGAGCTTGAAGCCCAGTTGCTGGGCGCACTTGATGAACGTCAACACTTCGACACTTTGCTGGCTGTAGATGCGGTATTTGCCTTCACGCTTGGGCTCGGGCAACAGGCCGATTTCTTCGTAATGGCGAATGCTTTTGACTGTGGTGCCCGACAGCTGGGCGGCTTTGCCGATATACATAAGGTCCGTCTCGATGGTCAAACATAGCGTAGCGCGATCGGGCGTCATGCCGGATCGGCGGCGATTATATGTCCAATACCATCAGAAAATTGCAACTGCGCGTAAATGACGTGCACAGGCGACGGACGGGCTCATGAAGGGAACCCGAGAAGGCACTGACGGCGGCGGGTGCACCGTCAGTTGAGGCGGCTGGAAAACCTTAGACGGCGGCGGTCACGCGCGCCTGTTCCAGCCAGGCATCGCGCTGGTTTGGCTTGGAGCCGAGGATCGGCCCGAAGGTCAGCGTCTTCAGTGGCTTGATGCCGCAGAATTCCAGCGTGGTCTTGCGCATCTGATTCAGCCCGGGCATGCCATAGATCCATTTGTAGTACCAGTACGGCGTGTCCATGGTCACCAGCAAATGCGCGGTGCGGCCCTTGAGCAGCTTGTCGGGGAAGGCTTTGCCCTCGCGGTATTTGAAGGCGAAACCCGGCAGGAAAATCCGGTCGACGAAGCCCTTCAGCAGTGCCGGAATCCCGCCCCACCAGATCGGATAGACGAATGTCAGGTGCTCGGCCCAGGTGATATCGGCCTGGGCTTGCAGCAGATCCGGTTCCAGTGGCTGCACCTTGTTGTAGCCTTCGTGCAGGACCGGGTCGAACTCCAGCGCATCCAGACGCAGCAGCCGCACCTCATGCCCGGCGTCCTTGGCGGCCTGAACGTAGGTGTCACTCAATGCCCCGCAAAAGCTGTCGGTGGAGGGGTGACCCAGTATCACGAGCATTCGTTTGCTCATCGTGTGTACTCCTGAAATGAAGCTCACAGGATAGAGTCTGCCCCTAGCGGTAGAGTCAAGGCACCAGCGCATCAAACAAGGCCCGGGCGTAACCGGGCAGGTGGTCGAAGTCCCGTGCGCACAGTTGCAGAGTGCGATGCGCCCAGACTTCGTCCAGCGGCCGGCACGTTATCGAGTGCACCGCCGCCCAGCGCTCGATGGCCACCTTGGGCACGATGGCCAGCCCCGCACCTCGCGCTACCATGCGCATGACGCCCTCGAAGCCATCGGCACGGATCCTGATCGACATGCGCTGGCCGATGTGCAGCGCTTGTTCCTCCAGGTGAATCGCCAGCGCGCTGTGGCTGCCAAGCGCGACATAGTCGTGCGCCAGGGTTTCACCAAACGTCAGCGACGCCTGACTCGCCAAAACATGCTCGGGGGGCAGGATCAGCACCAATGGATCATCGCGAAAGGGCCGGGTTTGCAGGCCATGGGTGTCGACCGCATCGGAGACGATCCCGAGGTCCGCCGCGCCTTGGCGCAAGGCGTGCGTGATGCGCGCGCTGGGCAGCTCCTGCAAATCGATGTCGAGATTGGGGTGATCGCGCAGGAAGTCCGCGAGTACTTCCGGCAGGTATTCGGTGATCGCCGTGGTGTTGCACAGCAAGCGCACCTGACCTTTGACGCCTTGGGCATAGTCGGCCAGATCCTGCTGCAGGCGTTCGGCCTGTTGCAGGAGTATGCGCGCGTGCTGGGCCAGCGCCTTTCCGGCGGCCGTCGGGGAGACTCCACGGCGCCCGCGCTCAAGAAAATCAACGCCAAGCGAGGCTTCCATGGCGCGGATTCTGGCGCTGGCGGCGGCCAGGGATAAATGGCTGCGGGCGGCGCCGGCGGTGATGTTGCCGGTGTCGAGGATGTGCAGGTAGAGGCGCAGGTCGGTGAGGTCGAAGTGCATGGTGGGCAGCCTCTGGTTTTTGTGGTGTTCGGGCTGGCCCCTTCGCGAGCAGGCTCGCTCCTACATGGGATCTGTGGCGAACGCAAAACCTGTAGGAGTGAGCCTGCTCGCGATGAGGCCAGAAGCCTCAAAAATATATCAGCCTCTTGTCAGGGCAGAGGCACCCTCAGTATATGGCAGATTTTCAGCCAACCCCGACTGGCGCACAGTAGCGCCATGAACACACTCACAGATTTCTACCAGCACCTCGGCCTGGCCCTGTCCTTGTTGGTCATCATGACCTTCATCCTCGCCGGCCTGATCAAAGGCGTCATCGGTCTCGGCCTACCCACCGTCGCCATGGGCTTGCTCGGTCTGGCTATGGCACCGTCGCAGGCAGCCGCGTTGCTGATCATCCCGGCAACCTTGACCAATGTCTGGCAACTGGCATTCGGCGGGCATTTGAAAGGACTGATCAAACGCCTCTGGCCAATGCTGCTGATGATCTTCCTCGGCACCGGCGTCGGCACGTTATGGATCGGCATGGCGGGCGGGCATTGGGTGGTGCGCGGATTGGGCGCGGCGCTGTTGCTTTATGCGTTGAGTGGCTTGTTTCTGCCAACGCTGAGCGTCAATCCGCGCCATGAAGGCTGGCTGGGTCCGGCGTGCGGTTTGATCACCGGCGTAATGACCTCGGCCACCGGCGTCTTCGTGATTCCGGCGGTGCCGTACTTGCAGGCGCTGGGCTTGAATCGCGATCAACTGGTGCAGGCGCTGGGCCTGTCCTTCACCGTTTCAACGTTGGCGCTGGCCGCCGGATTGCTCTGGCGCGGCGCCCTCGGTGGCGGCGAACTGAGCGCTTCGCTGCTGGCGCTGATCCCGGCCATTCTCGGCATGCTGCTGGGCCAATGGCTGCGCGAACGTATCAGCGCCGTGCTGTTCAAGCGAGTGTTCTTTATTGGTATGGGCGCGCTTGGCGCCCATTTATTGATCAGCGGTTAGCCGAGGCTTCGCTGAGCATTTCGATCTGGCGGATATCAAAATCGCGCTGCAGATAATCCATGCGCCGCTCAAAGAATGCCTTCATGTGCGGCAGGTTCGAATGTACATCCAGATGCGCTTGCGACGCCCAGATCTCGTAGAAGATGAACAGCGTCGGATCTTCCTTGTCGCGCAGCATGTGGTACTCGATGCAGCCCGACTCCGCGCGGCTCGGCTCAACGTAAGCGCGGAACAACGCCTCGAAAGCTTCGGCTTTTTCCGGGCGGGTCTTGGCGTGCAGGATAAAACCCAAGCGTTCACTCATCACAACGACTCCTCAAATTCAGAATGCCGCGGATGTTATTGCAACAATCGGCAATGGATTCGTGCCTTTTGATCAAATGTATTTTGCGCAAAACTGGCTTATTCCGCGCGAGGCGGATCGCTAATCTGCCGCCATTCCAGTTTCCCTTCTCCATCCAGCCCTGTGGCTGCGCCGAGGCTTTCTCATGAAAAAAGTGCTGTTGCTCAATGGCGGTAAAAAATTCGCTCACTCCGACGGTCGCTACAACACCACCCTGCACGAAGCTGCGCTGAGCGTGCTCGATCGCGGCGGTGTCGATGTGAAAACCACCTTCATCGACGAGGGCTACGACGTTGCTGAAGAAGTCGCAAAATTCCTCTGGGCCGACGTGATCATTTATCAGATGCCGGGCTGGTGGATGGGCGCGCCATGGACGGTAAAAAAGTACCTCGACGAAGTCTTCACCGAAGGCCACGGCAGCCTCTACGCCAGCGACGGCCGCACCCGTTCCGACGCCTCGCAGAAGTACGGCAGCGGTGGCCTGATTCAGGGCAAGCAATACATGCTGTCGCTGACCTGGAATGCCCCGCAGCAAGCCTTCGATGACCCGACTGATTTCTTTGAGGCCAAAGGTGTTGATGCGGTGTACTTCCCGTTTCACAAGGCCAATGAGTTTCTCGGTATGACCGGGTTGCCGACGTTCCTCTGTGTCGACGTGATGAAACGGCCGAACATCGAGGCTGATGTGGCGCGTTATGAGCAGCATTTGACTGAGGTGTTTGGTCTCAAGGCCTGAATGGTTTCGGGCTACTATCGGTGGTAACAGCAAAAGATCGCAGCCTGCGGCAGCTCCTACAGGGAGTTGCAGTCATCTGCGATCTTGGCGATCTCAAAGAGGACACCCGTGAAAGCCAGATCCGATGAGTTGCAGATTTTCGTCTGCGTGATCGAATGCGGTTCGATTTCCGCCGCCGCCGAACAGGTCGGGCAGACGCCTTCGGCGGTCAGCCGCACGTTGTCGAAGCTGGAAGCCAAGCTCGACACCACGCTGATCAATCGCACCACGCGGCGCATGGACCTGACCGAGGAGGGCAAGTATTTCTTCGAGCAGGCCAAGCTGATTCTCGATCAGATGGAGCAACTCGAAGAGCGTCTATCTTCACGTCAGCAAACCCCGTCCGGGCGCCTGCGGATCAACGCGGCATCGCCGTTCATGCTCCACGCAGTCGTCCCGTACATCGACGAATTCCGCCGGCTCTACCCGGACATCCAGCTCGAACTCAACAGCAATGACCTGATCATTGACCTGCTGGAACAAAGCACTGACATCGCCATCCGCATCGGCACCCTCGCTGACTCGACGCTGCACGCGCGCTCGCTCGGTTGCAGTCCGCTGCTGATCGTCGCCAGCCCGGCCTATCTGGAAAAGCACGGCGCGCCGCAGCAAGTGGCGGACTTGAGCGAACACACCTTGCTCGGCTTCACCCAGAACGAAGGCCTCAACCAATGGCCGCTGCGCTATGTGCACGGCGATCGCTGGCCGATCACCCCGGCGATCAGCGCTTCCAGTGGCGAGACCGTGCGCCACTTGGCGCTGGAAGGGCAGGGCATCGCTTGCCTGTCGCACTTCATGACCATCGACGACATTCGTGCCGGGCGATTGAAAGTCATGCTCGGCGAATTCAACAGTGGTTATCGCCAGCCGATCAACGCCGTGTACTACCGTAACTCGCAATTGGCACTGCGCATTCAGTGCTTCCTCGACTTTATCCAGAGCAAACTCGCCGCTTACGCCAGCGCCGATTTCAAGGGCTGATTCGTGACCTCTGCGCAAGAGTGAATTGGGCGGGGACGGGTTTTTCCCTCGGACCCACAGGCCGATACTCGTCCCATCACTTACTCACGCAGGGAGTTTCTCCATGAACGTATTCGTCACCGGCGCTGCCGGATTTATCGGTGGCTCGATTGCTACCGGTCTGGTCAAGGCCGGGCACAAAGTCACCGGTCTGGTGCGCAGCCCTGAACAGGCTGAAGAGCTGAAAGCCATCGGGATCACCGCGGTCATCGGCACTCTTGACGACAAAGCGCTGCTCGCTGAGCAGGCCCGCGCTGCCGATGCCGTCATCAACGCCGCCAGCAGCGACCATCGCGGTGCGGTCGAAGCGTTGCTCGATGCCTTGCGCGGTACCAACAAAGTCTTCTTGCACACCAGCGGTTCGAGCATCGTTGGCGACGCATCGGGCGGTAAGTCCAGCGACGTCATCTACTTTGAGGACAACCTGCCGGAACCAACCGTCGACAAAGCCGCGCGCGTGGCCATCGACAATCTGATCCTCGCCGCTGCGCAGGACGGCGTGAATTCGGCAGTGATCTGCAACACGCTGATCTATGGCCACAGCCTGGGCGTCAATCGCGACAGCGTGCAACTGCCGCGACTGCTCAAGCAGGCACGCAAAAGTGGCGTAGTGCGCCACGTCGGCCCAGGCCAGAACATCTGGTCCAACGTGCACATCGAAGACGTCGTCAGCCTGTACCTGCTGGCGCTGACCAAGAACGTACCGGGTACTTTCTACTTCGTCGAAAGTGGCGAAGCCTCGTTCATCGACATGACCACCGCCATGGCCGAAGCCCTGAACCTGGGTCAACCGCAAGACTGGCCGTTGAAAGACGCTGAAGCCGAATGGGGCTACGAAATGGCCAACTACGGCCTCGGCTCCAACAGCCGCGTACGCGGCAAACACGCCCGCGAATTACTGGGCTGGGCACCGGAGCGCACCTCGGTGGTTGAATGGATTCGTAACGAAATGGTGTGAGTCGTCCACCAGCTCCCAGAGGTTTTGCGCATTCTGTCTGGAGGAATGCGATCAAAACTGTAGGAGTGAGCCTGCTCGCGATAGCGGTCATTCAGCCAATGAAGATATTGACTGTTACGGCGCAATCGCGAGCAGGCTCACTCCTACAGGGGGCTGTGTTGGCTGTAAAAGCATGTAAATCCCGCCCTACGATTTTCATTAATCACGACAAGACATATCCATCAGCGACACGCCTTGCCTCTCCACGAAAATTACTTTCATGCGGTTTGAAATCTCGATCTCGAAATGATTTATGAGTTTCACAACCCATTCGAACGTGACCCTTTCGAGGAGTACCGCATGACGCCTTCCTTCGGCTATTGGCTGCTGGTCTATGCCGCCGTTGCCATCATTGCGCTGATCGTGTTGATCGCCCGTTACCGGCTCAATCCGTTCATCGTCATCACCCTGATTTCCATCGGCCTGGCGCTGGTGGCCGGGATGCCGCCATCGGGTGTGGTCGGGGCGTATGAGGCCGGGGTGGGCAAGACGCTGGGGCATATCGCGCTGGTGGTCGCGCTCGGGACAATGCTCGGCAAGATGATGGCCGAGTCCGGCGGCGCCGAGCAGATGGCGCGCACGCTGATCGATAAATTCGGCGAGAAGAATGCGCATTGGGCGATGGTCTGCATCGCCTTTCTGGTTGGTCTGCCGCTGTTCTTCGAAGTCGGTTTCGTCTTACTGGTGCCGATTGCGTTCACCGTGGCGCGCCGCGTTGGCGTGTCGATTCTGATGGTCGGTTTGCCGATGGTTGCCGGCCTGTCGGTGGTGCATGCGCTGGTGCCGCCGCACCCGGCGGCGATGCTCGCGGTGCAGGCCTATCAGGCGTCGGTCGGGCAGACCTTGCTGTACGCGATTGCCATCGGCATTCCCACCGCGATCATTGCCGGGCCGCTGTACGCCAAATTCATCGTGCTGCGCATTCAATTGCCGGCGGATAACCCGCTGGAAAAACAATTTCTCGACCGCGAACCGCGCGACAAACTGCCGGGTTTCGGCATTACCATGGCGACCATTCTGTTGCCGGTGGTGCTGATGCTGATCGGCGGCTGGGCCAACCTGATTTCCACCCCGGGCAGCGGTTTCAATCAGTTTCTGTTGTTCATCGGCAACTCGGTGATTGCGCTGCTGCTGGCGACTTTGTTGAGTTTCTGGACGCTGGGCATCGCCCAGGGTTTCAACCGCGAATCGATCCTCAAATTCACCAACGAATGCCTGGCACCTACCGCCAGTATCACCTTGCTGGTCGGTGCTGGCGGTGGCTTGAACCGCATTCTGGTGGAGGCTGGCGTCACCGATCAAATCGTCGGCCTCGCCCACGAATTCCAGCTGTCGCCGCTGATCATGGGCTGGCTGTTCGCCGCATTGATGCGCGTCGCCACCGGTTCCGCGACCGTGGCCATGACCACCGCGTCCGGCGTGGTCGCGCCGGTGGCCATTGGTCTGGGTTATCCACACCCTGAACTGTTGGTGCTGGCGACCGGCGCTGGCTCGGTTATCTTTTCCCACGTCAACGACGGCGGCTTCTGGTTGATCAAGGAATACTTCAACATGACGGTCGCGCAGACGTTCAAGACCTGGACCGTGCTCGAGACGCTGATCTCGCTGGTCGCGTTCGGCCTGACCGTCGGCCTTTCTTACCTGCTGTAACCGGAGCCCGCCGCCCATGGACATCCTCTACCAGATCCGCGCCCGTCAGGATTCCTTCAGCGCCGGCGAAGGTCGCATCGCTCGGCTGATGCTCGACGACGTTGGTTTTGCCGCCAGCGCCAGCCTCGAAGACCTCGCGCAACGCGCTGAAGTCAGCACCGCCACGCTGTCGCGTTTTGCCCGTACGGTTGGCTGTCGTGACCTGCGTGATCTGCGCCTGCAACTGGCTCAGGCCAGCGGCGTCGGCAGCCGTTTTCTCGACCCGGCGGGCACGCCTGAGCAGTCGGCGTTCTATGGGCAGATCGTCGGCGACATTGAAACCACGCTGCGCCAGCATCTGGCCGGATTCGATGAATCACGCTTCGCCGATGCGGTGAAACTGCTCGGTCAGGCACGGATGATTCACGCCTTCGGCATGGGCGGTTGCTCGACCCTGTGCAGCTACGAATTGCAGGTCCGCCTGGTGCGCCTCGGCTACCCGATTGCGGTGTGTCACGACGCGGTGATGATGCGCGTCACCGCCGCCAGTCTGAACGCCGAGCAAGTGCTCATCGTCTGTTCGCTGACCGGCATCACTCCGGAGTTGTTGGAGACCGTCGAACTGGCGCGCAACTACGGCGCACGCATTCTGGCGATCACCCGCGCCGATTCGCCGCTGGCGCAACTGGCCGACATCGTCCTGCCGTTGCAAGGCGCAGAAACCTCGTTCATCTACAAACCGACGGCGGCGCGTTACGGCATGCTGCTCGCCATCGACGTGCTCGCCACCGAGCTGGCGCTGGCCTGTCCTGAAGACAATCAAGAACGTCTGCGGCGGATCAAACTGGCCCTCGACGAATACCGTGGCGGCGACGATCACCTGCCGCTGGGAGACTGACATGCTGTACGACACCCTGATTCGCAATGCCCTGATCATCGATGGCAGCAACGTGCCCGGTTACCGCGCCGATGTGGCGATTCGCGAGGGCCGCATCGAGCGTATCGGCGACTTGCACGACGCCACCGCCAGCGAGGAAATCGACGCCGCTGGCCGCGTGCTGGCGCCGGGTTTCATCGATGTACACACCCACGACGACACCGTGGTGATTCGTCAGCCAGAGATGCTGCCAAAACTCAGCCAGGGTGTGACCACGGTGATTGTCGGCAACTGCGGGATCAGCGCTTCGCCCGTGAAATTGAAGGGCAATCCACCGGATCCGATGAACCTGCTCGGTACAGCGGCGGCGTTTGTTTATCCACGCTTCAGTGATTATCGTGCGGCGGTGGAAGGGGCCAATACCACGTTGAACGTTGCCGCGTTGGTCGGCCATACGGCGCTGCGCAGCAATCATCTGGATGACCTGTTCCGCAGCGCTACGTCTGAAGAAATCGCGGCGATGCGCGAGCAACTGCGGGAAAGTCTGGAGGCGGGCGCGTTGGGGTTATCCACAGGCCTGGCGTACGCCAGCGCCTTCAGCGCCTCCACCGATGAAGTCATGCAACTGACCGAAGAACTCACAGCGTTTGGCGCGGTATACACCACGCACCTGCGCAGTGAATTCGAACCGGTGCTGGAGGCGATGGATGAAGCGTTCAGCATCGGTCGACACTCGCGTTCTCCGGTGATCATTTCCCACCTCAAATGTGCTGGTGTCGGTAACTGGGGGCGCAGTCCGCAACTGCTCGCGTCATTGGAAGAGGCCGCCAAAACTCATCCGGTCGGTTGCGATTGCTACCCGTATGCGGCGAGTTCATCGACGCTGGATTTGAAGCAAGTCACCGACGCGCACCGCATTACCATCACTTGGTCGACGCCGCACCCGGAAGTCAGCGGCCGCGACCTGATCGACATCGCTGCCGAATGGAACGTGCCGTTGATTGACGCGGCCAAACGCCTACAACCGGCGGGTGCGGTGTATTACGGCATGGACGAGGCGGATGTACGAAGAATCCTCGCCCATCCGTTGTCGATGGTCGGGTCTGACGGACTGCCGGAAGACCCGTTCCCGCATCCGCGCCTGTGGGGCGCTTTCCCACGGGTTCTCGGACATTTCAGTCGTGACGTCGGCCTGTTTCCGCTGCACACCGCCGTGCACAAGATGACCGGTCTGTCGGCGGCACGGTTTGGTTTGAAGGAGCGCGGTGAGATTCGTGAAGGCTATTGGGCAGATCTGGTGTTGTTCGATCCGGCGACGGTGCGTGATGTGGCGGACTTCAATGATCCGCAACGGGCTGCGCAGGGGATTGATGGGGTTTGGATCAACGGTGTATTAAGTTATCGCGACGGGCAGGCGAATGGGCGCAGGGAAGGGCGTTTTCTCGCTCGACAGGGTGATCTGCGCGACAACTTTCACTGAGGTTTCGCGGACTGCGTCACAGTGGTGGCACATTGCAATTAAAGAAAGCCATCAACAGGCCGAATTGCTGACATCCACCCCGTCTACACTGTGGGGCCAATCAGTCAGGGAGCACCCCATGAGCTTCGGCAAAACCACCCCGATCCTGCGGATCTTCGATGAAGCCAAAGCTGTCGAGTTCTACGTCGATTTTCTGGGTTTCAAGATCGACTGGCAGCATCGCTTCGAAGCGAATTTTCCGTTGTATCTGCAGGTGTCGCGTGGCGAGTGTGTGCTGCATTTGTCCGAGCACCATGGCGATGCGTGCCCGGGTTCGGCGCTGCGGATCGAGACGGATGAGCTGGAGGCGTTTCAGCAGCAGTTGGAGTCCAAGGATTACAAGTTTTCGCATCCGGGCATTCAGGCGATGCCGTGGGGGAGTCAGGACATGACGATCGTTGATCCGTTTGGTAATCGGCTGGTGTTTACCAACGCGATTTGTCTCTGAGCTGAAAAGCCCCTCACCCTAGCCCTCTCCCAGAGGGAGAGGGGACTGACCGAGGTGTCTGGCGCTGTACATCGACGTGAAAGATCTGCAGCGATTATGGATTCACGGCAGCACTTTCAGGTCGGTGTATTTAGCGAAGATCCCACGGTCGGCCCTTCACCCTCACCCTAGCCCTCTCCCGGAGGGAGAGGGGACCGATCTGATCTGGGAATGCTTGAGAGATACACCGACCTGAACCTGCTCGGTCGAATCCATAATCGACTCGGTCATTCAGGTCGATGTATAGCGCCAGACACCTCGGTCGGCCCCCTCTCCCTCCGGGAGAGGGCTGGGGTGAGGGGAAATGGCCCACCGCAAAAAAGAAGCCCGCCACCTAACCATCACAGTTAGGGGCGCGGGCTTTTTCGTTACTCGGTCGGCACGAACTTATCGAGCACCTGATTGACCGCCATTTCCGCCACCATCACCACTTGCGCGATGCCTTGCAGGGTCTTGCGGTGCGAACCTTCGAGCACGGCGGCGAAGTCGTTGAGCATCACCGAGGCAGAACCCAGTGTTTCGCAGGCGTCGACCAGCAAGGGCTCGGTCGCGGATGCCGGGTTGGCCATGTAGAGGCGGTTGGGTCGGTAAGGCGTGGCCATGATCTGCGCGGTGGGTGGGGCGAGATAGTGGTCTAGAGCGCGCTCGGCGGCCTCGTGGAATTTCTTCGAATCGGCGGATTCGTAGGGGGAGGCCGGGTCGGTGACCGGCGGGTTTGGCGTTATCTTGAACATAGCTGTGTTCCCTTTGTTGAGCGGCCACCCTTTGGCTACTAAACGAAAGGGTGGCGGCTGTACGCAGGTTAGTAGACCGGGGAACTCAGCTAAAAGCCGGCGCGCCGAAGCGCCCTGCGTACAGCCACCATAAAGCTCAGATACGCGAGTACCTGTGATGAATGTACGACCAGCAGAATTACCACCGGGCTACTAAACCCGATCACTGGGAATCAGTGACCGAATCAAGTTACGCAGCATGCTCAGGGCGCACAAGCCGGCGGATTCTGGCGCAGGCGTAGGCAGTGGCGCAAGGATTTGTGGGCTGTTTCGCGTAACGCTGAGTGTCTTTAAACACCTGTAATGCGGGATGTTTATTGCGCTCAAGTATCGAAGATTTACCTGTAGGAATCGGGTGCGGCAACTGGCGCATTCGCGAGCAGGCTCGCTCCCACATTGGGTCGGCGGTGAACATCAACTTTGTGAACAACGGAGATCAACTGTGGGAGCGAGCCTGCTCGCGAAGGGGCCGGAACATTCACCCCCGATGCATCTGCCGAAACTCCCCCGGCGGCATCCCCCGCCGACTCTTGAACGTGCGGTGAAACGAGCGCGGTTCGGTAAACCCCAGATACTGCGCAATGTCCTGAATCGGCAGCGTACTGTTGAGCAAATAATGCTCAGCCAGTTCCTGGCGCAAATCATCGAGAATCTGCTGATACGACGTCCCCGCCTGATGCAACTGCCGCTGCAACGTCCGCACGGAAACGCTCAGTTGCTCGGCGACTTGCTCCTTGCGCGGCAGACCTTCCTTGAGCAACTGCCGCAGGATGTTCTTCACCTGCTGCTCCAGCGACGCATCCTCCAGCGTCGCCATCAATCCCATCGCGTGTTCTTCCAGCGTCCGCAGCAATTGCGCATCCGCCTGACGCAACGGCAGCTGCAAATACGCCAGCGGCACGACCAGCGCCGAATACGGCTGATCGAACAACACCGGGCAATCGAAAAACGCTTCGTACTGCGCCGGCGTGGCCTCTGCCGGGCACGAATGTTCCAGCCAGACCCCGGCCGGCGACATCTGCGTATCGGCGATCCAGCGTGCATATTGCAGCCACGACCCCAGCACGTTTTCCACCAGATGCCGGCGGATTCGCGGACGCTGATAACGGCAGGTCCAGATCAGATGCACATGGCCGTCCTGCACCTCGGCGCGGCTCACGCCCATGTCCCCCACCAGTTTCTCGAACGGCATGATTCGGCTCATCGCATCGCCCAGCGTCGCGCAGTTCATGGTGATGTAACCAAGCACGCTCCACGAATTGGGCAGGACGAAATTCGCCGCGTTGAGCCCGAACAACGGATCGCCCGAGTGTTCGCAAAAATACTCCAGCAAGCGTTCATGCGCCTCACCGGGCAAACGCAGGGTGTTGTCGCTCAACTGCTGCGCCTGCAAACCCGCCGCCGCCAACGCAGGCTCGATATCCATACCCAGTTGTTCGGCATGGCGCAGGTACTTGAGCATTGGCGGAACTGAAGTGAAGCCAAGCGATTGCATGATCCCATTCCTTTGATCAACGGCAGCGGAGGCGGACGAATAGCCTGAAAGGTAATTTGAAACCCCGACTAAAGTAAATGGCTGACGCTTGCGCGACGTTTGACTCAATTGGCTACACGAACTGGCCGGATGCGACCGTGACACTTTGCGGCCGCTGGCTAGTATGGGGGCCTGAAATATCACTGATCTGACGGTTAGAAGGACACACGCATGCGACGCTGGAACGGCTGGGGAGATGCAACCACGGTGGTCGAACTGCCGGCCCAGGGCGCGGAGTTTCTTCATGAACGACTGGGCGAGGGGCGAGCGCTGCCCGATGCCACGCTGGAATCCGCATTGGCCCGGGTGCCGGCCTCGCGATTGCCTGCACACGCGTTGTACAGCGTCGATGCCCATGACCGCTTGCTGCATGCGCGGGGCCAGAGCCTGCCGGACTGGCTGGCGTTGCGCGAAGGTGCGCTGGGCAATTATCCGGATGCGGTGGCGTTCCCCGAGACCGCTGAACATATTCGCCAGTTGCTGGCACTCGCCCACGAGCAGGACCTGTGCCTGATCCCTTATGGCGGCGGCACGTCGGTGGCCGGACACATCAATCCACCAAATTCTGTGCGACCAGTGGTGACGGTGTCGCTGGCGCGGATGAATCGCCTGATCGACCTTGATGAACAGAGCCTGCTGGCAACGTTCGGCCCCGGCGCGAGTGGGCCGCAGGTCGAAAGTCAGTTGCGTGCGAAAGGCTACACGCTGGGGCATTTTCCGCAGTCCTGGGAGCTGTCGACGCTGGGCGGTTGGGTCGCCAGCCGTTCCAGCGGTCAGCAGTCGCTGCGCTATGGCCGGATCGAGCAGTTATTCGCTGGCGGAGCCCTGGAAACCTTCGCCGGGCCGATGCGGATTCCAACCTTCCCGGCTTCGGCTGCCGGGCCAGATTTGCGCGAAGTGGTGCTCGGTTGCGAGGGCCGTTTCGGGATCATTTCCGAGGTCAAGGTGCGGGTCAGCGCATTGCCTGCTGATGAGCGTTTCTACGGTGTGTTTCTACCCGACTGGCCGCAGGCACTCAGTGCCATTCGCCAATTGGCCCAGGCACGCGTACCGCTGTCGATGCTGCGTTTATCCAACGCCGTGGAAACCGAAACGCAACTTGCGCTGGCCGGTCATCCCCAACAAATCGCCTGGCTGGAAAAGTACCTGAATCTGCGTGGCGCGGGTGCGGGCAAATGCCTGCTGACCTTCGGCGTCACCGGCAATCGCCGACAAAACGCATTGTCGCTGACACAGGCACGGCAACATTTAAAGGCCTTCGGCGGCGTCTTCACCGGCACCTTGCTCGGCAAGAAGTGGGCGCAGAACCGCTTCCGTTTCCCTTACCTGCGCGAGAACCTGTGGAATGCCGGTTACGTGGTCGACACCCTCGAAACAGCCACCGACTGGAGCAACGTCGACAACCTGCTCAACCTCATCGAAAACAGCCTGCGCGATGCCCTGGCCGCCGAAGGCGAACGCGTGCACGTGTTCACCCACCTGTCCCACGTTTACGGCGAAGGTTCGAGCATCTACACCACCTACGTGTTTCGCCCGGCGGCGGACTACCCCGCGACGCTGGCGCGCTGGAAAGCGCTCAAACATGCGGCCAGCCAGACCATCGTCGACAACCACGGCACCATCAGCCACCAGCACGGTGTCGGCAAGGATCACGCGCCGTACCTGCTGCGCGAGAAGGGCGCATTGGCGATGGACACCTTACAGGCACTGAGCAAACATTTCGATCCGGCCGGGCGCCTCAACCCCGGCACGCTGTTGCCGGAGTGACGGCCATGAGTCAGGACTGGAACGCCGCGTGGCGCCAGCAGATTTTGCCGACGCTGGCCGAGGAAACCTGGGATCTGATCGTCATCGGCGGCGGCATCAGCGGCGCCGGAATCCTGCGGGAAGCGGCGCGTCGAGGTTGGCGCTGCCTGCTGCTGGAACAACGCGATTTCGCCTGGGGCACCTCCAGCCGTTCCTCGAAAATGGTCCATGGCGGTTTGCGTTACATCGCCAAAGGGCAGTGGCGCCTGACCCGTGATTCGGTACGCGAACGTCAGCGCTTGCTCGACGAAGCGCCGGGGTTGGTCGAGCCGATGAGTTTCATGATGCCGCACTATCGCGGCGGCTTTCCCGGGCCACGGGTGTTGGGTGGTTTGCTGAGTGTTTACGACGCTCTGGCCGGGCGTCGCAGCCATCGCTTTCATGATGCGCAACAACTGCGTTATCTGGCGCCGGGGGTGAAGGAAAACGACTTGCTCGGTGGCACCTGTTTTGTCGATGCGCTGACCGATGATGCGCGGCTGGTGATGCGTGTGTTGAGCGAAGCTCGGGCGGATGGCGCGGACGTGATTAACGGCGTTCGCGTGGAGCATTTGCTGCGTGAAAATGGGCGAGTGTGTGGCGTTCAGGTCGAGGATTGCGAGGCCGGCACGTCACTGCAATTGCGCTGCGGCGTGCTTGCTGTGGCCACCGGCGCATGGGCCGAGCGCTTGCGGCCGACGGAGGCACCACGGCAATTACGGCCGTTACGCGGCAGTCATTTATTGCTGCCGGGTTGGCGTCTGCCGGTGGCGCAGGCGTTCACGTTTCTGCATGAGCGCGACCGGCGTCCGGTGTTTGTTTTTCCATGGGAGGGCGCGACAGTGGTCGGCACCACGGACCTCGATCACCGTGAGGATCTGGATCAGAGCGCGAGCATCAGCGGCGAAGAACTCGACTATCTGCTGGCGGCCTGCACGCAACAGTTTCCCGGTGCCGAAGTGAGTGCGGCGGATGTGCTGTCGACCTGGTCCGGCGTGCGTCCGGTGGTGGGCAGCGCAGGTGCGCATCAAGACAAACCGTCGAACGAAACCCGTGAACATGTGCTGTGGCAGGAGCCCGGTTGCGTGACCTTGGCCGGCGGCAAACTCACCACGTTTCGCCCGCAAGCCATCGAAGTGCTCAAGGCCTGCGCGGCGATGCTCGAACGTCCTTTCGTCGATGACGCCGCGCCCGTGTTTGCCGCTGTTCCTGTGCAGGCGATTCCTGAGTTGAGCAGCCATCAGTGGCGACGTCTGACCGGGAGGCATGGTCGAGATCTGCCGAAGTTGGCGCAATTGATCAAAGAAATCGGCCACGCCACGGTCGGCGCTACGGACACTCTGTGGGCCGAACTGGCTTTCGCCTGTGAGTCGGAAATGGTTCTGCACCTCGACGATCTGCTCCTGCGCCGCACACGTCTCGGTCTGCTGTTGCCGCGCGGTGGCGAAGAATATTTCGCCGCCATTCGCCAACTCTGCCAGCCACGACTGGCCTGGAGCGACGAACACTGGCAGCAAGAAATTCAGCGTTATCGGGCGTTGTGGCAACGCCATCACGGTCTGCCGGATGCCACGCCTTGATGCCCCTTGAAGAGAGCTCCATGGATAACCACCCGAACAAGCGTTACCTGCTGGCCATCGACAACGGCACCCAGAGCGTGCGCGCGTTGCTCTTCGATCTGCAGGGCAATCTGCTCGGCAAAGGCAAGGTTGAATTGCAGGCGTATTACTCGACGCAACCGGGCTGGGCCGAGCAGGATCCGGAGTATTACTGGGCAAAATTGGGGGAGGCGTGCCAGCAAGTCTGGGCGCAGACCGGCATCGACCGTTCGCAGATTGCCGGCGTTTCCCTGACCACGCAGCGCGGCACGGTGATCAACGTCGATGCTGAGGGTAAACCGTTGCGCCCGGCGATTCTGTGGCTCGATCAACGTCAGAGCGAAGTCGAGGGCGGGATCAAAGGGCCGTGGGGCTGGCTTTTCAAACTGGTCGGCGCGCAGGGCACCGTGGATTATTTTCGCGCTCAGGCTGAGGCTAACTGGATAGCAAAACACCAGCCTGAAGTGTGGGCGGCGACTGACAAGTTTTTGCTGCTCTCGGGGTTTCTCACCCATCGATTGTGCGGACGGTTTGTCGACTCGGTCGGTTGTTGCGTCGGCTATCTGCCGTTCGACTTCAAACGGCTGAAATGGGCCGCGCCGAGTGACTGGAAATGGCAGGCGCTGGCGGTACGCCCCGAGCAATTGCCGAGCCTGCACAAACCCGGTGAAACCCTCGGCCACATTACCGCCGAGGCCGCTCGTCATACGGGTATTCCCGAAGGCTTACCGCTGATTGCTGCCGGCGCCGACAAAGCGTGCGAAGTGGTCGGTGCCGGCGTGGTTGATGCGAGCACCGTATGCCTGTCTTACGGCACCACAGCGACGATCACCAGCACCCGCTCGCGCTATCTGGAAATCGTCCCGTTGATTCCGCCGTACCCCTCGGCAGTGCCGGATCAGTTCAACTGCGAGGTGATGATTTATCGCGGTTACTGGATGGTCAGCTGGTTCAAGAACGAGTTCGGTCTGCGTGAAATGCAGCAGGCCAAAGAGCAGGGCATCGAGCCGGAGCAATTGTTCGACGCACTGGTCGATGCAGTGCCGCCGGGCTCGATGGGCTTGATGTTGCAACCGTATTGGTCGCCGGGTATTCGTGAGCCGGGCGTGGAGGCGAAAGGCGCGATGATCGGCTTCGGCGATGTGCACACCCGCGCGCATATTTACCGGGCGATTCTTGAGGGGCTGGCGTATGCGTTGCGTCAGGGCATGGAGAACATCGAGCGGCGTTCGAAGGTGTCGGTCAAGCGTTTGCGCGTGGCCGGTGGTGGTTCGCAGAGTGATGCGGCGATGCAGCTGACGGCGAATATTTTCGGCCTGCCAGCGGAGCGTCCGCATGTGTATGAGGCGTCGGGTCTGGGTGCGGCGATTTGTTGTTCAGTAGGGTTGGGGTTGCATGCGGATTTCCCCACGGCGATCGCTTCAATGACCAGAGTAGGGGCTGTCTTCATCCCACAACCCGATGCGCAAAAAATCTACGAGCAACTGTACAAAGAGGTCTACCTGCGCATGTACCGCCAGCTCAAGCCGCTATATCAGAGCATCCGCAAAATCACCGGTTACCCCGCCTGAAAGAACACCACAAATCCCCTGTAGGAGTGAGCCTGCTCGCGATAGCGGTGTGTCAGCCAACATCTATTTGACTGACACACCGCTATCGCGAGCAGGCTCACTCCTACAGGGGGCGGTGGTGTTTTTGATATCGGGTAATTGGCGCCATCGGAGAACTTTTCTGGTGAGATCGGACAGTGTCAGCGGCGGGGTCGGTTGTTAGGCTCATCCCCCACGGCACTTCCAATAAGAACGAAAAGCAATGAAGCTGACTTTCCTCCTGTTGCTGCTTTGTGCAACGGCCCCGAGCGCTTGGGGCTGGTCGAACCACACGGTCGGCAGCTATCTGGCGTTGCAGGATCTGCCGGCGTTGCGCGATGCGCCAGCGGTTGAAGTCGAGCCACTGGAGCAGTTTCTCACCGAGCAATACCCGGCCGTGCTGGCGCTGTTGGAGCAACAGGAAAGCTTCGCCCGCGAACACTTCAGTCAATACCCGCCACGCCCCGATACCCTGAAATTGCCGGCGGTGCCGAGTGACAATCCGCGCCACGACTTCCTCACGGCGCTGCGCATCAATCCCGAGATTCATCTGGCGATGGTCATCCAGCCATTGCCCGGCAAAGACCTGCCCGAACGTGAGCACTTGCAGGCCAATCAAGTCATGGTCGAGCAAACCCTGTCACCGTGGAATCGCCAGCGCTTTATCCTCATCGCCGAGCACGAAAAAGTCGCAGCCCTGGCCTTGCTCGCCAGCGCCGCCGACGAGCCGGATTACGGTCACGACATCAATCTGTTCAGCGACAACCCCGGCAACGTCGGCGCGATCTACGGTTTCGGCCCGCAACCGTTCGGTGATGCGCGGTTCCAGTACAGCTCGCAGGCGCCGTTCCACATGGGCTTCTTCCATGAAAGCGCGGTGGTCTACGCCGCTGCCGGTTTCCTCGAACGCAGTTGGCCGGACTGGCGCGCGTATCAATACCTGGGCCTGGCGCGACTGGCATTTGCCAGCGGTCATCCGTATTGGGGTTATCGCTTTCTCGGCTGGGGCCTGCACCACATTCAAGACCTGACCCAGCCGTATCACGCCAAGCCGTTGCCGGGCGTCGACCTTGCCAATCTTCTTCTGCTGGAAGGCAAGGCGCTGGCCGGTTTCGCCGCTGACAAACAAGCCTCGATCGAACGCGTCGCCACTCGACATATGGAAGTTGAGAAGTACCAATCGACTTGGCTGCGACGCTTGCTGCGCACGGGGCAGCCGCATCCGATGCTTGATGCTTACTCCGATGTAACCCAGGACAAAATCTACCCGCCGTACTCGGTCGACTACCTGCGCGAAGTGGTCAGCGCCGAAGCGGTCAACGACTCCGCAGCCTTCGACGAAGCCATCGGGCAGTGGCTGGAAACGGCGCCGGTCAGCAGTGATTTCAGCAGCGGTAATCAACTTCATAGCGAAGATTTCGACCACCCGGCACTCAACCAGCAGTTGTTCAAGCTGCTTGGGCATTTCGGCGCGCACAGCCGGATTTATGTCAGCGCGGGATTGGCGCCGTAGCGCGGCAACGTACACCAAAACAATAAAAACACAGGGAAGGAGGAAAAGATGATCAACACTCGATTGCGCCTGACGGGCGCCGCGCTCCCCGGTGTCGGCCTGGCCGGGTTGCTGCAACTGTGCGCAGTCGATGCGGCGCACGCGGTGGAATTCAGCTTCATGGACAAACAAGTGACCGGCTCTGTCGACACGACCTTGTCCTACGGCCGTTTGTGGCGAGTGCAGGGCCGCGACAAAACTAATGATGACGTCAACACCAACGACGGCAATCGCAACTTCGACACCGGGCTGGTTTCCGAGGTGTACAAGATCACCTCCGAGCTTGAAGCCAACTATCAGAACTATGGCGTGTTCGTGCGCGGCACCGCGTTCTACGACACGCAACTGATGGACAAGCGCAACGACTACTACGACAACAACCGCCCGTCGCAACCGAGCCAGAGCTACCCGCAGGACGACCATTTCACCAGCCAGACCCGCGACATCGCCGGCAGCCGCATCGAGATGCTCGACGCCTATGTGCATGGCAGTTGGGACGTTGCGCAGATGCCGGTGACGGCGCGAGTCGGTCGGCAGGTGTTCAACTGGGGCGAGGGGATTTTCTATCGCGGCGGGATCAACACCACCAACCCGGTGGACGCCGCCAAGTACCGCTTGCCCGGCGCCGAAGTGAAAGAAGTGCTGGTGCCGGTCGAGGCGCTTAGCTTCAACATCGGCCTGACCGATTCGCTGACCATGGAGAGTTTCTACCAGACCAACTGGAAGGAAACCCGTATCGATCCGGTCGGCACGTTCTACTCGCAAACCGACCTGTTCGCCGACGGTGGCAACACCGGTTACAACAACTTCAGCGGCACGGCGCTTGATACCTCAGTGCCGGGGTTTGGCAACGTCATCGGTTTGTACAGCGCGCTGGGCAACAACCCGTTGCTGAGTTCGGCCCTGCAAAGCACCGGGTTGTACGCCAACGGCGTGACCCCGGCCTACGGCAACACGCTGAAAGTGGCGAGCGTCGGCAAGGACTACAACGCGCGCAACGATGGCCAGTTCGGCTTTGCCTTTCGCTACATCGCCGAACAACTCAACAGCACCGAGTTCGGTTTGTACCTGGTCAACTACCACGCCAAGGAACCGACCATCGCAGCGGACCTGGGCGGCTACAAAGGCATCGACATGGATGCGCTGACCAACCTGTTGTCCGGTGTTGCCGGCAGTCAGGCCGGGGCGCTGGCCAATGGTCTGGCCACCGCTGATGTGATGGGTAATATCCAGGCGCATCGGCGCTATGCCGAAGACATCCGCATGTACGGCTTCAGCTTCAACACCACGCTGGGCGAGGCCTCGGTGTTTGGTGAAATCGCCTATCGGCCGAACCTGCCGATCGGTGTCGCAGCCACCAACGATTTGATCGGTGACCTGGCCAACGGTGCTGCTGTGGCGGTGACAGGCAGGTCGATCAACGTCGGCGGGCAGATGGTCAATCTCAACAGCGAGATCAACAACGCCGAACGTGTCGAAGCGTTCAACACCTCGCTCGGCACTATTTACAACTTCGGCCCGACCGCTTCGTTCGACTCACTGTTCGGCATTTTCGAACTGGCCTCCAAGCACCTGCGCGGCAGCAGTCTGCAATACACCGCGTATGACGGCAGCCGACGTTATTACGCCGGCACCGGTAACTATTCCTATGTGTCGGGCGGTGATCGCGACGATCAGGTCAACCGTGATTCCTACAGTTACACGGCGATGCTCAACGGCACCTGGAACGACGTGTACGCCGGGGTCAACGTTTCGCCCTACATCGTTTACAAGGACGATTTCGAGGGCAACAGCTACCAGGCCGGCAACACCATCGAAGGTCGCAAGGCCTACACGCTGGGGATCAAGGCCAACTACCAGAACAAGCTCGAAGCCGAACTGCAATACACCGAGTTCTACGGCGGCGGGCAAAACAACGGCATTCGCGACCGCGATAACGTCGGGTTCAATCTCAAGTATTTCCTTTGATACCCAGAAAACAGGCGCACCTCCTGTAGGAGTGAGCCTGCTCGCGATAGCGGATTTTCAGTCGCTGTAGATGTTGTCTGACACACCGCTATCGCGAGCAGGCTCACTCCTACAGGGGATCTACGGTGATTTGCAGACCTCACTCCCGTTTCGGAGATCGATCATGTTTCATAATTCAAAATTGACCAAAGCTTCGCTAGGGCTTGTGTTAGGCCTGGCCGCCGGCACCGCTCTGGCCGCCATCACCCCACAACAAGCCGAACAACTGAAAACCACCCTGACCCCCATGGGCGCCGAGCGCGCGGGCAATGCCGCCGGCACGATTCCCGCCTGGACCGGCGGCATCACTCAAGCCCCGGCCGGTTACAAACCGGGTCAGCATCACCCAGATCCTTTTGCCGCAGACAAACCGCTGTTCACCATCACCAAAGCCAATCTCGACCAATACAAAGCCCACCTCAGCCCCGGCCAGATCGCGCTGTTCAACAGCTATCCCGACACCTTTCAGATGCCGATCTACCCGTCCCGCCGCTCCGGTTCAGCGCCGCAATGGCTGTACGACAACACCCTGAAAAACGCCACCTCGGCCAAGCTGCTCGAAGGCGGCAGCGGTTTCTCCGATGCCTACGGCGGCGTGCCATTCCCGGTGCCCAAGGATGGCGTTGAAGTGCTGTGGAACCACATCACCCGTTATCGCGGCATCTACGTTGTACGCCGCGCCTCCGAAGCGCCAGTGCAACGTAACGGCAGCTTCGCGCTGGTGACCTCGCAGCAGGAAGCGCTGTTCAACTACTACCGCCCGAACGGCCAGTTTGCCGATCTGAAAAACATCCTGTTCTACTACCTCGCCTTCGTGAAAAGCCCGGCACGGCTGGCTGGCGGTGCCGCCCTCGTGCACGAAACCCTCGATCAACTCAAAGACGCACGCCAAGCCTGGATCTACGACGCCGGCCAACGCCGCGTGCGCCGCGCACCGAACCTCGCCTACGACACGCCGATCGCATCCTCCGATGGCCTGCGCACCGCCGACGACACCGACCTGTTCAACGGCTCGCCGGACCGCTACGAGTGGAAGCTCAAGGGCAAACAGGAAATCTACATCCCCTACAACAACTACAAAGTCGCCAGCCCCGACGTGAAATACGCGCAGTTGCTCACCCCGGGCCACCTCAACCCGCAATACACCCGCTATGAACTGCACCGGGTCTGGGTGGTGGAAGGCAACTTGAAACCGGGCTCGCGACACATCTATTCCAAGCGCGTGCTGTTTCTCGATGAAGACAGCTGGGGCGCCGCGCTGGTCGATCAGTACGATGGGCGAGGGGAGTTGTGGCGCGTGTCGATGGCCTACCTGAAAAACTTCTACGACCTGCCGACGACGTGGAGTGCGCTGGATGTTTTCCACGATTTGCAGGCGCGGCGTTACTACGTGCAGAACCTCGATAACGAAGAGGCGGAGACAGTCGATTTTGCGCAGCCAGTGCCGGAGGATGCTTACTTTATGCCGTCGGCGTTGCGGCAGCGTGGCACTCGGTGATGGCTGAAGTCTAAGTCCACCACTGACAGAAAAAGTCCGAAGCCACTGATACATTTGGCTTCGGGTTTGTTCTGTGGAACTAAAAATATCTGCTTTACAGATATCTGTATTTGAGATAATTTGGCTGCATGTAGGGATACCAGAACCGAAAAATTGTATGAGAGTGATCACAAAAGCGGCGGTTGCGCGGGCCATTGAGACTCATGGTCAGTGGAGAGATCCTCTCACCTTGTGGCTAACCATCTTCGACAGAGCATCGCTGCGCTTCGAGTCGTTTGAGAAGCTTCGTCAAGACTGGGCCAGCGCCTCAGGTTGGAACGTCGATCGTATCCCTCACTCGAAGCTGAGGCTGACGAGCAAGAAAGGCCCGCTTGATATTTACGTTTTTGATATCAAGAAAAACGAGTGCCGTGTCATTACGTGGATCAACACGAAGACTGGCACTATCTATATCAAAGACATTCTTCCCCATGCCGGATATGACAAATGGTGGAAGGGTGATGTCAAGTAGTTGGCCAGAATGAAATACGCTATTTATGTTTAACGAAAATACAGGTGATCTCAATGAAGCGTAATAAAGTCGAAGCGACAGGACTGGATTCCTTCATAGCCGATATTTCACCCATGCTTGAGGGACTGGGCGATCAGCTAGCGACTTTGTCCAAGTTGTTGTCTGCCTGCCATGATCCGATAAAAAATGATGACGATCTGCAAGTGCGAATGGCCCTGATTGATGAGCTTTATTCCCACGCAAGCACCGAGGATCATGCTGCGGCACGATTTGCGGAGTTTGTGGCTGATCGGGTTTATGAGTACGAAAATGAAACGGTGTTGATTGCTTATTCGTCCCAATCTGAAGCGCTGGCGTTTCTGCTGTCGGAAAGAGGCGTTAAACAGAAGGACTTGTCTGAGATCGCAACTCAGAGTGCTGTTTCAGAGATATTGAATAACAAGCGAAAAATGACCGTTGCCCAGATAAAGGGATTCGCCGAGTTCTTTAAAGTGCCAGTCGAGTTTTTTATGCACGGTGTGGTTTGACGGGATGCCGTGACAGGTCTAACGCAATCGCGAGCAGGCTCACTCCTACAGGGGATTGGCGTCGTTCACATAATCTGTGATCAACACCATTTCTTGTAAGAGTGAGCCTGCTCGCGATGCGGTTGTAGCTTCAGCGCTGAATCAGGATCAAACGCGGAAGTGGCTGACCATCTGCTGCAACTGACCACCCAAACGCGCCAGTTCAACACTCGACGCTGCCGTCTCATCACTCGCCGCTGCGGTCTGTTCCGACACGTCGCGTACGTTGATGATGCTGCGGCTGATCTCTTCGGCCACGGCGCTCTGCTGTTCTGCAGCGGCGGCGATCTGCTGGTTCATCGACTGGATGTTCGACACCGTGCGGGTGATGTTTTCCAGTGATGCGCCAGCCTTGCGCGTCAGCGCCACGCTGCTGTCGGTCAGGGCGCGGCTGTTGCTCATTACCGCCGAAACCTGCTGGGTGCCGTTCTGCAGACCGGCGACCAGGCCTTCGATTTCTTCGGTGGATTTCTGCGTACGCTGAGCCAGACCACGAACCTCGTCGGCGACCACGGCAAACCCACGACCGGCTTCACCGGCACGGGCTGCTTCGATCGCGGCGTTGAGCGCCAGCAGGTTGGTCTGTTCGGCGACAGCCTTGATCACGTCCATGACGCTGCCGATCTTGTCGCTTTCCTGTTGCAACACGCTCATCGCTTCGGTGGAACGCACCACTTCGCTGGCCAGACGTTCGATCTGCGCGATGGCTTCGTTGACCACTTTGTCGCCTTCACGGGCTTCACCGTCAGCGGCGGCAGCAGCTTGCGAGGCTTCTTCGGCGTTGCGCGCAACTTCCTGCACGGTGGCGGTCATCTCATGCATCGCGGTGGCGACCTGATCGGTCTCGACTTTCTGACTGTTCACACCGGCGCTGGTCTGCTCGGTCACGGCCGAGAGTTCTTCGGCGGCGCTGGCAATCTGGGTGACGCCGTCGCGGATGCCGCTGATCAAGTCACGCAGGGTCACACCCATGCGGGCGATGCCTTGTTGCAGTACGCCAAGTTCGTCACGGCGGGTGACGGTGACGTTCTGGGTCAGGTCGCCGCTGGCGATGCGCTCGACCACGGCCAGGGTTTCTTGCAGCGGACGGGTGATCTGACGGGTGATGATCACCGCAGCAATCACGCCAACCAGCAGCGCCAGCAGGGTGCTGATCAACTGGAAGGTGCGCGCCTGGGCACTTTCGATGTCGCGACGGTCGAGTTGGATCTGATAAAGCTGCTCGCTCGTGGTAACGATGGCGGCGCCCTGATCGGTCATTTCCTTACGGGCCTGCACCGCGTCGGTGTTGGCATTTTTATACGCCATCAATGCGCTGCGATAATTGATCAATGCGGTTTCCAACTGACGCAGGGCATCTTGCTGAGAATCAGCGAAATGCACGTTCAGTTGCTTGAGGCTGGCGATCGCGACATCCACCTGGCCGACGGCTTTCTGCTCGGTGTCGGCGTTGGTGGTGGCGGTGTAACCGCGAACTTCGTAGCGCGCGAGGATGAACGCTTCCTTGGCGGCGGTGATCGCCTGGAACTGTTCGAAACGCTGTTCGCTCATGTCCATCTGCTGCACGCGTTTGCTGATCGATTCGATCTGGTTGTACGCGGTCTCGGCACTCACGCTCATGCTGTCGCGGGCGCTGTTGCCGGTGCGGTAGGCGTTGCGCATTTTGTTCAGCGACGTCTGGTATTCAGCGATGGTCGCTGCCTGCTCCTTGAGCAGTTTGACGTTTTCCGGGCTCTTGAAGCTATTGATCAGCTTCTGTTGCTGCGCGGCGAAGCTTTCGAGGGTGGTCTGCACATTCTGTGCGGCGGTTTCATCGCCATTGGTCAGCATGTATTGCAGACGCACTACGCGCAGTTTGGTCAGACCGGCGTTGAGCTGGGTGATGTCGCTCATCCAGTTGCTGCGGTCGATCAGGCCACCGAGGCTGGTCCAGCCTGTCAGGGCCAGCACGCAGGTCAGGGCCAGCACGAGGCCGAAGCCCAGGCCCAGTTTCATGTTCACGCTGATGTTGCCGAACCAGCTATTCATCAAAAATCCTCCAGAAACGTTGGGTTTCTTGTCGTCGGTTAGGCTGGAAGATTGTTGTTTTTTTGAGCCAGCAAGGGTGTTAGCAGGTTTGTATCGGCCGCATTTCCCAGAGCTGAAAGGATTTTGTCCTACGGAATTTGTAACATCGGATCCCAAGACTTTTTTCACATGGGTTTCACTGGCTGCCCACGCGCGCCTCTGTACCTTCGCCGCATCGAATGAACCCGAGATGCACAGTGGCGAGGCGGTTTTTGTGGAATTGAGACTGAGTCTGTTCGGCGTCAAACGCTCGATCGATCTGAGCTTTTTGGCGCGTTTTCGCAACACTTGGGTGGTGTTGGCGGCATCGGTATTGGTGATCCCGCTGACCCTGTGGTTGCTGGCGCCGGCGGCAGTGCCGGATCTCGCCCATGGCAATGTCTCCGGTGCGCAGGCGCTGGCAGCCGGTTGGGCCAAGGGCGAGATGATCGTGCTGGTGCGTCATGTCGAACGCTGCGATCACTCCAAAGCGGCGTGCCTGAGTGGCAATGACGGCATCACCGATCGCTCGCGCAGTGTCGCGGTGGCGGTCGGTGCACGGTTCGAACAACTGGGCCTGAACAACGCCGACATCTACAACAGCCCGTCGATGCGCACGGTGCAGACCGCCGGTTACATGTTCAACCATGCCGCCAGCGGTGACGACTGGTTGATCAACTGCCGGGGCCGCATGTTGCAGGACGCGTTGGCCCATAAGGTTCCCGGTCGCAATCTGGTCCTGGTGACCCACAGCGAATGCATGGCGCAAATCGAGAAAGACCTCAAAGTGCCGACCTCGGACATGGGTTATGGCTCGTCATTGTTTGTTTCCGCTGCCAGCCCGGCGGCTCCCAAGATGCTCGGCTTTATTGAAGCCTCCGACTGGCGCACGGTGACCACCCGATGAAATCCCGTTTCTACCTTTATAACTTCGGCATTCCGCTAGCCTGCGCGGCGCTGGTGTTCCTGATGTTCGACATGACCAAGATCGACATCGCCTTCAGCAACCTGCTGTTCGATCCGCTGACGCAGTCCTTCCCGCTCGACAAAATCCACTTCTTTGAGAAGCTCACGCACAAATGGGCGCGGATCATTCCCAACTGGACGGCGGAAATCGCCCTGATCGGCGCGCTGCTATCGGTGGTCTGGCCATTGGTCAATCCGCACAAACGTCCGCGCCTTGGTGCGATGCTGGAGCGCAGCAAAGTCGCGCCAGTACTGCGATTTGCCGCTGAACACCGTAGGGATTTTCTGTTTGTGGTGGTCGCATTTGCCGTTTGCACTGGGGTGATTCACTTCCTCAAATCCCACACCAGCGTTTACTGCCCGATCGAAACCACGCTGTACGGCGGAAAAATGGCTCACGTCGAGTGGTACAGCAACTTTCAACTGTTCCATGAAGCGGGTAGTGGCCGGTGCTGGCCGGGTGGTCATGCGTCGGGCGGCTTCACCATGCTGGCGCTGTATTTCGTGGCGCGGCGCTATCAATGGCGTTTTTCCAGTGCCATCTTGTGGGGCTCGCTGTTGCTGGGATTCGTTTATGGCACTACTCGCGTCCTGCAAGGCTGGCATTACATGTCCCACACCTTCTGGGCCGGAATCTTCGTCTGGGTGGCGTGTTTGCTGACAGCGCTGGCCTTCTACGGACGGGCGCGGCTGGATGTGCCGGTGCTGAGCAAGCGTGAGCAGAAAGCGTTCAGTGCTCAACCCGAGGTTTCTCTCTGAACCCGTTCGGATGAAATGAAAAACCCGCCAATCATCGGCGGGTTTTTTTATGCGGCTGCGCAGGCCTCAATAGCCGACGAAGTAATACGCCTGACGTCCGACCATCATGGTTTTGAGCACTTTCAGGGGGGGCGCGGGTTCGCTGTCGCCGGCCATCACCACGACATGCGAGGGTGATGCTGTGAGGAAGTCTCGCAACTGCGCCTCGGTATCCAGCCCTTTGAGTACTTGCTGGGTATAGAAGACCGTGGCGCCGCCGACCCGCTCATTGGCCTGAAAAAGTGCGACTTGATGCCCGGCAGTTTGCAGCGTCTGAATCTCTGCACTCAATGGCAGGAACGAAAGCTTTTTGTCGGCGTGGGGCAGTGCCCATTGCGCGGCCGCGAGATAACTGCCGATCACCAGCGTGAGCACACCCATTGCCAGTGTCTGACGATGACGGGCGATTCGGCTTACGAATCCATTGCCGGATTCGTACTGCTTCAATCGTTCAAACAACACGCCTGCATATTCTGCCGCGATCACCGCAGCGGCTGGCGTCATCGACATCAGGTACACCGTGCGCTTGCTCGACGCCAACGTCAGCATCACGAACTGCGCAACGATCCACAGGCTGAAAAACAGCAAGTAGCGGTTGGCCTTCAATTGTTTGCGGAAATGCCAGAGCCCCAGGTACACCAGAATGTTCCACGGCAGGAAGGCTTCCGGTAGTTTGGCGAGGTAGTAATAGAACGGTTCATAGTGTCCGGCTTCGACGAACGATCCGCTGAAGCGTCCGACGCTGTTGGTCAATAGCACTTCTCTGACGGCTTGTGCGCCGCCGTGCTGAAAGAGGATGACGAGCCAGATCAACAGCGGAATCAAACCGATCAGGGTCAGTAAGCCCGGTCGCAGCCAATCCGTGATTTTCAGGCGCCTGTCCATCAGGTTGTCAGTCAGCAGATAGGCAAAAATCACCACCCCCGGCATCGCCAGCCCGAGCACACCCTTGCTCAAGGTGGCGATGGCGATCCCGACGACAAACAACAGCGAGTTGCCCGCGGTCGACGTCCGTTGCGCCTGGAAAAAGGCCAGCAATGCCGTGGTCACGCCGAGGGCGAGCAATGCATCTTCACCGACGCCGCGCACATTGCTCCAGTAACTGGCCATGGTCGCGAGCAGAATGCCCGCCGTCCAGGCAATCATTTTCGGCCGTTCAAAGCGGCGCAACATGCCGTACAGCAGCATCACACTGAGCAAACCGGCCACCGCCGACGCCAGTCGCACAGCCCACGGTGAAACGCCGAACACGCGCATCGCGCCGGCATCCAGCCACAGGCTCAGTGGTGGTTTTTCCAGAAACGGTTCACCGAACAGGCGTGGCGTCACCCAGTCGTCGTCCAGATGCATCTCCATGGCGATGCCGGCGACGCGGGCCTCGGTGGAGCCTTGCAATTGGTGGTTGCCCAGCGCGAAGAAAAATAGCAGGGCGGCAAGCAGAAACAGCGAAGTGACGGCACGCGACATAGGTTTCAGGCAACCGGAAGGGGCGGGAGGCCTGAGCATACGACGGCAATCCTTAACGAATTGTGAAACTCACGCCAAAGGTTTCGACCAGCGCTTTTCCGGTGTTTCGAACCTCGAATTGACCCGCGCCGTCAGCACGTGATCCTGCCAGCGCCCGGCAATGTTCAGATACGCCTTGGCGTAACCCTCGCGCTCGAAGCCCAGGCGCTCAAGCAAGCGCGCACTGCGCTCGTTGCCGGGAATGTAATTGGCCATGATCCGGTGCAGGTTCTGGGTATCGAACATGTAGTCGATGCCAGCCTTCAGCGCTTCGTGCATCAAGCCCTGTCCCTGTTGGGCCTCATCGATGTGATAGCCCAGATAACACGCCTGAAACGCTCCGCGAATGATGCCGCTGAAGTTGCAGGCGCCGATCATCTGCTGGCCGTCCGGGGTCAACAGCGCGAAGTGCATGGCCAGCCCGGCCTCGAATGCGCTGGCCTGTATTTCAAGGCGCCGGCGAATCTGCTCGGTGGAAAAATATTCGGTGGTGCGGATGGGTGACCATGGCGCGAGGTGGCGCTGGTTACGTCGGTAGAACTCGCTTTCGAGCTCGGCCTGCTCTGGAGCGAGTATTGCGAGCGTCAGGCGTTGGCAGGGCAGGGTCAACAGCGGCATCGGGCGCTCCGGCGTGTGGGATCTGCAGGCAGAGTCGCGCAATCACCGGGGTCACGGCAAGTCGTGGCGAATAAGGGACTTTGTTTCAGACAAAAAAAAGCCCGCAGGAGCGCGGGCGAACCGTAGTTTCTTGAATGAGCGAGCGGACTGTACAAGGCTTGGCCGCGCAGCTGCAGTGAAGAAAAATTCATCTCGATGGGCGGCTCGGCGTTGGCCGATGCTCACCCGAGCGATGGGGCGACTCGTACAGGTTTCACCCGTCAATGGCGGGTTTCAGGCCCGCAGGTTTGCGGTCCCTGCGGGTCAAGATTGTCCCGCGCCCGGCAGACCAGGATCTCGGCCAGTGCGCTCAGTTGCTTCATTGCCACCGCCACATGGCGTTTGGAGCCGTCGAACTCATCGGCAAGGTTTGCGCTGATGGCGACGAGGGAGTCGAGGATCTCGCTGGCGTGGGTAAGCAGGGTCAGTGTGTCGACATCGTCGCGCACCCTGATGAGCTGATTGAGAGGAACATTCCGCCGCCGACGGGTCGCCGCGGCGCGTGCGGTGGTGTTCGACTGAGGTTGGGTGCTGGAAGCGTGTGCGTCGGAAGGTGCCGAGCCAACCAGCGAAAGTTGTGGGGTCTTTTTCATGACGTAGCTCCGTGGAGTGAACATTCACTGCAGTTGCGGCTGCCAAACCGTCCGTTGGATGGCAGTGGTCGTGGAGGGTAACGTCCTGAGGAACCGTCCACCAGTTCACCAAAGTCGACGCGTGTTGCAGGAATTTTCCTAGGACGTTCGGTGTGGGAAGGAGGGCGAACCGCGAATAAAAAAAACGGGTGTCGCCGTGCTCTCGGGCGGTCATTATGTTCAACGGAAATCATGGCGGGCTTCTCTGACACACGGTGCAGTGCCTCCCTTTAAAGCAAACACACGTCGATAAATCGGGAAGCTTTTTCTACAAGGAGTAGAAGGTATGCTGAATCACGTTATCCCCCTGTTCCTGGCTGCGTTAGCTTTTGGCGCGCAGGCAGATGTCCAGATCCAGGTCATGCCCATTCCTGAGGATTTGAAAAATCTGAAGCCCGTCGCTGTTGCGCAGAGCGATGTGGAGGCGCAAAAGCGGCTTGATCGAATCGACTCGATAGTTCAGCGGTTCCGCCTGAAAAAAGATGAAAAGTTCATCTATACAGGTCACTACACATCCAGTCTTCTATTGGCGCCTCTGGTTGTTGTCTACAAGGTTTATCCAGAAGAAGTCCCCTTGAAAGTGGTCATGCTCAACATGCAAAGGGGCGATGCGCGCGTTTATACCGTTGATGTCGACGATATCCGGCCCTATTCAAGCTTCACAGCAGGTCCCCTCGACGGCAGGATCGCCGACGATGTCCTTAATCCAGGCGCCTCGGCGGCGCGATCCAAAGCCTATTACAAGGAACGCTATGACACTTATCAGTCGTCGAGAATCAAGCTCGCTAGAAAAGTGGTAGCAAGCGACGCTTGTGAGACGGTAACGAGTGTTGACCTCTACAACTTCAATCGCGAAGTGTTCACGGCGTTCTGCGGGAACGGCATGACCTTCAGTCAAACTCCGGCTGAAATAGAATCCGGGCAAGCAATAGACCCAGTCCTAAAAACGTGGATGGTTAAACGGCCGCAGTAGGTCGGAAGCTCGATGCCGGTGCGCCCGGCTCAAGGCATATGGTCAGCGGCAAAATCAGCTTCTGACCGGGCGCGCAAACGGCCCTTGCGACAAGCCACCTGGAAACGCTCGAAGTCGCGTTCGTTCTGCGCGGTGTAACTTTGCGCGTACTTCAGCAGCGCATCGGCCAGCGCATCGCCTTTGCCAATGTAACCGCTGATTTGCGCCGCGAGGCCGGATGCCTTGGCATGTGCCCGGGCGAGGGCTCGGCCGCACACTCGTCCATAGGCGGCGAAGGTTTCGGCGTCGAAGGTCTCAAGCTCAGCGGAAATTTTCATGTCGCGCAGTTGCCGCACATAGAAGTGCCGACCGCTGGGGCCGGTGGTCCAGCCGAGAAACAGATCGCTGGCGGCCTGCATCAACCGCTGCCCCTCGACCACGCGTTGGCCTTCGTGGCGCGTGCGCGATTTGACTTTGACGTAATCGGCGAGCACCGAACGTCGCGCTTCCTTGAACTGCAGAAACAACGGAAATTCCTGATCGTCGGTCAACAGCGCCACCAGGCAGCGCGTACCTACACTGCCGACGCCGACCACTTTGAAGGCCAGGTCCTGGGCGTGAAACCGTGAGAGCAACTCGCGACGGTCGGGTTGCAGAGTGTTTCGATAATCACGCATGAACGCGTCGTAGAGCGGGCGCCAGTCCGACAACCGCAGCCAGTCATCGTCGGCGTCCAGCAGCGTGGTGTTTTTGTGCAGGTGGAAAATTTCCGGCAGGTCATCGCGAATAATCAGACGACCACTGGCATCGCGCTCACTGATTTTGGGCAGCAGCTCGGCGTGGGTGCGCCGCTCAGCCTTTTCGATGGCGCGCTCCACATGTTCGAGGGTACTTTTGCGCGCCTGCGCAAGCAGATCGTTGTAGCTGATGGACTCGTACCAGTTTTCCAGCGAACTCTGTTCGGCGCATTCCAGCAGCGTCGTTTGATAGGCGCCGACCATTTCACGGCACACCTGTTCCTCGACCGACTCGCCGTGGCGCAAATCGCGGGCGGCCACCACGAAACTCGCCGCGAGACGCTTGAGATCCCACTCCCACGGTCCGGGATGCGCTTCGTCGAAATCGTTGACGCTGAACAGCAAATTACGCTCAGGCGTGGCGAAACCGCCGAAATTCATCAGATGGCAGTCACCACAGATGGGCAAGTTCAGGCCCATGTTCGCCGTGCCCGACAAATCGTGCGCCTGCAACAAGGCATTGCCGCGAAAGAACGTGAACGGCGATACCAGCATGCGCCCGTAACGCAGTTCGACCAGCGCCTCGACGCGGCCCTGGCTGGAGGCCTTGATCAACGGAATCGGGTCACGGTTCATCTTGCCGGTGGATGCCTGAGCGCTGCGCGGGCACTTCTTGCGCGCGTCTTTGCCTTGTTGCATGCGGTCTTTGAGAGAGGTCATGGGGGCTCGGTGTGGCGTAAGGGGCGCTGTGAGTGTAGAAGCGCTTTTGGGGTTTATCCGCTGGCGTGAGTCCGGTGACAATCCCCATCTCGATGTTCGCAACATAGAGGCTGTGTCGCCCCTGCGCCCTGGATAGCGCGGATCAAATGTTGCTGGAGGGGCGTGTGAGCTTGAAGGAGAGGGGATCCTTCAGGGAACGGTTCACATAATTCTCACCTGAGTTTTGCCATGATCGTTGCCAATATTTCATCGGCCCGAGCGAGTGATCCCGTCATGAATGTGAGCGTGCTCTACGCGTTGGTTGCGGCAGCGTTGTTTGGCGCCAGTACGCCACTCGCCAAGCTGCTGGGCGTACAGATTTCACCGATTTTATTGGCCGGATTGCTCTATCTGGGCAGCGGGCTGGGTTTGACCGTCCTGCGTGTTGCCCGCGATCGAGGCTGGCAGCGTTCCGGACTCGGAGCCGGCGAATGGCCGTGGCTGGTCGGAGCAATCGGCTTCGGCGGCGTGCTGGCGCCAGTGGCATTGATGTTCGGTTTGACCAGAACGTCCGGCGCGAGCGCGTCACTGATGCTCAATCTGGAATCAGTGCTCACAGCGCTGCTGGCGTGGGTCGTGTTCAAGGAGAATGCCGATCGGCGAATCGTGATCGGCATGCTCGCCATCGTGGCCGGCGGTGTCGTGTTGTCCTGGCCGCAACAGGCCGTATCGTCGCAAGACTGGACAGGCCCGCTGGCCGTCGCCTTCGCCTGCTTTTGCTGGGCCATCGACAACAACCTGACGCGTAAGGTCTCCGCCTCGGATGCACTGTTTATCGCGGGCAGCAAAGGTCTTGTGGCGGGGGTGGTCAACTGCAGCCTCGCCTTGTTCATTGGCACACAACTGCCCGCCGCCGCCTCGCTGGTGCCCATTCTGCTGGTCGGGTTTCTCGGTTACGGCGTCAGCCTGGTGATGTTCGTCCTCGCCCTGCGCGGACTGGGCAGTGCGCGCACCGGCGCGTATTTTTCCACAGCACCGTTTCTGGGCGCAGGTATCTCGATTCTGCTGCTGGGCGAGTCGGTATCGCTGATGTTCCTGCTCGCTGCCGCGTTAATGGCCGTGGGGGTATGGATTCATCTGATGGAGAACCATATTCATGAGCATCAGCACGAACGGCTCGAGCATGAACATCGCCACGCACACGACGAGCATCACCAGCATACACACGGGTTTGAATGGGATGGAACGGAGCCGCACAGCCATCCGCATGTGCATACGCCGATTCGGCATAGCCATGCGCATTTTCCGGATGTGCATCATCGGCATGAGCATTGAGGTGTGTGGGGTAGGGATTGGTTTTTGGCGGTAGGGGCTGGATGGGACGGCCAGATGCGACAAAGCCCGCATTTGGCGGGCTTTGTCGTTGAGAGTTGGTGGAGCCGGGGGGATTTAAAATCTATGTATAACCTATTGTTTTTTATTAATTTAGTTACAAGTTTATTATTAGGTGCCCCCATAAGTGCCCCCGTGCACATATTTCCGATGAGCGGCTATTTGAGGAGTTGAACTGGCGTCCTGAATTCTCGTTTTGCGACTGGGCGAGGCCAATCAACCACAGGGGAGCATTCAATAGAATCGTTCGTGTACAGCATAACCTTGGTTGCCTGGCCAGGAGGGTTTGATGTCCAGCTCAGACCGGGTGCTGGGTAGATGTCAGGTCACGCGGTTGGGTTTTTTCCGCGGTAGCGCACCATGGGCTCATCTAGGACGATTTGAGCTGAGGTGCTGTATGAGACACTCGATGGTTACCTGCCACAACTGTGGCAAAGCGATGGTTCCGAGGGCGTCATATAGCCGTGGTTTCTGGGGGTATTCGCCTTCGTCCAATCATTGCCCCTTTTGCCTGAGTGAGAACTGGCACGGCGGAAACCCAGGGTTAGGGGCTCGGCTGTTCGCTTTGGTTGGCCTGGCTCTTGGTGTTCTGGCCTGCGTGTTGGTGGGAGCTCTTTTGTTCAAGGTGCAGTGGTGGCTTGGTGTCGAAGGACAGTGGCCTCTATTGACGCTGGGCACATGTGCTGTGTCGGTTAGCTCGGGTTACCATTTTTACAACTGGTTTGTAGATTGCTGACAACCAGTGATAATGCTGTGGAAGGCGGTAATCGGCCAAAAGTGGCTGTTGCAGAGATCTCCAGGTTGTTCTCCCATTCTTAGTAGCTAGCTCCTTGGCGTCATCCGCTGTCACGGGGCAGGCTTATCGCAACTTTAGTTGCTGTCAGCGGCGTCATAGCACGCTGTGGCACATCAGCCCGCAAGCCTGTGAGGCTCGGTTGAGTGCTTAAAGCCGTGTCCACTCGCTGGGCAAGATCAATCAAGGTTACGTTCGTTCCTAGGGCTACATAGCAGCCTTAAGGCGACACTGAATCTCGCTGCTCGGATACGATTCGAAAGCGACAGCAAGCGGGCGCGGCCCCTCAGCAAGCCAGACAGCTGCCAAGCATGTCGTGGGAGGAGCGACGACGGGACGATTCACAGAAAAACACTCTCGCACTGTGCTCGAATAACCACAAAGCGGCCATCGGGTGATTTCTGCCGACGGTCAGGTGCGTAGTGGGTGCTATGAGTCAGATGGTGAAGGTGAAAAAGCGGTGGATCGCTTTCTCTCAGATATCTAAACTGGAAGGCTACGCTGTGTCGTGGACAGCGAGCCTTACACATTAGTCGTGTGTGAATAAGCTATCCGTGACAAACCAGTACAAAGACAGCCGAAAGAGGTTCAGCACATGAATTCAGCCCCCGACTCCTCTATGAGTCTTAGGAAAAAGCTACTGTCCCAATGGTCACAGCTGGGGGGGCAGAACGTTAGTGAAAAAGAATCATTAACGTTGACTCGCTCTCAGGAGCAGCTATTGCTGGACTGGTATAACGCGGCTCTGCGCAAGCACGGCTTTCAGCCAGCAGAGCAGCCCACTCCTACGTTAATTCAGCTGGCTGCTTGGAGTGTGTTCGGTACCGCTGAGCTGGATACTGCCTCGCGTGAAGCGCGTGCTCTTGAATATCAGCGGACGGCCAATGAGTTTTCTGTCGATCCTTCGATCTTGTCCTCGCTGATCTGCACTGCCTATCGCCTAGAGGCAGAGGAAGGTCATGCCTAAGCCAAGCATCATTGCATTTGAAGGCATCGACGGTAGTGGCAAAGAGACGCAGTGCAAGCTCTTAGCAGAGCACTTGAGGGCGCACGGCAAGCGCGTTTGGATCGCTGATTATCCTCGGTATGATCAATTTTTCGGCCGAGAGATTGGCAAGCTTCTATCCGGGCAGGACCTAGGACGCTCTGCCAGCACCTTAGATCCCAAGTCTATGGCGCTTTGGTACGCACTTGATCGACGCAGCGACTATGATCGGACCTCCGAGCAGTGGTTGGCTTCTGACTATGTGTTACTCAATCGTTCCACACTCTCTAGTATGGTTTACCAGTCGCTGCGGGCTGCGGATCCAGAGCACATGCTCAACTGGATCGAGCAACTAGAATTTGAGGAGCTGGGCATCCCGCGACCTGATTTGTTTCTTGTGTTTGACGTTTCCCCCAAATCGTCGGCCTCGAACATGCAGAAGAAAGGTGTGCGCGAATACACCGCCAGCGAGCTTGATGTATACGAAGGCGATCCAGACCTTCAAGTGCGTTCTTGGAGGCTCTACCATGAGTTGTGTAGGGATAGAGCAGACGCGGCACTGGTGCAATGCGAGGGCGAGCAGGGTCAATTGCTTGAAAAAACAGTCATTCTAAATTCGGTGCGCGAGATACTAATCAAGAGATCATTGCTTTGATCTACGATTCAGAGCGTAACGTTTTTTACCCTGGCGACTCGGATTGCGTCCTACCTCATGTTATGTGGCACATAACAGATGTGTGTCCGCTAAGCTGCCCGTACTGCTTTTCGCCAAAAACAGAGCAAACCGTGCTCCCTGAGGCGATAGATCGTATCTTGACTATTTTTGAACAACTGGGAGTTCAAAAAATTGATATCGGCGGTGGTGAGCCTTTGGTTTATCAACATTTGCCGATGCTCATCGAAAAAATCCGGGCACAAGGGATATGTTGTACCCTCACTACCAGCGGTGTGGGGCGAAGAGACAACCTTGAGTTCCTTCCCTCGTTAGCCCCGCATCTCACAAGGTTAATCATGAGTCTGGATGCATATGGTGGAGCTCATGACCGGTTAAGGGGGAATATCAACGCCTGGAAAAATGTCAATGATATTGTGCGGCAACTTGATGAGACAACACGTCGGCAAAAACTGCGTATAAACACAGTGGCAACCAGTTCCTTCGAGTTTGAGTCGACTTTTGAGCAGTTAGCAAAATGGGTTGATCAGTCTGGTGTCCGAGAGTGGTGCTTGATTCAACCTCACCCAGCCAATCAGAAAGAAACCTACAAAGACTACCACCTCAGTGAGCGCCAATTCGAGGCCGTGGTTCAGCGTGCCAGGCAGCTTTTAGAATCAGAGGTCGCGCTGATTGTGCGCAAGTCTAGCCTCTACAGTGATTACTGGGTTTTACATCCTTCGGGGCTTCTACAAAAGCACACCACTGGCGCGGTCGATGGTGTTGGGATAGATGTAGCACTAAATGATATTGAAGACATCACGGCCGTAATCTTATCGTCTGGCGCAAGTGCGCCATTGGAGGAAAAATGAAAATAGTTGTAAAGCCCGATGCGGTCACTCCTGTGAGCAGTGCATTGTTGGACGAAATTTCGGCAAGCATTGCTCAGCGCGGTTGGGGCGAGGTCAAAAGCGAGTCCAACAGCGTTGCGAATAGTAAAGGTGATTTAGTGTCAAGTATCATCATTGGGCTGGCGCTAAATGTCACCTCCAATGCCGTATACGATCTAATCAAAATGTTGATCAGCAATGCGAAACAGGCTGCTGAAGCTCGCGGTCAGACACTGCCTGAGATCACGACTGAGGAGCATGAGGAGTAATTGCTATTTGGCGAGGAGCGTTTCGTGAGTTTTCCTACGCGGATCATTTTTATCGGGTTTGGTGTCTCAAATTACCGATCCAGGGCGCCTTTATCTGGTCCCATTAAAGACCCTTTTTTGCTCTATGAAGCGCTTCGTCTTGCCGCAGCGTCTACTTTTCTTGAAGAACGCAGCATTGTGGTGCTTGACCCGACCGGCGCGCAGTTTATCGCTACCATTGAGTCCGCGATGGGAAGTTGCCTACCCAATGATTTACTTATTTTGTATTTCAGTGGGCATGCTGAGATAAAGTTGGGTCAACTTGAACTACTCTTGATCGATGACCCTGCATTTCAAGGGCGATGCTCAATCGATCGACTGCTTGATACTCATCGTTTGGCCAATCGTCCAAAAATTTTGTTACTACTTGATTGCTGCTATTCCGCCACTGCAGCAACAGCTATATTCAAAAACTCGTCTGCCGGGTGGCTGATTAATGTGGAACTGTTGACTCCCACGGCGGCCTATGAATTGGCAGAGGATGCAGAGGATGGCAGTCCTTTTGCCCATGCACTACGGCAAGCTCTTGGTACCTTAGTTAACCAAAACGAGCCGGTGACGGTTAATCGGTTGGTACAAAATGTAAATCGACTAACAACCGGCAGCACTGAGTTGCAGCATCATAGAGTAGATGGCGTCTTAGACTTGAACATTGCAAAAGCTCAAGTTCAAGACGATGACTTTGTTAGACTGATCGAAACCACATATCAGCGTATCGTAACGGGACGGCAGTCAGAACGAGAGACGCTATGGTTTGCATTGAGCGATGAGCCAGAAAAACTCACTCTTGAAATTTTTTCCCGCATCGAGCGTGACCGGTACTTGGAGCCCAGTTGGCTAGTGCGTCGTGCAATGGGCAGTTCACTGAGTACTGTAAAATACTTACGGGAGCAGTCCCGGCGGCATGTGATGAACCTAATTAGATCTGGTTTGTGGATGAACGTAGCTGTTGGGTTGAATGCCGCTAAGCGAGTTTTTGAAGCGTCGATAACCATAGAGCATTGTATCGATTTACTTAACTCTGACATGCCCATGGATATAAAATGGCTCGCCGCCTTATATCTAAATGATGTGGATCCTGAATATCGCGTTGATTGGGACTCAGCGTTGTCAGATGGCTTTCGCGATTCAGGTTGGGGACTCTACGAATTAACTCGAGTCCTAAAGCTCACCGTTCCCTCAGAGGTCGTGACACATTCCAGGCAGAATGCCACGCATCAAAGTGATCCAGTCGCCTATCTGCTCTTTATGAGCGAATTAGACCAAGCTCAGGATGAAAAAGTCGGTCTGAACGTGCTCAAAAATTATAGCGGCATAACGAAACTTCCTCTTCTGAAGGCTGCGTGGAAGCTGCACTCTAGTAAACCTCGAGGTACGACCAGTGCGTTCGGATCTCGGAAGTGGTTGCGCTCGAAACTATATGGAGCTTGGCGTCAGGCGATTAGTCTTGATATCGGGCGCGATCTCCTCGGGCATATGAAGTTGTCTGATAGGCATGAATTTTTAGCTGCTATACCCAAGTTGGTGCCCAGCGTCCCTCATCGCATGGCTGTTTTTGAAGGGGGGGGGCCAGGCGTTGGTGATTTGGATCACTTGTGTTGGGCTGCCATTGACCCTCATCCTTGGGTGCGCCGGGCATTTTTAGAATACCTATGCCGTCATGACTTTGAGCAGTGGCAGAGACAGGTCAATGAGCTGAACTGGACGGAAATATTGGACGTCAATCGCGACCAGTATCCAGGTCAAGTTGACCTTTTATTGCAGGTGGCCATAACTTTACGTTATCAACCCCTTACCAGCACAGCAGCGCAAGCGTTGAGAAAGTGTATAGAGGGGCTGCCGGCTAATGAACAGGAGTTCATAAGCCAAGCGTTAAAGAACGAGGGCGTTGTATTCTAAGAGCTTCCTTTTCTGGCTTTCTAGGGACCCTCTGAAGTGGCCTTGCATTCCTGGCCGACTTCAGCACCCACTGATTTTGAAAGCGGTAAATCGATCAAAAACGATCAGATCACTCGCTGATTTCTATGTTTCTAATCGCCGCGAGCACCTCGCGGCGGCTATTGCCCATATTACGGGCGCACCTCTCCCGTATTCGTAAGTAAATGTCTACGTGTCATCCACAGATTTGACAGCGCGAACAGCGTCACCAGTTGCGCGGTATTCTTAGCCTGACCACGGAAGCGAGCCTTCACATTGTTGCCCAGAATCAAGGCATCCGTCGTCATCTACTGTGCATCCTTTTCATCTCATGTTTTTCTGCGTCTGATATGTCGTCATCTGTCGACCATCTGATGCAAGGCAAGGTGATATCGTGAGCGAGACCTCCCACTTTCGGTAGATTTCCGGCGATAAAACCGTCTGAAATCGAATTCGGGGTGGTAAACAGTCGGTCACCATTTTGGTTCTTACAGCAAAGAGAGCCTTGGTCATGAGTAAATGTCGGCGCTGATTGAAAAACTGACCCAACATAGATTTCTGACTAATCATTCCCGCTCAGAACGCCGGGTAGGAACCGGCCATAAACAATCCTCGATTACTTGCGTAGGTTTGCTGGACTGCAATTTATGCTCTAGCGGGCCGGTATCCCTCTTCTATAGCGATATCTGGCGACTGCTCAACTGATGTTGCGAGGAAAGGACGTTCGTAGATGACGTAGAAGATCGCTCGGTAGCGCTGAAGGTAGCTTCGCGGTGCCTTTGTTGGACAGCTGAATGGCAACGGTTTTGTTAAAGTCCGAGAATTTTACTTGGACTTTTTCCAGCACATGTTTGCGGCCGGCCAGAAGAATATCGGTGGCATCGCGCACATCTTTTACCCCTTTGAGCAAAATTTTCCCTGTCACCCCTTCATCTATTTCGACACCGGAGACTTGGAGCGAGTCGACGGTGACTGTCTGATCTACCGCGTCCTGCAGAGCCGAGACCCATTCGATCAGGTTTACCGAAGGAGGCGTCACTATCAGGTTGAAATTGCAGGCTTCAAGCAAGCGGCTGATCAGTTCCTTGAGACTGCGCGGGTAATTTCTGAGCTCAATGTGGGGAGGCGAATCGAAAAGCGTGAACTCCGTCGTCCGATACCCTATTCGATCAAGTACCTCCTCACTCCCAAAAGGGGTCGATATCACCTCCTGGTAACTGTACTTTTCGATGTAACGCCCCTCGATGAAGTCATCCCTGATTCGCTCGATAGCGAAGCCATCCATGCTCTCCTCCGTGAATGGCATATCGATGAGCTTCTTCCCTACTGATCGAATCGATGAAGGCCATTGGGCATTCAGCCACCTCACCCTGTTCATGCTAGCTCTCCTTGCATTTCAGTACCTGCTTGAGCTTGCACTCTGAGTTCCTTGATAACCTTCGCAGCGGTTTCTTCGATGATGCCCAGATAGGTTTCTTTGTCTCCGGCGGTGACCGGCCGGATCGTCTTGGTGTACTCGAGTTCTACCAGCCGGTAGGCACCTCGGACGAAGTACTTGAAACCTTTTCCTTGCATCGGTTCCTCAAACGCTGCCTCAAATTCAACCATTGGCTGTGGTGCCTTGTGCAGCACGGAGCGCCAGATAATCGAGGTGATGAAGAAACCCTTCTTGGTCAGGCTCTGGTACTCCTCGGACGCTAGTAGCGTCTCGCCTTTTAGCGCTACGTTCTTGACCAGCGCCAATGCCTCTTCTTTGGCCACCTCCGCTTCTTGGTCATCGTCTAGGTCGAGCTCGTCCTCCTCTGGTTCCTGAGGCAGGCGCTCCACCTTCACGCTGGTTACGTTCTTCAATGAGAAGCCCGCTAGATTGCTGATCAGGGATGTAAAGAACTCTGTACGCAGGGCAGGGGACTGGAACTCGCCGAGCTCGATGCGGATGGCGGGGATTTCAGCTTTGGCCTTGGTATCCAGCTTGTGCTTGAGCTTGGAGTAGATGGTTTTCACACGATCATTGGCAGGCATCCGAATGACCGTCTTGTCTGCTGAGACGTGAAACTCGATCGAGGCCTCTTTGGGGGTGCGCTGGACAAGCCGTGTTTTGCCATAGTCGACGTCGGAGTACTTAATGTTGGCGACGACTTGGTTGCCGTCCTTTATTTGCTGAGTAACCTTCTCGTCCTCGGGAGACTCCTCAATGTATTCGCGGAGCACTTCCCGGATTCCTTCCACGGTCAGCGCAGTTGGCAGCGTCACGGAGGTGAGCTTTTCCTGTCGGCCGGAGTGCTCTCGCTGTTCCAATAGGGTGTTCAGATCATGATAGTCATGAGGGAGGAGAGAGATGGCGCTGACCAGGTCGTCCCGGCTGTCTTTGGCGGAGTAGAAAATCCCCCTGTCCTTTGCCAGTTCAAGCAGAACCTTTTCATTGATTTTCTGCTTGGCCGACATCAAAGCGTCGTGAATTTCCTTGTCCGTCGCACAGTACTGAAGCGCATTTTTGATCATTGGCGGGAGAGCTCCAGTTCACAGAAAGTGGTGCGTACGTGTTCAAGTTTGCCGAAGTCAATAGCATCCAGTATTTGCCTGAGATCGTCCCCGCCTTGATAGTCAGTTATGTACTGGTCTTTTGCCTTGGCGAAATTAGCAGAAGCGTTTTGGTGTGGGTCAACCAGGCGGATCGTGACCTCTGTTTCGGCCTTGATTACTTGGTAGTGCATCAGGTACTCAATGAGGTAAAGAAACTCATCGGTCGTGATTCCCCTCTTACGCATGAAGATCACGAAGCCCTGCTTGCTTCCCTTTTTTGGGTTCACGTAGGACAAAATAATCCAAGGCGCGGTCAGCATATCTAGCGTCGCAGCTTTGGCGTGTTCGAGCTGGACGTTCTTCCTGCGAACCAGATGGGGATAATAGAACTTACAGTAATCCCGCTCTGGTAGTAGACCGGCACCGCCGCGCAGATGGATGATCTCGTGGTGAACGTTGTTCAGCCAGTAAATATCCTCAGGGCCCATCACAACGATCTTGGAGCCCTTTGGGATATCCAAGTCTTCGCATTTCACCTTTTCAAGGATCTTGGCGAAGTCCTTGTCATACTCGTTATCGTGGTTGTAGACGAAAAGCAGTCCCTGGATATTCGCCGATACATCCGGATGGATGTAGGTGTCGCTGAACTCCTGGCTGATCTCGGCGCACCGCAGGCTCCTGGCTAGGCTCTCGATTGCCTCCCGGATGGCCTGTGTTTTGATGGTGCCCTTCGCGTAACTCTTGAGGTCGCAGTTCACATAGGTGCGAGACTGGGAGTACGGCTCGTTATACCAAAAGACGACATCGGAGGGATGGGTCTTGACCTCGTGGGTTTCTTGATGCTCGCACGGCCAATTGATATTGGTGTGCTCCATGCGACCCCAGAGAAACTCGTTGAAAATTCCCTTCGATAGCTTTTCTGCCATCTTCGCGATGTTTATCGTCTCGGCCATAATTCCCTGGGCTCTTTAATGTTGGTCAAAGCGGCGCTAGCACCGTGATGGCACTTATAATAGCGCAGTGAACACGATGGATAAGCCGAGTACAAGGTGATTACCTGTTCGCTTGGTATCACGCCTCTGCGCAGGATCAATCCGACACAAAAAATCGGGGACTCGATGAGTATCTTTGTTGGACAGCAAACGCCACAGACCCGTCTGCGAATCTGGTCCCAGTACGCCCCGGCCATTGAGCGGCACATGCGCGCGGCCGCCGAAGAGGCACGACACGACTATTTTGAGTATCTGTACGTACATCGTGACGATAGTCGACGGACGATCCAGCTGTTCGCCGGCAACCACCCGATATCGGCGAACGATGACGGAAGTCCCCTGACGGAAGGCGGTGCGGCGCTCGTGTTGTCACAGGACATCCAGTTTGGCCACGTCGCGGCCTTAATCTATCCCTACGAAACGTCCCTAGGCGCAGGGAAGCCAATTTTCTGGGGCTTCTTCGACAGTCCGACGGATGCCATCGCAGGTAAATGGCTCGATCGCGCAGCGCATGACTTCGCCCGTTGCTGCCGCGCATCCAGCATCGTAGACCAGACGGCTTATCCTTCCGATCGGTTGCGAATGCGGTGGCTCAAATTTCGAAGCTGGGCGCTCTGTTTTCGCGGCCGCTTCCCCGGTGGTACGAAGCTGATCTGCGCCAAGCCGTCGTGGGGCCGGAGGATCATAGCAGGCATTTTTGTCGTCCTTACCACGGTAACCGCGTTGCTTAATCTGCCGAGTATGGTGGCGACGTTATCAGGCTACACCGTGCCTAGGTTATGGGCTTTGTTGCATGATGGGCCTGCAGTTGACAGCGCCCCTCCTTCTGGATCAGAAGTGTCAGGCTCTGTGGCATCCCCGGCAGCAAACAGTTCCCAGAAAGCAATTCCGCGCCAGACAGAGCCAGCTATTACGCCAGCAGTGATAGGTGTTGAGATGCCCGTCATTTCCGGCTGGTACACGTTCTGTCCAACCTCGGCTGACCAAGGTAGCCCAAAACTTCTGGATCTCCTTTATGACGTAAGAGCGAATGCCGGCAAAGTGGCCTTCTTCGATATACAGGTGGACGTCGACTGCATCTTGGGTAGGCAGCCGGACTATGAGGCTGCGTTCAGCAGGATCGAGGACGCAGACGAGGTAATTTACCTCTTGCGCGTGCCCCTAGTAATGGACGGCGCTCCTGTCACGCCCGGGCAATGGATTAGTGGTAAGCGCGATCCCTCCGTTCTGCGTGCCATGTACAGCGACAATGGTTCCGCGATAGCGATACACAATGGGAACGACAGTCGTAATCCTCTGTCACGTTTCCAGCCCCATGTTGAGGGAAGCAGCGACATCCTCTTCGGGCCCTATGCGATAAAGGAAAGCTCCGACGACGATGCCATCACGTTCGATCTGAACGCTTCGTTTCTTGACAGTGCCGCTCTGCAGCAGGCGACCATTATCGCGGAAGAACTCCGTGCTACCCGTGCGCTGCCTACGACTTTGCCTTCGCCAGTTGGGAAAGGCGGGTCATAACCGTTTTTTCTGCGCAACTGCCATTCTGCTTGTGGTTGGGAATGTTTGCGAACCAACAGGGTAATGTTCGAAGTGCGAGCTGCAAAGATCCGACGTGGGGCGGAAGCCGTCGATCAGAAGGACCAGCTCTTGGCCATTACCTGCCTATCGTCACTTTGACATTCGTTGATTCCGTTCAATTTTGAGCCAGAGCATCCGTCGTCGTCTGTTATGCATCCTTTGCGCGTAATGTTGCTGTACGTCTGCAATGTCATCATCTAACACGCGGCAGAGCGGCAGCGGTGCATTACCAACTCCGCTTCCGTAAGTTTCCGACGATAAAACCGTCTGAAATCGAATTCCGGGTGCTCAGCGATCCGTCACCATTTGGCTCTTACAAAGAAGAGAGCCTTCGTCATGAGCAAAGAAGCACAAGCGATAGTCACCCTGCTGGATCAGCAGTACGAGCAGTTGCTTACGGACGCGAGATGCCTGGTAGCAAGCTATGTGGATGCGTCCATGAAGCTGTACAAAAAGACCGGGGTCAAATCTGTTGTGGCCGGCGTATCAATCAAGCAGGTGAGCCCGAATGCGTATTCGATCTACTGGTGCAAGCTGGTGCCGCTGCAAGGACAAAAAAACAAATTCGCGCCCCTGACTATTGCCAAGGGGAATGGCAAACATAAATACCCGGCTTCCTCGTTTGAGTTTGTTGAATATCCATACCGTCACCTCGTTCTGCAAGTTGAGGGGCGGCTTGCGGAGATTCGCCGCGTTGCGAGCGAGAATCGTCAGCTACGTCGGACGTTGGTCGCTTATGAGAAGAAGCTGTCTAGATACCAAGCGCTTAATCATGGCGACCTCTATTCGGCAGGGTAGCGGCTGAGTACCTATAAGCAGTGCCGAACAGATTTGACCCGATTGTAAATCCCGAAAGCCCCGTGCAGCTTGGTCTGGCGGGGCTTTTTCGTATCAGCAGTGAACTACGGCGAGATATATTGCTGCGCTTGATCAGGGAAGGCGACGGGTTCGGGCTATAAGCAGTGTAGGGCGCTAAATCTATTCGCTGTCAGCCAGCAGGCCCATGCAGGCGGGGGGCGGAGGCCGTATTTGCTATTAGCAGTGACGCTTAAGACCAAGTCAGCCGGCCAGCTTTGATCTGTATTAGTAGTGAAAGGCTTCACTTTCATAAAATAAACATTGGTAGGTGCCGTTCCAACTGGTACCTGTGTCGCGCAGCGGGTGGTGACGGTAACGCGCTACCCCTCGCTGCCTCGCTGCTGTTCGAATGCAATACGGTTCATTACGCAGATGGGGATGGGGTAGCCCTGGATGTGGGTCGTGAGAGCCTCGTTGCCTGCGATCACCATGATGCAGGATAGGCCTCTGCGAAAGCGCATCCCTCGTCCCGAGTAGTTGCGCGGGATGATCTCCCATGATTCGTCGTCGTAGTAACAACCAACGATTTCTGACCAGCGTAATTGGATGCCCGCGCCCATGATGCCTACTGGGGCCAGGCAGAAAATTTCTACCTGGGTTTCCTGCCCAAGAGGTACAGCGTAAATCCGACCGTTTGGTGCAATAGGTGGGAAGTACTGCCCGTTACCAAGGTGACGAAATTCCATGGTGCTGCTCCGGTTAGATGAGGTCGCTAAACACTCTCCGGTAGCTTTCGGAAAACCCAAGATGAGATGCTGCCCATGAGTCCGCGCACGGGTTTTAGCGTACTCGGCAAGCTAGCTCGCCACACGGAGGGCGTGCATGTCGCTGATCTAAACGCCTCGGCGCTCCGGTCACTTTCGCTTTGGTGCGGAGATTAACAGCCCTTCCGAAGTCATCCCATGACCTCATAGGCTTGAGGAAATACTGCGTATCGCCGCGGTAGGGGGCTTGTCGATGGATTGGGTAAGCGCCCGCTGCCAAGGGGCAGCGGGCAGTTTGTTGCAGGTATCTGGTCGCTCCGCTGAAGGCTCAATCGTCGCTGTGCTTCTTGTCCAGGTACGCTGCGACCATATAGCCAATTACACCTGCGATCGTCAGCGCACTGATGACGGCAAGCACGGCATATACAAGCAATTCAAAACGATCCATACCCTGACTCCTTTGTTTCGAGGTCTGCCAAGGTTAAGGGCGTCTGATCTAAACCCAAATCTGCTGTGTGATGGCTTAGCGATTGGTACCGGCGGCTTCCTTCCTCAGGTTGGCTCGGGCACCGACGTACGCATCAGTTTCCCAGACACGCATAATCCCGAGCTCGTAGGCGACGTGATTCCGGGCCTCCAGATCCTCATCGTGGGGAGCTTTTCCCTCTAGAATCGGGGCGTGGTGACCAGACAATCGCCGGTAGAGCTCGCAGGCATATGCCGCGCGACAATCATCAATATTTAGTCCGTGAGAAAGTAAAAGCTCTTGCGCGGCAGGTAGGTTCTTTAATTTCCATGTACGCCAAGCTGCTGGTGTCGCGTGACTGCTGCCCTGAAGTTTTTGAAATGCCGCGGCCTTCTCCAAAATTACAATTTGCTCAGGGGCAGAAATATTAATGATCCGATGCTCATGTTTATCTTTGCTGAACACATAAAAGATGCTTTCTTCTTCGGCGTCCTTGTGAGCATCTTCTGCGTTGAAGAAAAAAGCCTCAAGCAATGACATGCCAAGGTATCGAACTGACCTGATTAATGTTGCTAGCTGCTCTGAGTAGAGAGCCTGAATATCCACCATCGCGGCTTCAAACTTAGTTCGGTCAAGACTGCGCGGTACGGTAATCCGTGCATGGCTTGGAAAGCCAAGACGGCTACCGACGTTAGCCGCTGCGCCTTTCCAGCGCCCATTAGTTGCGAAGCCCATCACTGCATATACAGTCTCAAGCAGGCCTGACACGCTTTCCAGCGGGAGATTTCCTTGGTATGCCTGGATATATAGCTCTTCCCCGTACTCCCTCACCAATTTTTTATTGACGAATTCCAGGATATCTACCTCATGAGACTCGTTGGCATAAACACTAAACTGCGCCCATTGCTGTTCGTGGATCATGGCCTCGTGCTGACTGAGAAGCCCGCGTCGGACTGCCTCCCTGAGAATTGCCGAGCCGGCCTTGGTCAAGTCCCGATCAAAATGTCCGTGGAAACTCTGCTTCATGGTCATTCCTCCATTCAGCTCAGGTGCTGAGCTGCTGAAGGAAATGTTGAGCGAGGAAAAATATTCTGGGGTTCGTTTTCGGTCGCTTTCAGCGTCTGAAATTGACGAGCGCATCCGTCCCGTAAACGGTCGTTTACGGCACACATATTCCAGCTGATCTTTTGGACTTGGGATTTACCGCTTTCCTGTCACTTTTCCCGTACCGAAATCAGTGAGAGAAAAACGTATGGGAAAGCGGATTGGATATGCCCGAGTGTCGACTGATGATCAGAACCTCGACCTGCAGCGAGATGCACTTGCTCTGGCTGGGTGCTCAACAGTCTACGAGGAGACCATGAGCGGCAAGTCGGCGGACAGGCCGGAGCTGGGGCATTGCCTTAAAGCTCTGCGTAACGGTGACACTCTGGTTGTCTGGCGACTGGACCGCCTCGGTCGCTCTTTGCCTGACTTGGTTGGGATTGTCAGTAGCTTGGAGCAGGAAGGGGTGGCCTTCGAATCCATAGCCGAACGAATCGAAACCACCAGCGCTGCCGGCAAGCTGATCTTTCACGTGTTCGCTGCCCTGGCTGAGTTTGAGCGCAACCTCATTCGAGAACGAACTCGTGCAGGACTGGCTGCGGCTCGTGCCCGTGGGAGAAAAGGTGGACGCAAGCCTGCGCTGGATGATCGTCAGGTGCGTGAGATACGAGCTCTTCTCAGAGATCCTGAGATACAGGTGACCGATGTTGCCCGACGGTATGGCGTTTCTCGAACAACGCTTTACCGCTACGTCGGTTCGCCGAAATCATCTGCGGTCGTTTAAGTGGTGCTGGTATTTTCCGCTGAAGTTGCTCAGATAATTTTGGGCGCTATGACCTGGCAGGCAAGTGAAGGATGTCTCCGGCGTTCTACGTGTGCCGGACTACCACTGAATAAAAATAGGGAGTTTTCATGTCGGTGCTTTTTTCTGTGAAGGGATGCGTTGGTACCTTGCTGTTGGTTGCGTTGGTGGGTTGCTCCAGTACCCCGAAGGTCACGTTGCCAGAACCTAAAGATGTTCCTCGCGAAAAATGGTCCGATGCCATGTTGGTTCTGGAAGCCATGCGCATCGATGGTCAGCGCGATATTCCAAGGGTAATGGTCGGGAATGAAGTAGATAACCTGAGCGCGCCGCGATCTTCGGGAAGCTCTGGAGGTTTAGCAACGGCGGGTTTGGGATACGTGTCGCCTCCAACTGGTTTTAGCAGCGCAGGCGCAGCCTCTCTTGGCGTCGGGTTATTCTTGCTGGGTGGTGGCAGTGCTGGCCCTGTCTATCACTACCAGGTTGCTGCGTGGGTGCCTGAGGAACTCGCGTCTAACCCAAAGGAGGCATCTGCGTTGGTCAGGTCGGCCTGGCTTGATGCGAGAGAAAAATACTTTGGTGGAAAAATCTCAAAGTTGCGTCATGAGCCGGCTAAGTACGCTGACGGATCAGGCAAGAAATACGACAGGCTTGCAGATTTGGCTGCTGGGAACCCTACGCCGTTCGACGCTCCGGCGAGCGTTGCGCCAGCATTCATTTCGGCCGAGAAAGCCTACGGCCCGATTTTCCTGACCGATCCCTCAGGCGAACTATTTGCTGACGCTAACAGAGCTGATAAGGACGGCATGGATGCGCTGGCGGGTATTGCTCGCCACCTGCCCGAATGGATGTATGCATACTATCCTGGACGGAATTGGCCTAAGGACTTCCGACCTGCCGCGATTTACAACAAGAACGGCAATCTCTATTTCATTGGGAAGTAGTTTTTAGCTGAACTGCATGGCTGGCGGTGAGCCTGTAAATCACGACAGGCTCTATCTACGCGATCATTGACTGAATCTACCTAGGAAGGCCGGGGAAAATGCTCGAAGTAACAGGTGCCGATATCACCAATCTGGGCGATGCCGATTTGCGCACCCTCGTCGCCCGTCTTGCACTGGCGGAGCTGCGAAAACAGGGCTGTCCCCTGTCGGCGGTCACCGCAGGCGGCAATCAGGACGCTGCGGATGGCGGACTCGATGTGCGCGTGCAGTGTCCCGCGCCGATTGCAAACCCCGACTTCGTGCCGCGGTCATGCACCGGCTTTCAGGTGAAGAAGCCGGACATGCCAGCAGGCGCCATCGAAGGCGAGATGCGGCCGAAGCCCAAGGGTGGCGTCGACGGGAAGCTGCGGCAGGTCATCTGCGAGCTCGCCGCAGAATCCGGCGCCTACATCATCGTCAGTTCGCAGGGGTCTGTCGCAGATAAGCCGCTTGCAGATCGGCGTTCGGCGATGCGCGCCGCGCTGCACGATCTTCCCGAAGCCAGTGATCTCCATACCGACTTCTACGACCGCGATCGCATCGCGACCTGGGTCAACGAATATCCGGGCATCGCCGCCTGGGTCCGCAACCGCGTCGGCCTCGGTCTGTCGGGCTGGAGCAGCATCGGGGGATGGACCGGAACGCACGTTGCCGAGGATACTTCCTATCTATCCAACGACAAGGCTTGCCTGACCGATGAACGCTCGCGTGAACGCGAGCAACTGACGATCGCCGAAGGTATCAAGGGTCTTCGCGCCGCGCTTCGCACCCCGAAGCAATGTATCCGGTTGATCGGCATGTCCGGCTTGGGCAAGACGCGTTTGGTCCAGGCGCTGTTCGAGAGCGAGGTTGGTGAGGAGCCGCTCGATCCGAGCCTCGCAATCTATACCGACTATTCGGCCGAAACCCATCCCACCGCGCACGACATGGCACGACAGCTCGTTCTGCGCGGGCAACGAGCCATCCTTATAGTCGATAATTGCAATCCGGCAACTCACACCGAGCTCACTCGCATCTGCTCGGAAAGCACGAGCACCGTCAGCCTTCTCACCGTCGAATATGATGTTCGCGACGACGAGCCCGAGCGAACCGAAGTCTTCCGGCTGCAGTCCGCCTCGCCCGACCTGGTCGCAGAATGGCTCGAGCGATCCTTCCCGGACGTGTCCGAGATCGACCGGCGAACCATCGCTGACTTCAGCGATGGCAACTTCCGCGTGGCACGCGCGCTGGCAGAAACGCTCGGTAAGGGTGAGACACTGGGCAAGCTCAAGAGCCGCGAGCTGTTCGAGCGAATCTTCCAGCAGCGCAATCAGCCCGATCAGAATTTATTGAATGCGGCGGAAGAGTTGTCGTTGCTCTATTCGGTCAACGGCGAGGACACCTCATCCGATGGCGAACTCGCGCGCATCGGCGGCCTGCGATCGGTGAGCGCGGCGACGCTTTACGCCGCACTTGCGGAGCTTCGCCGACGCGGCATCGCACAAGTGCGCGGCCGCTGGAAGGCGATCCTCCCACACGCGATTGCGAACCCGCTTGCCACATTCGCGCTCCAACGGATACCGCCGTCGGACTTCGAACGGTTCAGCGCCTCGCTGACGCCACGCATGCAGACGTCGCTCTCCCGCCGTCTGGGCTATCTTCATGATAGCCCAGAGGCTCAGGCAGCGGTCGCGCGCTGGCTGCGAAGCGATGGGCCGCTCGGGGACCTCGTGACGCGTGGCAAAGAAGGCCTCGAGATCCTGACCAATATCGCCCCAGTTGCGCCAGAGGCGGTGCTGGCGAAAATCGAACACGAACTGGATGGTCCCAACGGGGCAACATTGCTGTCGTCGAACGAGCCGACCCGGTGGCAATGGATCCGCCTCATCAAGACGCTCGGCTATGAGCAGCACATGTTCGAGACCGCCGCGACGCTGCTCGCCCGCTTCCTCGCCGCCGAGCCTGCCGACCAAAATCAAAACTCCGCCCGCGACGCGTTTGCCGAGCTCTTCCACCTGTATCTATCCGGGACCCAGACTCCACCCGAGCAACGGCGCGCGTTAGTGCGTCTGCTGGCGAAATCCGGTGATGCAGACAAGCGCCGCTGTGCATCCGTCGCGCTTGACGCGCTTCTGACCGCGCACAATTTCACCTCGTCGAGCAGCTTCGATTTCGGAGCACGGTCGCGCGACTGGGGATGGCGTCCGAAGCTGAACAAGGACGTGTGGGATTGGTACGACAGCGCTATCGATCTCGCCGTCGAGCTGTCGTCAGTCCTGAATGACGCGCGTATCACGCTTGCCGGCAGTGTGCGCGACCTTTGGCATTTTGGCGCCTGCCACGACGCCTTGGATCGCGCGGCGAGCACGTTCGTCAAGGTGAAGCCCTGGATCGAGGGCTGGATCGCATTCCGCACCTGCCTCCGCTTCGAAGGCAACGCGATGCCCGAGCCAGTGCGAAAGCGGCTCGAGGCGATCATCCAACGGCTCAAGCCGTCCGACCTCCTCCATCAGGCGCGCGCGGTCGTGCTCAATCGTAGCATTGGCGGCTGGGAAGTTGCGGACGGCGAGCCGGACGATGGGGATGTGATGAAGCCGTGGCACAGGGCCGCCCAAATGGCTCAGGATGTCGGCCGGCAATTGGCGCACGATTCCGAGACGCGCGCCGAATTCCTGACCGAGCTGATGGTCGAACCCCATGCCCAGCGCGCGCTCGAGTGCGGACGCGGCCTCGCCGAAGGTGCGAGTGACCTTGCCGAGATCTGGCGCGATCTGGTCGGTCATTTCGAGGCGGCGGAGTCTAAGAGCCGCAATGCGACTGTGCTCGGCGGGTTCATCTACGAAGCGCATCAGCGTGACACTGGCTTTGCCGAAACCAGCTTGGAAGCCGCGATCGAGAACCCGGCACTGGCCCGCTCGCTTCCTTATCTTCAGGCGCGGATTGGGATCGACGAGGCAGGAATCGCGCGGCTGCGACGCGCGATCGAGAAAGGGGCACTTCAGTCCTTCGACTTCATGAGCATCGCCAACGGCACCGTTGGCGATTCACCGCCGGAGGCATTAGCTCTCCTGCTGCTCGATATTGCGGATCTGCCGGACGGGGTCGAGATCGCGCTCGATATCCTGCACATGCACTTCTATCGCGACCGCGAAGCCGGCCGGCAGCGCAATCCGACGTTGATCGCGCTCGGCCGCAACCTGCTGCGCCGCACCGATTTCAGCAAGAAGGGCACTTTGCGCGACTATGGCCTGCACACGATCATTCGGGTTTGCTGTACGGGGAGCGACGGTGAAGCGACGGCTCGCGATGTCTGTGCAAATATCCGCGGCGCGATGGAGGTCTGCTATCTTTCCCGTCATGATTTGAGCCATGTGCTGAAGGCGCTGTTTGAGACCCACCCCGCTGCGGGGCTCGATATGTTCCTCCTACCTGAGATGACATCGCGAAACCACCGGCTGTTCGATGCGGACTTCAGCTTCGGCACACCGGTCGAGAACATGGACCCGGCGGTCCTGCGCCAATGGGCGGACCAGGATGCGGCGACGCGCTATACGTTGCTCGGCCGTGCCATCTCGATGTTCAGGCGAAAGATCGACGACGAGGAGGATAACGGCATCTCGCCGCTGTTTCTCGATATGCTCAATTATGCGCCGGACAAGCGCGCCTTTCTCGGCGATTTCTGGACTCGTCTCCATCCTCGGAGCTGGAGCGGCTCGCTTGCCGACATCCTTGCCCGTCGCAAGGCTCAGGTGTTGACGTTCCGCGAAAGCCCGTATGCCGATGTCCGGCAATGGGTGGATGCCATCCTCCCCGAGCTAGACCGGCGTATCGATCATGAGCGCAGCCGCGACCGCGAGGGCGAGGAAAGTTTTGAGTGACGTCGTTCAGAACTGGAACAAGCTGTACAGGTCGCCGTCACCTCCGTCGCCGAACGCGCGCGTCATCGAATATTCCTGCGCCTTGAGCGTCGTCGCCTCTGCGCGAATGGCGTCGAGCGTCAGCAGGGCATGGTCGCCGCCAGCGATCGCGATCTCGAGTTCTGACTTCGTTTGCCGCATGCGCAATGACGACGACTGCTTACGCCCATTCGGCAAAGCGGCTTTCACCACCGCTAGCCGCTTCGCTCTTTGTTACGACTGCGCATTCTCGGGCTGCGTCCATATTAGGATTTCCCTGGTCGTGAGGCGAAGGCGCTCAATAAAACGAAGGTGCTCAACACTAGTATTGAGCATCTTCGGGGGGAGGTGAGCACCTTCAGAGGGCGGTGGGCAGCTCCCATACCCATCCGCCTTGCATGCCCACCTTGCATGAGCGGATACCTAGCTGTTTCTGCGCTCTACGTATTGATGCCCAAGAGATGCATGACTCCTCAGCTAAAGACTGCAGCGCAGTGATCGAGACAGGGCCTGCTTGCAGCGTGGCTTCAAGAAAGCTGCAAGCTTCTTGAGTCGCTGATACTGGTCTCGCTCCACCCGTTCGCTCGATATCCGCCAAAATAGTTTCAGCGCTTCCTTCGACGGCCTCTCCCCACCGGATGCAGGTTGTTTCCAGCTGCTCGCCTATCACGATGGGCTTAACGAAATACTCTATCCCCCCTATATCGATCGAAACGTTCGACTTGGCCCGGACAAGCACCCGAGCTTCAGAGTTATTAGCTTTCCCGGCCACCAGTACCGTGCGAGCAAGTGCTGAGAATGCCTGGCTGCCGATGACTCGATCAGCTACAGAGGACTGAGAGGCGCTTTTGCTGAGGTGAGATATACCGAGCACGGAGCAGCAATGCTGTTCGGCAAAATCCACCACCATCTGTAGTCCCTGCCGAACTTCGTTGGCTCGGTGCATGTCCCCACGGATGAGATTGATCAGTGGGTCGAAAATCAGCAATGAAACGCCGTCAATCCGTGCGGCTGCCTCATTTAAAAGGGTAAAGTTGGCTGCAGGATCAAACTGTCGCCTGTTCCCACGCTGATCACTGAGCCCCTCGATGATGTGCACGCGGGTTAGGTCGGCATCTGCAGCCGTAAGGCGAGGAATGATCGTGTCAGCTATACCATCCTCGCCGCTCCAGATTACGATGTTGCCTGCGACCTCACATTTGCTGCCGTCTGGCCAGTCACCACCTCTACTGAGCGTGGCGGCCAGCGATATCGCAAGCGTGGTTTTACCGCATCCACCTGCGCCGGCAAGAATGGATAGCTTTGCCCTTGGCAACCAGCCTGGCCATATCCACTGGATTTTTTCCACTGGAATATCTACTGCCGCTGTGAGTTCTACCATCCAGCCCGGCTGTTGAGGTGTTCGGCGCTGCATTACAGCGCCTCCCTTTGCCGAATCCAAGCCTGGATTTCACTGTTCCGCCAGCCGACGCTGGAGCCGCACAAAAGGCGTTGGCGCGGGAAATGGCCCTCCGATATTTTGCGATAGATTGTTGAGCGTTTTAGGCCGACGATTGACTCGACATCGCGTAAACGAAGAATTTTGTCATCGTCGCTGACGTCGTCAAAGTTGCTAACGTGCATTGCCATAGGTTTGAGTCCTAGGTCCTGAAGCGTGAGGTAGCGCCCTCCGGCACTACTGCTAAAAAGGGTAAAAGACGGATATCGGCTGGCTATATAGCGAGCACGGGCATTTGCCACACGCATAGGTATATGCGCGTTTCCGAGATTAATGTTCGGTAGCGTCGGAGGTCGTTGTGGGCTACAGAAATTCTAGGGCCGTGAGGCTTCTAGGGGCAGAACGGACTGAGGGCGTTCATGCCAGATGCGCAAATCAACCGATGGCAGTTGATGCGGCCCGTTCAGCGAATGCGAACGAGGCGAAAGTTTTTAACGTCGTTACCAGGGCGACGTGGCGGACCGTTGCGGATCAATAGGGATCGCTAGGGACGGACGATTTTTAACATGCGAGTATGTTCGATAGCAACTCGCATGTTCCTCTCCTTGGTTGGGTAGGTACTGGCCCGACCAAGGACACAGTTGACAGAGCATTCAGCTCTTTATCGAGTCCAAATAGTCGGCCCAGATCTGCATCATTTCATGGCGCTCCGGCAAGAAGGTGGTTCGATCGTATGCACGTCCCAGCGGATTTTTTACCGTATGAGCAAGCTGATGCTCCAAGAGATCGGGACGAAACCCCAGCACCTCCGCACCTATGGTTCTCGCTGTCGCACGAAAGCCGTGCCCAGTCATTTCGTCGCCGCTGATGTCCATGCGGCGTAATGCGCTGAGTACGGCATTGTTGGACATCGGCCGGTCGCCTCCTCGGGCTGAGGGGAAGGCATATCTATGTCTGCCAGTGAGTGGTTTCAGCTCGCGCAGAACTGCGACTGCTTGTTGGCTGAGGGGAACCAAGTGATCTGGGCGATCCTGTTTGGTCGCAGTAAGGCCCTTCATTTTGTGGCCAGGAATCAACCACTCGCCAGCATCCATATTGACCTCGGACCACTCCATGTGGCGCAGGTCACCGGGCCGGCAGAACAACAACGGGGCCAGTTTGAGTGCACAACAAACAGGCAGTGTTCCCGTGTAGCTATCCAGTGCTTTGAGCAGTGCGCCGAGTTTTTCAGGATCGGTCACGGCAGCAAAGTGTTTCACCCGCTTGGCTGGGAGCGTCCGTGAGAGATTCCCTATCTGGTTGGGCGGGGTGATACCGGCAGCTTCGGCGAACTCGAAAATCTGTTTGTAGATTTGAGCTACACGACGTGCCGTCTCGCGAGCACCGCGCTTGATGATGCGCTGCAGGTTTTCGACCAGCATGGGCGTGCTGATGCTGCTGATCGGGAGTTTTCCCAACCAGGGGTAGGCATTGAGTTCAAGGCGCTGCCGCACCGTGCGGGTGTATTCCGGATCCCAGGTTGATTCGCGAATAGTGAGCCATTGCTCAGCGACCGATTCAAAGGTGTGTTGGTGATCGAGCTGGCTGACTACCTTGGCCATGCGTCTTTGCAGCGAAGGGTCTTGGCCGCTGGCGAGCTGGACACGAGCATCATCACGCTTGCGTCGTGCCTCCTGCAGGCCGACCTCAGGATAAACACCAAGCGCCAGGCGCTTTTCCTTTCCCAGAAAGCGGTACTTCAAGCGCCAGTAACGGCCTCCGTTGGGCTGCACTTCAAGGTACAAACCTTGTTCGTCGTACAGGCGGTATGGCTTGTCCTGGGGCTTGGCGTTGCGGCAGTTGGTGTCTTTCAGGGGCATTGGGGGCACATCCTCTCCGAGCGAGCAGATGAGCGTTTTATGCCCCCATATATGCCCCCGTCAACCGTGGGATGCCCTGGGATTAGGTGGGAAAACGCGGGCAAGAAAAAAGCCGTAAAGCTTTGATTTCTCTAGGCTTTACGGCTTTTTTGGGTCTTCCTGGGAAGACTAATTGGTGGAGCCGGGGGGATTTGAACCCCCGTCCGCCAGTACTCCGCTGTCGGTACTACATGCGTAGCCGTGTCTATTAAGTTAACCCTCAGCGACCCGACGGGCAGGGTGCTTTGGGCGAGTTGTGTAAGTTTTAGCCGCTTCGTCCACAACGTACTGCACGGCGATTCTGTTCTATATGACAATCATTTTGGGTTTACAGACATCCCCTGATGATTGCTGGACCCGAAGGTACCAGGAGCATTGTCAGCTGCAATTAAGCAGCGAGAGCAACACCGTATTGGTCGTCATTGGCAACTATAAGTAGTTGCAACAGTGGATTTACGACTTCTGTTACCAAGTCGGCATGCACCTAGAGTTTCGCAACCGGCGTCGAATCCTAAACGGCCCCGAACTCATTGCTCAGTACAGCGGTTTGAGCAACAAGCGTGTGCAGTGTACGCCAATCGGCCCCCAAGGCCAACCCGAAGGTTGGCCTTGGTTTCGATCAGTTGTTGGTGCCGGCTGCCTTTTGAAGGTCCGAGATGAGTTGCGAGGTTTCCGCAACGCAGTTATCGATTTGACCTTTGGCCTTGAGGTCGTGTGCTCTGGTCACAGTGGCTTCAGCCTTTTGGCTCAGTTCTGGCTTCGCTGACAGCTGACCCTTCATATTATTGATGGTCTGAATATTGGCATCACACAGGTCCGCAGGCTTGTCAGCGGCGAACGAAGCGGAAGCCATCATCGATGCAGTAACGAACAGACCTAACAGTACAGAACGTTTCATGTGTATCTCCTTGAACCGAGTGGGTCCAGACTTCGCTGGCCGTCAGGACGGGCAACCGTATGGAAGAAAAACCCCGATCAGTCGGGGTTATTCTGTGGACTACAGTCGACCTCAAGGGTTCTATTTTTCTTCAGGAGGCCCTTGCCCGGGTCACGCGATCCACCAGATAGACCAACCCGTGGTAGTCGATTCCGCCATGTTGCGTCAGGCCGATCTCACAGGTGCGGCTGGTGGAAACTCCCTCGCTGCAATGCTGAACGGCATCCTTGAGCGTGCGCAGCGAATGGCTGTTCAGCTCAGGCGTGGTGAAGCCTTTGTCGCCAGCAAACCCACAGCAATGAATGCCTTCCGGGATTACCACGGTTTTGCTGCACTTGCGCGCCAGATCGATCAACGCCTGGCTTTCGCCCAGATGTTGTGTGCTGCAAGTCACGTGCACGGCAATCGGTGCGTCTTGTGGCGTGAAGTCCAGTCGATTGAGAAGGTGCGTACGGATGAATCGCACCGGGTCGTACAGATCCAGACGGGTTTCTCCTACGTCCTGCACCAGCCGCAACGTGCACGGGCTGGTGTCGCAGTAGATCGGATCAAGCCCGCCGCGACTGGCATGCAGCAGTGCGCTGATCAGCTCCTGACGTTTGTGTTCGGCCTGTTCGGCGTAGCCTTTTGAGGCGAAGGGCTGGCCGCAGCAGAGGTTGTCCTGATTGTCCGGGAAGACCACTTGGTAACCGGCCTTTTCCAGCAGCCCACGGGTTTTGTCGTACAGCGACATTTGCTCTTTATCACCCGCCGCTGGGCCCATGACTCGCGACACACAAGCTGCCAGATAGACAACACGCGGGCGTTCATCCGAGACGCTGGGGCTGAAGCGAATGGCCTTCTCCGGTTGCGGCATCGCATTCGTCCACAGCGGCACCTGGCCTTTGGACAGGCGCGTAATCGTTGCCGAAAGTTTCGCCAGACGCGGTGCGCCGAGCAGCATTCGCGCGCCGTTGGCCACGTGCAGGGTGAAGCGTGCGCCTTGCAGGGTCTTGGCGAAATTTCCTTCTATCCAGTCAGCGGTTTTCTGATGCGTCGCGTGCCGGGCTCGGAGTTTTTTCACCAGCTCACCGGTATTGATGCCTACCGGGCAACGCTGTGCGCACAGACCGGTGGCGGCGCAGGTGTCGATGCCTTGGTACTCGTAGGCTTCTTCCAGTTCGCGGGTGTCGATGCCCGCACGTTTTTTCGCCTGAATATCGCGCCAGATGACGATGCGCTGGCGCGGGCTGAGGGTCAGTCCTTTCGACGGACAGACCGGTTCACAGAAACCGCACTCGATGCACTTATCGACAATCTCGTCGGCTGCCGGCAGCGGTTTCAGATGTTTGAGGTGGATCTGTGGGTCTTCGCTGAGCACCACGTCCGGGTTAAGAATGCCGTTAGGGTCGAGTAGACGTTTGAGCTGCCACATCAACTGATAGGCGTCGCTGCCCCATTCCAGTTCCACGAACGGCGCCATGTTGCGGCCGGTGCCGTGTTCGGCTTTCAGTGAACCACCGAATTCCACGGCGACCAGTTGCGCGACGTCGTCCATGAACGCTTGATAGCGTGCGACTTCTTCCGGATTGTTGAAGCCTTGGGTGAAGACGAAGTGCAGATTGCCTTCCAATGCGTGTCCGAAAAGGATCGCTTCGTCGTAGGCATGTTTATCGAACAACTCGATCAAGCGGTTTACACCGATGGCCAGTTGTTCGACCGGGAAGGTCACGTCTTCGATGATCACCGTGGTGCCGGTTTTGCGCACGGCGCCGACAGCGGGGAAGGTGTCCTTGCGGATCGCCCAGAGCTTGGCGTTCTCGGCAGGGTCTTCGGTGAAGTCGACCTGCTTCTCCACCGGAAAACCACTGAGCGAAGCCATGATTTGCGCCAGTTGTTCCTGCAGCAACGTGGAAGATGCAGCGCGGGATTCGATGAGCAGCGCGCAGGCATTGTTCGAAAGCTGTTGTACGAAAGCGGGCATGCCCGGTTTGTCCTGCACCGAGCGCAGGCTGCGTCGATCGAGCAATTCCACGGCTGACACCGGTTGGCTTTTCAACACGGTGACGGCATTGCAGCAGGTCTCCACATTCGGAAACACGATCAGCGCCGAGGCCTTGTTCGGGTGATCGATCACGGTGTCATAGGTCACTGCGCTGATGAAGCCGAGGGTGCCTTCGGAGCCGACCAGCAGGTGGCTCAAGATATCCACAGGCTCATCGAAATCCACCAAGGCATTCAGAGACAGGCCGGTGGTATTTTTCAGACGGTATTTGTGGCGGATTCTTGCAGCCAGTTCGGTGTGGGCGCGGGTCTCGCGACCTAAAGTCGCCAAGCGCTCAAGCAGATCGCCGTGGCTTACGCGGAATGCCGCGACACTGGCAGCGTCTTCGGTATCCAGACGCGTGCCATCGGCCAGTACAAGACGAATCCCGGCCAGCGTGTGGTAGGTGTTTTGCGCGGTGCCACAGCACATGCCGCTGGCATTGTTGGCGACGATACCGCCGATCTTGGAGGCGTTGATCGACGCCGGATCCGGGCCGATCTTGCGCCCGAACGGTGCCAGCCAAGCGTTGGCTTGTGCGCCAATCACTCCCGGTTGCAGGCGAATCTGCATGCCTTGGTCGCGAATCTCGCGGGCGTTCCAGTTATCCCCAAGCACGATCAAAACAGAATCGCTGATCGCCTGACCGGAAAGGCTGGTGCCGGCCGCACGGAAGGTCACCGGGACATGGTCGCGCTGAGCCAGTTTCAGCAGGCCCACGACTTCGTCTTCGGATTCGACGCGGATCACCAGTTTCGGGATCAGCCGATAAAAACTCGCATCGGTGCCGAAAGCCAGCGTCGATAACGGATCATCAAAACGGCGCTCCGCCGGAATCAGTTGCTGCGCATCACGCAGGAAGTTCGCTGGAAGCGTCATTGGTCCTCCAGAATCAGAACCACCAGATCTTTCGGGCCGTGGGCGCCGTAAGCCAGTACTTGCTCGATGTCAGCGGTTTTCGAAGGGCCGGACACCAGCAACGCGTTGGTCGGCATGCCTTGCGCCCATTCGAACTCCTGCTGCACCTGATAGAAGTTGTCGCGGATTTCACTGGCCTTGAGCAGGGCGAAATGTACCGGCGGCACCAGGCTCATCAACCGTGGTTCCTCGCGGGTTGGCCACAGGATCAGGCTGCCGGTGGCGGCAATCGCACCGAGGGTGCCGGTGAGACTGGCCGGCGTGTCGTTGAATAGTTCGGCTTTCCACTCTTCCATCGGACGGTCGTAGGATTTCAGCGTCGGCAGATCAGGATTGTTCGCCCAGTGCTGTGTGATTTTCTGCCCGTGCGCTGTCGTCGGTGCGATCAACAGGCTCGGCAACTGACGATCGCGCAGCAATTGCGCAAGCAGCGCCGGCCATTCTGCGCCCGAGGTCAGGTGGATTTCGGTGTGCACTGCTTCCATCAATTTGCGCAGTTGCGGGATACGTTGTTCGGCGCTGTAGGTGTAAGGCTGCGTCACCAGATCGACGTCGAAGTCGTCGGCAATCGGCGTTGTGCCAGTCAGACTTTTCCGCAGTTTGCCGAGGATATTTTGCTTGGCGCTCATCAGCGGTCTCCCTGTTTGGCCAGATGCTCGCGGGCCATGTCGTGCAGCGAGCGGGCGGCGGGTTTCGGCGCGCTGTGGTTTTGCGTCCACGGGCCAACGTTGCTCGGGGTCAGCGCACGCAGGCGCGTGGCGAAGAAACCGAACAATCGATACAAAGTCGGCGAACTGTTGAGCTTGGCCCAGGCGTTCCAGATAAAGCGTTCCTTGCGCGAATACTTGCTGCCCTGACCGCGCATCACCTGATTCGGGCTGTCCGGGGCTTTGACGTTTTCTTCGCGCAGGCGCCGCAGGATCGCCGGGATCGGAATTTTTACCGGGCAGACTTCACCGCAGGCACCGCACAGCGACGAAGCGCTCGGGTGATCCGGAACCTTGGCCAGACCGACCATATGCGGGGTGATGATTTTGCCGATCGGCCCCGGATACACCTCGCCATAGGTGTGACCGCCGACGCGGGTGTAGACCGGGCAATGGTTCATGCAGGCGCCGCAGCGAATGCAGTTCAAGGTCTGACGCAGTTCACTGTCAGCGAAGGCCTGGCTGCGACCGTTGTCGAGCAGCACCAGATGCACTTCCTGCGGGCCGTCGAGTTCATCTTCCTTGCGCGGGCCGGAGATCATGTTCACGTAAGTGGTGATCGGAATGCCCAGCGCCGAGCGGGTCAGCAGTGACAGCAGCGGCACCACGTCACGCAGGTTTTCCACGACTTTTTCGATGCCGGTGACGGCGATGTGCACCGGCGGCACGGTGGTGGTCATGCGCCCGTTGCCTTCGTTTTCCACCAGCAGCAGGGTGCCGGTTTCGGCCACGGCGAAGTTGACACCGGAGACGCCGATGTCTGCTTCGAAGAATTTCTGCCGCAGGACTCTGCGACCGATCTGAATGAGTTGGTCAACGTCCTTGGTGTATTCCACGCCAAGTTTGTCGTGGAACAAGGACGCGACCTGACCGGCATTCTTGTGGATCGCCGGCATAATGATGTGTGAAGGCTTCTCGTGGTCGAGCTGGACGATGTATTCCCCCATATCGGACTCCAGACATTCAATGTCCCGAGCCTCGAGGAAATGGTTCATCTCCATCTCTTCGCTGACCATCGATTTGCCCTTGATCACTTGCCGCGCCTCGTGAGCGCGGATGATCGATAAGACGATGCCATTGGCCTCGTCCACCGTTTCCGCCCAGTGCACTGTCACACCGTTGCGGGTCAGGTTCTGTTCCAGTTGCTCGAGCAGGTCGGGCAACTTGGACAGCGCGCGGGCCTTGATCGAATTGCCCAGTGCGCGCAAATGTTCTCTTTCGTGGGCATCACTGAAAGCGGCTGCCCGCTTGACCATCAGTGAGTCCATGGCAGTGCGGAAGTTGTTCCGTAGCTGCTGATCGCCCAAGGCATTGTGTGCCCGGGTGCGGAAATCTTCTTCTACGGCGACCGTAGGAATAATCGCGGAAGTGCTCATTGCGCACCTCCGGTTCGTTGCCACAGAAAGCTGGCGAGATGTTGCCCGCGCAGCGCTTCTTTTTGTTTCTCCAATGCGCCGTTGATGTTCATCAAACAGCCACAGTCGGCGCTCAACACCTTGTGCGCGCCGGAATCCTTCAACGCTTGGGTCTTGTCAGCCACCATCGCGCCGGAAATGTCTGGCATACGGACGCTGAATGTCCCACCGAAGCCACAGCATTCGCTTTCGTGGTCATGGTTGACCCGTTCCACGTTGCTCAACTGCGCCAACAACTCGCGGCCGTGCAGGTGGGTGTTCATTTCGCGGCGTGCCGAACACGAAGTGTGCAGCGCGACTTTGACCGGTTCGCCGCTGTCCTTGAGCTGCACTTTGCAGACGAACAGCAGAAACTCGGCCAGTTCATAGGTGCGGGCCGCAAGGGCCTGAACCTGTTTCAACGTTTCCGGCTCGTCCTTGAACAAGTCGGCGTAATGCTCGCGCAGCATGCCGGCGCAGGAACCCGACGGCACCACCACCGGATAATCTCCGGCAAACAGCGCCAGTTGCGAGCGCGCTACCGTCCGCGCCTGCTCGGTGTAACCCGAGGTGTAGGCCGGCTGGCCGCAGCAACTCTGCCCTTGCGGATACTCGACCCGAATCCCTTCGCGCTCCAGCAAGTGGATCGCGTCCATCCCGGCTTCGGGGTAGAACAGGTCGACCACGCACGTGCCGAACAGGTAGACCCGCGACGGTTTCTCGCTAGGGTATTGCCGAGGTTCGGGCAGTGGCGGGGCCACACGGGTCGCGTTTGGCACGGCGTTGTAAAAAAGCTCGCTCATCAGGCGTGTCTCCGGGTGGGCCCGGTTATCCGTCTGTGGCGGCTGCTGAATATAAAGACCGTTGCTTTCAGCAGCCTTACAGACCGGGTTGTGAATTGCTGACGCCGAAATCACGGATCGGCGTCGGTTTTTTCCATGCTTCTTGTAAGCGTCTCGTAGGTTTAGTGCACCAGCATGCCGGTGAACCAGTAGGCCTGAGCCAGCGTGATCAAGCCGACAATCGTTGCAAAGAATAGGCTGTGCTTGAGGGTGAAGCGGAACAGATCCGATTCCTTGCCCACCAGACCGGTCGCTGCGCAGGCCACGGCGATCGATTGTGGCGAGATCATTTTGCCGGTCACGCCGCCGCTGGTGTTCGCTGCGACCAGCAGGGTGTCATTGACGCCGATCTGGTGTGCTGTGGTCGCTTGCAGCGAACTGAACAGCGCGTTGGACGAAGTATCCGAACCGGTGAGGAACACACCGAGCCAGCCGAGGAACGGCGAGAAGAACGGGAACGCTGCGCCCGTACCGGCGAGTACCAGCGCCATGGTCGAAGACATGCCCGAGTAGTTGGTAACGAAGGCAAACGCCAGCACCATGCCGATAGACAGGATTGGCCAGCGCAGTTCGTAGAAGGTCTCTTTCAAAGTGGTCAGACCAGTTTTTAAATTGATCTTAAGTACCCACATCGAGATCAGCGCGGAGAAGAAAATCGCCGTGCCGGTCGCGGAAATCGGATCAAGTTTGAACACTGCCGGGATTGCCGTTGGAGCAGCCACGATCGGTGCGGTTTTGATCACCAACTGATCAAGGTGCGGGATCGCGAAGTTGAACACCCAGCTGTACATCGAGCCGCCGGCGGCGAACATCGCTTTGAAAGGCTTCAGGGTCCAGATGGTCACCAGCACGGTGAGGATCAGGAACGGCGACCAGGCTTTGAAAATTTCCCCGAGGCTGTAAGGCGAAGCCACGGTGGTGCGTTTCTGACCGAAACCGCCGACGCTGGCGGTGATCGCTGCACTCGATGTGGCACCAGCGATTTGCGCACCTGCGGTGCGTTTCGGCTGCCAGACTTTCAGGAACAGGGTCAGGGAAATCAGGCTGGCCAGCGCCGAAGTGATGTCCGGCAGCTCCGGGCCGATGAAGTTCGAGGTGAAGTATTGCGTGATGGCAAAGCTCAGCCCCGCGACCAGTGCAGCCGGCCAGGTTTCGCGCACGCCGCGCAGGCCGTCCATCATGAACACCAGCCAAAACGGCACGAACAACGACAGCAGTGGCAGTTGGCGACCGGTCATGGCGCCGATCTTGAACGCGTCGATGCCGGTGACTTGGCCGGCAACAATGATCGGAATCCCCAGTGCACCGAACGCAACCGGTGCGGTGTTGGCGATCAGGCACAGGCCAGCGGCGTACAGCGGGTTGAAGCCCAAGCCGACGAGAAGTGCCGCAGTAATCGCCACGGGCGCGCCGAAACCGGCGGCACCTTCCAGGAACGCACCGAAGCAGAAACCGATCAGCAGCACTTGCAGGCGCTGGTCGTCAGTAATCGATAACACCGAGCTGCGAATGACCTCGAACTGACCACTTTTGACCGTCAGTTTGTAGAGGAACACCGCCGCGACAATGATCCAGGCAATCGGCCACAGACCATAGGCGAAACCATAACCCGCGGCGGCGAAGGCCATGTCGACCGGCATCTGGAACGCGAAGATCGCTACGGCAATCGACAGGGCGAGGGTGATGCTCCCGGCCACGTGGCCTTTGAGGCGGAACACCGCTAATGCGAGGAAAAAGAACACGATGGGGATGACGGCCGCGAGTGCGGATACGCCGAGACTGCCGAGCGGGCTGTAGAGCTGTTGCCAGGTTTGCATATGGGGTGGCCCCTAATTGTTGTTGGTCAGGCACTGTCAGCGTTCTTGGATAATTGGTAAGACCAATTTACAATCGCTGTTGGCTAGGGTAAAAGCCTTGATGTCGGTGTGTCAATTTGTCGCCCTGAAACTTTTGTCGAACAAGCGGTGCAGAGCGCATCTGATCCGGTTTCGGCAAGTGGCGTCTGGTAGGTGTCGGCGAGGCGCCGATAGGCCAGAATAGAGAGCCCGGCGAGCGGTCGGGATCGTGGAGAAATGAGTTATGGGGTTTGATCAGATACGTCAGCGCCGTTTGTCTGACGACATTGTCGAGCGACTTGAGGGGATGATCCTTGAGGGCACGCTGAAGTCCGGTGAGCGGCTGCCGGCGGAGCGCACGCTAGCCGAACAATTTGGCGTATCACGGCCGTCGCTACGCGAAGCGATTCAGAAACTGGCGGCGAAAGGCTTGCTGGTCAGTCGCCAGGGCGGCGGTAATTATGTGGTGGAAAGTCTGGGCTCGACGTTCAGCGATCCGCTGCTGCAGTTGCTCGAAAGCAACCCCGAGGCACAACGCGATCTACTGGAATTTCGACACACTCTGGAGGCATCGTGTGCCTATTACGCAGCATTGCGCGCGACCGATGTTGATCGCGAGCGGCTGACGGCGGCGTTCGAAGAGTTGCAGGATTGTTATTCACGCCATGACGAAGTGAGTCGGGCTGAGGAGGGCGCGGCGGATGCGAAATTTCATCTGGCGATTGCCGAGGCCAGTCATAACGCCGTGCTGTTGCACACCATTCGCGGGCTGTTCGATCTGCTTAAGCGCAACGTCGTCACCAACATCGGCGGCATGTACAAGCAGCGCACGGAAACCCGCGACATGCTGATTACCCAGCATCGGGAATTGTATCTGGCGATTATCGAAGGTCGTGCGGAGCAGGCGCGAGAAGTCTCCAGCCGACATATTTTGTATGTGCAGGAAGTGCTGGAAGAGGTGCGGCAGGAAGTTCAGCGCATGGCTCGGGCGGAGCGGCGCAAGGGGATGTGATCAGTTATTTCTGCGTTGATGCTGCTATAGCTTTCGCGAGCAGGCTCGCTCCCACAATTGGAATGCATTCCAAGGTGGGAGCGACGGTGCGACGATTCGACCTGCTCGCGAATACGCTCTAAAGGCAGAGAAAATTAATCTTCCTTGCCCTTGTTGCGCACTGCGCGCTGCAGCTCACGGCCGGCATCGCGCTCGCGCTCGGTGTCACGCTTGTCGTATTCCTTCTTGCCCTTGCCCAGAGCGATCTCGCACTTGACCATGTGCTTGCTCCAGTACCAGGACAGGCAGACGCAGGCGTAACCCTTTTGCTGCACCATCGCTGCAAGCTTTTCCAGCTCGCGGCGGTTGAGCAGCAATTTGCGTGTGCGCACCGGGTCAGCGATGACGTGGGTGCTTGCGGTCATCAGAGGCGTGATGTGGCTGCCGAGCAACCACGCTTCGCCATCCTTGAGCAGGACATAGCTGTCGACCAGCTGTAGCTTGCTTGCCCGCAGACTTTTTACTTCCCAGCCGGCCAGGACCAGACCAGCCTCGAACTTATGCTCGATGAAGTAATCGTGTCGCGCCTTTTTGTTCTGCGCGATGGTCCCTGTTGGGTGTTTCTTCTGTTTAGCCATAGGGGCGGCATTATATGGAGATAAACCGCTGTCGGCTACGGTGATGCTGCGTGCTTGAGCAGGTTGAGTGAATCCCGGACAATGCGGCCTCTTTTCTAACGCTTGGGCGTGATAAACGATGTCGACAGACAAGGTTTCTGTCCACGGCAGTTGGGCTAGCCGCTGGGTATTCATACTCGCCGCGACCGGTTCGGCCGTGGGACTGGGTAGTATCTGGAAGTTCCCCTACATGGTCGGGGTCTACGGCGGCGGTGCGTTTGTACTGATGTTTCTGGCGTGCATCGCACTGATCGGCATCCCGGTCATGCTCGCTGAAACCCTGATCGGCCGGCGCGCCCGGCAAAGTCCGGCGAACGCCTTGAAGGTGCTGGCGCTGGAAGCCGGGCACTCGGGAAAATGGTCGTGGGGGGCATTTGCCGGGATGATCACGGCGTTGCTGATCCTGTCTTTCTATAGTGTGGTCGGCGGCTGGTCGCTGGATTACATCGTCGACATGGGCCGCGGTGATTTCCAGGGCGCCACGGCCGATCAGGTCGGTGCGTATTTCGGTAATGTCATCTCCAATCCATGGCGTCTGACACTTTGGCACACGATTTTCATGCTGCTGTCGGCCTTCGTCATCGCCAAAGGCGTGGTTGCCGGGCTTGAGCGCAGCCTGCGCATCATGATGCCGCTGCTGTTTGTGATGATCCTGGTATTGCTGGGTTACAGCATGACCACCGGGCATTTCATGGAAGGCGTGCATTTCATGTTCGACTTCCACCCGGAAAAAGTTCTCGACGGCCTGTTGCCAGCGATGGGGCACGCGTTCTTCTCGCTGAGCGTCGGTGTCGGCTCGATCATGATTTACGGCGCTTACATGCCGAAGAGTTCGTCGTTGTCGGGTACGGTTGTCGGTGTAGCGCTGCTGGATACATTTGTGTCGCTGGTCGCCGGTCTGGCCTTATTCCCGATTGTGTTTGCCGGTGGCCTGAATCCTAGTGAAGGGCCTGGCCTGATGTTCGTCAGCCTGCCATTTGCCTTTGGTAACGTGGCTTTCGGTCAGTTGATGGGCGTGGTGTTCTTTGTGCTGGTGGCGATTGCGGCATGGAGTTCGGCGATCTCGCTTCTGGAGCCGATGGTTGCCTATCTGGTTGAGCGCACGAAAGTCAGTCGCGCGTGGGTGACTTTCTGGCTGGCGTTCATCTGCTGGTTCGTTGGTCTGGGCACAGTGTTCTCCTTCAATATCTGGAAGGAGGCCAAGTTTTTCGTGAACGAAGGCGGGATGTTCCACCTCTACCAATGGGGGGCGCAGAGCGGTCTGGACTTCTTTGGCGTGATCGATTTCTTCACCTCGCGGATCATGTTGCCGCTCGGTGGCCTGTGTTTTGTATTGTTCGCCGGATGGGTGATGGGGCGTGAAGCGGTACGCGACGAGTTGTCGATCCGCAACCCGGCACTGTTCGCCCTATCCTTGTTTTTGATGCGCTACGTGGCGCCCATCGGCATTGTTGTAGTGTTTGCCGCTCAGCTCTGGAAGTAACGCTCACATGACGACACATATTCAACGATCGGCATTGCTGCCGTACCCGGCGCAATTTCTCTACGACCTGGTAAACGACGTAGCGCGTTACCCGGAATTTCTGCCGTGGTGCTCTTCGGCTGAAGTGCTGGAAAGCTCGCCGGAGCATATGCGCGCCAGTGTTGGCGTGGCCAAGGGCGGCCTCAGCCAGCATTTTGTGACGCGCAATACGCTGGTGCCAGGGCAGTCGATCGAGATGAACCTGGAAGAAGGTCCGTTCAATCAATTGCACGGCGTCTGGGTGTTCAAGGTGCTGAACGAGAAGGCCTGCAAGATCAGTCTGGATCTGTCGTTCGATTACGCCGGGCCGCTGGTGCGCGCGACGTTGGGGCCGCTGTTCAATCAGGCGGCCAATACGCTGGTGGACGCGTTCTGCCAGCGCGCCAAGCAGATGCATGGTTGAGTCGGTGATCGAGATAGAGGTGGTATACGCGGCCGTGGATCGTCAGGTATTGCGCTCATTCAGCGTCAATGAAGGCGCGACGGTGCGGGCTGCGGTGCTTGCATCGGGTATCGATAGCGAGTTTTCTGAGTTGAATCTGGCGGAGTGTCCGTTGGGTATCTTCGGCAAAGTGGTGGCTGACCCGGATACGCGGGTGATTGAGGCAGGGGAGCGCATCGAGATTTATCGTCCATTGCTGGCCGATCCGAAAGAGGTACGACGCTTGCGGGCCGCCAAGGCTGCCGAAGCCAAAGCGCGAAACGCGTAAAAAGCCAAATCGCGGACAATAAAAAACCCGGAGTTTCCGGGTTTTTTATTGTCTCGCCAATTATTGCGGCGAGGTGTCCAGCGGCTCTGGTGTTGGAACCGGAACGGTTTCTACACCATCGACGTCCTTCTGGATCTGATCCAGCAAGGAACCTGGCTTGACCGGTTTTTCCGGTGTTGGCTTCTCGGCGTTTTCAGCAGGAGCGGACACGGTCGTGCCACTGTCCTTGCCGAGAATGGCTTCGTCACGGCTTACGCCCGGCATAAAGTCACCGGACAGGCTGACAAGCTGGTCGTTTGAGTTGAAAATAACGCTGACGCGTTCCTGTTGGCGTTCACCGCCACCCGGTTGCAGGCTGTACAGATAATCCCAGCGATCGGCATGGAACGTGTCGACAAGCAGAGGGTTACCCATGATAAACCGTACTTGCGGCCGGGTCATTCCCGGGCGTAACTGGTCTATCATGTCCTGCGTGACGACATTGCCCTGCTGGATGTCGATTTTGTAAACCCCGGGGAATGAACAACCGGCGAGTGCGAGCAGTCCCACAAAGGTGAAACTGGTTAGCAAGAGCTTGGTGTTTTGCATCGGTGGGCGACTTCCACTATCTTGGCTGGGACAACGTAAACGCCGATCATACCCGCATTAAGAGAAGCTGCGAAGCAGCATCGCGAGAAAGCTGACCATGGTTGAAAATAGCGAACTACGCAAAGCCGGCCTTAAAGTGACCCTGCCACGGGTCAAGATCCTGCAAATGCTCGACTCTACCGAGCAGCGTCACATGAGTGCCGAGGACGTCTACAAGGCGTTGATGGAAGCTGGCGAGGACGTCGGTCTGGCCACGGTTTACCGTGTTCTGACCCAGTTCGAAGCGGCTGGCCTCGTGGTCCGTCACAACTTCGACGGCGGCCATGCGGTATTCGAGTTGGCCGACGGTGGCCACCATGACCATATGGTCAACGTGGAAACCGGTGAAGTCGTCGAATTCGTCAGCCCGGAAATCGAAAAGCTCCAGAAGGCAATCGCCGAGGAGCACGGTGTGGATCTGGTAGATCACAATCTGGTGCTGTACGTGCGCAAGAAAAAGTAAGCATGTCGCGCGAATTTCACATTCGCGAAACGAACGAAGGCGACCCAAGGGTCGCCTTCGTGCTTTCTGTCGTTGTCAAACCTTGGCGGTGACGACCATTTTTTTCGCGTGAGCCAGGGATTCCTTGGTCAGATCGATGCCGCCGAGCATGCGCGCCACTTCTTCTATACGGTCGTTCTTGCTCAGTTTGGAAACGGCGGTGTGAGTCGCCTCTTCACCGCGCACTTTGTGCACAAACAAATGCTGATGACCCTGCGCTGCCACTTGCGGCAAGTGCGTGACGGTCAATACCTGGCCGCGATCGCCGAGACGGCGCAACAGTTGGCCGACAATTTCAGCCGTCGGGCCACCGATGCCGACGTCCACTTCGTCGAATACCAGTGTCGGAACGCGGGATGTCTGCGCGGTGATCACCTGAATAGCCAGGCTGATCCGTGACAGCTCGCCGCCGGAAGCGACTTTTGCCAGCGCCTTTAGCGGCTGGCCCGGGTTGGCGCTGACCAGTAATTCGACCTGTTCCAGTCCGTTGGGCAGCAGTTCGTCGCTGCTGTTGGCCTTCAATTCGATAGTGAAGCGACCACCCGGCATGCCCAGTCGCTGAATCTCCTGCTCAACCGCACTGGCGAGACTGCCGGCGGCCTGATGCCGCAAATCGCTCAGTTCTCGCGCCTTCTCTTGATAGTGGCGGGCATACGAGGCCAGCTCATCACCCAGGCGCTCGATGGATTCGTCGTTGGCGTTGAGGGTTTCGATCTCATCCAGCAGTTTCTGCTGCATTTCACCCACTTCGGTGGGTTGAATCCGATGCTTGCGCGCCAAGGTGTAGATCGCGTCGAGACGTTCTTCCAGATATTGCAGGCGCGCCGGATCGGCATCGAAGTTATCGAGGAAGCGATTGAGTTCGCCGACGGCCTCCTCAACCTGGATCTGCGCGCTGGTCAGCAAACTGCTGGCTTCGCCCAGGGCTCCGACGGAGTTGTTCACGCTCGACAGGCGATTGAGGCTGGCGGTCAGCGCGTTCAACACATTGCCGGAATCGCTTTCGCTGCATTGTTCGACCACTTGCCGACAAATGCCCAGCAGGGTTTCTGCGTTGGTCAGGTTTTTGTGTTCCTGCTCCAGTTGCTCCAGCTCGTTATCACCGAGACCGAGGTTTTCCAGCTCTTCGAGCTGATAGCTGAGCAATTGGTGGCGCGCGCGTTGTTCATCACCGGAGTTGGAGAGGCGCTCGAGTTCCTGGCGAGTCTGGCGCCAGCGCTGGGCGGCGAGTTGAACCTGGCGGGCCAGATCGGTAGCGCCGGCGTACTCGTCCAGCAAGCGGCGATGAGTATCGGTTTTCAGCAGGGACTGATGTTCATGCTGGCTGTGGATATCGATCAGCAATTCGCCCAGCGACTTGAGGTCGCCGAGTGGGCAAGGGGTGCCGTTGATGTAGCCGCGTGAACGACCCTCCGAGGTGATCACCCGACGCAGAATGCACGGGCCATCGGTCTCCAGATCGCGCTCGGCCAGCCATGCGCTGGCTTCAGGAATGTCAGCCAGATCGAAAGTCGCGAGGATGTCGGCCTTGTCAGCGCCGGGGCGAACCACGCCGCTGTCGGCGCGATCGCCCAGGGTGAGGCCCAGCGCGTCGAGCATGATCGACTTGCCGGCGCCGGTTTCACCCGTGATCACGCTCATCCCGCGATCGAGTTCGAGATCGAGATGTTCAACGATGGCGTAGTTATGTACGGACAGGTGCACCAGCATAAAGGCCGCTCCCAGGCTTTAGGTCTGGTTATTTATACAGTGTTTTGTTTCAGGCTGACAATGCCCGCCCTTAGCTCGATTTGCTTGAACTTCAAATCTGCTTAGCGCATTGAGGAATGAAGATTCGACACTTTTTTGTAGGGTTAATGTTTGCAGGCCCTTGAAGCCTGATTTTGCGGCCCCATATATCGGGGCAGAAGCGCGAGTCAGGCTCGCGGACGAAATTGAAAGGAGAATTCTATGGCTGACGAACAGACAGTAGATACGCAAAACCCAGAAGCCAATCAGGCGCCCGAAGGTTCGGGTGATGACCTGGCGACCCGTGTACAAGTGCTCGAAGAGCAATTGGCCGCCGCGCAGGATCAATCTCTGCGTGTTGCTGCCGATCTGCAGAACGTCCGTCGCCGTGCTGAGCAGGACGTCGAGAAGGCGCACAAGTTTGCCCTGGAAAAATTCGCTGGCGACCTGTTGCCGATCGTCGACAGCCTGGAGCGCGGCCTCGAGCTGTCGAACCCGGACGACGAAAGCATTCGCCCGATGCGTGAAGGCATCGAGCTGACGCTGAAAATGTTCCACGACACGCTCAAGCGTTATCAGCTGGAAGCGATCGACCCGCATGGCGAACCGTTCAACGCCGTTCAGCATCAGGCGATGGCCATGCAGGAAAGCGCCGACGTAGAACCGAACAGCGTTCTGAAGGTGTTCCAGAAGGGCTACCAGCTCAACGGTCGCCTGCTGCGTCCGGCCATGGTTGTGGTCAGCAAGGCGCCTGCGCCAATTTCGCCTTCGATTGACGAGAAGGCTTGAAATTAGCCGCAAGGCCCCCATTTAGAAGTCAAGCGTTTAAGTATTACCGCAGTCAGCCACCACTACTGCGGCAAAAAAATCCAAAGTTTCGGGAGAGTTAACATGGGCAAAATTATCGGTATCGACCTGGGGACTACCAACTCCTGCGTCTCCGTGCTGGAAAACGGCAAAGCAAAAGTTATCGAAAACGCTGAAGGCGCGCGTACCACGCCGTCGATCATCGCTTACGCCAACGATGGTGAAATCCTGGTAGGTCAGTCGGCCAAGCGTCAGGCTGTAACCAACCCGCACAACACCCTGTACGCAGTTAAGCGTCTGATCGGTCGTCGTTTCGACGAAGAAGTTGTGCAGAAAGACATTCAGATGGTCCCTTACAAGATCGTCAAGGCTGACAACAACGACGCCTGGGTTGAAGTGAACGGCCAGAAAATGGCACCGCCACAAATCTCGGCTGAAATTCTGAAGAAGATGAAGAAGACCGCCGAAGACTACCTCGGCGAGACCGTGACCGAAGCGGTGATCACCGTTCCGGCCTACTTCAACGACAGCCAGCGTCAGGCGACCAAAGACGCCGGCCGCATCGCGGGTCTGGACGTAAAACGTATCATCAACGAACCAACCGCAGCCGCTCTGGCTTACGGTATGGACAAGGCCAAGGGCGATCACACCGTGATCGTTTATGACCTGGGTGGCGGTACTTTCGACGTTTCCGTGATCGAGATCGCTGAAGTTGATGGCGAGCACCAGTTCGAAGTTCTGGCCACCAACGGTGACACGTTCCTCGGCGGTGAAGACTTTGACATTCGTCTGATCGACTACCTCGTTGACGAATTCAAGAAAGAAAGCGGCATGAACCTCAAAGGTGATCCGCTGGCCATGCAGCGCCTGAAAGAAGCCGCTGAGAAAGCCAAGATCGAGCTGTCGTCCGCTCAGTCGACCGACGTCAACCTGCCGTACATCACTGCAGACGCGACCGGTCCTAAGCACCTCAACGTGAAGATCTCGCGTGCCAAGCTCGAAGCACTGGTTGAAGACCTGGTTCAGCGCACCATCGAGCCTTGCCGCATCGCCATGAAAGACGCCGGTCTGGACGTTGGCGCGATCAACGACGTGATTCTGGTCGGTGGTCAGACCCGTATGCCGCTGGTACAGAAGCTGGTTACCGATTTCTTCGGTAAAGAAGCTCGCAAAGACGTTAACCCGGACGAAGCTGTTGCCATGGGTGCTGCGATTCAGGGCGCCGTTCTGGCTGGTGACGTGAAAGACGTTCTGCTGCTCGACGTCAGCCCGCTGACCTTGGGTATCGAAACCATGGGCGGCGTGATGACCGCGCTGATCGAGAAAAACACCACGATTCCTACCAAGAAATCGCAAGTGTTCTCGACTGCTGACGACAACCAGGGCGCTGTGACTATTCACGTGCTGCAGGGCGAGCGTAAGCAAGCCACTCAGAACAAGTCCCTGGGCAAGTTCGACCTGGCCGACATTCCACCTGCTCCACGTGGCGTGCCGCAGATCGAAGTGACCTTCGACATCGACGCTAACGGCATCCTGCACGTTGGTGCGAAAGACAAGGCTACCGGCAAGACCCAGTCGATCGTGATCAAGGCCAACTCCGGTCTGTCCGACGAAGAAATCGAGCGCATGGTGCGTGACGCCGAAGCCAACGCTGAGGAAGATCGCAAGTTCGAAGAGCTGGCCGCTGCCCGTAACCAGGGTGACGCACTGGTTCACTCGACGCGCAAAATGATTGCTGACGCGGGCGACAAAGTCACCGCCGAAGAGAAGACTGCGATCGAAGCCGCTGTGGTTGCTCTGGAAGCCGCTGTCAAAGGCGACGACAAGGCTGCTATCGAAGCGAAGGTTGAAGAGCTGTCGAAAGTCTCCGCTCCGGTTGCTCAGAAGATGTACGCCGAACAGGCTCAGCCAGCTGATGGCGCAGCTCCGCAAGGCGAATCGGCTGAGAAGGCTGACGACGTTGTCGATGCAGAGTTCGAAGAAGTCAAAGACCACAAGTAAGTTGTTGGTCGGCCGGTTGACTGCCTTTAGGCAGTGACTGGTAGGATGTCGCCGCGCGGGAGCTAGCTCCCGCGTTGGCGTATCTGGAATACGCGAATTTTTACAGCATGCGACAAGCCTCGGATGTTGGCGGTATGGCCGGGAATGCTCCTGCTTTTCGTGCCGCAAGTACCGCAAGAAACAAAGACCAGGATCGTTGAATTGACGTGAGTTGGGTCCGGGCCTGTATTGGGGCTCAACGAGTTTGGCCATCCTCAGGAGGGGTTTGCCGAACGTCCTCAAGAGTGCAGAAGACTTATGGCAAAGCGTGACTATTACGAAGTGTTGGGTGTTGAGCGCGGCTCAAGCGATGCGGACCTGAAGAAGGCTTACCGTCGTCTGGCGATGAAGCACCACCCGGACCGTAATCCCGATGACAAAGCGTCGGAAGAAATGTTCAAAGAGGCCAATGAGGCCTATGAAGTGCTGTCCGATTCCAGCAAGCGCGCGGCGTACGACCAGTACGGTCATGCCGGCGTCGACCCGAGCATGGGCGGCGGCGGTGCCGGTTTCGGTGGTCAGAACTTCTCGGATATCTTTGGCGATGTCTTCAGTGATTTCTTCGGTGGCGGTCGCGGCGGTTCCCGTGGCGGCGCTCAGCGTGGCAGCGACTTGCGCTACACCCTGGAGCTGAATCTGGAAGAAGCGGTGCGCGGTACGTCGGTGAATATCCGCGTTCCGACACTGGTCAACTGCAAGCCGTGCGACGGTTCGGGTGCCAAGAAAGGTTCCTCGCCTTCGACTTGCCCGACCTGTGGTGGCATTGGTCAGGTGCGCATGCAGCAGGGCTTCTTCTCGGTGCAGCAAACCTGCCCGCGTTGCCATGGCCAAGGCAAGATCATTTCCGATCCGTGCGATTCCTGCCACGGTGACGGTCGCGTTGAAGAGTACAAAACCCTGTCGGTCAAAGTGCCGGCCGGTGTCGATACCGGCGACCGCATTCGTCTGTCCGGCGAAGGTGAGGCGGGCACGCAGGGCGGTCCGACGGGCGACCTGTATGTGGTCATCAATGTCCGCGAGCACGATATTTTCCAGCGCGATGGCAAGCATCTGTTCTGCGAAGTGCCGATCAGCTTCGTCGATGCGGCGCTGGGCGGCGAGCTGGAAATTCCGACCCTCGACGGTCGCGTCAAACTGAAAATCCCCGAAGGCACCCAGACCGGCAAGCAGTTCCGCGTGCGCGGCAAAGGCGTGGCCCCGGTGCGTGGCGGTGGTGCGGGCGACTTGATGTGCCGTGTGGCAGTCGAGACTCCGGTGAATCTGAACCGTCGTCAGCGCGAATTGCTGGAAGAGTTCCGCAGCTCGCTGGCCGACGACAATAGCCACTCGCCGAAAACCACCGGTTGGTTCGACGGTGTGAAGCGCTTCTTCGGCGATCTGTAAGGAGTCGGCATGCGACGTATAGCTGTGATGGGCGCTGCTGGGCGCATGGGCAAGATTCTGGTCGAAGCCGTGCAGCAGCGCGCGCCGCTGACCGGTTTGACCGCTGCGGTGGTTCGTCCTGGCAGTACGCTGATCGGCGTCGATGCCGGTGAGCTGGCCTCGTTGGGTCGTATCGGCGTGCCGTTGTCAGGGCATATCGAGGCGGTGGCTGAAGAGTTCGATGTGTTGATCGACTTCACGCTGCCGGAAGTGATGCTGAAAAACCTCGCGTTCTGCCGCAAGGCCGGCAAGGCCATGGTCATCGGCACCACCGGTCTGGACGCTGCGCAGAAGCAGTTACTGGTCGAGGCGGGCAAGGATATTCCGATCGTGTTCGCGGCTAATTTCAGTGTCGGCGTCAATCTGTCGCTGAAATTGCTCGATATGGCGGCGCGCGTGCTGGGTGATGAAGCGGACATCGAAATCATCGAAGCGCATCACCGGCACAAGATCGATGCACCGTCGGGTACGGCGTTGCGCATGGGTGAAGTGATCGCCAGTGCACTGGATCGTGATTTGCAGAAGGTCGCGGTGTACGGGCGCGAAGGTCATACCGGCGCTCGTGAGCGTGAAACCATCGGCTTCGCCACCGTGCGTGGTGGTGATGTGGTGGGTGATCACACCGTGTTGTTCGCCTGCGAAGGTGAGCGCCTGGAGATCACGCACAAGGCGTCTAGCCGTATGACGTTCGCCAAGGGCGCGGTGCGTGCCGCGCTGTGGCTGGACGGTCGCGAGCCGGGTCTGTATGACATGCAAGACGTGCTCGACCTGCGTTGATACACTGCTGAACCCGGCGCAAACGCCCTGTTTGCGCTGGTTTTTCTCCGCTTGGCGACGACCTGTCGCATTCTCCGGCCTTTTCGGCTCTTTAGCGGTGGACCAAAAAAGCCTTTTTCTGTAAGCTACAGCTTTAGTGTGTCCACTAAAAGCGCGCAGAATAATTCAGTGAAGAAGCGGGGTGACGTGTCCATACGTCACTCCGCTTTTTTACAACCTGCGATCGCCCTTTCATGCGTTATTTACGGGAGGTCTTCTTGACTAAGCCAGCCATACTTGCCCTTGCTGATGGCAGCATTTTTCGCGGCGAAGCCATTGGTGCCGACGGTCAAACCGTTGGTGAGGTGGTGTTCAACACCGCAATGACCGGCTATCAGGAAATCCTTACCGATCCTTCCTACGCCCAACAGATCGTTACCCTGACTTACCCGCACATCGGCAACACCGGCACCACGCCGGAAGACGCCGAGTCCGACCGCGTCTGGTCCGCTGGCCTGGTCATTCGTGATCTACCGCTGGTAGCGAGCAACTGGCGTAACACGATGTCCCTGTCCGATTACCTGAAAGCCAACAACGTTGTGGCCATCGCCGGTATCGACACCCGTCGCCTGACCCGCATCCTGCGTGAAAAAGGCGCACAGAACGGCTGCATCATGGCCGGCGACAACATTTCCGAAGAAGCGGCCATCGCCGCTGCGCAAGGTTTCCCGGGCCTGAAGGGCATGGATCTGGCGAAAGTCGTCAGCACCAAGACTCAATACGAGTGGTGCTCGACTGTCTGGGATCTGAAGACCGACAGCCACGCGACCATCGACGCTTCCGAGCTGCCTTACCACGTGGTTGCCTACGACTACGGCGTCAAGGTCAACATCCTGCGCATGCTGGTCGAGCGCGGCTGCCGCGTCACCGTGGTGCCTGCGCAGACGCCAGCCGCTGATGTGCTGGCACTGAAGCCGGACGGCGTGTTCCTGTCCAACGGCCCTGGTGATCCGGAGCCATGCGACTACGCGATCAAGGCGATCAAGGAAGTCCTGGAAACCGAAATTCCGGTATTCGGCATCTGCCTCGGTCACCAACTGCTGGCACTGGCCTCCGGCGCCAAGACCCTGAAAATGGGCCACGGCCACCACGGTGCCAACCACCCGGTGCAGGATCTGGACACTGGCGTCGTAATGATCACCAGCCAGAACCACGGTTTCGCGGTAGACGAAGAAACCCTGCCAGCCAACGTGCGTGCGATCCACAAATCGCTGTTCGACGGCACCCTGCAAGGCATCGAACGCACCGACAAGAGCGCGTTCAGCTTCCAGGGCCACCCTGAAGCGAGCCCGGGCCCGAACGATGTCGCGCCACTGTTCGACCGCTTCATCAACGAGATGGCCAAGCGACGCTAAGCGTTCGCCTTGAGACTGTAGAGAGAAGCCCTCGAGGGCGGCCCCGACACCGGCGGCCCCCTCTGGACTTCAGAAATCGATCAAGACGGCTTGCCGACTGACCTGCGGATTTGAGTGACAAACCCATGCCAAAACGTACAGACATTAAAAGCATCCTGATTCTCGGCGCTGGCCCGATCGTTATCGGCCAGGCCTGCGAATTCGACTACTCCGGCGCCCAGGCCTGTAAAGCCCTGCGCGAAGAGGGTTACCGCGTCATCCTGGTGAACTCCAACCCGGCCACCATCATGACCGACCCGGACATGGCCGACGCCACCTACATCGAGCCGATCAAGTGGCAGACCGTTGCCAAGATCATCGAGAAAGAGCGTCCGGACGCGGTACTGCCAACCATGGGCGGCCAGACGGCTCTGAACTGCGCCCTGGACCTGGAACGCGAAGGCGTTCTGGAGAAGTTCGGCGTAGAAATGATCGGCGCCAACGCTGACACCATCGACAAGGCTGAAGACCGTTCGCGTTTCGACAAGGCGATGAAATCCATCGGCCTGGCGTGCCCGCGTTCCGGTATCGCGCACAGCATGGAAGAAGCCAACGCGGTTCTCGAAACCCTCGGCTTCCCGTGCATCATCCGTCCGTCCTTCACCATGGGCGGCACCGGTGGCGGTATCGCGTACAACCGTGAAGAGTTCGAAGAAATCTGCGCCCGTGGTCTGGACCTGTCGCCGACCAAAGAGCTGCTGATCGACGAATCGCTGATCGGCTGGAAAGAATATGAAATGGAAGTTGTCCGCGACAAAAAGGACAACTGCATCATCGTCTGCTCGATCGAAAACTTCGACCCGATGGGCGTACACACCGGTGACTCGATCACCGTGGCTCCAGCACAAACCCTGACCGACAAGGAATACCAGATCCTGCGTAACGCCTCCTTGGCGGTACTGCGCGAGATCGGCGTCGAGACCGGTGGTTCCAACGTTCAATTCGGTATCTGCCCGAACACTGGCCGCATGGTCGTGATCGAAATGAACCCGCGCGTATCGCGTTCCTCGGCACTGGCTTCGAAAGCCACCGGTTTCCCGATCGCCAAAGTCGCGGCCAAGCTGGCTGTGGGTTACACCCTCGACGAACTGTCGAACGACATCACCGGTGGCAAGACCCCGGCGTCCTTCGAGCCGTCGATCGACTACGTCGTCACCAAGTTGCCACGCTTTGCCTTCGAGAAATTCGCCAAGGCTGACGCACGCCTGACCACGCAAATGAAGTCGGTCGGTGAAGTCATGGCCATCGGCCGGACTTTCCAGGAATCCCTGCAGAAAGCTCTGCGCGGTCTGGAAGTGGGCGTTTGCGGTCTGGACGAGAAGCTCGACCTGAGCAACCCGGAAAGCATGAGCGTGCTCAAGCGCGAACTGACCGTGCCGGGCGCCGAGCGTATCTGGTACGTGGCGGACGCTTTCCGCGCCGGCATGACCGTCGAAGAAATCTTCGCCATGAACATGATCGACCCGTGGTTCCTGGTGCAGATCGAAGATCTGATCAAGGAAGAAGAGAAGGTCAAGACCCTTGGTCTGTCCGCGATCGACCGCGACCTGATGTTCAAGCTCAAGCGCAAAGGCTTCTCCGATCAGCGTCTGGCCAAGCTGCTGGGTGTGACCGAGAAGAACCTGCGGACTCACCGTCACAAGCTGGAAGTGTTCCCGGTTTACAAGCGCGTTGACACCTGCGCCGCCGAGTTCGCCACCGACACCGCATACCTCTACTCGACTTACGAGGAAGAGTGCGAAGCCGCGCCGTCGGGCCGCGACAAAATCATGATTCTGGGTGGCGGTCCGAACCGTATCGGCCAGGGCATCGAGTTCGACTACTGCTGCGTTCACGCTGCCCTCGCTCTGCGCGAAGACGGCTACGAAACCATCATGGTCAACTGCAACCCGGAAACCGTTTCCACCGACTACGACACTTCCGACCGTCTGTACTTCGAATCGGTAACCCTGGAAGACGTGCTGGAAATCTGCCGCGTCGAGAAGCCGAAAGGCGTGATCGTCCAGTACGGTGGTCAGACTCCGCTGAAACTGGCGCGAGCTCTGGAAGCGGCTGGCGTGCCAATCATCGGCACCAGCCCTGACGCTATCGACCGTGCCGAAGACCGTGAGCGCTTCCAGCAAATGGTTGAGCGCCTGAACCTGCGTCAGCCGCCAAACGCCACCGTGCGCAGCGAAGACGAAGCGATTCGTGCCGCCAGCAAGATCGGCTACCCACTGGTAGTGCGCCCATCCTATGTCCTGGGTGGTCGCGCGATGGAAATCGTTTACGAAGAAGAAGAGCTCAAGCGCTACCTGCGTGACGCGGTGAAAGTGTCCAACGACAGCCCGGTGCTGCTCGACCACTTCCTCAACTGCGCCATCGAGATGGACGTGGATGCGGTCTGCGACGGCAAAGATGTAGTGATCGGCGCGATCATGCAGCACATCGAACAGGCTGGCGTTCACTCCGGTGACTCCGCGTGCTCGCTGCCGCCGTACTCGCTGCCGGCGCACATCCAGGACGAGATGCGCGAACAGGTCAAGAAAATGGCTCTGGAACTGGGCGTTGTCGGCCTGATGAACGTGCAGCTGGCTTTGCAGGGCGAAGATATCTACGTCATCGAAGTCAACCCGCGTGCTTCCCGTACCGTACCGTTCGTATCGAAGTGCATCGGTGTTTCCCTGGCCATGATCGCTGCCCGCGTGATGGCCGGTAAGACCCTGAAAGAAATCGGCTTCACCAAAGAAATCATTCCGAACTTCTACAGCGTGAAAGAGGCGGTGTTCCCGTTCGCCAAATTCCCTGGCGTTGACCCGATCCTCGGCCCAGAGATGAAGTCGACCGGTGAAGTGATGGGTGTAGGTGACACCTTCGGTGAGGCATTCGCCAAAGCCCAGATGGGTGCCAGCGAAGTGCTGCCGACCGGCGGTACTGCGTTCATCAGCGTACGCGACGACGACAAGCCACTGGTTGCAGGCGTAGCCCGTGATCTGATCAACTTGGGCTTCGAAGTGGTTGCCACTGCCGGTACTGCCAAGCTGATCGAAGCGGCAGGCCTGAAAGTGCGCCGTGTGAACAAGGTGACCGAGGGTCGTCCGCACGTGGTCGACATGATCAAGAATGACGAAGTCACCCTGATCATCAACACCACCGAAGGTCGTCAGTCGATCGCTGATTCGTACTCCATTCGTCGTAATGCCTTGCAGCACAAGATTTACTGCACCACCACCATTGCTGCTGGCGAAGCTATCTGTGAAGCGCTGAAGTTCGGTCCGGAAAAGACCGTGCGCCGCTTGCAGGATCTACACGCAGGATTGAAGGCATGATCAAATACCCAATGACTGTCCAGGGCGCTAAAGCCCTGGAAGAAGAACACGCTCACCTGACCAAGGTCGTTCGTCCGAAGCTCAGCCAGGACATCGGTACGGCCCGCGAGTTGGGTGACTTGAAGGAAAACGCTGAATACCATGCTGCACGCGAACAGCAAGGCATGGTCGAAGCGCGGATTCGTGACATCGAAGGCCGGATTCAGAATCAGGTCATCATTGACGTCACGTCGATTCCGCACACCGGCAAAGTGATTTTCGGTACTACCGTCGAAATCGCCAACGTCGAGACCGACGAAAGCGTCACTTACCACATCGTGGGTGAGGATGAGGCTGACTTCAAACTCGGCAAGATTTCGGTTGGCTCGCCTTTGGCCCGTGCCTTGATCGGCAAGGAAGAGGGCGATGTGGTCGCCGTGAAAACGCCGAGCGGCGTGATCGAGTACGAGATTGTCGAAGTCCGTCACATCTGAAAAAGGGCGCCCGCTGCATGCGGGCGCCATGCTTTGGCAGCTGACCCAGATGCTTTGGGTCGGCGGTCTATGGCTGATACATCTCGGTTTGCAGCCGGCGCTGGGCAAGATTGGCCTGGCACCGTTGCTGATTGATGAAGTGGCCAGTGCATTTGAAGTGCTGGTGGTGGGATTTTCCGCCGCATGCGTTACTTTTCAGGCTTTGGTGCTGGTACAGGCCGAGGGCCTTGCCAGTCTATGGCGAGATTTTCGCGGTCAGGTGCTGCTGATGGCGTTGTATGCGTGTGCGATGTTTGTCGCAGTGCGTGTCGGCTGGCCGGATGCGCAGCGCTGGCAGGTATTCAGTTATCTGGTTCTGGGGTTTTCCGGGCTGGTGCTGGTGATGCAGCCGGTGCCGGGATGGAGTGGCAGGGTGCGCCAGGCACACCCGTGACCCTTTTCATCACTTGAAGCGATGAACGTTCGACAGCTGCTTGTTCGCGCTGAAATTCTTGCGGTAAACCAGTGCCATCTTGCCGATGACCTGTACCAGATCCGCTTTGCCAACCTTGCACAGCTCTGCGATGTGCGCCAGGCGCGATTCGCGATCGAGGATATTGAGCTTGATTTTGATCAGCTCGTGATCCGCCAAAGCGCGTTCAAGTTCGGCTAAAACACCTTCAGTCAAACCGTTGTCAGCCACCGTCAAAACCGGTTTGAGGTGGTGGCCAATGGATTTGTACTGTTTCTTCTGCTCTGGAGTGAGCGGCATAATCTGACCCTTTCGTCTGGATTCTGTAAAATGGCGGCCATTTTACCCGAGGGCTCGTGGATCCGCCCAATTAATCACGACTCTTATTATCGAGGTGCCCAATGGCGCGTTCCAAGACAAGCCTTGGTTGGCTGAAGCGACATGTCAACGATCCCTATGTGAAGCAAGCGCAGAAGGATGGCTACCGCTCGCGTGCGAGTTACAAACTTCTGGAAGTCCAGGAGAAATACAAGCTGATCCGTCCTGGCATGAGCGTTGTCGACCTCGGTGCGGCACCTGGTGGCTGGTCGCAGGTCACCAGCCGTCTGATCGGCGGTCAGGGGCGTTTGATCGCTTCGGACATTCTGGAAATGGACAGTATCCCTGACGTGACCTTTATTCAGGGTGACTTCACCGAGGACGCAGTGCTCGCGCAGATTCTTGAAGCGGTGGGTAATTCGCAGGTGGACCTTGTGATTTCCGATATGGCCCCCAATATGAGTGGTACGCCTGAAGTGGATATGCCGAAGGCCATGTTCCTGTGCGAGCTGGCACTTGATCTGGCGGAGCGGATCCTCAAGCCGGGCGGTAATTTCGTGATCAAGATTTTTCAGGGCGAAGGGTTTGATGTTTACCTGAAGGATGCTCGCAAGAAGTTCGACAAGATCCAGATGATCAAGCCGGACTCTTCTCGTGGCAGCTCCCGCGAGCAATATATGCTGGCTTGGGGTTATCGCGGGCGTAGCGAGTAAAACGAGGTTTTTGTGCAGGGTGATAGGTTTTTAGTATTTCGCCCGGCGAGCATTAACGAATATTGTGTAGAAAGTGTTTCACAAAGGGTTACAGACGGCGCCTGCCAGAGTCGTAGGTAATGTAGTAAGTTAGGCCGGTGAATATCATGCGAAGCGCGCGCCAGTAGCGGAGCTTGCTTCAGAGGGTAGTTAATTGAACGATATGGCAAAGAATCTGATCCTGTGGTTGATCATCGCGGCTGTCCTGGTGACGGTGATGAACAACTTCTCCAGCCCTAACGAGCCGCAGACCCTCAACTATTCCGACTTCATCCAGCAGGTCAAGGATGGCAAGGTCGAGCGCGTAGCGGTTGATGGCTATGTAATCACCGGCAAACGCAATGATGGCGACAGTTTCAAGACCATTCGTCCGGCAATTCAGGACAATGGCCTGATCGGCGATCTGGTCGACAACCACGTTGTGGTTGAAGGCAAGCAGCCTGAACAGCAAAGCATCTGGACCCAGCTTCTGGTGGCCAGCTTCCCGATCCTGGTGATCATCGCGGTGTTCATGTTCTTCATGCGCCAGATGCAGGGCGGTGCCGGTGGCAAGGGCGGACCGATGAGCTTCGGCAAGAGCAAGGCGCGCCTGCTCTCCGAAGATCAGGTGAAAACCACATTGGCTGACGTTGCCGGTTGCGACGAAGCCAAGGAAGAAGTCGGCGAGCTGGTTGAATTCCTCCGTGACCCGGGCAAGTTCCAGCGCCTGGGCGGCCGCATTCCTCGCGGCGTGTTGATGGTCGGTCCTCCGGGTACCGGTAAAACCTTGCTGGCCAAGGCGATTGCCGGCGAAGCCAAGGTTCCGTTCTTCACCATTTCCGGTTCTGACTTCGTCGAAATGTTCGTCGGTGTTGGTGCCAGCCGTGTTCGTGACATGTTCGAACAGGCCAAGAAGCACGCGCCGTGCATCATTTTCATCGACGAAATCGACGCCGTCGGTCGCCATCGTGGCGCCGGCATGGGTGGCGGTCACGACGAGCGTGAGCAGACTCTCAACCAACTGCTGGTTGAGATGGACGGCTTCGAGATGAATGACGGCATCATTGTTATCGCTGCAACCAACCGTCCTGACGTACTCGACCCTGCGCTGCTGCGTCCGGGCCGTTTCGACCGTCAGGTTGTCGTCGGTCTGCCGGATATCCGTGGTCGCGAACAGATTCTCAAGGTTCACATGCGCAAAGTGCCAATGGGTGACGACGTTGCTCCGGCCGTTATCGCGCGTGGTACCCCGGGCTTCTCCGGTGCTGATCTGGCAAACCTGGTCAACGAAGCGTCGCTGTTCGCTGCACGCAGCGGCAAGCGCATCGTTGAGATGAAAGAGTTCGAACTGGCCAAAGACAAGATCATGATGGGCGCCGAGCGCAAATCGATGGTCATGTCCGAGAAAGAGAAGCAGAACACCGCTTATCACGAAGCAGGTCATGCCATCGTTGGTCGCGTCGTGCCTGAGCATGATCCGGTGTACAAGGTGTCGATCATTCCGCGCGGCCGTGCGCTGGGTGTGACCATGTTCCTGCCGGAAGAAGATCGCTACAGCCTGTCCAAGCGTGCGCTGATCAGCCAGATCTGCTCGCTGTACGGCGGCCGTATTGCTGAAGAAATGACCCTTGGCTTCGACGGTGTAACCACTGGCGCCTCTAACGACATCATGCGTGCCAGCCAGATTGCGCGGAACATGGTGACCAAGTGGGGTCTGTCGGAAAAACTCGGTCCGTTGATGTACGCCGAAGAAGAGGGTGAAGTATTCCTCGGTCGCGGCGGTGGCGGCCAGGCTGCCAGCTTCTCCGGTGAGACAGCCAAGCTGATCGACTCCGAGGTGCGCAGCATCATTGACCAGTGCTACGGCACGGCCAAGCAGATCCTTACGGACAACCGTGACAAGCTTGATGCCATGGCTGATGCCCTGATGAAGTACGAAACGATCGATGCTGAACAGATCGACGACATCATGGCAGGTCGTACACCTCGCGAGCCTCGTGACTGGTCAGGTGGCACCGGTACGCCGCCGCCACCAGTGGTTCGAGACGAGCGTCCGGAAACACCGATTGGCGGCCCGGCTGCTGACGTTTAAGGTTTGAAATGACTTCTGTACAGTCCCTGACCCGGTTGCCTTGCGGCAACCGGGTTCTTGATTTGGCCCAGACGCATGTCATGGGTATTCTCAATGTCACCCCTGATTCTTTCTCCGACGGCGGCCAATACAGCCAGCTGGATGCAGCCTTGCGTCACGCTGCCGCCATGGTTGCAGCCGGTGCGACGCTGATTGATGTTGGTGGCGAATCTACTCGTCCTGGCGCGCGAGCAGTGTCCCCGCTCGAAGAGCTTGAGCGTGTGGCGCCGATCGTCGAGCTGATCAATCGTGAGCTTGATGTGATCATTTCGGTGGATACCTCCACACCCGCCGTGATGCGCGAAACCGCGCGCTTGGGGGCCGGGTTGATCAACGATGTGCGTTCGCTGCAGCGCGACGGCGCACTGGATGCGGCGGCGGCTACCGGTTTGCCGGTGTGCCTCATGCATATGCTCGGCGAGCCCGGAGATATGCAGGACAATCCGCATTATCAGGATGTCACGCGCGAAGTGGGCGACTTTCTCGCTGAGCGCATGACGCAATGTGCGGCTGCCGGTATTCCTGCCGAGCGAATCATTCTCGATCCGGGTTTCGGTTTCGCCAAAACCCTGCAGCACAATCTAAGCTTGTTCAAGCACATGGAAGCCCTGCATGCGTTGGGCAGGCCCTTGTTAGTGGGTGTTTCTCGAAAGAGCATGATCGGGCAGGCCTTGAATCGTCCTGTCGGCGAGCGGCTGCATGGCGGACTTGCGCTGGCGGCTCTGGCGTCGGTGAAAGGTGCGCGTATATTGCGCGTCCATGATGTTGCGGAAACGGTAGACGTGGTGCGCATGATCGCAGCCGTGGAATCAGCCGAATAAGAATGACGGAGCACTTATGAGCAAGAAATACTTTGGTACTGACGGCATTCGTGGTCGCGTCGGTGAATACCCGATTACTCCAGACTTCATGCTCAAGCTAGGCTGGGCGGCCGGCATGGCCTTTCGCAAGATGGGTGCCTGCAAGGTGCTGGTCGGCAAAGACACGCGGATTTCCGGTTATATGTTCGAATCGGCGCTTGAGGCCGGCCTGACGTCGGCGGGTGCCGATGTGATGCTGCTGGGCCCTATGCCGACGCCGGCTATTGCCTATCTGTCGCGCACGTTCCAGGCTGAGGCCGGTATCGTGATCAGTGCTTCGCACAATCCGCATGACGATAACGGCATCAAATTCTTTTCCGGTAAAGGCACCAAGCTGCCGGATGAACTGGAGCTGATGATCGAAGAGCTGCTCGACACCCCGATGACCGTGGTCGAATCGAGCAAGATCGGCAAAGTATCGCGAATCAATGATGCGTCGGGGCGCTACATCGAATTCTGCAAAAGCAGCGTGCCAACCGGAACCAGTTTTTCCGGCCTCAAGATCGTTATCGACTGTGCACATGGCGCGACCTATAAGGTGGCTCCGAGCGTCTTCCGCGAGTTGGGCGCGGAGGTCGTCGTTCTGTCGGCGCAACCTAATGGTCTGAACATCAACGAAAATTGCGGCTCGACCCATATGGAGCAGTTGCAGGCTGCGGTACTCGCTGAGCACGCCGACCTGGGTATTGCTTTCGATGGTGATGGCGATAGGGTTTTGATGGTCGACCACACTGGCGCCATCGTTGATGGCGACGAATTATTGTACATCATCGCTCGAGACCTGCATGAGCGTGGCAAATTGCAGGGCGGCGTGGTTGGCACCTTGATGAGTAATCTGGGGTTGGAGCTCGCGCTTGCAGAGCTTTCGATTCCATTTGTTCGTGCCAATGTCGGCGACCGTTACGTGATCGCCGAGTTGCTTGAGCGCAACTGGCTGGTAGGTGGCGAAAATTCGGGGCATATCGTTTGCTTCAATCACACCACGACCGGTGATGCGATCATTGCCGCACTGCAAGTGTTGATGGCGCTGAAGACCCGTAATGAAGGTTTGGCGCAAACGCGTCAGGCATTGCGCAAGTGCCCTCAGGTGCTGATCAATGTACGTTTCGGTGGTGGCGAAAGTCCGCTCGAGCATCCGGCTGTCAAGGAAGCCAGTGCGCGAGTCACCCAGGCAATGGCGGGGCGCGGTCGCGTGCTTTTGCGCAAGTCCGGGACAGAGCCGTTGGTGCGCGTAATGGTCGAAGGCGAGGATGAAACTCAGGTTCGCAACTATGCCGAAGAGCTGGCAAAACTGGTAACTGAAGTTTCTGCCTGATTCGGCTTGCAAGCCATGATTGTGTTGGGTAACATCTGCGCCCACTTTGACCGACGAGGTACAGCATGCGTCGCCCTATGGTAGCTGGTAACTGGAAGATGCACGGTACCCGCGCCAGCGTCGCTGAGCTGATCAACGGCCTTCGTCATCTGGCCTTGCCAAGCGGTGTTGATGTCGCGGTATTCCCGCCTTGCTTGTATATCAATCAAGTGATTGATGGCTTGAAAGGCAAGTCGATTTCGATCGGCGCGCAGAACTCTGCGGTGGAATCCATGCAAGGTGCATTGACCGGTGAAATTGCTCCGAGTCAGTTGGTGGATGCAGGTTGTTCCCTGGTACTTGTCGGGCACTCCGAACGCCGCCAGATAATGGGCGAGCGAGACGGGATGCTGAATCGCAAGTTCGCAGCGGCACAGGCATGTGGCTTGATTCCGGTGCTGTGTATAGGGGAGACCCTTGAGCAGCGTGAAGCCGGGAAAACTCTTGAGGTTGTCGGGCGTCAGCTGGGCAGCATCATCGAGGAGCTGGGTGTCGGTGCTTTTGCCAAGGCAGTCATTGCTTACGAGCCTGTCTGGGCCATTGGTACCGGACTGACTGCAACGCCGCAACAAGCTCAGGATGTGCATAAAGCCATCCGCGAGCAGTTGGCGGCAGAGAATTCTGAAGTCGCACGAGGTGTGCGGCTTCTATACGGCGGCAGCGTGAAGGCGGCCAATGCGGTCGAACTGTTCGGCATGCCGGATATCGATGGGGGGCTCATTGGTGGAGCTTCCCTGAATGCAGATGAGTTCGGTGCGATCTGTCGCGCCGCGGGAAACTGAAAAAATGCTGGAAACAGTCGTAGTCGTTTTTCATCTGCTGGGTGCATTGGGCGTAGTTGCTCTGGTTTTGCTGCAGCAGGGTAAGGGTGCGGACGCTGGCGCGTCTTTCGGAGCAGGTGCTTCAAATACTGTGTTCGGAAGCCAAGGTTCCTCTACCTTTCTTAGTAAGTTTACTGCTATACTTGCCGCCGGTTTCTTCATAACCAGCTTGGGGTTAGGTTACTTTGCTAAAGAGAAGGCTCATCAGCTGACTCAGGCAGGTCTCCCAAATCCAGCAGTGTTGGAAGTACCTAAGCAACAACAACCGGCTTCTGATGATGTACCGGTGCTTCAAGAGCAAAAGTCGGCTACTCCAGCGACTGACGTACCTCCAGCTCAAGAGCAGAAGTAAGAAGGGTTTCAAACGTAGTTTTGCCGAGGTGGTGGAATTGGTAGACACGCAACCTTGAGGTGGTTGTGCCCATAGGGTGTAGGGGTTCGAGTCCCCTTCTCGGTACCAATTAGTCAGGAGAGCCCGCTGTTGCGGGCTTTCTTGCAGGTGGAAGGTTACATTGACCCTATAAGGGATCGGTCGTATACTTCCGCCCCAGCTTTGTCGCGGGGTGGAGCAGTCTGGTAGCTCGTCGGGCTCATAACCCGAAGGTCGTCGGTTCAAATCCGGCCCCCGCAACCAGTTTAAGGAGCCCCTTTTCAGGGGCTTTTTGTTAGCTGGACACTTTCAACGCCGCTGTTCGACGGCGTTTCAAGGATGGGCGTTATGCCCATTTTTTTATTTTGCAAAGCATGCACATATCATGCACTAGGGGGTTCAGGTGTCGAGCAAGCTAGAAGAGTTGCAGGCCTTGCTGGCCCCGGTGGTCGTGGCCCTGGGCTATGAATGCTGGGGTATCGAGTTTTCGGCTCAGGGTCGCCACTCGATGTTGCGCGTTTATATCGATAAAGAGGGCGGCGTGCTGGTGGACGATTGCGCCATTGTCAGCCGTCAGATCAGCGGTGTACTGGATGTTGAAGATCCGATCGCCGTTGAATACACCCTCGAAGTTTCCTCGCCTGGCATGGAGCGCCCACTGTTCACTCTTGAGCAGTTTGCAAAGTTTGCCGGTGAACAAGTGAAGATCAAGCTGCGCTCGCCTTTTGAAGGTCGACGCAACTTTCAGGGCCTTCTGCGCGGTGTAGAAGAACAGGACGTCGTGGTGCAGGTAGATGACCATGAGTTCCTGTTGCCGATCGATATGATCGACAAGGCCAACATTATTCCCAGTTTTGACTGAGACGCGGATCCCGCGGATCCAATGGCTTGCGAAAGGCGAGGCGTACGATGAGCAAAGAAGTACTGCTGGTTGTTGAGTCGGTATCCAATGAAAAGGGCGTACCGGCAAGCGTAATTTTTGAAGCGCTGGAGCTGGCTTTGGCCACTGCTACCAAAAAGCGTTTTGAAGACGAAGTTGACCTGCGTGTGGAAATTAACCGCCACACCGGGGCATACGAAACATTCCGTCGCTGGACGGTCGTCGAAGAGAATGATCTCGACGATCCGGCCATCGAAACCTGGCCAAGCAAGGTTGCCGAAACGCATCCGGGTGCCAAGGTTGGCGACGTTGTCGAAGAAAAGATCGAATCCATCGAGTTCGGCCGCATTGCTGCGCAGACTGCCAAGCAAGTCATCGTGCAGAAAGTTCGCGAAGCCGAGCGCGCTCAAGTGGTTGACGCTTATCGCGAGCGCCTGGGAGAAATCATCTCCGGCACCGTGAAAAAAGTCACCCGCGACAACGTGATCGTCGATCTGGGTAACAATGCTGAAGCGTTGCTGGCCCGTGAAGACATCATTTCTCGCGAAACCTTCCGTGTCGGCGTGCGTCTGCGTGCGCTGCTCAAGGAAATCCGCACCGAGAACCGCGGCCCGCAGCTGATCCTGTCGCGTACTGCGCCGGAAATGCTGATCGAGCTGTTCCGCATCGAAGTGCCGGAAATTGCCGAAGGCCTGATCGAAGTAATGGCAGCGTCCCGTGATCCGGGTTCGCGCGCCAAGATCGCCGTTCGCTCGAAGGACAAACGCATCGACCCGCAAGGCGCTTGCATTGGTATGCGCGGTTCGCGCGTCCAGGCAGTGTCGGGTGAGTTGGGCGGTGAGCGTGTTGATATCGTCCTGTGGGATGACAACCCGGCTCAGTTCGTGATCAACGCCATGTCCCCGGCTGAGGTTGCGGCAATTATCGTTGACGAAGATGCCCACGCAATGGACATCGCCGTTGGCGCAGACAATCTGGCTCAGGCCATCGGTCGCGGTGGTCAGAACGTGCGTCTGGCGAGCCAGTTGACTGGCTGGACCCTGAACGTGATGACCGAATCGGACATCCAGGCTAAGCAGCAAGCAGAAACCGGCGACATCCTGCGCAACTTCATCGACGAGCTGGAAGTCGACGAAGACCTGGCACAGGTGCTGGTAGATGAAGGCTTCACCAGCCTGGAAGAGATTGCCTACGTACCGTTGGAAGAAATGCTCAACATCGACGGCTTTGACGAAGATACCGTCAACGAGCTTCGCGCTCGTGCCAAGGATCGTTTGTTGACCAAAGCCATCGCTACTGAGGAAAAGCTGGCAGACGCCCATCCGGCCGAAGACCTGCTCTCGCTTGAGGGTATGGACAAGGATTTGGCGATGGAACTGGCGGTGCGCGGCGTAATTACCCGCGAAGACCTGGCCGAGCAGTCTATTGACGACCTGCTCGACATCGACGGCATTGACGATGATCGTGCCGGCAAGTTGATCATGGCCGCCCGAGCCCACTGGTTCGAGTAATTAGGCGCGGCCTGAGGAGAGAAGTGCATGACGCAAGTCACGGTGAAACAACTGGCCGATGAGGTCAAAACACCGGTAGAGCGCCTGTTGCAGCAGATGCGTGAGGCAGGTCTGCCGCACACCGCCGCCGAAGAAAATGTGACTGACAGTGAGAAGCAGTCCCTGCTGACTCACTTGAAAAGCAGCCACAAGGCGAAAGTGGAAGAACCACGCAAGATCACGCTGCAGCGTAAAACCACCAGCACCCTGCGTGTTGCTGGCAGCAAAAGCATCAGCGTTGAAGTCCGCAAGAAGAAAGTTTTCGTACAGCGCAGCCCGGAAGAAATCGAAGCCGAGCGCAAGCGTGAACTGGATGAGCGTCGCGCAGTAGAAAATGCTGCCCGTCAGAAGGCTGAAGAAGAAGCCAAGCAACGCGCCGAAGTAGAAGCGCGTAATCAGCCTGCTGCTGCGCAGACCGCTACCAGCGACGCCGTTGCGGCGCCGGCTGCAGTTGCCGAACCTGTTCGCGAAAGCGCACCGGTAGTTGCCGCTGCTCCAGCTCCGTCTGCTGACGTTCGCAACAAGCAGAACGAACAGCGCCGTCCGGACAAGCCACGTGCCGACGACAACAATCGTCGCAGCGGTGGTGGTGATGGCGAGCGCAAAAACGCTCCGCATCGCGCCTCGGTCAAAGAAAAAGCGCCGGCTCCACGTGTGGCGCCACGCACTACCGACGAAGAAAGCGATGGCTTCCGTCGCGGTGGTCGCGGCAAGGCCAAGCTGAAGAAGCGCAACGCTCACGGTTTCCAGAGCCCAACCGGCCCTGTCGTGCGTGATGTGCAGATCGGCGAGACCATCACTGTTGGCGATCTCGCCAATCAGATGTCGGTCAAGGCTGCTGAAATCATCAAGTTCATGTTCAAACTGGGTACTCCAGCGACCATCAACCAGGTGCTTGATCAGGAAACTGCTCAACTGGTAGCCGAAGAACTGGGCCACAAAGTGACCCTGGTCAGCGACACCGCCCTGGAAGATTCCCTGGCCGAGTCCCTGAAGTTTGAAGGTGAGTCGTTCTCCCGTGCGCCAGTCGTGACCGTAATGGGCCACGTTGACCACGGTAAAACGTCCCTGCTCGACTACATCCGTCGTGCCAAGGTAGCTGCTGGCGAAGCCGGCGGTATCACCCAGCACATCGGTGCATACCACGTTGAAACCGAACGCGGCATGGTCACCTTCCTCGATACCCCTGGTCACGCCGCGTTTACCGCAATGCGTGCTCGTGGTGCCAAGGCGACCGACATCGTGATCCTGGTGGTTGCAGCGGACGACGGCGTGATGCCGCAGACCATTGAAGCTGTTCAGCACGCAGTAGCGGCTGGCGTTCCACTGGTTGTAGCCGTGAACAAAATCGACAAGCCGGGCGCCGATCTCGATCGCATCCGTAGCGAACTGTCGGTTCACGGTGTGACTTCCGAAGAGTGGGGCGGTGATACGCCGTTCGTACCGGTTTCGGCGAAGGTCGGTACTGGCGTGGACGAGCTGCTTGAAGCCGTTCTGCTGCAAGCTGAAGTTCTCGAACTGAAAGCGACCCCATCGGCTCCTGGCCGTGGCGTTGTGGTTGAATCGCGTCTCGACAAAGGTCGTGGCCCGGTGGCAACCGTTCTGGTTCAAGACGGTACCCTGCGCCAAGGCGACATGGTGCTGGTCGGTTCGAACTATGGCCGCGTTCGCGCCATGCTCGACGAGAATGGCAAGCCAATCAAGGAAGCCGGTCCTTCCATCCCTGTCGAGATCCTCGGCCTGGACGGTACCCCGGACGCTGGCGACGAGATGAGCGTGGTTGCCGACGAGAAGAAAGCCCGTGAAGTGGCTCTGTTCCGTCAAGGCAAGTTCCGCGAAGTCAAACTGGCTCGCGCTCACGCCGGCAAGCTGGAAAACATCTTCGAAAACATGGGTCAGGCCGAGAAGAAGACGCTCAACATCGTCCTCAAATCCGACGTCCGTGGTTCGCTGGAAGCGTTGAACGGTGCCTTGAATGGCCTGGGTAACGACGAAGTACAAGTGCGCGTAGTTGGCGGCGGTGTCGGTGGTATCACCGAGTCCGACGCTAACCTGGCACTGGCTTCCAACGCTGTACTGTTCGGCTTCAACGTGCGTGCCGATGCTGGCGCACGGAAGATCGTCGAGCAGGAAGGTCTGGACATGCGTTACTACAACGTGATCTACGACATCATCGAAGACGTCAAGAAAGCCCTGACCGGCATGCTCGGCAGCGATGTTCGCGAGAACATCCTGGGTGTGGCAGAAGTGCGTGACGTGTTCCGTTCGCCGAAGTTTGGCGCGATCGCTGGCTGCATGGTGATCGAAGGTGTTGTGCACCGTAACCGTCCGATCCGTGTGCTGCGTGAAGACATCGTTATCTTCGAAGGCGAGCTGGAATCCCTGCGCCGCTTCAAGGATGACGCTTCCGAAGTACGTGCCGGCATGGAATGCGGTATCGGCGTGAAGAGCTACAACGACGTCAAAGTCGGCGACAAGATCGAAGTCTTCGAGAAGGTTCAGGTTGCTCGCAGCCTCTAACTCGCGCACTTCAGGAGCCGTGATGGCCGGCCACACTCACCAGTGTGGCGCATCACCCGGACTCTAAACGCAACGCCCGGTCTGGCTTTTGTCAGGCCGGGCGTTTGCCGCTTTCAGACCTTGCGGGTTTCACCGCTGGGCAGTAACAGGTAACAAAATCATGGCAAAAGAATACAGCCGTACCCAACGTATCGGCGATCAGATGCAGCGTGAGCTGGCCCAACTGATCCGTCGCGAAGTCAAAGATCCACGTGTGGGTCTGGTCACCATTACCGCTGTTGAAGTCAGCCGTGACGTCGGTCACGCGAAGATTTTCATCACCGTAATGGGGCAGGACAACGCTGAAGACATCGCACAAAGCATCAAGGTGCTCAACGCCGCCGCAGGCTTCCTGCGTATGCAACTGGCCCGTGAAATGAAGCTGCGCAGCGTGCCGCAACTGCATTTCCACTACGACGAATCCGTCGTACGTGGTGCGCATCTGTCGGCCCTGATCGAGCGTGCGGTTGCTGAAGACAATCAGCATCCGGTCGCTGCTGAACCTGAAGACACCAAGGAGTAATTCGGTGGCTCAGGTCAAACGTATCCGTCGTAACGTCAGTGGCATCATCCTGCTCGACAAGCCGTTGGGGTTCACCTCCAACGCCGCGTTGCAGAAGGTTCGCTGGCTGCTGAATGCCGAGAAGGCCGGTCACACCGGCAGCCTCGACCCGCTGGCCACCGGTGTTTTACCGTTGTGCTTTGGCGAAGCGACCAAGTTCTCGCAATACCTGCTCGATTCCGACAAGGGTTATGAAACCCTGGCGCAACTGGGCAAGACCACCACCACGGCGGATGCCGAAGGTGAGGTTTTGCAGGAGCGCCCGGTGACCGTTGGTCGCGCCGATGTCGAAGCGGCATTGCCGAAATTTCGTGGGCAAATCAGTCAGATACCGCCGATGTACTCGGCGCTCAAGCGTGATGGCCAACCGCTGTACAAGCTGGCTCGTGCAGGCGAAGTAGTGGAGCGCGAACCGCGTTCTGTTACTATTGCGCGCTTGGAATTACTGGCCTTCGAAGGCGATACTGCGCGTCTTGCGGTGGATTGCAGCAAGGGCACCTATATTCGCACCCTGGTGGAGGATATTGGTGAGCAACTCGGTTGTGGTGCGTACGTCGCTGAATTGCGCCGTACCCAGGCCGGGCCTTTTACCCTGGCGCAAACGGTTACCCTCGAAGAGCTCGAAGCAGTACATGCCGAAGGCGGCAACGAAGCAGTTGATCGCTTCCTAATGCCATCGGACAGCGGCCTGCTGGACTGGCCGTTGCTGCACTTCTCGGAAGCGAGCGCGTTCTACTGGCTCAACGGCCAGCCGGTACGTGCCCCGGATGCTCCGAAGTTCGGCATGGTACGGGTACAGGATCACAATGGTCGCTTCATCGGTATCGGTGAAGTGAGCGAAGACGGGCGTATTGCGCCACGTCGACTGATTCGGTCGGAATGACCGAAACCGGTCTGTGTCAAAGCAGGCTGGCGAGGGTGGCTGTTAACAGGCACGGTCACTACTCATTTATAGATACAGGGATTTGTCCCTGGCCTGTTGAAACTGTTTCTTTGAAACAGTTTCCTGATAAAAGGATTGCCTCATGGCTCTCGACGTTCAAGAAAAAGCTCAAATCGTTGCTGACTACCAGCAAGCTGTTGGTGACACTGGTTCGCCAGAAGTGCAAGTTGCACTGCTGACCCACAACATCAACAAGCTGCAAGGTCACTTCAAGGCCAACGGTAAAGATCACCACTCCCGTCGTGGTCTGATCCGCATGGTAAACCAGCGTCGCAAGCTGCTGGACTACCTGAAAGGCAAGGATCTGGGTCGTTATCAGACTCTGATCGGTCGCCTGGGTCTGCGTCGCTAATCAGCGATTGCGCTATGAGGTTGGTTGTCTGTCGGACGTCTGCGGTTTACCGCCGGCGGCTTGCAGGCTCCCAGCCTCAAGTTTTATCTGGATACACGTTTTACCCCGGACAACGGTTGGGCCGATTCCCGACATTGCCCAAGAATTCGCAAGAAACCAGTTCCCCCAAGAGCCACAAAGAAGGTAGGACACCGTGAACCCGGTAATCAAAAAATTCCAGTTCGGTCAATCGACCGTTACCCTCGAGACTGGCCGTATCGCCCGTCAGGCCTCCGGCGCAGTATTGGTCACCGTTGACGACGACGTCAGCGTATTGGTGACTGTAGTTGGCGCAAAACAAGCTGATCCAGGCAAGGGCTTCTTCCCTCTGTCGGTTCACTACCAGGAAAAGACTTACGCTGCCGGTAAGATCCCTGGCGGTTTCTTCAAGCGTGAAGGCCGTCCTTCCGAGAAAGAAACCCTGACTTCCCGACTGATCGACCGTCCGATCCGTCCGCTGTTCCCGGAAGGCTTCATGAACGAAGTGCAGGTTGTCTGCACCGTCGTTTCCACCAGCAAGAAGACCGATCCGGACATCGCTGCGATGATCGGTACCTCGGCTGCCCTGGCCATCTCGGGCATTCCGTTCGACGGCCCGATCGGCGCCGCTCGTGTAGCTTTCCACGAAAGCACCGGCTACCTGCTGAACCCGACTTACGAGCAGCAAGCTGCTTCGAGCCTGGACATGGTCGTTGCCGGTACTTCCGACGCTGTGCTGATGGTTGAATCGGAAGCCAAAGAGCTGACCGAAGACCAGATGCTGGGCGCGGTACTGTTTGCTCACGACGAATTCCAGGTGGTGATCAACGCTGTTAAAGAACTGGCCGCTGAAGCTGCCAAGCCAACCTGGAACTGGGCTCCGGCGCCAGAAGCCACCGAACTGCTGGGCGCTATCCGTGCCGAGTTCGGCGAAGCAATCTCCCAGGCTTACACCATCACCATCAAGGCCGACCGTTACGCTCGCCTGGGTGAGCTGAAGGATCAAGTGGTTGCCAAACTGTCCGGTGAAGAAGGCCAGCCTTCGTCCAGCGAAGTCAAAGCCGCTTTCGGCGAAATCGAATACCGCACCGTTCGCGAAAACATCGTTAACGGCAAGCCACGTATCGACGGCCGCGACACCAAGACCGTACGTCCGCTGAACATCGAAGTCGGCGTTCTGCCGAAGACTCACGGTTCGGCGCTGTTCACCCGTGGTGAAACCCAGGCTCTGGTAGTCGCGACTCTGGGCACCGCCCGTGACGCACAGCTGCTGGACACTCTGGAAGGCGAGAAAAAAGACCCGTTCATGCTGCACTACAACTTCCCTCCGTTCTCGGTAGGCGAATGTGGTCGCATGGGTGGTGCTGGTCGTCGTGAAATCGGTCACGGCCGTCTGGCCCGTCGTTCGGTTTCGGCCATGCTGCCAGCCGCTGACGTGTTCCCGTACACCATCCGTGTGGTGTCGGAAATCACCGAATCCAACGGTTCGAGCTCGATGGCTTCCGTTTGCGGTGCTTCCCTGGCCCTGATGGACGCTGGTGTGCCGATGAAGGCGCCGGTTGCCGGTATCGCCATGGGTCTGGTTAAAGAAGGCGAGAAATTCGCCGTCCTGACCGACATCCTCGGTGACGAAGACCACCTGGGCGACATGGACTTCAAAGTTGCCGGTACCGCCAAAGGTGTTACCGCGCTGCAGATGGACATCAAGATCAAGGGCATCACCGAAGAGATCATGGAAATCGCTCTGGGCCAAGCCCTGGAAGCGCGCCTGAACATTCTCGGTCAGATGAACCAGATCATTGGCCAGTCGCGTACCGAACTGTCGGCCAACGCTCCGACCATGATCGCGATGAAAATCGACACCGACAAAATCCGTGACGTTATCGGTAAAGGTGGCGCGACCATCCGTGCGATCTGCGAAGAAACCAAGGCTTCGATCGACATCGAAGACGACGGTTCGATCAAGATCTTCGGCGAAACCAAGGAAGCTGCTGAAGCTGCACGTCAGCGCGTTCTGGGCATCACCGCTGAAGCCGAGATCGGCAAGATCTACGTCGGCAAGGTTGAGCGCATCGTCGACTTCGGCGCATTCGTCAACATCCTGCCTGGCAAGGACGGTCTGGTGCACATCTCGATGCTGAGCGACGCTCGCGTAGAGAAAGTGACCGACATCCTGAAAGAAGGCCAGGAAGTGGAAGTGCTGGTACTGGACGTGGACAACCGCGGCCGTATCAAGCTGTCCATCAAAGACGTAGCAGCGGCCAAGGCTTCGGGCGTTTAATCAGCCCAAAGCGTTAGCGCAATAAAAATGCCCCGCCGTGAAAACGGTGGGGCATTTTTTTGTCTGCGAAATATCGAGACATTCTGCGAAGTTGCCGGACTTCAGAACCGGTGCTAGGTTTAGCCCACCGCCCGTGTAGCTCAGCCGGTAGAGCAGCGCACTCGTAACGCGAAGGTCGCAGGTTCGATTCCTGTCTCGGGCACCACCTCTCTTATTTCACCTTGCGGCTCAGATCCTCGACGGTACGTTTGAGCTGTTCCATCGCCCGATCCTGATCGTTGATTTTCTGCTTCAGATTCGAAATCTCGCTGCTGTTCGAGTTGGAACTGGAGCCACTGTTGCGCTTGAGGTCTTCGACCTGACGACCGAGCGTGTCCAGTTCACGGTCCTGGTCTTTGACCTTGTTTTTCAGATCATCGATTTCCTTGCCGCTGGAGCTTGAGCTCGAACCGCTGCTGCGTTTCAGTTCTTCGATCTGGCGCGATTGCTCGCTGATGGTATCGCGCATTTTTCTCAGGTCATCGATGCTGACATCGCTTCTGATCACCACGTCTTTGCCGTAGTCGTTGTGAATCAGTGAAACCTTGTCGCCGTAGGAAGCGCTGCTGTTACTCAATTCAACAGCCATTGCACTGGCCGGCAGAACCAAAGTGGCGATCAGAGCGGTGGCAGACACAACAGAAGAAATTTTCGAAAAGCTGCGCATCACTGGGTTTCCTTGTGAACAGCGAAGAAGTGCCGAAGTGGCACATCGCTATGACTCGAAATCCGCATTTATGTTCCGCAGGTCAGCTTTTTGTGAGAGAGATGTAAAGAGCCGTGTAATTCGTCATGCAAACGTCCTATATTCGGAGCCTGCATGAGCATCGCCCAGCAGTTTTCAGATGATCCCGAATGGTTCCGAAGTCCGGACAAATCCGCGTCAGAGAGATCCTTGATGATCCAGATCCATCCTCCATTCTTACGATCAGCGAGAACGCCATGACCGAATTAACTCAAGAGCAACGTCACGAACAGGCGCTGGAAAAGTACATTCTGGACGTACCGGACCTGAAGGAAGAGATCAAGGACCTGAGTCCTGATGATCAGAAAGACCAGATTCAGTGGGCCTTCGAAGATGAGGCTGAAGCCCAGGGCCTGCAGCCGTGGGAACTGACGCTCAAGTACACGAGCACGCCGGAGGAGTTCGAGGCGCAGCGCCTTGTGCTGCACAAAGAGGCGGCTGAAGTACTGGGTGTCGAATGGGACGAGTACTGCGAGATGAATAATCTCGTCGTATAAGAGCAGCTACGAGTTTCAAGCGGCAAGCTGCAAGTCAAAGCAAAGGCATTGTGGCTTGCAGCTTGTAGCTCGCATCTTGTCGCTGCTGTTTAAAGGCTGAGTCGCATCGACAGATCCACCGCTTTGACATCCTTGGTCATCGCACCGATCGAGATGTAATCCACCCCGGTTTCGGCGATCGGCAGCAGCGTGCTTTCGTTGATGCCGCCGCTGGCTTCCAGTTTTGCCTTGCCACCGTTCAGGCGCACGGCTTCGCGCATGTCGTCCAGGCTCAACTCATCAAGCATGATGATGTCGGCGCCAGCAGCCAGCGCTTCTTTCAGTTCATCCAGACTTTCCACTTCGACTTCCACCGGTTTGCCCGGCGCAATCTTGTGCGCAGCGGCAATGGCTTGTGGAATGCCACCGCTGGCGGCGATGTGGTTTTCCTTGATCAGGAACGCGTCGTACAGACCGATGCGATGGTTGTGGCAGCCACCGCAGGTCACCGCGTATTTCTGCGCCAGACGCAAGCCCGGCAGAGTTTTGCGGGTGTCGAGCAGTTTGACCTGAGTGGTGCCGACGAAATCGGCCAGGTACTGCGCGCGCGTGGCTACGCCGGACAGCAGTTGCAGGAAATTCAGCGCACTGCGCTCACCGGTCAGCAGCGAACGGGCCGGGCCTTCGAGGTGAAACAGCGGCTGATTGGGTTTCACCCGTTCGCCATCGACTACCTGCCAATGCACCGCGACCCGCGGATCAAGCTGACGGAACACGGCATCAACCCACGCGGTGCCGCAGATGACAGCCGCGTCGCGCGTAATGATGGTGGCTTTGGCCAAGCGTTCGGCCGGGATCAGTTGCGCGGTGATGTCGCCGCTGCCGATGTCTTCGAGCAACGCACGGCGCACGTTGGCTTCGATTTCGGCGGTCAAATCGGCGAGACGTAGATTCGGCATAACGGGCTCCACAAACAAAGTGGTTCGATTATAGGGGCATGGCGCGAGCCAACCCAAGGCGAGAACGCGCGTGCTTGCCTGCATCCGGTCGATTTTCTTTGAGCAAACCCGGCCAGTCGTGGTCACTGAAAGGGGCGGTATAGGGGAAACCCTGACGGCTATGGCGCCGGGTGCAAGTTATGAAAGATAATTCGCCTTGCATTTGACGTCATAGCTTTGACGTCCTGATTGAACTTGTGCGAGCGAACCTGCTCGGAAATGCATGCTCTCAGTGACATTGCTGCGGCTGATACACCGCCATCGCGAGCAGGCTCGCTCCCACAGGGGGCCGGGTTGGCTTGACCGAACGAATCACCGTTTCAGGAGGCTTGGATGCACAACGACGGGAAAGTGGTGCCTTTGCACAAAGGCACTGCCGATCAGGCGAATCACTCGCCGCTCGCCCGCCTGCCTGTGATTCTGCTTCAGGTTCGCGACAAGGCTGCCCAGCAACTGCGCCACGGTTTGCAGGAGCTGTTCGATAACGCCGACGACACGCTGTTTGAAATGGCCGACCGGGCGCGCAACGATGTCGAACAGAATATTTTTTTCGAAGCCATGCGCGACCTGCGTCTGAAGCGCAAAAACATCGAGCGTGGTTTTCTTGAGCAGTTTTTTGAAGCCTTTGTCGGCCTGACTCAATACGATCCCACGCACCACACGCTGCCCCATGCCCTGATATATGACGAGTTGGCGCCACGCAGCGACGACATGGAACGCAGTGTGGCGGTCGAGACCATGGTCGGTCGCGTACTCAAGCGTGACGGCTTCGCGCTCGATCAACTGACCGCGCGGCTCAACGCGCTGCTCGGCAATACCCTCAATCATCAGCACAACCCGCTAGGCCCGGCGCTGCTCTGCGAGTTTTTCCTGCAGGCCGGACGTAACCTGGGCGTGGAAATCAAGGTCAAGCTGATCCTGCTCAAACTGTTCGAGCGCTATGTCTTGGCCGACACCGAACAGCTCTACGCCGAAGCCAATCAGTTGCTGCTTGCCACCGGTGTGTTGCCCGAATTGAAAGCAGCCCCGGCACGTCGCGCAATTGATCGTGCGGCAGCCGATGTCGACCGCGAGGAAGGCCACGACCCGGCGCCAGTCGAGGAAGGTGTACAGGAAGTTTTCGCGGCATTGCAGGAGTTGCTTTTGCATGTGCGCGGCAGTGTCGCACCAACGCTGGAGTCCAGCGCAGCGGCGCAGCCGATTTCCACTCGCGACCTGTTGCGTCTGCTCTCGCACCTGCAACAGTACGTGCCGGCGCTTGCGGCTCAGGATGACTTCGATCTGCGCAATCAGCTCGAGCAACTGCTGACTCGAGTCAGCGTCAGAAGTGGCAAATCGCGCATCGTCGGCGATGCGGACGAAGACGTGATCAACCTGATCGCCATGGTCTTCGACTGTATTCTTGAAGACCGCAATGTGCCGGATTCGCTCAAGGCCTTGATCGCGCGGTTGCAGATTCCGATGCTCAAGGTCGCGGTGCTCGACAAGAGTTTCTTCAGTCGCAGCACCCATCCGGCGCGGCGCCTGCTCAATGAAATCGCCGAGGCGGCCATGGGCTGGGGCGATTGTGACGGTGACGCGCGTGACAGCTTGTACCTGCGTATCGAACAAGTGGTGCAGCGACTGCTGACTGACTTTGTCGATGATCCGGCGATTTTTTCCGAGTTACTGGCCGATTTCCTCGCGTTCACCAGCGACGAACGCCGACGCAGTGAGTTGCTTGAGCAACGGTTGCGCGATGCCGAAGAGGGGCGGGCAAAAACCGAACTGGCCCGGCGCCGGGTCGAACGGGCGCTGAATCAAGCGTTGCTGGGTAAAACGCTGCCGCCGACCGTGGTCACCTTCGTCCAGGACGCCTGGAGCAAAGTACTCCTGCTGACCTGCCTCAAGCATGGCGATCAGTCAGCCGAATGGCAGGCCGACGTGCAAACCATGGAGCAATTGATCTGGAGCGTGCAGCGTCATGACGACACTGAATCCAGTCTGCGCTTGCTGGCACTGGTGCCGGGCTTGCTCAAATCGCTGCGTGATGGCCTGAGCAGTTCGGCGTTCGATCCATTCGCCACCAGTGAATTTTTCAGTGCACTGGAAGCCCTGCACGTACGGGTGCTGGAGCGTTCCGTCGAGGCGGATCCGGCCGCACCGATGATCGAGGTGTCGCAGCAGATCATGCTGCAAACTGCCGACGAGGGCAGCATGGCGCTGACGTCGGTACGCTTGCCCCATGACGCTGCGGGTCTGCGCCAGGTCGAGCAACTGCGCCTGGGCAGCTGGGTGGCGTTTCAGGAAGACGAGGAAAACAGTCTGCGCTGCAAGCTGGCGGCAATTGTCGAAGCCACCGGCAAGTATGTATTTGTCGATCGCACCGGGATGAAGGTGCTGGAGCGCAGCCGCATTACGTTGGCCTTGGAATTCGAGCGCGGTGTGGTGCGTGTGCTGGACGACACCTTGCTGTTCGACCGGGCGCTGGAGTCGGTGCTGGGCAATCTGCGGCGACTCAATCGCGGCAAGTGATCGCGCGCCGGGGGCCGATCACGGCATACTGGGCGCCAACACAGTCGGCGTTGAAGGAATCGGTATGCAGTTGGATCCCGCTAGCGGGTGGTGTCACGGGGTGCAGGTCTGCCCATCGCCCAACTTCAATGAACGCCCTGCGGGCGAAATTTCCCTGTTGGTCATCCACAACATCAGCCTGCCGCCGGCGCAGTTCGCCACGGGCAAGGTGCAGGAATTTTTCCAGAATCGTCTGGATGTCACCGAACATCCCTACTTTGCAGGGATCGCCGACTTGCGCGTTTCGGCGCATTTTCTGATTGAACGTGACGGCAAGGTCACCCAGTTTGTCTCCTGTCTTGAGCGGGCTTGGCATGCCGGCGTGTCGATGTTCGAAGGGCGAGAAACCTGTAACGATTTTTCCGTGGGCATCGAGCTCGAAGGCACCGATGATCTACCGTTCACCGACGCGCAGTATCAGGCGTTGACGGCGCTGACCCGCCAGTTGCAGACAGCATTTCCGGCCATCACCGGCGCGCGCATTTGTGGGCACAGCGACATAGCACCCGGGCGTAAGACCGATCCTGGCCCGGCATTCGACTGGGCACGTTACCGCGCAGCCCTGGCACAAGAGGAAGGACAATGAGTTTTCTGGTGTTACTGCTGGCGCTGTGGATCGAGAAGTTTTCGGCCCTGCGTCATCGGGTTCAACGCGATGGCGGATGGATCCGCGAACTGAACAAGCTGGAAAGCAGCGAGCGGCTGGCCAAACAGCCGTGGCTGGTGCTGAGCATTCTGGTGCTGTTTCCAGTGGCGTTGCTGGCGCTGTTGCTGGTGGTGCTGGAGCCGGTGGCTTACGGCTTGCTGGCGTTGCCGGTGCATTTGCTGGTGGTGATTTACAGTCTGGGGCGCGGCGACTTGCTTGGCGGCCTCGGGCCCTTTCGTGATGCCTGGCGCCGTGAGGATCTGCAAGCAGCGGCACATGTGGCCAAGCGCGATCTGAATATCTGCGCCGACAGCGGCGAGCAGTTGCTTGAAAGCGTGCAAGGGCATCTGCTGTGGCAGGCCTATCAGAGCTTTTTTGCGGTGATCTTCTGGTATTTCGTACTTGGCCCGGTGGCGGCGTTGGCGTATCGCCTGTTGGCGCTGGCGCAGGAACATGGCCAGAACCCGGCATTGGTGGAGCGCGCTGCGCAACTGCGGCATGCCTTTGACTGGCTGCCGGTGCGCTTGTTGGCGGCGAGTCTGGCGCTGGTCGGCAATTTTGTCGCGGTCAGCCGGGTGATGCTGCATGAACTGCTCAACTGGAACATCAGCGCGGCGCAACTGATCAATCGGGTCGGTTTGGCGGCGGGTGAAATTCCACCTCCAGTGGTCGGGCCGGAAGGCATAAACACCCTCGATTGCCTGTGGGAACTGCTGCTGCGTGCGGCGGTGCTGTGGTATGCCGGGTTTGCCTTGTGGACAGTCCTGATCCACTGATTTCACTGATTTAAAGAAGGATCAAAAGATCGCAGCCTGCGGCAGCTCCTACACAGGGATTGTGTGTTTCCTGTGAGAGCTGCCGCAGGCTGCGATCTTTTTGTCGTTAACCTTAAGTTACAAAACCTCCCTTCGATTTGAGCTATACAGAGATGGCGCCCGATAGTGGCTATCTGCTGTCGCCCCGCGCCTGCCAATAAAAACAAGAAAAACCAAGGGAGACTTCCAGTGAAGAGCTTGCTCTATCCCGCTGTCTCGCTGATGAACCGTCTGAGCTTCGGCATGAAGTTCAGCCTGATCAGCGTGCTGTTCCTGGTGCCGATGCTGGTGACCAATTTCTATCTGGTGCGCGATTCCTATCGCGAATTCCAGGGCACCCGCGTCGAACTGCAAAGCCTCGATCTGCTGGGCAGCAGCCTGGCCTTGCGCCGGGATCTGGAAACCCTCAACAATCTGGTGCAGATCAACGTCACCCTCGGCCAGTCCGGCAAGGCCGGCAATGTCGAGGCGCAAATCACCACCCTCGAACAAGCGGTACTGGCCCACCTGCAAGGGCTGACAGCGATGACCGACGACCCTGAGCAGGTCCAGGTATTCGATGGCAAGCGCGACGAAATGATCGCTGCATTAAAGGCCCAGCAAGCGGAAAACTCGCTGCAGAGCAAAAGCGCGTTGATCGGCAAACTGCTGGCCAGTGCGCAGATTTTCAGTCAGATCATCACCAGTCAGGCCGGACTGAGCCGCGATAATCAGAGCGACATCCGTCAGCTCAGCGAACTGATCACCCTGATCACGCCGAGCGTCACGCAAACCCTCGGCGAAGGCCGGGCGATGGGCTCGTATTCATTGGGCCAGGGGTTTCTCAACAGTTCTTCGAGTACCCGTTTTGATGAGCTGCTGGTGCAGATCGAAAAACTCCAGGCCGAATACGGCTTGAAACTGCAGGACGCCCTCGGCTCCAGCAAAGCCGCGCGGGACAACCTCAGCACGGCGGCCGAGAGCAGCAAGGGCTCGCTGAAACAGGCCAGCGAGCTGTTCGAAGAACAGGTGGTGATGGCCGACACGCTCGATGCGCCGTGGCAGGCTTTTTACGATCAGGTCACTGGGCTGATCGGCAAGACCTATGAGCTCAACGAAGCCACGCTGAAATTCCTCGACACTCAATTGCAGCAGCGTCTGGCGCAGAACCGCACGCACATGGTCTTGCAGGCGGTGGCGCTGTCTGTGGTGTTCGTGCTGATTTTCTATCTCTACGGTGGTTTTTACGCCTCGACCAGAACCACGCTGAAACGCCTTGGAGCAATGATGGACAAGGTCGCGGCCGGCGACATGACGGTCAACTTCAAGGCCAGCAGTCGCGATGAGTTAGGTGAATTGGGCGAAGTGTTCAATGGCACGGTGAAGAAGATTCACGACTTGATCGAGCGGGTAGGCCAGACCGTCGGCGAGGTCGAGCGTCAGGCCGGACAGGTTGAAAACGTTTCGGCGCAAAGCAACCAAGCGGTCGCAGGGCAACGTACGCAGATCGAGCAAGTGGCGACGGCAATGAACCAGATGTCGGCGACCTCGCTGGAGGTGGCGCGCAGTGCCGCCGCAGCGGTGAGCAGTGCCCACAGCGTGAATGACGAGACCATCAGTGGTCGTGGCCTGGTCGAGTCACAGCAGGGCAGCATTGCCGCGCTGGCCAGTGAAATCGATCAGTCGGTACGGGTGATCAACCAGTTGGCGAGCGACAGCCAATCGATCAGCCGCGTACTGGAAGTGATCAAGAGCATCGCCGAACAGACCAACCTGCTGGCGCTGAATGCCGCGATCGAAGCGGCGCGTGCCGGCGAGCAGGGGCGTGGTTTTGCCGTGGTGGCGGACGAAGTGCGCACGCTGGCCAAACGCACCCAGCAATCGACCGAAGAAATCGAACAGATGATCGCCAAACTGCACGGCGGCGTTGGGGCGGCGGTGAAAGCCATGGGCGTCAGCCATCAGATGGCCAGCGGCACGGTGGGGCAGTCGGAGAAGGTCCAGCAGGCGCTGGAAAACATCCTCGGCGCGGTGGGCATGATCGTCGATCAGAACCAGCAGATCGCCGCTGCCGTTGAGCAGCAAACGGCGGTGGCCCATGACATCGACCAGAACATCGTTGAGATCAACCGCGCCGGCGAGCGCACGGCGCAAGGTGCGCATCAGACTGAAGATGCCAGCCGTGCGCTGTCAGCCCAAGTGGTAGAGCTCAAACAACTGATCAGCGCCTTCCGCGTCTGAAACAAGCCGGATCAGAATGTGGGAGCGAGCCTGCTCGCGAATGCAATCTGTCAGTGACATCGCTGTCACCTGACACACCGCCTTCGCGAGCAGGCTCGCTCCCACAGGGTTTTGCGTTTTATCAGAACCTTTTGTAGGACTTTTTCACTTCGGCCCGTAAGCCCAATCCTGTTTCTCTGCAGACTCTGGCATTTCCCCAGCAATGATCCAGTATCCATACCCAATCGTTCGCGTAGAGGAGGCCGCTCATGTCTGCCGCAACTCTGGGAGTCCAGGGCCGTTGTGCTCATTGCCAGACCACGCTGCTGCTCAAACCGTGGCAACTCAATGCCATTTCGATCAATGAACCGTTTACCTGCGAGCATTGCCAGCAAACGCTGGAATTGCGTTGCCCGCAACAGATCAAACGCTTCAAATCCCTTGATTCGCTTGCACTGCTGCGTTTCAGCGCTTCAGTAACAGTCTGCACCGCATTGCTGGTGGCGTTGGTAATGGAATGGGTGGGGCTGCTGAGCGTCACCGAACAACTGAACGCTTCACTGATCACGATTTTCGTGTACTTCGTGGTCGTCCGTTACGCACGCCAGCGTCAGCATCTGATGCTGATTCTGGAGGCCGCCAAGGCGCACGCCGACTGAGGGCTTGTTACCAGCCGAATACTTCACAGCTGTTCGCGGTGCTGGCAGCGGCCAGTCGCTCCGGGCTGATCTTCATCAGCTCGGCCAAGGTCTTACAAATCGCCGGCAAGTGCGCCGGGCTGTTGCGCTGACCGGGAAACATCGCAGGCGCCATGTCCGGTGAATCGGTTTCCAGCACGATCGACTCCAGCGGCAGTTCCGCCAGTACCCGATGCATGCGCAACGCCTGCGGCCAGGTCGGTGCACCGCCCAGGCCCAGTTTGAAACCGAGTTTGATGTACTCCCGCGCTTCTTCACGGCTGCCGGCGAAGGCGTGAATGATCCCCGCGCGTTTGAGCTTGAAGCGTTTGAGCGTAGCGATGATCGCCGCATGACTACGGCGAACGTGGATTAATGCCGGTAATTGGAAATCCGCCGCCAATTGCAGTTGCGCTTCGAACAGCGCTTGTTGCCGCTCGCGATCCAGCGTTTCGATGAAGTAATCCAGACCGATTTCGCCCACCGCACACAATTGTCGATGACCGCGCAGCCGGTTCAGCCAATCACCGAGCGCTGATACATCTTCAGGACGATGCTGATCGAGATACACCGGATGCAGACCGAACGCCGCGTACAAGTCCTTGTCGCTCTGCACCAGATCCCACACCCGTTGCCAGTTACCCTCATAAACCCCCAACACCACCATCCGCCGCACTCCGAGGGCGCGGCATTCGGCGAGCAACGCCGAGCGATCGGCGTCGAAGTCGGGGAAATCGAGGTGGGTGTGGCTGTCGATCAGCTCCACGGCTCAGTCCTGGTGGATACGCTGCTTGAAGGTCCGCGCGATGGCCTGCACACCGGGCTTGTACTCCGACTGCTCGACGGCGGCCAGCGCCAGTTCCAGCGCCTTGTCGGCGATCAACTGGTGCTGCTGGGCCATGGCGTTGACCGGCAGCGGCAGGAAATCCAGCAACTGCGTATCGCCGAAGGTGCCGAGGCGCAGTGGTCGCGATTTCAACGGGAAGTCATGCAACGCATCGAACACACCCTGTAGCAGCACGTAGGACGTAGTCACCAACGCATCGGGCAAATGCCCCAGACGCTGCAGGAGTTCTTCCATCAGTTGCTTGCCGCACTCACGGCTGAAGGATTCGGCGTGTTCGACCAGCACTTCGCCTTTGAAATCGACCAGAGCCTGTTTGAAACCGGCGGCACGTTCCTGGCTGATGCTCAGTTCCGGACGGGCGCCAAGCAGTACGATCTGCTTCGGTTGCGGATCGAGCAGGCTCTGGGTCAGGTGCAGGCTGGCTTCGCGGTCGTCACTGATCACCGAGCAGAAGTGCTCGGGTTCCATGACCCGGTCGATGGCGATGATCGGCAGACCTTTGGCCTGTAGCTGCCGATAGCTGTCATCGCCGGCCGGCAGGCAACTGGCGACGATCAGCGCATCACAGCGACGCGCGCGGAACAGTTGCAATAACTGGCGCTCGCTGTCGGGCGCATCGTCGGAGCTGGCGATCAGCAATTGATAACCGCGTGCCCGCGCACCTTGCTCGAGCAGCTTGGCGATCCGCGCGTAACTGGGGTTCTCCAGATCCGGCAGAATAAAGCCCAGCGTGCGCGTATGCCGGCTACGCAGTCCAGCCGCTTGAGGGTTCGGCGTGAAGCCGTGCAGATCGACCACCGCCCGCACCCGCTCGACGGTGGCGGTGCTGATGCGTTGCTGTTCGGCCTTGCCGTTGATGACGTAGCTGGCGGTGGTCACGGACACTCCGGCCAACCGCGCGATATCACTGAGTTTCAACCCGGTATTTCCTTGTTTTTTCGAGCTTGCCGCGACATTTTCGCCAATCCTACCCGATTAGGGCAGGCGACTATTGTCGCAGCGCATCCGACAAGTTGGACTTCAAGGATGGGACATTATCGAGTAACGTGCCGATCAATCTAGATTAAACGTTTCAGCAAGCGTATTTTCTACGTTTTAGACGTCTTTGGCCGGTTCTGCCGTGAAACCGCCAAAACTGCCGCTGAAAAGCAAAGCGGTAAAGCGCCTAAGCTGCAAACCATCCAAAACAATACCTGGCACTCATATAGCGCCAAAAAGGAGATCGCATGCTCGAGCTCACTATAGAGCAGATATCCATGGGCCAATCGGCTGTGGATAAACCCGCTGCCCTGCAACTGCTGGCCAATCACCTGGTGGCCGATGGTCTGGTTGCCGACGGTTACCTCGCCGGATTGCAGGCCCGGGAAGCCCAGGGCTCGACCTTTCTCGGTCAAGGTATTGCCATTCCCCACGGAACCCCGGAAACCCGCGATCAGGTGTTCGCCACTGGCGTGCGCCTGATGCAATTTCCTGAGGGCGTGGATTGGGGCGATGGCCAGATCGTTTATCTGGCGATTGGCATCGCCGCCAAATCCGACGAACACCTGCGCCTGCTGCAACTGCTGACCCGTGCCCTCGGCGAGACCGATCTGGGCCAGGCCCTGCGTCGCGCCAGTTCACCTGAGGCGCTGCTGAAATTGCTGCAAGGCGCGCCGCAGGAACTGGCGCTGGACGCGCAGATGATTGGCCTCGGTGTCTCCGCCGACGATTTCGAAGAACTGGTCTGGCGTGGCGCACGTCTGTTGCGTCAGGCCGATTGTGTAAGCAACGGTTTTTCTGCGGTGCTGCAACAGGTCGAAGCACTGCCGTTGGGCGATGGTTTGTGGTGGTTGCACAGTGAGCAAACCGTAAAGCGCCCGGGCCTGGCGTTTGTAACCCCGGACAAACCGATGCGCTACCTCGGCCAGCCGCTCAGCGGACTGTTCTGTCTGGCCAGCCTTGGCGAAGCGCATCAGGCGCTGCTTGAACGCCTGTGTGCGTTGCTCATCGAAGGTCGCGGCCATGAACTGGGCCGGGCCACCAGTAGCCGTAAAGTTCTTGAAGTGCTTGGCGGTGAATTGCCCGCCGATTGGCCGAGCGCACGCATTGCCCTGGCCAATGCCCATGGTCTGCACGCGCGTCCGGCGAAGATCCTCGCGCAACTGGCGAAGAGTTTTGACGGCGAGATTCGCGTGCGCATTGTCGATGGTCAGGACAGCGCCGTGTCGGTGAAGAGCTTGAGCAAACTGCTCAGCCTCGGCGCCCGTCGCGGTCAGGTGCTGGAGTTGATCGCCGAGCCGAGCATTGCCGCTGATGCCTTGCCGGCCTTGCTCGCTGCTATCGAAGAAGGGCTTGGTGAAGAAGTCGAGCCGCTGCCCGCCGTCAGTCAGCAACGCGAAGTCATCGCCGACATCGCCGAAGTACTGATCGCTCCGGCATCCGGCGCTCAGTTGCAAGCAATCCCGGCCGCCCCCGGCATCGCCATCGGCCCGGCGCATATTCAAGTGCAACAAAGCATCGATTATCCGTTGCGGGGCGAGTCCGCCGCCGTCGAGCGCGAACGTCTCAAGCAAGCGCTCAGCGACGTGCGCAGTGACATCCAAGGCCTGATCGAACGCAGCAAAGCCAAAGCCATCCGCGAGATTTTCATCACCCATCAGGAAATGCTCGACGACCCGGAACTCACCGACGAAGTCGACACCCGCCTCAAGCAGGGCGAAAGCGCCGAAGCGGCGTGGATGGCGGTGATCGAGGCGGCGGCCAAACAACAGGAATCGCTGCAGGATGCCTTGCTTGCCGAGCGTGCGGCGGACCTGCGAGACGTCGGTCGTCGCGTGTTGGCGCAACTGTGTGGCGTGCAGACGCCGAGCGAACCTGAGCAACCGTACATTCTGGTGATGGACGAGGTCGGCCCGTCCGACGTCGCGCGGCTGGACCCGGCACGTGTCGCGGGGATTCTTACCGCTCGCGGCGGCGCCACCGCGCACAGTGCAATCGTTGCGCGCGCCCTCGGCATCCCGGCGCTGGTCGGCGCTGGCGCGGCGGTGTTGCTGCTGGCGCCGGGCACGCCGTTGCTGCTCGACGGTCAACGCGGTCGTCTGCATGTCGACGCTGATGCGGCGACCCTGCAACGCGCTACCGAAGAACGCGACAGCCGCGAACAACGCCTGAAGATTGCCGCCGAACAACGCCATCAACCGGCACACACCACCGATGGCCACGCCGTCGAAGTGTTCGCCAACATCGGCGAAAGCGCGGGCGTGATCAGCGCAGTGGAGCAGGGCGCCGAAGGCATCGGTCTGCTGCGTACCGAACTGATTTTCATGGCCCATCCGCAAGCGCCGGACGAGGCCACGCAAGAAGCCGAATACCGCCGCGTGCTCGATGGCCTCGCCGGTCGACCGCTGGTGGTGCGCACGCTGGATGTCGGCGGCGACAAACCGCTGCCGTATTGGCCGATCGCCAAGGAAGAAAACCCGTTCCTCGGCGTACGCGGTATTCGCCTGACCTTGCAGCGGCCGCAGATCATGGAGGCGCAATTGCGCGCCTTGCTGCGTTCGGCCGACAACCGTCCGTTGCGGATCATGTTCCCGATGGTCGGCAGCGTTGAAGAGTGGCGTCAGGCCCGCGACATGACTGAACGTCTGCGCCTGGAAATCCCGGTTGCTGATCTGCAACTGGGGATCATGATCGAAGTGCCGTCCGCCGCGTTACTCGCGCCGGTATTGGCCAAGGAAGTCGACTTCTTCAGCGTCGGCACCAACGACCTGACCCAGTACACACTGGCCATCGACCGTGGCCACCCGACGCTGTCGGCGCAGGCTGACGGCTTGCACCCGGCGGTGCTGCAACTGATCGACATCACCGTGCGCGCGGCCCATGCCCACGGCAAATGGGTCGGCGTGTGCGGCGAACTCGCAGCTGATCCGTTGGCAGTTCCGGTACTGGTTGGCCTCGGTGTCGATGAACTCAGTGTCTCTGGGCGCAGCATTGCTGAAGTGAAAGCGCGCATCCGCGAACTCAGCCTGACTCAGGCGCAAACCCTTGCTCAACAGGCCCTGGCCGTGGGCAGCGCGAATGAAGTGCGCGCACTAGTGGAGGCCCTGTAATGGCCAAGATTCTTACCCTGACCCTCAACCCGGCGCTCGACCTCACCGTTGAGTTGCCACGGCTGGAGGCCGGTCAGGTCAATCGCAGCGACGAGATGCACACCCACGCCGCCGGTAAAGGCGTGAACGTCGCGCAGGTGTTGGCCGATCTGGGGCATCAACTGACGGTCAGTGGTTTTCTCGGCGAAGACAATCTGCAAGCGTTCGAAACCCTGTTCGCCAAGCGCGGTTTTGTCGACGCGTTTATCCGTGTGCCGGGTGAGACGCGCAGCAACATCAAAGTGGCGGAGCAGAGTGGACGCATCACTGACATCAACGGCCCGGGGCCGGTGGTCGATGCCGCCGCGCAGCAGGCGTTGCTCGAGCGTCTGCTGCAGATTGCACCGGGTCACGATGCGGTGGTGGTCGCCGGCAGTTTGCCGCGTGGCGTGACGGCGCAGTGGTTGCGTGAATTGATCGAACGGCTCAATCAACTTGGCCTGAAAGTCGCTCTCGACTCCAGCGGCGAAGCATTGCGCGAAGCCTTGAAAGCCAGTCCATGGCTGATCAAACCGAACACTGAAGAACTCGCCGACGCGCTCGGTTGCGAGGTGGTTTCCCACGCGGCGGAAGCGCAAGCAGCGGCGCGCTTGCATGCGCAAGGCATCGAGCACGTGGTGATTTCCCACGGTGCTGACGGCGTGAACTGGTTCAGTGTCGGTTCGGCACTGCACGCCACGCCACCGAAGGTCAGCGTCGCCAGCACGGTCGGTGCCGGTGATTCGTTGCTGGCCGGCATGCTCCACGGTTTGCTCAGCGCCGACACGCCTGAACAAACCCTGCGCACGGCCACCGCGATTGCGGCGATGGCGGTGACCCAGATCGGTTTCGGCATCAACGATGCGGCGCAACTGGCGCAGCTCGAACAGGGCGTGCGCGTGCGTCCCCTGACAGAACAATAAGAGGGTTTGTCATGAAATTAGCCATTGTTACGGCTTGCCCGAACGGCATGGTCACCAGTGTGCTGTGCGCGCGTCTGCTCGATGCGGCGGCGCAGCGTCAGGGCTGGAGCACCAGTGTTGAAGTGATTGATGCGGCGCACCCGGAACGCGAGTTGTCGGCGGCGACCATTGCCGCGGCCGAGTGGGTTTTGCTGGTCGCCACAGGCGCGGTCGACATGACGCGTTTTGTCGGTAAACGTGTTTTCCAGATTGCCCCGGCGCAGGCGTTGCAGGATGTTGAAGCGGTGCTGCGTCGTGGCGCTGAAGAGGCTGAGGTTTACGTCGCCAGCGCGGCAGAACCGGTTGCCGATGCGCCGCGTGCGCCACGCATCGTCGCGATTACCGCGTGCCCGACCGGTGTCGCCCACACCTTCATGGCCGCCGAAGCCTTGCAGCAAACCGCTAAGCGTCTGGGTTACGAACTGCAGGTCGAAACCCAAGGCTCGGTGGGCGCGAAAACCCCGTTGAGCGCAGCGGCGATTGCTGAGGCTGACGTGGTGTTGCTGGCGGCGGATATCGAAGTCGCCACCGAGCGTTTCGCTGGCAAGAAAATCTATCGCTGCGGCACCGGGATCGCCTTGAAGCAGTCCGAAGCCACGCTGAAAAAAGCCTTGGCCGAAGGTGCAGTGGAAAGCGCCGCGAGTGACGGCAAGGCACCGTCCAAGCAAGAGAAAACCGGCATCTACAAACACTTGCTGACCGGCGTGTCATTCATGCTGCCGATGGTTGTGGCCGGCGGTTTGATGATTGCGCTGTCGTTCGTGTTCGGCATCACCGCGTTCAAGGAGGAAGGCACACTGGCGGCGGCATTGATGCAGATCGGCGGCGAGACCGCGTTCAAACTGATGGTGCCGTTGCTGGCGGGTTACATCGCTTATTCGATTGCCGACCGTCCGGGCCTGGCGCCGGGGATGATTGGTGGCTTGCTCGCGAGTACGTTGGGCGCGGGTTTTATCGGCGGCATCGTCGCCGGGTTTATCGCCGGATACGCGGCGAAGGCGATCAGTCGTTATGTCGCCTTGCCGCAAAGCCTTGAAGCACTGAAACCGATTCTGATCATCCCGTTGTTCGCCAGTCTGTTCACCGGTCTGGTGATGATCTACGTGGTCGGCAAACCGGTCGCTGGCATGCTCGGGGCGCTCACGCACTTCCTCGACAGCATGGGTACCACCAACGCGATTCTGCTCGGCGTGCTGCTCGGCGGCATGATGTGCGTCGACCTTGGCGGGCCGATTAACAAAGCCGCGTACGCGTTCTCGGTGGGGCTGCTGGCGTCGCAGAGTTATGCACCGATGGCGGCGACCATGGCCGCGGGCATGGTGCCGCCGATTGGTCTGGGCATCGCCACGTTCATTGCGCGGCGCAAGTTCGCCCAGACTGAACGCGAGGCGGGTAAAGCGGCGCTGGTACTGGGGCTGTGTTTTATCTCCGAGGGGGCGATTCCGTTTGCGGCGAAAGACCCGTTGCGGGTGATCCCAGCGAGCATTGCCGGCGGTGCGCTGACCGGTGCGTTGTCGATGTACTTCGGCTGCAAACTGATGGCGCCGCACGGTGGCTTGTTTGTGCTGGCGATTCCGAATGCGATCAATCATGCGTTGTTGTATTTGCTGGCGATTGTTGCCGGGAGTTTGTTGACCGCGATTGTGTACGCAACGGTCAAACGCCCGGAAGCCGCAGAGCTGGCGCTGGAACCGGCCAAGGCCTGACTGACGCGACAAACCCCTTGTAGGAGTGAGCCTGCTCGCGATAGCGGTCTGTCAGTGACATGAATGTTGGCAGATTGACCGTCATCGCGAGCAGGCTCACTCCTACATTGGATTTGTGGTGTGTCCGGTGTCATTTCCGGGTCATGTGAGCGTGCTTAAGTTTTCCTTTTTTCAGGGAGAACACCATGAGCGATTTCAACCCCGGTCGCCGGCGTGTCATGCAAGTCGTTGGCGCCGGTCTGCTGATGCCAAGCCTGGCGCCGGCGGTGATTGCCTCGGTCAAGGACCGCCCGCAACTGACCGATGGCGTGCAGTCCGGCGACCTGCAAGGCGACCGCGCAATGATCTGGAGCCGCAGCGATCGCCCGGCGCATATGGTGGTCGAGTGGGACACCCGCAGCCAGTTTCGTCACCCGCGCCGGGTGGTCTCGGCGCTGGCCGATGCCCGCAGCGACTTCACCGCCCGCGTTGAGCTCACCGGACTGCCTGCTGATCAGGCGATTTTCTATCGCGTGTATTTCAAGGACGCGCAAACCGGCGTTGCCAGCGAACCATGGCTGGGTCATCTGCGCAGCGCACCGACGGCGCGGCGCAATATTCGCTTCGTCTGGAGCGGCGACACCGTCGGCCAGGGTTTCGGCATCAACCCGGACATCGGCGGCATGCGCATCTATGAAGCCATGCGCCTGCGCCTGCCGGATTTCTTTATCCACAGCGGCGACACGATCTACGCCGACGGCCCGGTGCCCGCTCAGCTCACCACTGAAGGCGGGCGCATCTGGCGCAACCTCACCACCGAAGCCAAGAGCAAAGTCGCGCAGACCCTCGACGACTATCGCGGCAACTATCGCTACAACCTGATGGACGAAAACATCCGCCGCTTCAACGCCGAGGTGCCGCAGATCTGGCAGTGGGACGACCATGAAGTGGTCAACAACTGGTCACCGGGCAAGCAGCTCGACGAGCGCTATCAGGAGAAAGATATCCACACCCTGGTCGGGCGCGCACGCAAGGCCTGGCTGGAATATTCACCGATGCGTTTGCAGGCTGCCGACGGTGGTGGGCGGATTTATCGCAAGTTGAGTTATGGGCCGATGCTCGATGTGTTCGTGCTCGACATGCGCAGCTATCGCGGCGCCAATGACGACAACCTCGGCGCGGCGAAACCGTTTCTGGGGCGTGAGCAACTGGACTGGCTTAAACGCGGTTTGAAGAAATCCAAAGCTCAGTGGAAGGTCATCGCCGCTGACATGCCGATTGGTCTTGGTGTGCCGGATGGCGAGGTCAGTCCGGGTGTGGCGCGTTGGGAGGCAGTGGCTAACGGTGATCCGGGACCGGCGCAGGGGCGCGAGCTGGAGATCGCCGAATTGCTCGGTTATCTGCGCGCGCAGCAGGTGCGCAACTTTGTCTTCCTCACGGCCGACGTGCACTACTGCGCGGCGCATCACTATCACCCGGATCGCGCGGCGTTTCAGGATTTCGAACCGTTCTGGGAGTTTGTCGCGGGACCGCTGAATGCCGGGAGTTTCGGGCCCAATCCGCTGGATAAAACCTTTGGCCCGGAGGTGGTGTTCGAGAAGGCACCGCCGGCGCAGAACACTTCGCCGTTTGCCGGGTTTCAGTTTTTTGGCGAGGTGAATATTGAAGGGGGGAATGGGGAGATGAGCGTGGTGTTGCGGGATTTGAATGGGGTGGCGGTTTTTGAGAAGAAGTTGCAGCCGGTTTGAAGATCAAGAGCTAACCCTCACCCCAGCCCTCTCCCGGAGGGAGAGGGGGCTGACCGAGTTGTCTTGCGTCATACATCGACCTGAAAGAACGTGTCGATTATGAGATTGGACACAAAGCCTTTCTCGATTCTGGATTCGGTGAGGGACGTTCAGGTCGGCGTATAGCGTAAATCTCCCCCAAACAATCCCCACCCCGGAGGGAGAGGGGGCCGACGGAGGTGTCTTGCGTCATACATCGACCTGAAAGACCGTGTCGATTAGGAGATCAGCACAAAGCCTTTCTCGATTATGGATTCGGTAAAGCAGTCGCAGGTCGGCGTACATCTCAAGCATCCCCCAATCAGTCCCCTCTCCCTCTGGGAGAGGGCTAGGGTGAGGGGCTTTTAATAGACATCACGCCGATATCGACCCTGCTCAATCAACCGCTCGACTTCGGCGCTGCCGAGAATGTCGTTAAGCACCTGATCAACCCCCGAAGCCATTCCCTGCAAGCTGCCGCAGATATAAATCACCGCCCCCTCCGCCAGCCATTTCTTCAACTCCTCAGCCGACTCACGCAAACGATCCTGCACATAAACCTTCTCCGCCTGATCCCGCGAAAACGCCAGATCCAGCCGCGCCAGATCGCCATTGATCAACCACTCTTCCAGCTCCGCGCGGCAGAGGAAATCGTGTTGACGATTGCGCTCGCCAAACAACAACCATTGGCGCTGTTGGCCATCGGCGATCCTCGCCTTGAGCAAACTGCGCAGCCCGGCCAGACCGGTGCCGTTGCCCAGCAGAATCATCGGCAGCGGTTCGTTCGGCAGATGGAAACCACTGTTACGCCGCACCCGCAAACTGATGCTGCCACCCACCGGCGCATGCTCGGTCAGCCAGCCGGAACCGATGCCAAGGCTGCCATCCGAGTGCTGTTCCTGACGCACGATCAACTCCAGCACGCCGTCAGCGGCAATCGAGGCGATCGAGTATTCGCGCATGGCCAGCGGCACCATCGCATCGACCAGCGATTGCGCATGCAAACCGACCAGATGTGCACGGTGCTCGGGCAATTGCCGCGAGGCCAGCGCCACTTCCAGGGGTTCGTCGAGGCCGTTGATTTTCACTGTGGTCTCGCCACGAATGCCGAGGCCGTCGAGGAAGTGTTCGATGGCCCACGGGCAGTTGCGCGGCAGCACCTCGACCAGGTCGCCGGCCAGCCAACTGCTGGTGTTCGGTGCGCTCAAGCCCAACAGATAAACCGGTGCACCGCTGCTGTCCGGGTTCATCAGTTCGCGGCGGACCAGCGTCCAGTTGTCGTAACTCGGCGCCTGCCAGGTATCGACCGGTGCTTGCCCGGTGAGCAGGCCGAGTTGGGTTTGCCAGTGACGCAGGGCATACGGATCACCGCTGTCGACTTCCACCGGGGCAAACAATGTCTTGCCGCCGTGCTCAGCCAACCATTGGTGCAGGCGTTTGGCGAAACCGCAGAAGTGCTGATACTGACGATCACCGAGGCCGAGCACCGAGTAATTCAGACTGTCGAGCGTTGCAGCCTTGCTTAACACTTTGCGCTCAAAACCGCGCGCGCTGTCCGGAGCTTCGCCGTCGCCGAACGTGCTGACCACAAACAGCGCGTTGTTCGATTGGTGCAAATCCTGTTCGCTGACATTGGCCAGTGGCTGCACTTTCACCGGCAATCCGGCGGCCTGCAATTGCCCGGCGGTTTGCCACGCCAGTTGCTCGGCAAACCCGCTCTGGCTGGCGAAACCGATCAGCCACGCCGAAGCATCGCCGGCCGGTTGAGCGAGGCCTTTGCGCGCATCCTTGATCTGCTTTTTCTTGCGCCGACGATCGAGGTACAGCAGCCATCCGGTGATGAAAAACAGCGGCATGCACACCGCTGCGAGCGTGATGATGATCCGCCCGACCAGGCCGAAGTAACTACCGACGTGCAGCGCATAAATGCTGGTCAGCAGTTGCGCCTTGAAGCTCTTGTCAGCGTAGCGGTCGACACGTTTGACGATGCCGGTGGCCGGGTCGAGGGTGATCTGGTTAAGCGCGCGATCGTGCGGCGAAGTTTCCAGCAGATAGAAAACGGTCGCCGGTTGACCGGCCACTGGCGGCATCCGAATGTTGTAGGCAGACAAGCCGGGACCGGCAGCGCTGTAAATGCTGCTCCACATCGCCGCGTAATCGACGGTCGGTGCCGGGCCTTCCGGCGCTGGGCCGCGACCACCGCGCACGCGCTCGTTTTGCGGTGCGTCGGAAAGCAGCTTGGTCAGGCCTTTGTTGTACCACTCGTACGACCACGACAACCCGGTCAACGCCAGCAGCAGATAGACCAGCAGGCACCAGGTACCGGCCACCGAGTGCAGGTCCCAGTTGAAGGCGCGGCCCTTTTTCTTCCAGTCCAGCGTCAGCCAGACGCGCCAGCTGTTCCACTGACGCGGCCAGCGCAGATACAAACCAGAGAGGCAAAAGAACAGCAGGATCAGCGTGCAGGCGCCAGTGATGTTGCGCCCGGTGTCGCCCATCGCGAGGAAGCGGTGCAGTTGCAGCATCAGGCCGAAGAAATCCTGGCCGACCGCGTCGCCCATGAACTCGGCGGTGTACGGATCGAAGTAGCGCATCTCACCGCGACGTTCACCCTTGGGCGGGGTGAAGAAGACTTTCGCCGCGCTGCCACTGTCGGTCTCGACCCAGAGCATCGAGACCTTTTTGCCGGACGTGGCTTCGATGCGCTCGACCAGTTCCACGGGCGGCAGGACGCCGGCGACTTGTTTTTCTACTTGCAGGACGGACGGATTCAGCGCCCGCAGGATCTCGTCCTGAAACGAATAGGCCGCGCCGGTGATGCCCATCAACGCCAGCACCAGGCCTGCGGTGATGCCAAAAAACCAGTGCAACTGGAACAGGGTTTTCTTCAACACGTCACTCGCCGTCCGTTCGAAAATTGTCTTCACGGCGCGCATTATGCCGTGGGTTATCGAGAAGCGTTCTTTCTTACGCAGAAAAGCCCCGTTCAATTGAATGAACGGGGCCAAGCCTTGCGGCGTATTCCCTGTAGGAGTGAGCCTGCTCGCGATAGCGGTGTGTCATCCAATCAATTTGCTGACTGACACAACCCCATCGCGAGCAGGCTCACTCCTACAGTTTCCAATATCGGTCAGAAGTGGAAGTTGGTGCTCAACAGTGCCGTACGGCCAGCCGCCTGATTGGCGAAGTGGGTCGAGAAGGCTTTGTCGTAATAGGTTTCGTTGGTCAGGTTCTGCACGTTGAATTGCAGGTCGACGTTCTTGGTCAGCTTGTACGCCGCCATCGCGTCGTAACGAACATACGAGTCAACCATGGTGGTGTTGGCCACGCTGCCGTACACGTCGTCGACGTAGAACGCACCGCCACCGATGGTCAGCTTCGGCGTGACCTGGTAAGTGGTCCACAGGCTGGCGCTGTTTTTCGGGGTGTTAGGCAGCTCGTTGCCATCGTTGGCCCGGCCCAGTGGACCGCCATCGACTTGTTCGCTGTCCATGAAGGCGTAACCGGCGAACACTTGCCACTTGTCGGTGATCTTGCCGCTGGCCGACAGTTCGACACCTTGCACACGGGTCTTGCCGGCGTTTTCGTACGAGGTGGTGTCGACTTGCACACGAGCGTTTTCTTTCTCGGTGCGGAAGATATCCGCAGTCAGCGACAGGCGATCATTGAGCAGATCCCACTTGGTACCGATTTCATAGTTCTTGGTGGTTTCCGGTTCCATGTCGCTGCTCAGCAGGTTGCCGCTGCGATCCGCGGTGCCGCCCAACGGATTGCCTTCCTGACCTTCGCCCAAGGTGTTGCCCGGCGGCGTGGCCGAGGTGGCGTAGGAGGCGTAGATGCTGCCGTTTTCTGCAGGCTTGTAGACAACGCCGAACTGACCGGTGACGAACTCGCTGGTGTCATCACCCTTGGACGTGGTGGTGCCGGCAGCGTTGTAGGACTTGTAGTCGGTGTCGAAGTGGTCGTAACGCAGACCCATGTTCAGCAGCCACTGCTCGTTCAGCTCCAGGGTGTCGAACACATACAGTGCGTAGGTGTTGGCCTGGGTGTCGGTGCCGGCGTAGTTGCGCGAAATGGCGCCGTTCCACGGATCGTTTGCGTTTGGATTCGACAGCGAGGTGCAGTTGTAGCCACTCGAAACGCCGACCAACGACGGGGTGCAGTTAGTACTGGAGTTGCCCGGTGTGCGCGGCGTGGTGTCGGTGTTGACGTTATACGAGGACTTCTGGCTTTCCTCACGGGTGTACTCGACGCCGGTGGAGAAGCTGTTCTTGAAGCCGGCGACGTAGAAGTTGCCGAACAGGTCAGTCTGATTGGTGGTGGTCTCGGTATTGCTCACCCGCGTATTCGCCCGACGCCAGACCGTGCCGTTGTTGACGTTGCCCTTGCTGTCGTCCGGCTGGGTCAGGATGTAATCCTGCATGCTGGTGCCGTGGCGCAGGGTGTTCTTGATCGTCAGCGAGTCGCTCAGGTCATGCTCGATGGCGAAGGTCGCGGTGTCGGTGCGGCCCTTGCGGAAGTCGCGATCCAGGCCGTAGAAATTGCTGTGGTCACCGCCAGCGTAGGGCTTGTCCGGATTGGACTTGGTGCGCGCAGCGGAGCCGCCGGCCGGAATGGTGTACGGCACGCCCGAATCCGGGGTGTCGTTGCTTTCGAGATGGTAGTAGTCGAGGTTGACGCGGGTGTCGGTACCCAGGCCAAACGCCAGGGACGGAGCGATACCCCAGCGGTCGTAGTCGACTTTGTCGCGACCGGCGACATTGCTCTCGTGGCTCATCAGGTTCAGACGGCCGGCGGCGGTGTCGCTGAACTGGTAGTTGCCATCGAGGGTGTAGCGCTGGGTCTGGTCGGAGCCGTAGGTGAAGCCGCCGTCGAACGAGTTGCCCAAGTGCGCTTTCTTGCTCACCAGGTTGATGCTGCCGCCTGCCGCGCCACGACCGCCGATGGCGGAGTTCGGGCCCTTGCTGACTTCAATGTTTTCCACGGCGAAGATCTCGCGGCTCTGCGAACCGGTGTCGCGCACGCCATCGAGGTAGGTGTCGCCCTGGGCGTCGAAGCCACGGATGAACGGACGGTCGCCCTGTGGGTTACCGCCTTCACCGGCGCCGAAGGTGATGCCCGGCACGGTGCGCAGCGCGTCCTGCATGTTCAGCGCGCCGGTATCTTTCAGAACTTGTTGCGGAATAACGGTGACCGAGCGCGGCGTGTCGACCAGCGGCGCGGTGTACTTGGGCGAGGAGGCTTTTTCGACCTGGTAGGACGTCGAGTCCTGCGCTTCGCCGGTGATGGCGGTGGCGTCCAGGGCGATGGCATTGCCGGCGGCTTTGCTGTCGGTTTTTTCCGCGGCGAAGACCATCTGGCCAGCGGAGCCGGCGGTGATTGCCACACCGATTGCAGAGGCGAGCAGACGTGGTGAACTGACCGGTAATTGTGCGTGTTGACGTGCCATTTTTATTCCCCTCCCCAAGGATTTGAGGCCGCGGAATATAGGGTAAACAGGTATTCGTATCAATTGCGAAACATTGTTATTCGCACTGAATTTACATTCTTTACAATTTAACCTTACGGTTTTTGCCAGTTCATTCGTCTCTCGGGTTTTACACGGTCAATAAGAATCAATACCATTGCCGCCTCTTTGCCATCAGGTGACATCGCCATGCTGCTGCACATCCCCGCACTGTTCGCGAAAGAAGAAGTGCAGCGCATTCGCCAGGCTCTGGAACAGGCTGACTGGGCCGATGGCAAGATCACCGCTGGCTTCCAGTCGGCCAAAGCAAAGCACAATCTGCAACTGCCTGAAGGTCATCCGTTGGCCAAGGAAATCGGCGCGGCGATGCTGGAACGGCTGTGGAAAAATCCGCTGTTCATGTCCGCCGCGCTGCCGCACAAAGTCTTCCCGCCGTTAGTGAACTGTTACACGGCCGGTGGCAGTTTCGATTTCCACATCGACAACGCCGTGCGCCAACCCAAGGGCAGTATCGAACGGGTGCGCACCGATCTGTCGGCGACGCTGTTCTTCAGCGAACCTGAGGATTACGACGGCGGCGAGCTGGAAATCCAGGACACCTACGGCACGCAACAGGTGAAACTGCCGGCAGGCGATATGGTTTTGTACCCCGGCACCAGTTTGCACAAGGTCAACGCGGTCACTCGCGGTGCGCGTTATGCGTCGTTCTTCTGGACGCAAAGCCTGGTGCGTGAAGACAGCCAGCGCGCGTTACTGTTCGAAATGGATGGCGCGATTCAGCAACTGACTCAAGACATGCCTGATCATCCTTCGCTGATCCGCCTCACCGGTACGTATCACAACCTGCTGCGGCGCTGGGTCGAGGTATGAGCTTCCTACTGCGCCGCGAGGAAGTCCTCAGCGGCGAACAACTTAGCGCCATGCTCGGCGAAAGCCCGGCCCGTGCTGCGCAGGCGATTTTGCTGGCGGCGGGTGAGGGCGAAGTCGAAGCGCAGGCCTTGCTTGGGCAGATCCTGCTCGACGGCCAGGGCATTGCGCAGGATCAAGCGCTCGCGCTGCGCTGGTTTGGCATCGCCGCCGGGCGTGGGCATCTGATGGCGCGCAATATGCTCGGGCGTTGTCATGAGCATGGTTGGGGGATTGCGGCGGATGCGTCGGTTGCTGCGCAGCACTATCGGATTGCTGCGCAGCACTATCGGATTGCTGCGGAGGCCGGACTGGATTGGGCGATGTACAACCTCGCCAATCTGCTGGCGACCGGGCGCGGTGTCGTGGTGGATCACCTGCAGGCGCTGGCGCTGTATCGGCGTGCGGCTGAACTGGGCCATGCGAAATCGATGAATCTGCTGGGGCGCTATCTGGAGGAAGGGCAGGTGTGCCCGGCGGATCCTTTGGCGGCGCGTGAATGGTATCGGCGCTCGGCGGAGGCTGGGGATTTCCGCGGGCAGTTCAGTTTTGCGGCGGTGTTGGCGGGTGAAGGGCGGATTGATGAGGCTGTGGTTTGGCTTGAGAAAGCGCTGGTCGGCGGTAATTTGAATTTCTTGCGGGTGGCGAGTCAGGCGTTGGCGAGTGCTGTAGATCCGAAGATTCAGGCGTTGGCTGGGCGGTATGCGCTTCGGTGCCAATAGCCCTCACCCTAACCCTCTCCCAGAGGGAGAGGGGACTGACCGAGTTGGATGTTCCTGGTACACCGACCTGAGATATCCAGTCGACCTCAGGTTTTGAAAAGCCCCCGATCTGCTCCCTTTGCCCTCGCCCCCTTGGGGGAGAGGGCTGGGGTGAGGGGGATAGATCGAAAGCACACCACAAATCTCAAAGCCAGACACAAAAAAGCCCATGACACGTCATGGGCTTTTCACTTGCAGCTAGCAGCTTGAAACTCGCAGCTGCTCTTACACGTAAAACGACTTCAACGGCGGAAAGCCATTGAACTCAACCGCGCTGTAACTGGTGGTGTACGCACCGGTCGACAGCCAGTACAGACGATCACCGATCGCCAGGTTCAGCGGCAGACCGTACTTGTAGTTCTCGTACATGATGTCGGCGCTGTCGCAGGTCGGGCCGGCGATCACGACTTCTTCCATCTCGCCTTTTTTCTCGGTCCAGATCGGAAACTTGATGGCTTCGTCCATGGTTTCGATCAGGCCGGAGAACTTGCCCACATCGGTATATACCCAACGCTCGACGGCAGTGCGCGACTTGCGTGCAACCAGCACCACTTCGCTGACCAGAATACCGGCGTTGGCGATCAGCGAACGGCCCGGCTCGAGAATGATTTCCGGCAAGTCATCACCGAAGTCTTCTTTGAGGAAGCGGATGATTTCTTCGGCGTAGGTTTCCAGGCTGTTGGTGCGGGTGATGTAGTTGGCCGGGAAGCCACCGCCCATGTTGATCAGCTTGAGGTGGATGCCGTCTTCTTCTTTCAAACGCTCGAAGATCACTTTGACCTTGGCAATCGCTGCGTCCCAGACGCTGATGTCGCGCTGTTGCGAGCCGACGTGGAACGAGATGCCGTAAGGCACCAGGCCGAGGTCGCGAGCAAGAATCAGCAGGTCCATGGCCATGTCGGTCTGGCAGCCGAATTTGCGCGACAGTGGCCAGTCAGCCGTGGTCGAGCCTTCGGTGAGGATGCGCACATAGACTTTCGAGCCCGGTGCAGCCTTGGCGATGTTGCGCAGGTCGGCCTCGGAGTCGGTGGAGAACAGGCGCACGCCCTTCTCGTAGAAGTAGCGGATGTCCTTGGATTTCTTGATGGTGTTGCCGTAGCTGATACGGTCCGGGCTGACGCCACGATCCATCACCTTGTCCAGCTCGTAGATCGAGGCGATGTCGAAGCTCGAACCTTTCTCTTTGAGCAGGTCGATGATCTCGACAGCCGGGTTGGCCTTGACCGCGTAGTAGACCTTGGCGAATTCGAAACCGGCGCGCAGGTCATCGTAGGCCTGGCTGATCATCGCGGTGTCGATCACCACGAACGGGGTTTCCTGTTTGTCGGCGAACGCCTTCATTTTGTCGAATGTAGCGCGCGCGAAATAGTCTTCGACCTGGATCGACATACTTGGGACTCCTAGTGGCAAACGTCGTTAATCAATGGGTGCAAATGAACGTCCTCCGTATCCCCACTTTGGTTCGCCTACTTCCCAAGGCATGTCGCCGAAAGCAAAAAGGCCATGGGGCGTAGCCCTTGGCCTTGCTGTCTCGTCGTCAGTACTTGAGCCGGATGGATCGTTTCCAGCATGGACGTTCGGCGCGAACTTTAGGGCGTGAGGGGCGTGAGATCAACTAAAAATGTCGCGTTTTTGCACGCTTCTGACGTGCATCGCGTTCATCACTCTTTGTAGCCGACCGAGATGACGGGCAGATGTTCCCCGAGAATTTTTGAGTGTTAAAAATACCTGCACGTTCGCGGATTATGTCGGCGAAGTCGTGGGTAAGTGTGAAGGCGGCAATATCGGCGACGTTGGCGGCGAGAGGAGGGGGTGAGGGGGATTTTGGTTGTTTGGAAGGCTGTCCAGGGCATGCTGTCTGATTCTCAGGTGTTGAGATTCTTTTCCGCCTTGTGAAGGACTTGGTAACAACCCCGGTCCTGTAGGAGCGAGCCTGCTCGCGATGACTTTTTTTCAGCCGACATCTTCATTGACTGATATTGCGCTATCGCGAGCAGGCTCACTCCTACAGGGATTTGTGTTTCCTATCCGAAAATCAGGCGACCACTGCTTCAGCCGGCGAGACTATGCTGGTCTTCATCCCGCGCGAACGCCCCGAACTCAGATAAGCCGCAATCGACTCCTGCGTCACCTCACCGAGGAACACCCGCTCGGCGTCCATCACCGGCAACCACGAGCGGTTGAATTCATACATGCGCGACAGCAGGATGCGTAGATGCTCGTCGTACGCCGCCGTGGCGTTGAACTCACGCAGGAACTGCGCGCAAGTACCGGTCTGGCGATGCAGATCACGACGACGCACGTAGCCCAACGCCTTGTTCTCGGCACAGGTGACCACCACGTAGCGACGGTCATGCTCGTCCATCAATTCCAGCGCATCGGCCACCGGCGTCTCCGGGCTTACCGACGGCGCGTTGTCCGCCGCATCTTCTGCTTTGACCAGCAGCAGGCGTTTGAGCGTGCTGTCCTGGCCGACGAAGTTGCTGACAAAGTCGTCCGCCGGGTGCGCGAGCAGCGTGTCCGGATGATCGATCTGCAGCAGTTTACCAGCGCGGAAAATCGCGATCTTGTCGCCGAGTTTGATCGCTTCGTCGATGTCGTGGCTGACCATGATCACGGTCTTGTTCAGCGCGCGCTGCATCTCGAAAAACTCGTTCTGGATCATCTCGCGGTTGATCGGGTCGACCGCGCCGAACGGTTCGTCCATCAACAGCAGCGGCGCATCCGCCGCCAGTGCGCGGATCACGCCGATGCGCTGTTGCTGGCCGCCGGACAATTCGCGCGGATAACGATGCAGATACTGCTTGGGCTCGAGCTTGATCATGCTCATCAACTCGCGGGCGCGGTCGTGGCATTTCTGTTTGTCCCAGCCGAGCAGTTTCGGCACGACGACGATGTTCTCTTCGATGGTCATGTTCGGGAACAGACCGATCTGCTGGATCACATAACCGATGTTGCGCCGCAGCGTTACTTCGTCGAGATCGGTGGTGTCTTCGCCGTTGATGAGGATCTTGCCCGAGGTCGGTTTGATCAGGCGATTGATCATCTTCAGCGTGGTGCTTTTGCCGCAACCCGATGGCCCGAGGAACACACAGATTTCGCCTTCATTGACGGTCAGGCTTACCGAGTCCACGGCTTTGACATCTTTGCCGTTGCTTTGGAAAGTTTTGCTGAGGTTTTGAAGTTCGATCATTTGAGCAGTCCTTTTGGAGTCAACGAGCGTTGCAGCCATTGGAGAAACAGGTCAGCGAAAATGGCCAGAAGACTGACCAGCAGCGCGCCGACGATGAGCATCGACATGTCACTGCGGCTGATGGAAGCGAGGATCAACACACCGAGGCCGCCGGCGCCGATGGTCGCGGCGATGGTCATCACGCCGATGTTCATCACCACGGCGGTGCGCACGCCGGCGAGGATCACCGGTACGGCGATTGGCAACTCGACCATGCGCAGACGCTGGCCGAAGGTCATGCCGATACCGCGTGCGGCTTCACGGATGCCCGGTTCCACGCCGGTGAGGGCGAGGTAGGTGTTGCGCATGATCGGCAGCAGTGAATAAAGGAACACCGCGGTGATCGCCGGCATCGGGCCGAGGCCCTGGCCGAACTTGGAGTAGAACGGCAGCAGCAGACCGAACAGGGCAATCGACGGCACGGTCAGCAGCACCGTGGCGCTGGCTTGCAAGGGGCCAGCGAGGGTCGGAAAGCGTGTCATCAGAATGCCCAGCGGCACGCCAACGACAATCGCCAGGGTCACGGCGATGCCGACGAGGGTGATGTGCTGCCAGGTCAGGTGCATCACCTGCTGCCAGTCGAGATGGGAAAAGGCGTTCAGGAATTCCATGACTTCTCCTCTCTTAATTCAGCGGATGTTGGCGCAGGAAATCGGCGGCAACTTTCGATGGGCTTTCGTGATCGACGTCGACCCGCGCGTTGAGCTGGCGCATGGTTTCGTCATCGAACAGTTCGGCCAGCGGCTTGAGCTGTTCGGCCAGTTGCGGGTGCTTATCGAGATAAGCCTGACGCACCACCGGTGCGGCGGTGTAGTCGGGGAAGTAGTGCTTGTCGTCTTCCAGCAGTTTCAGGCCGAAAGCGTTGAGGCGACCGTCGGTGGTGTAAACCAGACCGGCAAACACCTGGCCGTTGCGCAACGCCGTGTAAACCAGCCCGGCATCCATCTGGCGGATGTTTTTGCGGGTGAGGTTCATGCCGTACAGATCGACCATGCCGATCAGGCCGTCGGAGCGGTTGGCGAATTCGGTATCCAGCGCCACCAGGTGATTGGTCTTGGCCTCGGCGCGCAGCACTTCGTTCAACTGGCTGATGTTGTTGATCTGCGGATATTCCTCGGCGACCTTTTCAGGGAGGGCGAGGGCGTAGGTGTTGCTGAATTTCGACGGGGTCAGCCAGACCAGGCCTTTTTTCGCGTCGAGTTCTTTTACCCGGGCGTAGGACTGGGCGCTGTCGAGTTTTTCGGTGACATGGTTGTAGGCCACCAGCGACACGCCGGTGTATTCCCAGAGCATGTCCAGCTGCCCGCTTTCGTGGGCGCTGCGGGCAAGGTTGCTGCCCAGACCACCGGTGATCTGTGCGTCGTAGCCTTTGCTGCGCAGGTATTGCGCGGTGATTTCCGCGAGCAGGGTCTGCTCGGTAAACACTCGGGCGCCGAGGCGAATCACGGGCTTCTCGGCGGCTTGCGCGATTCCTGCGAACAGCAGGACGCAACCTACTATCAATCCCAAAGACGAGCTAAATCGTTTCATAAATATTCCTTCGCAAAAGCCTTAAGACGGGCGCAAACCGCGTTCCAGCCAGAGGCGGCTGGCGAGGGTGACCACGCCATCGAGCAGCAAGGCCAGCAGCGCGGTGCACGCGGCGCCGAGCAGCAGTTGCGGCTGATTGTTCAGGGCGATGCCAGGGAAGATCAGGCTGCCGAGGCTGTTGGCGCCGATCAGGAACGCCAGTGGCGCGGTGCCGACATTGATCGCCAAAGCCACGCGCACGCCACCGACAATGATTGGCACGGCGTTGGGCAATTCAACTTTCCACAGCACTTGGCGCGGGGTCATGCCGATGCCGACGGCCGCTTCTTTCAGCGAGCCCTGCACGTTTTTCAGGCCTTCGTAGGTGTTGCGCACAATCGGCAACAGGGAGGCGAGGAACAAAGCGAAGATCGCCGGGCCACTGCCGATGCCGAGGACGCCCAGGGCAATCGCGAGCACGGCCAATGGAGGCACGGTGTTACCGATATTGAAGATCTGCATGAAGCGTTCGGCGCGTCCGACCATGGTCGGGCGACTGAGGAAGATGCCGGCGGGGATGCCCACGACAAGGGCGGCCAGCATTGAAGCGAGGACGAGAATCAGATGAGCTTGCAGGTAAAACAACAAATCGTCGCGGTAGTGTTCGATCGTGTTGATGCCGATCCAGTGGACCAGCAGGGCCAGGAGCGCGATCACCACCGCACCTCCCATCAGCCCTTTGCCATAGCGGATAGCCACAGGCGGACTCCTTTTTTTGTAGTCGGCGAACGCAGTCCCGTGTTCAGTGGCCGGGGTGGTCAATTTTGTTAGCCCAACTTCGGCGCCAGAAGTTCATACCCTGCGTTGCTGTTCCTCGCCATAGCGAGCTATGACTCGTCACAGCGCCTTGGCTATGAACTTCTGGCATCCGAATTTGAGCCAACAAAATTGACCACCCCGGCCACAAGCCAAGCCTTGGCTGCCGGGAGCGTCGTTCGCGAAAAGTAGCCGTTTTTCAGCGCCGCAAAAGGGGGCTGAAAGCGAGCCATGAGCGCAGCCTCGTCAGGCTAACTTGCTGATTTTTCAGCCCCTGACGAAAATTCGTAACAGGGGATGGACGTCTCCGTGCTTTAAAAGGTTCCCATCTGCGGCAGCATTTGGCCACCCTTAATGTGCTCAACGGTTCGGTTATTGCATCGAGTTGGGCTATAATCGCGGCCCTTTTTTGAATCACCGCCAGGCGATTTCCCATGACCAACCAGGCCGCCGAAGTCGCGAAACGCCGCACTTTCGCCATTATTTCCCACCCCGATGCCGGTAAAACCACGATCACCGAAAAGCTCCTGTTGATGGGCAAGGCGATTGCAGTGGCCGGTACGGTGAAATCCCGTAAATCCGATCGCCATGCGACATCCGACTGGATGGAGATGGAGAAGCAACGGGGTATTTCCATTACCACGTCGGTCATGCAGTTCCCGTATCGCGAACACATGATCAACCTGCTCGACACCCCGGGCCACGAAGACTTCTCCGAAGATACTTACCGCACCCTGACGGCGGTGGACTCGGCATTGATGGTTCTCGACGGCGGTAAAGGTGTCGAGCCACGGACCATTGCGCTGATGGACGTCTGCCGTCTGCGTGACACGCCGATCGTCAGCTTCATCAACAAACTCGACCGTGACATCCGCGACCCGATCGAACTGCTCGACGAAATCGAAGCTGTTCTGAAGATCAAGGCCGCGCCGATCACCTGGCCGATTGGTTGCTACCGCGACTTCAAGGGCGTGTACCACCTGGCTGACGACTACATCATTGTCTACACCGCCGGTCACGGTCACGAACGCACCGAAACCAAGATCATCGAGAAGCTCGACTCCGACGAAGCCCGCGCGCATTTGGGCGACGAGTACGAGCGTTTCATCGAACAGCTGGAACTGGTGCAGGGCGCCTGCCACGAATTCAACCAGCAGGAATTCCTCGACGGTCAGTTGACTCCGGTGTTCTTCGGTACTGCTTTGGGCAACTTCGGTGTTGACCACGTATTGGACGCCGTCGTTGATTGGGCGCCGCGTCCATTGGCCCGTGTCGCCAACGAGCGTACCGTCGAGCCGGTGGAAGAGAAGTTCTCGGGCTTCATCTTCAAGATCCAGGCGAACATGGACCCGAAACACCGCGACCGCATCGCCTTCATGCGCATTTGCTCCGGCAAGTACGAGAAAGGCATGAAGATGCGCCACGTGCGCACCGGCAAGGACGTGCGCATCGGCGACGCCTTGACGTTCTTCTCCTCCGAGCGTGAGCAGCTTGAAGAAGCCTTTGCCGGCGACATCATCGGTCTGCACAACCACGGCACCATCCAGATCGGCGACACCTTCAGTGAAGGTGAGGCCCTGGGCTTTACCGGTATCCCGCACTTCGCCCCGGAGCTGTTCCGTCGTGTGCGTCTGCGTGATCCGCTGAAGTCCAAGCAGTTGCGTCAGGGTCTGCAGCAGTTGGCCGAAGAGGGTGCAACGCAGGTGTTTTTCCCGGAGCGCAGCAACGACATCATTCTGGGCGCCGTCGGTGTGCTGCAGTTTGATGTGGTCGCCAGCCGTTTGAAGGAGGAATACAAGGTTGAGTGCTCGTATGAGCCGATTACTGTGTATTCCGCGCGCTGGATTGAATGCAGTGACAAGAAGAAGCTTGAGGAATTCTCTAACAAGGCTGTGGAGAACCTGGCGGTCGATGGCGGGGGGCACCTGACTTACCTGGCGCCGACGCGGGTTAACCTTGCGTTGATGGAAGAGCGTTGGCCGGATGTGAAATTCCGTGCGACGCGTGAGCATCATTAAGTTCTGAATTGGTTTGTCCGAAGCCCTCTAGGTGCATGCCTAGGGGGCTTTTTTTCGCCCTGGTATTGGCGGCCTCTGGGCCGACCATGCTATTGGGTTTTTGGGTGTATATCCGTTGCTGCGGGTGTTGCTGATTAGGGTTCCGCCCTTACGGCGGGTCACCTTTTCCAAACGCCGAAAAGGTAACCCAAAAGGCTTGCTCCTGCGTGCGGCCCGCTCGCTGGGGCTCGGGGTTCCTTCGCTGCGGGATCGATCCGGGCGCAGCGCCTACGGTTTGCTTCGCTGCACCTCCTCTCGCTGTGTTTGGCTGCGCCAAACGGTCGCTGCGCTTCCACGCCCGGATCAATCCCTCCACTCAGCCTTCCGACGTCGCCCGTGGATCAAGATCAAGAGCAGGCGAGCTGACACTCGGCCTATTGAGTGGTGAGGAGCACAGCGTGGTCGGCTTTGGATTTGTGGTGTTGCTTCCCCTCACCCCAGCCCTCTCCCCAAGGAGAGGGAGCCGATTTGTGGGCTTTTCAAGATTTGAGTTCAACGCGGTATTTCAAGTCGGCGTAACTCTCCCAAACACCTCGGTCAGTCCCCTCTCCCTCCGGGAGAGGGCTAGGGTGAGGGGCTTTTGATCTGTTTCAGAATCTGAGTTCGACTCGGTATTTCACGTCGGCGTAGCTCGCCCAAACACCTCGGTCAGTCCCCTCTCCCTCCGGGAGAGGGTTAGGGTGGGGCTTTTGATCTGTTTCAGAATCTGAGTTCGACTCGGTATTTCAAGTCGGCGTAGCTCTGCCAAACACCTCGGTCAGTCCCCTCTCCCTCCGGGAGAGGGCTAGGGTGAGGGGCTTTTGATCTGTTTCAGAATCTGAGTTCAACTCGGTATTTCACGTCGGCGTAGCTCGCCCAAACACCTCGGTCAGTCCCCTCTACCTCTGGGAGAGGGTTAGGGTGAGGGGCTGTTGATCTTCGGCACGGTTTTATCGCGCGCAATGGCTGTAGGACGACTCCGTTTTTCGTGATCTCGATGTACTTGAACGCGACAACCAGCCTGCTGACCGTTAGTGTTCCAGCTCCACCCAAGTCGCTCTGAGAGGTCAATGGAATGACGAGTCGCCTGACTCACTTGCTACGACTGGACGGCTATTTCAGCGTAATGGCCTGGGTGCTCGCGGCGCTGTTGTTCATCAATCGCTTGAGCAGCATGGTCAAGCTGTTCATGGCGTTGTACCTGCGTCAGGAAATGGGGCTGGCGATCGAGACGGTTGGCTGGTTGCTCTCGGCGTACGGCGCGGGTTTGCTGGTCGGTTCGATGCTCGGGGGCTGGCTCAGTGATCATGTGCGCACGGCGCGGCTGACGGCGGCGTTGTTCTTTATTTCGGTGTGGGTGCTGATTCTGCTGGGGCTGGTGACGCAGGTGCCGTTGCTGGCGGCATTGCTGTTGCTCAGCGGAACCATCGACGGGGCTATTCGCACCCTGCATCAGCGGTTGATCATGGAATATTGCGAAGTCACTCAACGTTCGCGTGCGCAGGCCTTGAGCCGGGTGGCGCGCAACCTCGGCATGGCGGCCGCCGGCGTTGCGGGCGGGGTGTTGGCGCAGACCGATTTTCGCTGGGTGTTTTTCGGCAGCGCGGCGATGACGTTGTTGGCGCTGCTCTGGTTTGTTCGCACCACGTGGCAGCGACCGGTGCTGATCAATGACGAAAAACTCACGGATGACGCAGGTTCCGCGGTGCCGTATCGCGACAAACCGTTCCTCTGGTTACTGGCGGCGACTGCGGTGCTTGGCATCGCGTTCGACACGGTCTACAGCACACTGGGCAACTATCTGCGTGATTACTATCAGTTGAGCACCGAGGCCATTGGCTGGCAGTTCGGGCTCAATGCGTTGCTGGTGATTGCCCTGCAGATTCCGCTGTCGCATTGGGGCGAGCGTTGGGGCACGCGGCGGCAAATGCTCGCGGGGAGTTTGCTGCTGGCGTGCGGACTGGGCATGTTGCCATTCGGTTCCGGGTTGGCGTTCGTCTGTCTGTCGACGGTGATCTGGACTCTGGGCGAGGCGTTTTTCATGCCGCCGCTGAATGTGCTGGCGATGCAGTTTGCGCAGAGTGGCAAAAGCGGTCAGTACTTCGGCCTGTTCTTTATGAGCTGGAGCGCTAGTGCACTGTTGTCACCGGTGCTTAGTGGCCAGTTGTATGGTCAATTCGGGGGCCACAGTGTGTGGCTGGCGAGTGCGCTGATGGTGTTGATTTCCATGCCGCTGACGTGGCAGGCCACGCGATCACGCGGCGGCCCTTAGCTGTTGCGGCTATGAGCATTATTCGAAAACTGTCTTTCCATGAAGGGCATTTCTGCCCGCTCCTTAGCGTCCTATCTGGTGAACCCGATGGATCGGAACTAGATTTCACACAGCGCCAGTCAGGCACGAATGTCTCACCTGAAAATGGATGGAGTCGGCTATGAAAAGCAGGTTGCTACGGGTTTTATTGCTGTTGAAAGTGATGGTCATGCTGTCCCTCGGCACCGCGACGGCCTGGGCCGAGTGCGAGGATCACGATTCCCAGGCGTTCAACGGCCAGGTCGGGCATAGCGGCTTGATGCTCGCCAAGTCCGAGTCCGAGCCGGGCGATCAGGGGCAGGGCGGCAGCGCCGATGATGACGACTCGACCACTGACGAGCCAGATACTGATGATTCGGACGAAGGGGATAGCCAGACTTAGATGTGGACAAGGACTTATCGCTCCTCACTTGCTGATGTCTGGTTGAAGTGGGGAGGGAGAGTCCTCCGCGAACGTAACTTTGGTTTTGCCGTTTATCCTCTACTTATGTCCAGTTATGCCTTCTCTGTAAGTCAGGCTTTTTTCTTATCGCAATTTAATCTCGTACACCTGTCAGAAGTGACAGTAGACGCTTCGTCATGCGCCCCCTATAAATATGTTTCGTTAATCACTTTTGTTAAATAACGGAAAGGAATCGCATGATGAGTAATAAAACAACCAAGACTGAAGGAAAGTTGCAGGCCTCGGGGACTTCAGTGTCGGGCTTCTCTAGTACAAATGTTTCCGCTCAGAAAAATACGTCCGACAAGGGGTATACGTTTGAAGGCGTCAGCACCAAAGATGAACACCTAGTGTTTTTCGTTCGCTCGTCGGAGATAACACAAGGTAAAAGCTACCCTATTGAACAATATGGGCAGGATGGGACTGCTGTCGCGGTTTTTATAGATAAAGAAAAAAACGTATACAACGGGCAGTCTGGAAAAATTAATTTTGAACGGTTCGATGCTGAGTCTGAGATAGTAGAAATTGTCGCCAAGTTTGTCATGTCCAATGGATCGGTTGAGAAGAGTGTAGAGGCTCGCGGAGAGTTTGAGGGAATTGAGCAAAGTAATAAGAAAGTGCTGGATGAAAAAGGGGCTTTCAAAGTGGGGTAATTGCGGCTCTCTGATGGTGGGCCGCGCGTATACCTCGCTATTAGCCGTCGTGAGTTGTTCGCGATTATAGCTGGCAGCAGTAGTCACTTCGTCCCGGAATTCGCCAGGAATAAAGTGACCACTGAATAACAGGAAAAGCCCACGTTTTCGTGGGCTTTTTTTTACGCCGCGCCGTCGAGGAACTGCTCGGCGTAGTGGCAAGCCACCTGCCGGCTGTCGAGCTGACGCAAGGCCGGCTCTTCGCTGCTGCAACGCTCGGTCGCATACGGGCAGCGCTTGTGGAAAGCGCAGCCCGGCGGCGGGTTCAGCGGGTTAGGCAGTTCGCCGACGATCTTGATTTTCGGCTTGTTCGGATCCGGGTGAATGGTCGGGGTTGCCGACAGCAGCGCCTGGGTATACGGGTGCAGCGGACGCTCGTAAATATCGTTCTTCGGACCTAGCTCCACCGGGCGACCGAGGTACATCACCATCACGTCATCGGCCACGTGTTGCACCACCGCGAGGTTGTGCGAGATGAACACGTACGCGGTGTTGAACTCCTGTTGCAGATCCATGAACAGGTTCAGCACCTGCGCCTGAATCGACACGTCCAATGCCGAAGTCGGTTCATCCGCCACCAGCACTTTCGGTTGCAACATCATCGCCCGAGCCAGGGCGATACGCTGACGCTGACCGCCGGAGAACATGTGCGGATAGCGCTGGTAATGCTCAGGACGCAAGCCAACCTGCTTCATCATCGCCTGGACTTTCTCGCGACGTTCGGCAGCGCTCAGGTTGGTGTTGATCAGCAGCGGCTCGCCGAGCTGGTCACCGACTTTCTGCCGTGGGTTCAACGACGCGTACGGGCTTTGGAACACCATCTGCACGTCTTTGCGGAGTTGCTTGCGCTGGGCCTTGTCGGCGCCGGCGACTTCCTGGCCGGCGATTTTCAGCGAGCCGGACGACGGATCTTCAATCAGCGTCAACGCACGGGCGAGGGTGGATTTGCCGCAGCCCGATTCGCCTACAACAGCGAGGGTCTTGCCGGCTTCCAGTTCGAACGACACGCCATTCAGCGCGCGTACAGTCGCGTGGCCCTTGAACAGGCCACGGGAGACTTCATAGTGACGGGTCAGGTCGCGGGCGGTAAGTACGACGGCCATTACGCCACCTCCTGGTTCAGCGGGAAGAAGCAGCGGGCGAGGCTGTGGCTTTTCGGATCAAGGCCTGGACGCTGCGCGCGGCAGCTGTCCTGCACGTACGGGCAGCGCGGCGACAGCAGGCAACCCTGCGGACGGTCGTAGCGGCCCGGAACGATGCCCGGCAGGGTCGACAGGCGTGCGGCGCCGAGGCTGTGCTCGGGAATCGCCTTGAGCAGCGCTTCGCTGTAGGGGTGTGCCGGGACGTCGAACAGTTGCGGCACCTGACCGACTTCAACAGCCTGGCCTGCGTACATCACGCAGACGCGCTGGGCGGTTTCAGCCACGACCGCGAGGTCGTGAGTGATCAGCACCAGGCCCATGTTCTGTTCTTTCTGCAACGCCAGCAGCAGATCCATGATCTGTGCCTGAATCGTCACGTCCAAAGCCGTGGTCGGTTCGTCGGCGATCAGCAGTTTCGGCTCGCCGGCAATCGCCATGGCGATCGCGACGCGCTGGCTCATACCGCCGGACAGTTGATGGGGGTAGGCATCCATACGGCTGGCGGCGCCCGGGATTTCAACTTTTTCCAGCAGCTCGATCGCACGTTTGCGCGCTTGCTTGCCGGACATTTTCAGGTGCAGACGCAGCACTTCTTCGATCTGGAAACCGACGGTGTAGCTCGGGTTCAGCGCGGTCATCGGATCCTGAAAGACCATCGACAGGTCTTTGCCGACGATCTGCCGACGCTGACGGTTGCTCAGCTTGAGCATGTCCTTGCCGTCAAAGCTGAGCGAGTCAGCGGTGACGATGCCGGGATGCTCGATCAGGCCCATCAGCGCCATCATGGTCACGGATTTACCCGAACCCGACTCGCCAACGATGGCCAGTACTTCGCCTTTGTCGACTTTCAGGTCGAGGCCATCGACCACTGGGGTCGCGGTCTTGTCGCCGAAGCGAACGTTGAGATTCTTGATTTCTAACAGTGACATGGGAATCTCCTCAGGCGGCGTTCTTGAGTTTCGGGTCGAGCGCATCGCGCAGACCGTCGCCCATCAAGTTGATTGCCAGCACGCTGAGCAAAATGGTCAAACCAGGCAGGCTCACTACCCACCAGGCGCGTTCGATGTAGTCGCGGGCCGAAGCGAGCATGGTGCCCCACTCAGGGGTTGGCGGTTGTACGCCAAGGCCGAGGAAGCCCAGTGCGGCGGCATCGAGAATCGCCGAAGAGAAGCTCAGGGTCGCCTGCACGATCAGCGGCGCCATGCAGTTCGGCAGCACGGTGATGAACATCAGGCGTGGCAGACCGGCACCGGCCAGGCGCGCGGCGGTCACGTAGTCGCGGTTCAGTTCGCCCATCACCGCAGCGCGGGTCAGACGCACGTAGGACGGCAAGGACACCACCGCAATGGCGATCACGGTGTTGATCAGGCCAGGGCCGAGGATGGCGACAATCGCCACTGCCAGCAGCAGCGACGGCAGGGCCAGCATGATGTCCATCAGACGCATGATGGTCGGGCCGATCATTTTCGGGAAGAAACCGGCGAACAGACCCAGCAGGATCCCCGGAATCAGCGACATCACGACCGACGACAAACCGATCAGCAGCGACAGGCGCGAGCCCTGGATCAGACGCGACAGCAGGTCACGACCGAGTTCATCGGTGCCGAGCAGGAACTGCATCTGCCCGCCTTCGAGCCACGCCGGCGGCGTCAGCAGGAAGTCGCGGTATTGCTCGCTCGGGTTGTGCGGCGCGACCCACGGCGCGAACAGTGCGCAGAAGATCACCAGCAACATGAACAGCAGGCCGGCAACCGCGCCTTTGTTTTTGGAGAAGGCTTGCCAGAATTCTTTGTACGGTGACGGGTACAGCAGGCTTTGATCCGCGTTGGCGGCGGTGGCTACTGAGGATGTTGGAGTGCTCATGGTATGGACCTCAGCGCTGATGACGGATGCGTGGGTTGGCAAAGCCGTAGAGGATATCCACTACGAAGTTGACCAGAATCACCAGGCAGGCGATTAACAGGATGCCGTTTTGCACAACCGGGTAGTCCCGGGCGCCGATGGCTTCGATCAGCCATTTACCGATGCCGGGCCAGGAGAAGATGGTTTCGGTCAGAACTGCACCGGCCAGCAGGGTGCCGACTTGCAGGCCGACCACGGTGAGTACCGGAATCAGTGCGTTGCGCAGACCGTGGACGAACACCACGCGCGACGGCGACAGGCCCTTGGCCTTGGCGGTGCGGATGTAGTCTTCGCGCAGCACTTCGAGCATCGACGAACGGGTCATCCGCGCGATCACCGCCAGCGGAATGGTGCCGAGCACGATGGCTGGCAGGATCAGGTGATGCAGGGCATCGAAGAATGCGCCGACGTCATCGGCCAGCAGCGTGTCGATCAGCATGAAACCGGTGCGCGGCTCGATGTCGTAGAGCAGGTCGATCCGTCCGGAAACCGGGGTCCAGCCCAGGCTCACCGAGAAGAACATGATCAGGATCAGGCCCCACCAGAAGATCGGCATCGAATACCCCGCGAGGGAGATGCCCATCACCCCGTGGTCGAACAGCGATCCTCGCTTGAGTGCCGCGATCACCCCGGCCAGAAGCCCGAGAATGCCGGCGAACAGCAGGGCGGCCATGGACAGTTCCAGGGTCGCCGGGAAGAGGGAGGTGAACTCGGTCCATACGCTCTCACGCGTACGCAGGGATTCGCCGAGATCGCCGTGGGCCAGTTTGCCGATGTAGTCCAGATACTGGGCATACAACGGTTTGTTCAGACCTAGGCGTTCCATTGCCTGAGCGTGCATTTCGGGGTCGACCCGACGTTCGCCCATCATCACTTCCACGGGGTCGCCCGGAATCATGCGAATCAACGCGAAAGTCAGCAAGGTGATGCCGAAAAACGTGGGGATCAATAACCCCAGTCGGCGGGCAATAAAACTAAACATCTTGTGTGGTACCTCATCAGCCGGTTAGGCGTGCCCGGCATCCCTGGGGTCAGGGACGCCGGGAGTTTCTTATCTACTTCACCTGGGTAGTGGCGAAGTTATTAGTGGTGAGAGGGCTGATGTGATAGCCCTCTACATTGTTACGCATTGCGGTAAACATCCGGGTGTGGGCCATGCTGATCCACGGTTGATCCTGATTAAACAGGACCTGAGCCTGCTCATAGAGTTTCGCGCGTTCGGCCGGATCTACTTTAGCCCGTGCTTCGTCGAGCAGTGCCTGGAATTTCTCGTTGCACCAGCGCGCGTAGTTTTCGCCGTTCTTGGCAGCTTCGCAACTGAGCATAGGCGTCAGGAAGTTATCCGGGTCGCCGTTGTCGCCCGCCCATCCGGCCGACACCATGTCGTGCTCACCGGCCTTGGCGCGTTTGAGCATTTCGCCCCATTCCATCACGCGAATATCGATCTTGATCCCGACTTTCGCCAGGTCAGCCTGCATCATCTGCGCGCCGAGCATCGGGTTGGGGTTGGTCGGGCCGCCGCCGTTGCGGGTAAACAGGGTAAACACGGTGCCGTCCGGAACCCCGGCTTCCTTGAGCAGGGCGCGAGCCTTGTCGAGGTCACGTGGCGGGTTCTTCAGGTCGTGGTTGTAGCCGAGCAGGGTCGGCGGGTACGGGTTGACCGCGACCGACGCATTGCCTTTGCCGAACAGCGCGTTGACATAGGCTTCCTTGTCGAAGGCGATGTCGATGGCTTTGCGTACGCGCACGTCGCTCATGTACTTGTGCTGGGTGTTCATGGCGATGTACGAGACGGTCATCGCGTCCAGCTCGTCGACTTTCAGGTTGCTGTCTTTCTTGATGCTCGGGATGTCGTCCGGTTTTGGATACAGGGCGATCTGGCACTCGTTGGCCTTGAGCTTTTGCAGGCGCACGTTGTTGTCGGTGGCGATGGCCAGGATCAACGCGTCAGCCGGCGCCTTGCCACGGAAGTAATCCGGGTTGGCCTTGAAGCGCACCTGAGCGTCTTTTGCGTAGCGCTGGAAGATGAACGGGCCGGTGCCGATCGGCTTGTTGTTGAGGTCGCCGGTCTTGTTAGCCTTGAGCAACTGGTCGGCGTATTCGGCCGGATAGATCGAGGAGAACGCCATCGCGATATCGGCCAGGAACGGCGCTTCGCGGCGGGTCAGGGTGAACTTGACGGTGTTGTCGTCGACTTTTTCGACGTTTTTCAGCAGTTCCTTGAAGCCCATGCTTTCAAAGTACGGGAAGCCCACGCTCGACAGTTTGTGCCATGGGTGATTCGGGTCCAGCTGACGCTGGAAGCTCCAGACCACGTCGTCGGCGTTCATGTCGCGGGTCGGCTTGAAATATTCGGTGGTGTGAAACTTGACGCCTTTGCGCAGGTGGAACGTGTAGGTCAGGCCGTCTTCGCTGATGTCCCAGGACTCGGCGAGAGCCGGGATCACTTCAGTGGTGCCAGGCTTGAAGTCGGCCAGGCGGTTGAAGATGGTTTCGGCCACAGCGTCCGCCGTGACTGCAGTTGTGTACTGGACCATATCGAAGCCTTCCGGACTGGCTTCGGTGCAGACCACCAAGGGTTTGGCCGAGACGCCAACAGCGACACTCAGCAACGCAGCCGCGATGGCCGCACGTAGGGGAAGCATTTTCATCGATAACCCTCTGCAATCGGTTGAAGACAAAAAACCGAACGGCCGACTCATCATGAGTCAGCCGTCGGTTGGCGTTTTTTACAGGATGTTGAATGGAATCGTGGTCACGAGACGGAACTCGTTGATGCTGCCGTCGGACTGGAATTCGCTCGCACGGTGCGCGGTGTAAGTGCCGCGAATGGTGGTGGCTTTCAGAGGACCACTTTGTACGGCATAGGTCGCCCCGATTCCGTATTCATAGTGATGCTCGCCGTCCTGCTCCTGAATACCGTCATAGCCCTTCTTGGCGACGCCTTTGTTGCCGTCGTAGTGAGTACCGTCGATACCCCAGCCGCGCGCCTGATAGATGTTGAACTTCAGACCAGGCACACCGTATTCAGCCATGTTGATGGCGTAGGAAACCTGGAAGGATTTCTCGTTCGGGCCGTTGAAGTCGGACAGCAGGGAGTTGGCCAGGTAGATGCCGTTGGTTTCGTGCAGGTAGTCGAAGTACTCGTTACCGTTCACTTGCTGGTAAGAGAAGGTCAGGTTGTGTGCCTGGTGAGTCAGGCCGAACGACAGCGAGTAAGTATCGTTGTCGATGTCGCCCAGCAGCTTTTTGCCTTCATCCACGGTTTTGTAGTAGTTCAGGCCGGTGGTCAAGGCGAGGACACTGCTGTCACCCAATTCATGGGTGGCGCCAAAGTAATACTGGTTCCACAGGTCTTCGACCTGAGTGCCCCACAGGCTGGTTTTCAGGCTTTCGAGCGGCTGATAGCTGATGCCAGCGGTGTTGACCTTGTCCGATTCAACACGGCCGTTGGCGTACTCGGCGCGGAATTTTTGCAGGCTTTGTTCCGAACGTGGCGATACGCGATCGAACGTGGCCAGGTCGAAGGACAGGTTGTTCAGTTCTTCACTGTGCAGGGCCACACCCTCGAAGCTCGAAGGCAGTGCACGGTTACCGATCACGTCGACTTGCGGGCTGCTGAAGCCCATACGGCCGGCGGTCAGGGTGGTGTTGGACACGCGGGCCTTGATGTTAGCGAGACCGACTTTGCTCCACTGATCGACGGCTTCACCGTTGTTCTTGTGCGTCAGGGTACGGTTGTTGCCAGAGCCGTCGCCGGTCTTTGGCGCACCACCGTTGGCCGATGCCAGATTCTTGCGGTCACGTTCCAGCGCCACAGCGTTGTACGCCGCCACTTCGGTGCTGAAACCTACGGTGCCCTCGGTGAAGCCCGAGTTGTACTTGACGATGGTGCCCTGAACCCAGTTGATCCGGCGGTCGGTTTCGGCCAGCGAACCATTCTTCTTGTAGGCGAACTTGCCGCCACGCTTCAGTTGTTCGTTGGCGTACCAGTTACGCGTGGTACCGGTGATCGACTGTCCTTCGACGAAGCCGGTCGCTTCTGCCTGGGCGCTCTTGGTGTTCACGGTCACCGGGGTGAACGCCTGGCTTTGGGTTTCTGCGTACGCCGTGGCGGTGATGCTGCTGATGGCCAGGGCCAGTATCGCGGTGCTGCTCAGTTTCATGGGTGAAGCTCCTTTACTTTCTTTTTATGCCGGCTTTTTTTGGTATGCCGGTTATTGGTTTAGAACTCATTCACACATCGCAAACGTTTGCCAATGGTCGGATTGGCGAATTTCGGCAAAGCGCTTGCGTGAGGGGCTAGACAGCGCCCCTCAGCGTTGCGGCTAAATCGGTTGGTTTAATCGATACCGACACCCGAGAACACGTTGCGACCGAACGGGCTGACTTTGAACCCTTCGATCCTCGCGCTTAACGGCTGGTTGACCGTCGAGTGGGCGACAGGCGTGATTGGCACTTGCTGTTTAAGCAATTGCTGAGCCTGTTTGTAGAGCACGGTGCGCTGGTCGCGGTCGGTGACGACCTTGGCCTGTTTGATCAGCTTGTCGTACGCCGGATCGCACCACATGGAGTAGTTGTTGCCGCCAATGGCATCGCAGCTGTACAGCGTGCCGAGCCAGTTGTCCGGATCCCCATTGTCACCGGTCCAGCCGATCAGGCTGATGTCGTGCTCGCCATTTTTGGTGCGCTTGATGTACTCGCCCCATTCGTAGCTGACGATCTTCACTTTCAGACCGATCTTGGCCCAGTCCGCCTGGAGCATTTCGGCCATCAGTTTGGCGTTCGGGTTGTATGGACGCTGCACCGGCATCGCCCACAGGGTGATCTCGGTGCCTTCTTTGACGCCAGCAGCCTTGAGCAGCTCTTTGGCTTTTTCCGGGTTGTAGGCGGCGTCTTTGATGCTGTCGTCGTAGGACCACTGGGTCGGTGGCATGGCGTTCACGGCCAGTTGGCCGGCGCCTTGATAAACAGCATTGAGAATCCCTTGTTTATTTACCGCCATGTCCAGCGCCTGACGCACTTCGAGCTGGTCGAAGGGCTTGTGACGCACGTTATAGGCGATGTAGCCGAGGTTGAAACCCGGCTTGGAAATCAGTTGCAGTTTCGGGTCGGCCTTCAGCGCTTCCACATCGGCAGGGCGCGGATGCAGGGTGATCTGGCATTCGCCGGCCTTGAGCTTCTGCACGCGCACCGAGGCGTCGGTGTTGATTGCAAAGATCAGATTGTCGAGTTTGACCCGGCTCGGATCCCAGTAATGTTTATTACCGGTGTAACGAATGTTCGAGTCTTTCTGATAACTCTTGAACACGAACGGCCCGGTGCCGATCGGTTTCTGGTTGATATCGCTCGGCTTGCCTTCGGCCAGCAGTTTGTCGGCGTATTCGGCGGACAGGATGGAGGCGAAGCTCATGGCGATGTTCTGAATGAACGCGGCGTCGACGCTGTTGAGCGTGAACTCCACGGTCAGCGGCCCGGTCTTTTCGACCTTGGCGATGTTCTTGTTCAGGCTCATCCCGTTGAAGTACGGGAATTCGGTGGGATAGGCCTTACGGAAAGGTTGCTGGGCATCGAGCATGCGATTAAACGTGAACAACACGTCATCGGCGTTGAAATCGCGGGTCGGCTTGAAGTACGGCGTTGTATGAAACTTCACACCTTCACGCAGGTGAAAGGTGTACTTGAGACCATCCTCGGAAATATCCCACTGGGTTGCCAGGCCAGGTACAACATTGGTCGCACCTTTTTCGAACTCGACCAAGCGGTTGTACAGCGGTTCGGCGGCATCGTTATCGGTGGCCGTCGTGTACTGCGCGGTATCAAAACCCGCCGGGCTGCCTTCAGAGCAGAACACCAGACTTTTGCTGGCGGCGAAACTGGCGGACGAGGCGGCCAACAGGCCGGCGCCCAGCAATGCGGAAAAAATCAAGGTATGGCGCATGACGCTCCCTCTTTTTTAGTGTTGTTCAACGCGCCGTCGTCTCATCCGGAGACGTTTTGGCAGCATTGAGCTCAATCCAGTACGTGCAGCAAACCGGTGGCCCACGCAGAAACTGGTCAGTACCCGACGGTAGGGGCCGCGGTCCTGGCAGTAAATGCGTAAATGCCTTAAAGCTCGTAGGAAAAGGCGACGCGTCCTATACCACTGTGGTAATCCGCAGCGGAATTGGCTGTAGGCAATTTCCTAACTTCCCGGCAGGTAAAACAACGGCGACGTCAAAAACGTCGCCGTTGCAGTGCCTTATTTGCTGACGCTGACGCCGTAGAAGGAGTTCAAGCCGAATGGGCTGATCTTGAAGTCCTGCACGTTGGCGCGCATGGGTTGGTACACCGTCGAGTGAGCGATAGGTGTCATCGGGACTGCATCTTTGAGGACGTGTTGTGCCTCTTTGTACAGTTCGGTGCGCTTACCTTGGTCGGTTGTGCGCTTGGCTTCTTTGACGAGGCCATCGAACTTCTTGTCGCACCACTTGGAGAAGTTGTTGCCGCTGAGCGAGTCGCAACCGAACAGCACGTTCAGCCAGTTGTCCGGATCACCATTGTCACCGCTCCAGCCAATGATCATGGCCTGGTTCTCGCCACCTTTGGAGCGCTTGATGTACTCGCCCCACTCGTAGCTGGTGATCTTCACTTTCAAGCCGATCTTGGCCCAGTCGGACTGGAGCATTTCAGCCATCAGTTTGGCGTTCGGGTTGTATGGACGCTGCACCGGCATCGCCCACAGCACGATCTCGGTACCTTCCTTGACGCCGGCTTCCTTGAGCAGCTGTTTGGCTTTCTCGGGATCGTACTTGGCATCTTTGATGGTGGTGTCGTAAGACCATTGGGTCGGCGGCATGGCATTGACGGCCAGTTGGCCGGCGCCCTGGTAAACCGAGTCGATGATCTGCGGCTTGTTCACCGCCATGTCCAGCGCCTGACGTACACGCAGGTCTGCCAGCGGGTTGGCTTCGTTGCTGCCCTTGACCTTGTCCATCACGTTGTAGGCGATGTAACCCAGGTTGAAACCAGCCTGGTCAGGCATTTTCAGGGTTTTGTCTTCTTTAAGCGCTTTCAGGTCGGCTGGACGCGGGAACAGGGTGACCTGGCACTCGTTCTTTTTCAGCTTCTGAATACGTACCGACGGGTCGGTGGTGATGGCGAAGATCAGGTTGTCGATCTTCACATCCTCAGGCTTCCAGTAATCCTTGTTGCCGGTGTAACGGATGTTGGAATCTTTCTGGTAGCTCTTGAACACGAACGGACCAGTGCCGATCGGCTTCTGGTTGATGTCGGCAGCCTTGCCTTCTTTCAGCAGCTGCGCTGCGTACTCGGCGGACTGCACCGAGGCGAAGCTCATCGCCATGTTCTGGATGAACGCGGCATCCACTTCTTTCAACGTGAACTTGACGGTGTGGTCGTCGACTTTATCGATCTTGGTGATGTTGGTGTCCATCCCCATGTCGGTGAAGTACGGGAATTCGGTCGGGTACGCCTTACGGAACGGGTCATCCTTGTTAATCATGCGATTGAAGGTGAACAGCACGTCGTCGGCGTTGAACTCACGAGTCGGCTTGAAATACGGGGTGGTGTGGAACTTGACGCCTTCACGCAGGTGAAAGGTGTACGTCAGGCCATCATCGGAAATGTCCCACTTGGTCGCCAGACCAGGAATCACGGCGGTGCCGCCGCGCTCGAACTGGGTCAGGCGGTTGAACATGGTTTCGGCTGAGGCGTCGAAGTCGGTTCCGGTGGTGTACTGGCCTGGGTCGAAACCGGCCGGGCTGCCTTCGGAGCAGAACACCAGGTTAGTCGCAGCGGATGCGAAAGGTGCGGAGGCTAACAAGCCTGCGCCGACTAAAAACGGAATGACCGCGTGTTTAAGCATGTTGGCCTCATGATTTGTTGTCATTTTTTAGTTGTGAGGTACGACCTCGTGAGTCGTGCCTGCGGATACTTATGCAGGGGCCATACCCATTGCAAGATCCAGAGTGACTGCCGGCCTCAAAGCGTGGCACGAACGTACCTTAATGTCGCATCTGTATAACTTCTGACGCATTTGACCGTTTGCGGGTGGTTTTTACGGTGCAAATGAAGCCCCAAAACGGTGCGTTGGTCACGTTGTGCGCGCCGCCTTGGGGCTTGGTGTTACTTATTTATACCCACGCCATAGAACGGGGTTAGACCGAACGGGCTGATCCGGAAGTCGGTGACTTCCTTGCGCAGCGGCTGGAACACCGTGGAGTTGGCAATCGGCGTGATCGGCACCTGCTGTTTAAGGATCAGTTGCGCCTGTTGATACAGTTTTACCCGTTGATCTTTGTCGGTGGACAATTTGGCCTGTTGCACCAGTTTGTCGTAGGCCGGATCACACCATTTGGCGTAGTTGCTGCCTTTTACCGCCGCGCAGCTGTAGAGCACGCCAAGCCAGTTGTCCGGGTCACCGTTGTCACCTGTCCAACCATAGATCATGGCGTCGTGTTCGCCATTTTTCGCGCGTTTGATGTACTCGCCCCATTCATAGCTGACGATGTTGGCCTTGATGCCGATTTTCTCCCAATCCTGCTGGATCATCTGCGCCGACATCCGCGCATTCGGGTTCGACGCGCGTTGCACTGTCATTGCCCAAAGGTTGATGGTTGTACCCGGTGCAACCCCTGCTTCTTTCAGTAGCACCCGCGCTTTTACCGGGTCGTAGGGCGCATCCTTGATGTTCGGGTCATACGACCATTGCGCCGGCGGCAAAGCGTTTTGGGCCAACTGGCCGGCGCTTTGGTAAACGGCTTTGATGATTGCCGGTTTGTCGATGGCCATGTCCAGCGCCTGTCGAACCTTGAGCTGGTCGAGCGGGGCGTGGGTGGTGTTGTAGGCGAGGAAACCGAGGTTGAAACCGGCCTGCTTGAGCACACGCAGGTTTGGGTCTTTTTCCATCACTTCGATGTCGGCCGGGCGTGGGTAGCCGCTGACCTGACATTCGCCGGCCTTGAGTTTTTGCAGGCGTACGGCGGCGTCGGGGGTGATCGAGAAGATCAGGTTATCGATTTTGACGTCTTCGGGTTTCCAGTAGGCCGTGTTGGCGGCGTAGCGGATTTGCGAGTCCTTCTGGTAGCGCTTGAACACGAACGGGCCGGTGCCGATCGGCTTTTGGTTGAGGTCGGCGGCTTTGCCTTCCTTCAACAGTTGGGCGGCGTATTCAGCCGATTGCACCGAGGCGAAGCTCATGGCGAGGTTTTGCACGAAGGCGGCGTCGACGTTGTTGAGGTTGAAGCGCACGGTTTGCTCGTCGAGTTTTTCTACCGATTTGATCGTGGTGTTCAGGCCCATGTCGGTGAAGTAGGGGGATTCGGCGGGGTAGGCCTTGCGGAAGGCGTTGTCCGGGTCGAGCAGGCGCTGGAAGGTGAAGAGCACGTCGTCGGCGTTGAAGTCGCGGGTGGGTTTGAAGTAGTCGGTGGTGTGGAATTTTACGTTTTGGCGTAGGTGGAAGGTGTATTGCAGGCCATCGTTGGAGATGTCCCATTTTGTTGCCAGGCCGGGTTCGATGTCGGTGCCGCCGCGTTTGAATTGGGTGAGGCGGTTGAAGACGGTTTCGGCGGAGGCGTCGAAGTCGGTACCGCTGGTGTATTGGCTGGGGTCGAAGCCTGCCGGGCTGGCTTCGGAGCAGTAGACCAGGGTGGTGGCGGCGTTTGCCAGTGGGGCGGTTGTGGCCAGGGCCAGGGAGATCAAGAGCGGTTTGAGGGTGAATCTTGGCATGGAGTCCCCGGGGAGATTGGAGGTGGTTGTTGGTTGAGGTTAGCGGGGATCTGGGGGTGTTCGGAAATATCGTTTTTCTTGGGGAGGTGTCTAACTCGGTATATCTGGGGTTTTGTGGGTATATCCGTTGCTGCGGTTTGGGCTGCTTAGGGTTCCGCCCTTACGGCCATCCCTTTCAAGGTCTTCGGTAAAATCCCCTGAAATTTCATTCAGGGATCCCCAAACGATGTGGGCCGATGTTCTAGCGCGTTTCGAGAAAAAAGCACCTGCCAGTGTCATGGCTAAATTGGCTCTGGAGCAGGCTATTGCCCCTGAGTGGGTCGATCAGGTTTTCGAAGAGCATCGGCAACGGCAGTATTCTCGTGAGCTGCTGTTCTCGACCATCATCAAGCTGATGTCCCTTGTTTCATTGGGCCTGAAGCCATCCCTGCACGCCGCCGCGCGGCAACTGGAAGATCTTCCTGTCAGTTTGGCGGCTCTCTACGACAAGATCAGTCGTACCGAGCCGGCGCTGTTGCGCGCCCTGGTTACGGGCTGCGCTCAACGCCTGACTCCAACCATAAAAGAGCTGGGTTGCACGACGATGCTGCCGGGTTGGCAGGTTCGGGTAGTGGACGGTAATCACTTGGCATCCACTGAGAAACGTCTGGGAGCTTTACGTCACGAGCGCGGCGCCGCTCGTCCCGGTTTTTCGGTGGTGGCCTACGACCCCGACCTCGATCAGGTCATCGACCTTCAGGCGTGTGAGGATGCCTACGCAAGCGAGCGTGTTTGCGTGCTGCCGCTGTTGGCTGATGCCGAGCCGGGCCAAGTGTGGTTGGCTGATCGACTCTATTGCACGCTCCCGGTCATGGAAGCTTGTGAGCAGGCCCAGACCTCCTTTGTCATTCGCCAGCAAGCCAAGCATCCACGCTTGATTCAAGAAGGTGAGTGGCAAGAGCCGGTGCCTGTGGAAACAGGCACTGTGCGTGAGCAGATCATCCAGGTCAGAGGCGGTTACCAATGTCGGCGTGTCGAACTGACGCTTCATTCGCCAACGGACTCGGGAGACAGCAGCTTGATGTTCTGGAGCAACCTACCCCAAAGCGTCAGTGCACAGCAGATCGCAGAGCTCTATCGCCGCCGCTGGAGCATTGAAGGTATGTTCCAGCGACTGGAAGCGATTCTGGAAAGTGAAATCGAAACCCTTGGCAGCCCAAAGGCTGCCTTGCTCGGGTTCGCCACTGCGGTATTGGCCTACAACGTCCTGGCCGTCCTCAAACGAAGTGTCGAGCAAGCTCACCGGGAGACTCAGCCTGAAGGATGGGAAGCCTCCATCTATCACTTGGCGGTTCAGGTCAGGAGTGGTTATGAGGGAATGCAGATTGCGCTGCCCTCGGAATATCTTCCCGTTGTCCCTCTGGAGCAACTGGCCCAACGCTTGTTGGAGCTGGCCAGAAACATCCAGCCCAAACAAGTTGCGAAAAGCCCCCGCGGCCCCAAGGTGCCTAAACCCAAGACATGGGTTCAAGGTACAGCGGTCCATGCTCATGTCTCAACGGACAGAGTTATCAAGGCTGCCAAAACGAAAAGACCTTGAAAGGGATGGCCCTTACGGCGGGTCACTTTTTCCAGACGCCGAAAAAGTAACCAAAAAGGCTTGCTCCTACGTGCGGCCCGCTCGCTGGGGCTCGGGGTTCCTTCGCTCCGGGATCGATCCGGGCGCAGCGTCTCCGGTTTGCTTCGCTGCACCTACTCCCGCTGTGTTTGGCTTCGCCAAACGGTCGCTGCGCTCCCACGCCCGGATCAATCCCTCCACTCAGCCTTCCGACGTCGCCCGTGGATCAAGATCAAGAGCAGGCGAGCTGACACTCGGCCTATTGAGTGGTGAAGAGCGGGGCGTGGTCGGCTTTGGATTTGTGGTGGTGCTGCCCCTCACCCCAGCCCTCTCCCGAGGGAGAGGGAGCCGATTTGTGGGCCTTTCAAATCTGAGTTCAACGCGGAATTGCACGTCGGCGTAGCTCTCCCAAACACCTCGGTCAGTCCCCTCTCCCTCTGGGAGAGGGCCAGGGTGAGGGGCTTTTGATCTGTTTCAGAATCTGAGTTCAACTCGTATTTCAAGTCGGCGTAACTCTCCCAAACACCTCGGTCAGTCCCCTCTCCCTCTGGGAGAGGGCTAGGGTGAGGGTTGGCTTTTGGCTGTTTAAATCTGTGTCAGATAACCAGAACCTTCCCACAAGGTTTTCAGGTTGTCCGTCGGACGTGCGCTCTTTAGGCTCTGGGTGTCGCTGAAAACTCAGCGATCGGGAGGTGAGATTCCCGGTTATTGAATTTGGAAACCTGCACAAGCCCCTCCATAATCGCCGCCAGCTCATGCTGTCAGCAGTTTTTATGGCGGCTATGTACGGGCGGACTTTGTCCGGCCGGGTTGGTTTCCTTACCGGTAATCTCACTCCGTACATAGTTGCCACCTCATTTCTCGAGTGAGATCGGAAATGAATGGCGTCAGTTCATAAGGAAATTTTTTCATGGATAAATTGATACCTGACCCACCCCTCGATACCCCACTCGAAGACGCCATCCGCGCAGACGACCAGATCAAAACCCGCGAAGCCATCAAGCGCGCCCTGGATTTCTACCTCAGCCCCGAACCCCTCAAACCCCGCCAACCCAGCACGATGTTCCTGATCCAGCCGAACATCGACACCGAAAGCCTGCTGGCGCATGCCTGTGAATCACTCGCGTCGGCGAACACGCTAACGGGTAATTTTGCCGATCAATTGGGCCGGCCTGAGCGTCATACGGCTTTGGCGATTCAGCAGATCATCATGCTGGCCGAGCTGGCGGTGAATCGGGCGTTGGATCGGGTTGATCCACAGACTTGATAACGCGTTATCGTTCATCGCGAGCAGGCTCACTCCTACAGGGGAATGCATTCCAAAGTGTAGGAGTGAGCCTGCTCGCGATGGCGACGGAACATTCAACACAAAATTTGCGGGCACAAAAAAAACGCCGACCCTTCACAGATCGGCGGTTTTTTATTCAGCTCGAATCACATCACTGCATCAACACTTCAATCGAACCATCAGCGGTCATGCTGACCTGGCTCGTACCCGCTTCAACTTCCGGCGTCACCGGCGCCGAGTCCATGGCCGCCGCTTTCATCATCATCGGTGCGCGCAGGTACGGTTGTGGATAACCGTTGCTGTTGAGGTTCAGGTTGACGATTTTGTATCCCTTGCCGCCCAGTGCGTCGGTAGCCAATTGCGCGCGGGCCTTGAAGGCGGTTACGGCTTCTTTGAGCAGGGCGTCTTCACTGGATTTGCGGGTCGGGTCGGCGATGGCGAAGTCCATGCCGCCCATTTTCAGGTCGCCCAGCAGTTCGCCGGTGAGTTTGGACAGCGCGGCGAAGTCAGAGCTTTCCAGGCGCAGTTCGGCGCGTTCACGCCAGCCGGTGATCTTCTGGCCCTTGGTGTCGTAGATCGGGTAGCTGTTGCGGCTGCCTTGGCGCAGGGTGATGTCTTTGACTTGCTTGGCCTGGGCCAGAGCCTTGTTCATGGTGGTGCTGACGTCGGCGGCGAGTTTCGCCGGGTCGGTGTTTTGCTCTTCGGTGTAGAGGGTGACGATCATCAGGTCGCGGGCGACTTCCGTGCTGACTTCGGCGCGCAGGGAAATCTGGTTGTAGTGCAGCTCATCGGCGGCGAGGGCCGGAAGGCTGGCGACGCTGCCGATGGTGAGGGCGAGAAGGGCGGCGCTGCGGCGAAATGTGTGCATGAAAGCTCCTTGATGAGGGCGCAGGTGATGATTCGGGGGCCTGCGTGAAACCATCAGACTCTAGCTTTTATGATCCGGTTCGCCCAGTTACAACTTCTATACAGATGGCCGGGGCTGCTGCGCAGCCAATCGCGAGCAGGCTCGCTCCCACAGGGGAATGCATTTCAAAGGTGGGAGCGAGCCTGCTCGCGAAGAGGCCCTTATAGCCGCCGAAGATGTTTTCGCCATGTGGTCGTTTGCCGCACTTTCGCCTCTCAAGCCCGCGGCTTGGTTATACTCCGTGCGATCCGCCTGGAGCGCTCATCAGGAGAGCTCATGCTCGCCCCCGTACAACTGACTTCCGCCACTCGCCAGAACCTCTGGCGGCTGACTTTCATCCGCACCCTGGTGCTCGCCGCGCAGGCTGGCTCCGTAGGCCTGGCCTACTGGCTGCAACTGCTGCCGTTGCCGTGGGTGCAACTGGCGATGACCCTTGGCTGCTCGACGCTGCTTTGCGTGTTCACCGCCGTGCGTCTGCGTACTTCGTGGCCGGTGACCGAACTCGAATATGCGCTGCAACTGGCCTGTGATCTGGTGATCCACAGTGCGCTGCTGTACTTCTCCGGCGGTTCGACCAACCCGTTCGTTTCTTATTATCTGGTGCCGCTGACCATCGCTGCGGTGACGCTGCCGTGGCGCTATTCGGTGATTCTTTCCGGCATCGCGCTGGCGCTGTACACCGTGATGCTGACGCGTTTCTATCCACTGGAAACCTTGCCCGTCGCCCGCGAGAACCTGCAGATCTACGGCATGTGGCTGAGCTTTGCGCTGGCTGCTGCGGTGATCACCTTCTTCGCTGCACGCATGGCTGAAGAGTTGCGCCGTCAGGAAGAATTACGCGCGATCCGCCGTGAAGAAGGCCTGCGCGATCAGCAATTGCTCGCCGTCGCCACCCAGGCCGCTGGGGCTGCCCATGAACTTGGCACACCGCTGGCGACCATGAGCGTGTTGCTCAAGGAAATGCAGCAGGACCATCCCGACCCGATGCTGCAGGATGATCTGAAAGTGCTGCAGGATCAGGTCAAACTCTGCAAGGAAACCTTGCAACAACTGGTGCGTGCCGCCGAAGCCAATCGTCGCTTGGCCGTCGAGATGCAGGACGTCACTGACTGGCTCGACGAAGCGCTGAACCGCTGGCACCTGATGCGTCCGGAGGCCAGCTACCGTTTCCATCGCCTCGGCCAAGGCACCGTGCCACGCATGGCGCCGCCGCCGGACCTAACTCAGGCGCTGCTGAATCTGCTCAACAACGCCGCCGATGCCTGTCCGGAAAACCTCAAGGTAACCCTGGACTGGGACGTCGAGAACCTGACCATCAGCATTCGTGACCACGGTGCCGGTGTGCCGCTGGCCATCGCCGAACAGATCGGCAAACCGTTTTTTACCACCAAGGGCAAAGGTTTCGGCCTGGGCCTGTTTTTGAGCAAGGCCAGCGTGACACGCGCCGGCGGCTCAGTGAAACTCTATAGTCATGAGGAAGGCGGCACGCTCACCGAGCTGCGCCTGCCCCACGGCGCCCGAGGAGACCAACATGAGTGACGAAATCCAAGTCGAAGGCGAAGAACTGCCGCATTTGCTGCTGGTCGACGACGACGCAACGTTCACCCGAGTGATGGCCCGTGCCATGGCTCGGCGTGGCTTTCGCGTCAGCACTGCCGGCTCGGCCGAAGAAGGCCTGACCATCGCCCAGGCCGATCTGCCTGATTACGCCGCGCTCGACCTGAAAATGGACGGCGATTCCGGTCTGGTGCTGTTGCCCAAACTGCTGGAGCTGGACCCGGAAATGCGCGTGGTGATCCTCACCGGTTATTCGAGCATTGCCACCGCGGTCGAAGCGATCAAGCGCGGTGCGTGCAACTACCTGTGCAAACCGGCTGACGCCGACGACGTGCTGGCCGCGTTGTTGTCCGAGCACGCCGATCTCGACAGTCTGGTGCCGGAAAACCCGATGTCGGTCGATCGCCTACAGTGGGAACACATCCAGCGCGTGCTCACCGAGCACGAAGGCAACATCTCCGCCACTGCCCGCGCCCTGGGCATGCACCGCCGCACCCTGCAGCGCAAACTGCAGAAGCGCCCGGTTCGTCGCTGAACCTGCGCTGAACGACTATCGCCAGCCCTCGCGATAAAACGCACCGATCATCTATGATCGGTGCGTGTCTGTTCTTTTCTATATCGAGCCTTATCCATGAATCAGAACGCTGAATATTCCGCGGTCAACGATGCTGTGCGCGGGCAGTTTTTTCGCAAAGTGTGGGCGATCATCACGCCTTATTGGCGCAGCGAAGAGAAGGGCAAGGCCTGGACGCTATTGATTGCGGTGATCGCGCTGTCGTTGCTCAGCGTGGGCATCTCGGTGTGGTTCAACACCTGGTACAAGGATTTTTACAACGCCCTGCAAAAGAAGGATGAAGTGGCGTTCTGGCGTTTGATTCTGTATTTCTGCGGGATTGCGGCTGTGGCAATTGTCGGTGCCGTGTACAGGCTCTATCTGACGCAGATGCTGACGATTCGCTGGCGGGCCTGGCTCACTGAAAAGCATTTCTCGCGTTGGCTTACCGACAAGAATTATTACCAGCTGGAGCAGGGCGGTTACACCGATAACCCGGACCAGCGGATTTCCGAAGACCTCAACAATTTCACCTCCAACACCCTCGAACTGGGCATCGGGCTGCTGCGCAATATCGTCAGTCTGGTGTCATTCTCGATCATTCTCTGGGGCGTGTCGGGTAGCATCGAAATCTATGGCATCACCATTCCCGGCTACATGTTCTGGTGTGTGCTGGTGTATGCGGTGGTGGGCAGTTGGCTGACGCATTTGATTGGTCGTCGCTTGATCGGCCTGAATAACCAGCAACAACGTTTCGAAGCCGACCTGCGTTTTTCCATGGTGCGGATTCGCGAGAATGCCGAAAGCATCGCGTTGTACAACGGTGAGCCGAACGAAAATCGTCGTCTGAGCGCCCGCTTCGGCAATGTCTGGCACAACTTCTGGGACATCATGAAAGTGTCCAAGCGCCTGACCTTCTTCACCGCCGGTTACAGCCAGGCGGCCATTATCTTTCCGTTCATTGTGGCTTCGCCGCGTTACCTTTCCGGCAAGATCGAACTGGGTGAACTGATGCAGATCAGTTCGGCATTCGGCAACGTCCAGGAGAGTTTCAGCTGGTTCATCAGTGCGTACCAGAGCCTCGCTTCCTGGCGCGCCACCTGTGATCGTCTGCTGAGTTTCCGTCAGGCCATGACCGACAACGAAGAGCGCACGCCAGCGATCGACGTGCAGAATCAGGGCAACGAATTGAAGGTGCACAACCTCGGTCTTGATCTGGCCGACGGTCGTCATCTGCTGACCAGTGCCGATATGACTGTGGAACCAGGTGAGCGAGTGATGCTCAGTGGGCGTTCCGGCAGCGGCAAGTCGACGCTGCTACGGGCGATGGGGCATTTGTGGCCGGCGGGGCACGGCAACATTCGTTTGCCGGCGGCGCGTTATCTGTTCCTGCCACAGAAACCGTATCTGCCGATCGGCACCCTGCGTGAAGCCTTGAGTTATCCACAACCGGGCGACACCTACGCGTCGGAACGTTATGCACAAGTGTTGGAAACCTGCCGCTTGCCGCATCTGGTCGCGCGGCTGGACGAGGCCAATCACTGGCAACGCATGCTTTCGCCGGGCGAACAGCAACGACTGGCCTTCGCTCGCGCGTTGCTGTACGCACCGCAGTGGCTGTACATGGACGAAGCGACTTCGGCGATGGATGAGGAAGACGAAGCGACGCTGTATCAGGCGTTGATTGATCAGATACCGGGGTTGAGCATTGTCAGCGTCGGCCATCGCAGCAGCTTGAAACGCTTCCACCCACGGCATGTGCGGATCGACAGCGGCCATTTGGTTGAACAGACCGTGACCGCCTGATCACCGCTAAACCCCTGTAGGAGTGAGCCTGCTCGCGATAGCGTAGGGTCAGTCACATTGATGCTGAATGTGCGGACGTCATCGCGAGCAGGCTCACTCCTACATAAAGCGATGTAAACCGGAAAGTGATCGTACAACCCGCTTGAGCTATCATGCCTCCAAGCCGAATTTTCGAGACTAGATGCACACCATGGAAAACCTGATCGAAACCCCGCGTCTCCCGCGCAAGCGCCGCAGCCTGGCCCAGGAACTGGTGACGGTGCTGAGCGAGCAGATCCGCGATGGCCTGCTCAAGCGCGGTGACAAACTGCCTACCGAGTCGGCGATCATGGAAGCCCATGGCGTCAGCCGCACTGTGGTGCGCGAGGCGATTTCCCGTTTGCAGGCTGCCGGCCAGGTGGAAACCCGCCACGGCATCGGCACCTTCGTACTCGACACGCCGAGCCCGAGTGGTTTCCGCATCGACCCGGCCACCGTCGTCACCCTGCGTGATGTGTTGGCGATTCTCGAATTGCGCATCAGCCTTGAAGTGGAATCTGCCGGCCTTGCCGCACAACGCCGCAGTGCCGAGCAACTGGCAACCATGCGCGCCGCCCTCGATGCGTTAAACGAAAGCGCTGCCCATGCCAGCGATGCGGTAGCTTCAGACTTTGCTTTCCACCTGGAAATCGCGCTGTCCACCGGCAACCGCTACTTCACCGACATCATGACCCACCTGGGCACCAGCATCATTCCGCGTACGCGGCTGAATTCGGCGCGACTGGCCCATGATGATCAGCAGCACTACATGAGCCGCCTGAGCCGTGAGCACGAAGAAATCTACGACGCGATTGCCCGTCAGGATTCCGATGCGGCGCGTGCGGCGATGCGTCTGCACCTGACCAACAGCCGTGAAAGACTGCGCCAGGCCCATGAAGAGGCGCAGGCGCAGGGGTGACGGGTAATTAAAGCTCGAGTTGAACTGTCAGCACTGGCGACACCGAAATATTACCGGCGCGGGTAACGCTGTAGCGAAGGCTGGCGGTTGCACCTGGAACGAGTTTTTTCTCAAAAACATCTTTGGGAATGGCGAAGAGCAGTAGCTTTCCTACCGTCGCTGCAGTCAATGTGGTTTGGTCTTTGAAGTTGTTGCCGGTAGTAGTTTCTACGTGCAGCGTAACTACGTCTCCGACAGCTGAGTTGTCGTAGGTCACTTCGCCGTGAGCTTTTCCCTCCAACTTCCCGACATAAAGAACTCCTTTAACTGCTTCTCGGAGTACTGGTGCTGCGAGCGCTTTTACTTGTGCATTCATGAGTAAATTCCTTTTCGTTATCTCTTCTAACCGTTTTAGGGGCGCAAGCGACGGCATGCGCTGTCGGAGCCGGTTCGTTAGCTCCTGCGTCATTAACGCCAAATCCGTGATCGCCTGGCACCTGTAAGAAATACCAGTTCCGACGAACGGTAATCGCTCCCGCACGACCAGGTTCAGCCCTCGATCCGCAACCTCAACACCTGCGAAAACGGTTCCATACTCGACTCATCACAAAACTTGTAGCGCAATTCAACCTCTCTGTTCAGGTACGGCCGCAACGCCTCTTTAGGCATCTGCAACTCGATTCCCGTCAGTTTCTCCATCTCGTCTTCAGCATCGTCCCAAGTGCCGGTGTTCACTTCCTCACCTTCCCACTCTGGCTCTTCCGGGTCATCGCCGAGAATCGGGTAGACGCTCCAGTTCGCCGGAAAATCGCTGGAGTCGGGGACCTGGACGATCATCACATCGGGCAGCATCGATAGCTGAAGTGTGAGGGGGTCGGAGGCCGAGGCGGCAATTTGCGAAAGGGTAGGGGCAGCGTAATTCATCGACATTTTGGCTTCCTTCGAATGGTCCGCCACGATCCTTCGTGGCAGTCGTCGCACCTTACCCGGCGTTTCTCCAGCGCTCAGTAAACGAATCTTGACCAGACATTTCTGCGCGAAAACCCTTTAAATACGGGCTTTTGCGACGATTCCTGCCAAGCCTTAAACAGCTTTGTCCGACAAAAAAACACCCACAACGATGAAATGCAGTTGACGGTTATTATTTAAGTTGTACGATGACCTACAACTTCAGCGAAGGCTGAACGGACCAATCACAAAAAACGTTGCTACCAGGGTGTTCGAATAATGAATCCACAAGAACTGAAGTCCATCCTCTCTGCCGGCCTGCTGTCTTTTCCGGTGACCGATTTCAACGCGCAGGGCGATTTCAACCGCGCAGGCTACATCAAACGTCTGGAATGGCTGGCCCCGTATGGCGCCTCGGCACTGTTCGCCGCGGGCGGCACCGGTGAGTTCTTCTCCCTGGCGGCCAGCGAATACTCGGAAATCATCAAGACTGCCGTCGACACCTGTGAAACCAGCGTGCCGATCCTCGCCGGTGTCGGTGGTTCGACCCGTCAGGCCATCGAATACGCTCAAGAAGCCGAGCGTCTGGGTGCCAAAGGTCTGTTGCTGCTGCCGCACTACCTGACCGAAGCGAGCCAGGACGGTGTTGCTGCTCACGTTGAAGCCGTGTGTAAATCGGTCAACATTGGCGTGGTCGTTTACAACCGCAACGTTTGCCGCTTGACCGCGCCGCTGCTGGAACGTCTGGCCGAGCGCTGCCCGAACCTGATCGGTTACAAGGACGGTCTGGGCGATATCGAGTTGATGGTGTCGATCCGTCGCCGCCTCGGTGATCGCTTCAGCTACCTGGGTGGTCTGCCGACCGCCGAAGTCTACGCAGCTGCCTACAAGGCGCTGGGCGTGCCGGTTTACTCCTCGGCGGTGTTCAACTTCATTCCGAAAACCGCGATGGACTTCTACCACGCGATCGCCCGTGAAGATCACGCCACCGTCGGCAAGATCATCGACGACTTCTTCCTGCCGTACCTGGACATCCGCAACCGCAAGGCCGGTTACGCCGTGAGCATCGTTAAGGCAGGCGCAAAAATCGCCGGCTATGACGCAGGCCCGGTGCGGGCACCGCTGACCGATCTGACTGGCGAAGAGTACGAAATGCTCGCCGCGCTGATCGACAAGCAAGGTGCGCAGTAACACCCGACAAAAACGCGGCCGCTGAGTAATCAGCGGCTTTTTGCGTAAAGGCTTTTAGTTTTGAGGGCTGCCCCTGTGACAAATGCAAAACGCTACGACAACTACATCAACGGCGAATGGGTTGCCGGTGCCGACTATTCGGCCAACATCAACCCGTCGGAACTGAGCGACACCATCGGCGATTACGCCAAGGCTGACCTGACTCAGGTTCACGCCGCCATCGACGCTGCCCGCGCCGCGTTCCCGGCCTATTCGACTTCGGGTATTCAGGCCCGTCACGACTCGCTGGATAAAGTCGGAACTGAGATTCTGGCTCGTCGCGAAGAACTCGGCACCCTGCTGGCCCGGGAAGAGGGCAAGACCCTGCCCGAAGCCATCGGCGAAGTGACCCGCGCCGGCAATATCTTCAAATTCTTCGCCGGTGAATGCCTGCGCCTGTCCGGTGACTACGTGCCGTCGGTGCGTCCGGGCGTCAATGTTGAAGTGACTCGCGAAGCACTGGGCGTGGTTGGTCTGATCACTCCGTGGAACTTCCCGATCGCCATTCCTGCATGGAAAATCGCCCCGGCGTTGGCCTACGGCAACTGCGTGGTGTTGAAACCGGCCGATCTGGTGCCGGGTTGCGCCTGGGCACTGGCGGAAATCATCTCCCGCGCAGGCTTCCCGGCCGGCGTGTTCAACCTGGTGATGGGCAGCGGTCGCGTAGTTGGCGATGCGCTGGTGCAGAGCCCGAAAGTCGACGGCATCAGCTTCACCGGTTCGGTGGGCGTGGGTCGTCAGATCGCGGTCAACTGCGTGTCGCGTCAGGCCAAGGTTCAGCTGGAAATGGGCGGCAAGAACCCGCAGATCATTCTCGACGACGCCGACCTCAAACAAGCGGTCGAGCTGTCGGTGCAGAGCGCGTTCTACTCCACCGGTCAGCGTTGCACCGCGTCGAGCCGTTTGATCGTCACCGCCGGGATTCACGACAAGTTCGTTGAAGCCATGGCCGAGCGCATGAAGTCGATCAAGGTCGGCCACGCACTGAAATCCGGCACCGATATCGGTCCAGTGGTTTCGCAAGCGCAGCTGGAACAGGACATGAAGTACATCGACATCGGCCAGTCCGAAGGTGCGCGTCTGGTCAGCGGCGGCGGTCTGGTAACTTGCGACACCGAAGGTTACTTCCTCGCGCCAACGCTGTTTGCCGACAGTGAAGCGTCGATGCGCATCAGCCGCGAAGAGATCTTCGGCCCGGTGGCCAACATCGTTCGCGTGGCTGACTACGACGCGGCGCTGGCGATGGCCAACGACACCGAGTTCGGTCTGTCGGCGGGTATTGCAACCACCTCGCTGAAGTACGCCAACCACTTCAAGCGCCATTCGCAAGCCGGGATGGTCATGGTCAACCTGCCGACCGCTGGCGTGGATTACCACGTTCCGTTCGGTGGCCGTAAAGGTTCATCCTATGGATCACGTGAGCAAGGCCGCTATGCGCAAGAGTTCTACACGGTCGTGAAGACCAGTTACATCGGCTCCTGATACACGCAATACCCCTGTAGGAGCTGCCGAAGGCTGCGATCTTTCAAGATCAAAAGATCGCAGCCTTCGGCAGCTCCTACAGGGAATAGATGCAAGACCAAAGAAGATTCACCCGCGCATAAAAATAATCAGTGGGAGTACATCTACATGCAATCGTCCAAGCCGACTCACGTCCGCTATTTGATCCTGCTCATGCTGTTTCTGGTGACCACGATCAATTACGCCGACCGTGCCACGATCGCCATTGCCGGCTCCAGCCTGCAAAAAGATCTGGGCATCGACGCAGTCACCCTCGGCTACATCTTCTCCGCATTCGGTTGGGCCTACGTGGCCGGGCAAATCCCCGGTGGCTGGCTGCTCGATCGCTTCGGCTCGAAAAAAGTCTATGCCCTGAGCATTTTCACCTGGTCGCTGTTCACCGTGCTGCAAGGCTTTGTCGGTGAGTTCGGCATGTCCACGGCCATCGTTGCGCTGTTCATGCTGCGCTTCCTGGTCGGTCTGGCTGAAGCGCCATCGTTCCCCGGCAACGCGCGCATCGTCGCCGCTTGGTTCCCGACCGCTGAACGCGGCACCGCTTCGGCGATCTTCAACTCGGCGCAATACTTTGCCACCGTGTTGTTCGCACCGCTGATGGGCTGGATCGTTTACTCCTTCGGCTGGGAACACGTGTTTATCGTCATGGGCGTGTTCGGCATCGTCTTCTCTGGCATCTGGCTGAAGGTTATCCACAGCCCGCGTCAACACCCGATGGCCAACGAAGCCGAAGTGCAGTTCATTGCCGACAACGGCGGCATGGTCGACATGGACGTCAAGCAAGGCAAAAAGGCTGATGGCCCGAAATGGGATTACATCCGCCAGTTGCTGACCAACCGCATGATGCTTGGCGTGTATCTGGGCCAGTACTGCATCAACGGCATCACCTATTTCTTCCTGACCTGGTTCCCGGTGTACCTGGTGCAAGAGCGTGGCATGACCATTCTCAAGGCCGGTTTTATCGCCTCGTTGCCGGCAATCTGCGGCTTCATCGGCGGCGTGCTCGGCGGGGTGATTTCCGATTACCTGCTGCGCAAAGGCCACTCGCTGACCTTCGCCCGTAAAGCACCGATCATCGCTGGCCTGCTGGTTTCCAGCAGCATCGTGGCCTGCAACTATGTCGATGTGGAGTGGATGGTGGTTGGCTTCATGGCTCTGGCCTTCTTCGGCAAAGGCGTTGGCGCACTCGGCTGGGCGGTGGTTTCCGACACCTCGCCAAAACAGATCGCCGGTCTGAGCGGTGGCCTGTTCAACACCTTCGGCAACATCGCTTCGATTACCACGCCGATCGTGATTGGCTACATCATCAGCTCCACCGGTTCGTTCAAATGGGCGCTGGTGTTTGTCGGTGCCAACGCACTGGTGGCGGTGTTCAGCTATCTGGTTATCGTCGGCCCGATCAAACGTGTGGTACTCAAAGAGCCGCCAACCAACGGCGGTACTGAAGCCAGCGGTAAATTGTCCCAAGCGCATTCCTGAGGAGCGGCGTCATGCAGTTGATTGAACATTCCGACTCGCCGCGCCACATCCGCCTGCACGAGCGGGACAATGTGGTGGTAGTGGTCAACGACCAGGGCGCACCGGCCGGCACTGAATTTGCCGATGGCCTGGTGACGCTGGAATTTGTGCCGCAGAGCCACAAGGTCACCCTTGAAGACATTCCCGAGGGCGGCCAGGTGATTCGCTACGGTCAGGTGATTGGCTACGCGTTGCAGCCGATTCGCCGAGGCAGTTGGGTCAAGGAAGATCAACTGCGCATGCCGACCGCGCCGCCGCTGGACAGCTTGCCGCTGTCCACCGAGGTGCCGGACGCGCAGGCACCGCTGGAAGGTTTCACCTTCGAGGGTTATCGCAACGCCGACGGTACCGTCGGCACGCGCAATATTCTTGGCATCACTACGACCGTGCAGTGCGTCACCGGCGTGCTTGATCACGCGGTGAAACGCATCAAGGACGAGCTGCTGCCGAAATACCCGCACGTCGATGATGTGGTGGCGCTGACTCACAGTTACGGCTGCGGCGTGGCGATTACCGCCACCGACGCCTACATCCCGATTCGCACCGTGCGCAATCTGGCGCGCAACCCGAACCTCGGTGGCGAGGCGTTGGTGATCAGCCTCGGCTGCGAGAAATTGCAGGCCGGGCAGGTCATGCACGAGGACGATGCTTCGGTGGATCTCAGCGATCCGTGGCTGTATCGCTTGCAGGATTCCAGTCACGGTTTCACCGAGATGATCGAGCAAATCATGGAATTGGCTGAAGTCCGTTTGAAGAAACTCGACCAACGCCGCCGCGAAACCGTGCCGGCGTCCGAGCTGATCCTCGGCATGCAGTGCGGCGGCAGCGATGCGTTCTCCGGGATAACCGCCAACCCGGCGCTGGGCTACGCTTCGGACTTGTTGTTGCGCGCGGGGGCGACGGTGATGTTTTCCGAAGTCACCGAAGTGCGCGATGCGATTTACCTGCTGACTTCACGTGCCGAAAGCAAAACCGTTGCCGAGGAATTGGTGCGTGAGATGGACTGGTACGACCGTTACCTGGCCAAGGGTGAAGCGGATCGTAGCGCCAACACTACGCCTGGCAACAAGAAGGGCGGGCTGTCGAACATTGTCGAGAAGTCGCTGGGTTCGATCGTCAAATCGGGCAGCAGCGCGATCAACGGCGTGCTCGGCCCGGGCGAGCGGTTCAAACAGAAGGGTTTGATTTTCTGTGCGACGCCGGCGAGTGATTTTGTCTGCGGGACGTTGCAGTTGGCGGCGGGGATGAACCTGCATGTGTTCACTACCGGGCGTGGCACGCCGTATGGTTTGGCGATGGCGCCGGTGGTGAAGGTCTCGACGCGGACGGAGTTGGCGCAGCGTTGGCCGGATCTGATTGATATCGATGCCGGGCGGATTGCGACCGGGCGCGCGACGATCGAGGAATTGGGTTGGGAGTTGTTCCACTATTACCTGGATGTGGCGAGCGGCAAGCAGCAGACCTGGGCGGAGAAGCACAAGCTGCATAACGACATTACGTTGTTCAACCCGGCGCCGATTACTTGATGGTTTTGGGGGTAGGTCAAAAGCTACCCTCATCGGAACGCCGCCCGCCCAGCCCTCTCCCGGAGGGAGAGGGGGCCGATCCGGGAATATTTAAGAAGTACATCGACCTGAAAGTGCTTTGCCGAATCCATAATCGATTCGGTCTTGCAGGTCGATGTACAACGCAAGACACCTTGGTCAGTCCCCTCTCCCTCCGGGAGAGGGTTAGGGTGAGGGGCTGATCGAGTTGTCAGGCGCTATACATCGACTTGAAATACCGAGTTGATTATGGATTCAACGAAGTCATTTCAGGTCGATGGATTTCTGCAATATCCCCCGATCGGTTCCCTCTCCCTCCGGGAGAGGGCTAGGGTGAGGGGCTTTTGCTTTATCATTGGCCCCTAACGACGCTCACCCAAGGCTCCCCGGCATGCTGGCAATCTTCCTCGAAACCCTGAACATCACCGCGCCGGTGTTTGCCATGCTGTTTCTCGGTGTGCTGCTCAAGCGCATCGACTGGATCAACGACAACTTCATCCACACCGCCTCCTCGCTGGTGTTCAACGTCACCATGCCGGCGCTGCTGTTTCTCGGCATTCTGCATGCCGACCTGCACGCCGCGTTGCAACCGTCCCTGCTGATCTACTTCTCCCTCGCTACGCTGGTGAGCTTTGCCCTGGCCTGGGGTTGGGCGATTTTCCGTTGCCCGCGTGAAGATCGCGGCATCTACACCCAGGGCGCATTTCGCGGCAATAACGGCGTCATCGGGCTGGCGCTGGCGGCGAGCATGTACGGCGATTACGGGATTTCCCTCGGGGCGATTCTCGCGGCTTTGGTGATCCTGTTCTACAACACCCTGTCGACCATTGTGCTGGCGGTGTACAGCCCGGTGATCAAGTCCGATCCGTGGAGCATCTGCAAAAGCGTGTTCAGCAATCCCCTGATCATCAGCGTGATTGCGGCGGCGCCGTTTGCCTATTTCAAGATCGGTTTGCCGGGCTGGCTGGAGACTTCCGGGCAGTATCTGGCGCAGACCACCTTGCCGCTGGCGCTGATCTGCATCGGCGGCACGCTGTCACTGGCGGCGCTGCGCAAGAGCGGCAATATGGCGCTCAGTTCCAGTCTGGTGAAGATGGTCGGCTTGCCGGTGCTGGCGACGCTCGGCGCGTGGTTGTGGGGATTTCGCGGGGCGGAACTGGGGATACTGTTTCTGTATTTCGGCAGCCCGACGGCGGCGGCGAGTTTTGTCATGGCCCGCGCGGCGCAGGGCAATCATGAGCTGGCGGCGGCGATTATCGTGATGACCACGTTGATGGCGGCGATTACCACCAACGTCGGGATCTTCGTTTTGCAGTGGGGTGGGTGGATCTGATTTTGATGTTGTGGTGTTGCTCAGGGCCTCTTCGCGAGCAGGCTCGCTCCCACATTTGAAATGCAATCCAATGTGGGAGCGAGCCTGCTCGCGAAGGCGTCAGTTCAATCACTCAGGTTTCTGGTAGGTATCGATCACTTCCTGCGCCGCCCGAAACGCATCAATCGCCGCCGGCACGCCGGCATACACCGCGCAATGCAGCAGCGCCTCACGAATCTCATCCACGGTGCAGCCATTGTTCAGCGCACCGCGCACATGGCCCTTCAGCTCTTGCGGGCACTTCAGTGCTGTCAGCGCGGCGAGGGTGATCAGGCTGCGGGTTTTCAGCGGCAGGCCTTCACGATTCCACACGCCACCCCAGGCATGTTCATTGACGAAATCCTGCAATGGCTGGGTGAACTCGGTGGCGTTGCCCAAGGCGCGATCAACAAACGCATCGCCCATTACCTGGCGGCGGACTTCAACCCCGGACTTCTTCGATTCGGTCATGGTTTATCACTCTTGTGGTGTTGGCGGCGCCAGGCGCGGATCGACGTGAACAGCAGAAACGTCAACAGCGTCGGCAAGACATAAAACAGCATCAGCCGCTCAAGCTTGCCGGCCAGTGGCATGCCGGTGGTGAACGACACCACGTGCAGTCCGTACGCCAGATACAAACCGAGCAACAGCAGACCTTCGGCGCGGGTCACGCGGTAGCCTGAATAGAACACCGGCAGGCACAGCGCGGCGACGCCGAGCATCACCGGCAGGTCGAAATCCAGTGCGTTCGGCGACACCGACAGCGGCGTCGGTGCGATCAATGCGGTCAGGCCGAGTACCCCGAGCAGATTGAACAGGTTGGCGCCGATGACGTTGCCGACAGCGATGTCACGTTGTCCGCGCAATGCGGCGATCAGCGAGGTCGCCAGTTCCGGCAGCGACGTGCCGACGGCGACTACGGTAAGGCCGATTACCCGCTCGGAGAATCCAAGATCAGTGGCCACCACGACAGCGGCGCCCAGCAGCAGATGCCCGGCAAACACCAACATTGCCAGACCGATAACGATCATCAGCAGGCTGCTGAACCACGAGGCCTGTGCCGTTTCGGGTTGTTCCGAATGCGGTCGCGCCGAGTGCCGCGATTGGCGTAACAACAAGCCGAGATACAACGCCAGTGCCGCCAGCAACAGGACGCCGTCGAAGCGTCCGATCTCTTCATTCCACGCCAATACGAACACCAGCAGACTGGCGCCGATCATCAGCGGAATATCCAGCCGCACCAGTTGCCGCGAGACGCGCAGTGGAATGATCATCGCTGACAAACCGAGGGTGACGAGGATATTGAAGATACTGCTGCCGACCACGCTACCGACCGCGATGTCGGGATTGTGTGCCAGCGCAGCTTGCAGGCTGACGGCCATTTGCGGTGCGCTGCTGCCAAGGGCGACGATGGTCAGACCGATAATCAATGGCCGCACATGCAGGCGCGCCGCCAGACGCACCGCCGCGCGCACCATCAACTCTGCGCCGAAGATCAGCAGGCATAGGCCAGCGAGCAGTTCGATCACGCTGATCAGGGGTAAATCGGCTAATCCGAAAATGGTCAGCGCTCCATCAGTCGTCGAGGGCCTGCACGCGAACCCGCGCGGTGCCGCTGCGCAGCATGCCGAGTTGTTCGGCGGCCTCGCGGGACACGTCGATCAGGCGTCCACGGGTGTGCGGGCCACGGTCGTTGATGCGGACCACGACAGATTCATCGTTTTTCAGGTTGGTGACCTTCACCCGTGTGCCGAAGGGTAGCTGGCGGTGGGCGGCGGTCAGGGAATTCTGGTTGAACGGCTCGCCACTGGCGGTGCGTTTACCGTGGTGCTTGGCACCGTAATAAGAAGCGACGCCGGTCTGGTCGTAACCGTGCGGGTCGATGGTGTCGGTGCTGGCGCAACCGGCCAGTAAAGAGAGCAGGGCAAAAAGGCTGAGCAGACGCTTCATTCAAGGTTTCCCGAAAACAAATGTAGGAGTGAGCCTGCTCGCGATAGCGCAATGTCAGACACCGGAAAAGTGACTGTCAAATCGCTATCGCGAGCAGGCTCACTCCTACAGGGGATGGAGCCAGGCTGTTTGTCTGGCTCCATTTTCATCAGCCTTCGAGCTTGCTTTTCAGCAGTTCGTTCACTTGCTGCGGGTTGGCTTTGCCTTTCGACGCTTTCATCGCCTGACCCACAAAGAAGCCGAACATCTTGCCGCGCTTGGCTTCATCAGCCGCACGGTATTGTTCAACTTGCTCGGCGTTGGCCGCGAGCATTTCGTCCAGCACCGCCGAGATCGCGCCGCTGTCGGTAACCTGCTTCAGGCCACGTTTTTCGATGATCTCGTCTGCGCTGCCTTCACCGTTGGCCATCGCTTCGAACACAACCTTGGCAATCTTGCCGGAGATGGTGTTGTCCTTGATGCGCAGCAGCATGCCGCCCAACAGTTCAGCGGAAACCGGCGACTCGTCGATGTCCAGGCCTTGCTTGTTGAGCAGGCTGCCCAACTCGACCATCACCCAGTTCGCCGCCAGTTTGGCGTCGCCGCCGATGCTCGCGACTTTCTCGAAGTAATCGGCTTGTTCGCGGCTGGTGGCCAGCACGCTGGCGTCATAGACCGACAGGCCGAATTGCTCCTGGAAGCGCTCGCGTTTCTGCGGTGGCAGTTCCGGCAGGGTGGCGCGCACCTCGCCGAGGAACGATTCTTCGATAACTACCGGCAGTAGATCCGGATCGGGGAAGTAACGGTAGTCGTTGGCTTCCTCTTTCGAACGCATCGGACGGGTTTCGTCCTTGTTCGGATCGTATAGACGGGTCTGCTGGATCACTTTGCCGCCGTCTTCGATCAGCTCGATCTGACGCTGGATCTCGGAGTTGATCGCCTTCTCGATGAAACGGAACGAGTTGACGTTCTTGATCTCGCAGCGCGTGCCGAATTCAACCTGGCCTTTCGGACGGATCGACACGTTGCAGTCGCAACGCAGCGAGCCTTCGGCCATGTTGCCGTCGCAGATGCCCAGATAACGTACCAGCGCGTGGATCGCCTTGACGTAAGCCACGGCTTCCTTGGCGCTGCGCATGTCCGGTTCGGAAACGATTTCCAGCAGCGGCGTGCCGGCACGGTTCAGGTCGATGCCGGTGGCACCGTTGAATTCTTCGTGCAGGCTCTTGCCGGCGTCTTCTTCCAGGTGCGCGCGGGTGATGCCGACACGTTTGACGGTGCCGTCTTCCAGGGCGATATCCAGGTGGCCTTTGCCAACAATCGGCAATTCCATCTGGCTGATCTGGTAGCCCTTCGGCAGATCCGGGTAGAAGTAGTTTTTACGCGCGAACACGTTGTGCTGACCGATCTCGGCATCAATCGCCAGACCGAACATCACCGCCATACGCACCGCTTCCTGGTTCAGCACCGGCAGAACGCCGGGCATGCCCAGGTCGATCAGGCTGGCCTGGGTGTTCGGCTCGGAACCGAATGTGGTGGAACTACCGGAAAAGATTTTCGACCGGGTAGTGAGCTGAGTGTGAATCTCCAGCCCGATCACGACTTCCCATTGCATGTGTGTCTCCTCAGAAGCCGGTTGGGGTGCGGGTGTGCCAGTCAGTGTTGAGCTGATACTGGTGGGCAACGTTCAACAGGCGACCTTCCTGGAAATACGGCGCGAGCAACTGCACGCCCACCGGCAGACCGTCGACAAAACCGGCCGGCATCGACAGGCCCGGCAGGCCCGCGAGGTTGGCGGTGATGGTGTAGACGTCTTCCAGATAGGCAGCGACCGGGTCACTGTTCTTGGCGCCAAGCTTCCAGGCCGGGTTCGGCGTGGTCGGGCCGAGGATGATGTCGACTTCATTAAAGGCAGCCATGAAGTCGTTCTTCACCAGACGACGGATCTTCTGCGCTTTCAGGTAGTAGGCGTCGTAGTAACCGGCGGACAGCGCGTAGGCACCGACCATGATCCGACGCTGCACTTCCGGGCCGAAGCCTTCGCCACGCGAGCGCTTGTACAGGTCGATCAGGTCTTTCGGTTGCTCGCAGCGATGGCCGAAACGCACGCCGTCGAAACGCGACAGGTTCGACGAGGCCTCTGCTGGCGCGATCACGTAGTACGCAGGAATCGCGTGCTGCATGTTCGGCAGGCTGATTTCCTTGATCACGGCACCGAGCTTCTGCAGCTCTTTGATGCTGTTCTGGATCAGCTCGGCGATGCGCGGGTCGAGACCGGCGCTGAAGTATTCCTTCGGCACGCCGATGCGCAGGCCTTGCAGCGAGTCGCCGAGGCTTGCGGAGTAATCCGGAACCGGCTCATCGATGCTGGTCGAATCGTTCTGATCGAAGCCGGCCATACCTTGCAACAAAATTGCGCAGTCTTCGGCCGTGCGCGCCAACGGCCCGCCCTGATCGAGGCTGGAGGCGTAAGCGATCATGCCCCAGCGCGAAACACGACCGTAGGTCGGTTTCAGGCCGGTGAGGTTGGTGAACGCTGCCGGCTGACGGATCGAACCGCCGGTGTCGGTGGCGGTTGCCGCTGGCAACAGACGCGCGGCAACTGCCGCCGCCGAACCACCGGACGAACCGCCCGGCACGTGTTCCAGGTTCCACGGGTTTTTCACCGCGCCATACCAGCTCGACTCGTTGGCCGAACCCATGGCGAATTCGTCCATGTTGGTCTTGCCCAGGGTCACGGCACCGGCAGCGGCCAGTTTCGCGACCACGGTGGCGTCGTACGGGGCTTTGAAGTTGTCGAGCATCTTCGAGCCGCAGCTGGTGCGAATGCCCTGGGTGCAGAACAGATCTTTGTGAGCGATCGGCGCGCCGAGCAGGGCGCCGCTCTCACCGTTGGCGCGGCGTGCATCGGCAGCTTTCGCCTGCTCGAGGGCCAGCTCTTCGGTGAGGCTGATGAAACTGTTGAGCTGCGGATCGAGCTGGGTAATGCGTGCCAGCAGGACTTTGGTCAGCTCTTCGGAGGAAAACTTTTTATCGGCGAGACCGCGGGCGATCTCGGCCAGAGTCATTTGATGCATTGCAGGCTCTTTCCCTTTAGTCGATGACTTTCGGAACCAGATACAGGCCGTTTTCGACCGCTGGTGCGATGGACTGGTAGGCCTCGCGGTGATTGCTCTCGGTCACGACGTCGGCGCGCAGGCGCTGACTGGCTTCCAGCGGGTGGGCCAGAGGCTCGATTCCGTCGGTATTAACAGCCTGCATTTCGTCGACCAGACCGAGAATGCTGTTGAGAGCGGAAGTAATGTGTGGAAGATCGGCATCATTAAGGCCAAGGCAGGCCAGATGAGCGATTTTTTCCACGTCGGAGCGTTCTAGCGCCATCGGGATTCTCCTGTGGAAAACAGAACGGACGGCGTCCGTGTGTTAGATTGTCGGAACACTACCGCACTTCTACGGTCATAAGGCCGCGATTGTGGGGCTTGGTGCACAGAAAAGCGGCCAATTTAACATATTGGCGCCTTGCCCAAAATCCCTGTCGTTGTTAGAGTTTGCCGCACTTTTTTACCCACGCGTTGCCTAGGGTCCCTTTCCCATGTTCAAGAAACTGCGTGGCATGTTTTCCAGCGATCTTTCCATTGACCTGGGCACTGCCAACACCCTTATTTACGTGCGCGAGCGCGGTATCGTCCTGAATGAGCCATCGGTTGTGGCCATTCGGACACACGGTAACCAGAAAAGTGTCGTTGCTGTCGGCACCGAGGCCAAGCGCATGCTCGGCCGTACGCCGGGCAACATTGCTGCCATTCGTCCGATGAAGGACGGCGTGATCGCCGACTTCAGCGTCTGCGAAAAGATGCTGCAATACTTTATTAACAAGGTTCACGAAAACAGCTTTCTGCAGCCTAGCCCTCGTGTGCTGATCTGCGTTCCATGCAAGTCCACTCAGGTTGAGCGTCGTGCCATCCGTGAATCGGCCCTCGGTGCCGGTGCCCGTGAAGTGTTCCTGATCGAAGAGCCAATGGCTGCTGCGATCGGTGCCGGCCTGCCGGTCGAAGAAGCACGCGGTTCGATGGTCGTGGATATCGGTGGTGGTACTACCGAAATCGCGCTGATCTCCCTGAACGGTGTGGTCTATGCCGAATCCGTCCGCGTTGGCGGCGACCGCTTCGACGAAGCGATCATCACCTACGTGCGCCGTAACTACGGCAGCCTGATCGGTGAATCCACCGCTGAGCGCATCAAACAGGAAATCGGCACGGCCTACCCGGGCGGCGAAGTTCGCGAAGTCGACGTTCGCGGTCGCAACCTGGCCGAAGGCGTTCCACGCGCATTCACCCTGAACTCCAACGAAGTACTGGAAGCTCTGCAAGAGTCTCTGGCGACCATCGTTCAGGCTGTGAAAAGCGCTCTGGAGCAATCGCCGCCGGAACTGGCTTCCGACATCGCCGAGCGTGGCCTGGTGCTGACCGGTGGTGGCGCGTTGCTGCGTGACCTCGACAAGTTGCTGGCCCAGGAAACCGGTCTGCCAGTCATCGTTGCCGAAGATCCGCTGACCTGTGTTGCTCGCGGCGGTGGCCGTGCATTGGAAATGATGGATAAGCACACCATGGATCTGCTTTCGAGCGAATAAGTCGCCGATTGCAATACGTGGGTGAGCGCGCAGGCAGCACTTTGCAGTGCTGCCTGTTGGCGTTTATCTTCTGTCAGTCTTCATCCAGGCCGGTTTGATGCCGTATGAATAAACAGAACATTTGCCTGGGAGGAGCGGCTTATTAAACCGCTTTTCGCCAAAGGCCCTTCGTTGGGTGTGCGCCTGCTGGTGCTGGCCGTGCTGTCGGTCGCGCTGATGGTGGTCGATGCCCGCTTCGACCTGCTCAAGCCCGCGCGCAAACAAGCGTCGCTGGTGTTGATGGACGCCTACTGGATCACTGACCTGCCCGGACGGCTGTGGGAAGGGATTGCCAGTCAGTTCGGCAGTCGCACCGAACTGGTCGCCGAAAACGAAAAACTCAAGACCGAAAATCTGCTGTATCAGGGCCGCATGCAAAAGCTTGCTGCACTGACCGAGCAGAACGTTCGGCTGCGCGAGTTGCTCAACTCCTCTGCGCTGGTCAATGAAAAGGTCGAAGTGGCCGAGTTGATCGGCATGGACCCCAACCCCTTCACCCATCGCATCATCATCAATAAAGGTGAGCGCGATGGCGTGGTGCTGGGTCAACCGGTGCTCGATGCGCGCGGCTTGATGGGCCAGGTGGTCGAGTTGATGCCGTACACCTCGCGTGTACTGCTGCTGACCGACACCACTCACAGCATTCCTGTACAGGTGAACCGCAACGGCTTGCGTGCGATTGCCAGCGGCACCGGTAACCCGGAACGTCTGGAATTGCGTCACGTCGCCGACACGGCAGATATCAAGGAAGGCGATCTGCTGGTCAGCTCCGGGCTTGGCCAGCGCTTCCCGGCCGGTTACCCGGTGGCCACGGTGAAGGAAGTCATTCACGATTCCGGTCAGCCGTTCGCGATCGTCCGCGCCGTGCCGACGGCCGCACTCAATCGCAGCCGTTACCTGCTATTGGTATTCAGCGACAACCGCACCGCCGAAGAGCGCGCCAACGATGTCGCGCAAGCCCAGGAAAATCTTGATGCCTTTGGCGGCGGCCCGATTGTTCCGGCCACTGTGCCGAAAACCGTGACACCGCCTGCAGCGGCTGCGACGACGCCAGCAACGCCTGCCGCACCGGCCGCTGCCACCAGCACCACACCGGTCAAACCCGCAGCAAGCAAACCGCCAGCAGCGGCCAAACCACCGGCAGCGACGCCGGCGGCCAGCAAACCTCCAGCTGCCCAGCCCGCTGCACGACCTGCGGCAAAACCGCCCGTCAGTGCGCCGGCGACAACCGGGAGACAAGAATAATGGTCGGGGCTACCGCATCGCGAAACGGCTGGATTGTCTGGCTGACGTTTCTCATCGGCATGTTGCTCAGTGTCTCGCCGTTGCCGCAATTCATGGAAATCCTGCGTCCGCTGTGGCTGGCACTGCTCCTGACATTCTGGGCGCTGTACATGCCGCAAACGGTCGGCATGGTCACGGCGTTCTGTCTGGGCCTGGCTGAAGATGTGCTCTACGGCACGCTGCTGGGGCAGAACGCGTTGATCCTGACGCTGATCACTTTCCTCGTGCTGTCATTGCAACAACGCCTGCGGATGTTTCCGATGTGGCAGCAATGCCTGGTGATCCTAGTGATTTTCGGCCTCGCGCAACTGGTGCAGTTGTGGCTCAGTGCCTTGACCGGTAACCGTCAACCCACCCTGGCGCTGGTTCTACCAGCACTGGTGAGCGCCTTGCTCTGGCCTTGGGTCAGCTTTGCCCTACGCGGATTGCGCCGACGCTACAAAATCAATTGAGCCGGTGAAGCTGGGCACTGAACAGGGAGATGTTTTGATGAAGCCGCTTTACCTCGCCTCCGGATCGCCGCGCCGCCGTGAATTGCTCACGCAGATCGGCGTTGCGTTCTCCGCCATCAGTGCGGATATCGACGAAACTCCATTGCCCGAAGAATCGCCGTCGGCCTACGTCGAGCGTCTGGCGCGCGGCAAAGCCGAGGCCGGGCGGCGCACAATCGTGCCCGCTCAGCCATTCTGCGTGCTGGGTGCCGACACCGCCGTGGTGCTTGACGGCAAAATTCTTGGCAAACCGGTGGACGAAGCCGATGCATGCGCCATGCTGATGATGTTGTCTGGCAAGGAGCATGAAGTCCTGACCGCTATCGCTGTGCTGGAAGGCGAGCGCTGTGAGTCGCGGGTGGTGCGCAGTCTGGTGCGGTTCCGGCCTATCAGCGGGGATGAAGCCGCCGCCTATTGGGCCAGTGGCGAGCCGCGGGACAAGGCCGGCGGTTATGGCATTCAAGGGCTCGGCGCGGTGTTTGTCGCCGGCCTCAATGGCAGTTACTCGGCAGTGGTCGGCTTGCCGGTTTGCGAAACCGCAGAACTGTTAGGCCATTTCGGCATACCCTGTTGGCAAAACCTGAACGCGCAATAAGCGTCGTACGAATCCAGATGCGGCCATTATCGTGAACACGCCTGAACGAGATCCTGCCATGAGTGAAGAGATTCTGATCAACATCACGCCGATGGAGTCGCGCGTGGCGGTGGTCGAAAACGGTGTGCTGCAAGAAGTCCACGTTGAGCGCACGCAAAAACGCGGGATCGTCGGCAACATTTATAAAGGCAAGATTGTTCGCGTGCTGCCGGGTATGCAGGCAGCATTCGTCGACATCGGCCTGGATCGCGCGGCATTCATTCATGCGGCGGAAATCTCTCTGCGTGAAGGCCCAGCGGTGGAAAGCATCAGCGCGCTGGTGCATGAAGGCCAGAGCCTGGTGGTGCAGGTCACCAAAGATCCGATCGGCTCGAAAGGCGCGCGGTTGACTACGCAGCTGTCGATCCCGTCGCGCTATCTGGTGTACATGCCACGCACCGCCCACGTCGGCATCTCGCTGAAAATCGAAGACGAAGCCGAACGCGAACGCCTCAAACAGGTGGTCAGCGATTGCGTGGCCAAAGAAGGTATCAAGGAGGCCGGCGGGTTTATTCTGCGTACCGCCGCCGAAGGCGCTGGCGCCGATGAAATCCTCATGGACATCCGTTACCTGCGTCGCCTGTGGGACCAGATCAACGAACAGATCAAAACCATCTCCGCGCCGAGCGTGATTTACGAGGACCTCGGTCTGGCGTTGCGTACGCTGCGTGATCTGGTCAACCCGAAGATCGAGAAGATCCGCATCGATTCCCGGGAAACCTTCCAGAAAACCACACAGTTCGTCGCCGAACTGATGCCGGAGATAGCCGATCGTCTGGAACACTACCCAGGTGAGCGACCAATTTTCGACCTGTACGGCGTCGAAGACGAAATCCAGAAAGCCCTCGAACGCAAAGTGCCGCTGAAATCCGGCGGTTATCTAGTGGTCGATCCGGCGGAAGCCATGACCACCATCGATGTGAATACTGGCGCGTTCGTCGGCCATCGCAACCTCGAAGAAACCATCTTCAAGACCAATCTCGAAGCGGCTACCGCGATTGCCCGGCAGATGCGCCTGCGCAATCTGGGCGGGATCATCATCATCGACTTCATCGACATGGAAGATGAAGAGCACCAGCGCCAGGTGCTGCGCACTCTGGAAAAACAGCTGGAGCGCGATCACGCCAAGACCAACATCATCGGCATCACCGAGTTGGGCCTGGTGCAGATGACCCGCAAGCGCACCCGTGAAAGTCTCGAGCAAGTGCTGTGCGAACCGTGCAGCAGTTGTCAGGGGCGCGGCAAACTGAAAACCGCGGAAACCATCTGTTACGAGATCTTCCGCGAGATCCTCCGTGAAGCGCGGGCCTATCAGGCCGAGGGTTACCGGGTGCTGGCGAACCAGAAAGTCGTCGACCGCTTGCTCGACGAAGAATCCGGTAACGTTGCCGAGCTTGAAGGTTTTATCGGGCGCACCATACGCTTCCAGGTGGAAACCATGTATTCCCAGGAACAATATGACGTGGTGCTGCTCTGATCCCCTGCGTCACGTTAATTCCACCGCGGCTGGCCTCAGCTTTTCGCAGTATTTTTGCCATGGGAGCCAACTGACATGGAGCGTCTGACACGCATTCTGGCCGCACTCACCCGTTGGGGGCTGGGCCTGTGCGCGTTGGTTCTGGTGTTGATGGCGTTGTACGTCAGTCTCGGCCGTGAGCTGACGCCGTTGGTGGCTGAATACCGCGCTGACATCGAAGACAAGGCCAGCGCCGCCCTAGGTATGCCGTTGCAGATCGGCGAGCTGGAAGGCAACTGGAGCGGTTTCGCACCGATCCTGCTGGCCCATGATGTGATGGTCGGCGACGGCGCCAATGCGCTGCGTCTGGATCGGGTGCGGGCGGTGCCGGATCTCTGGGCCAGTCTGTTGGCGCGTGAAGTGCGCATTGCCCATCTCGAACTCAACGGCCTGAAAATCAGCCTCAAGGAGGCCGAAGACGGCACTTGGGCGCTGGAAGGTCTGCCGGTGCAGAACGATCAGCCGCTCGATCCGCAGCAACTGTTCAAGCGCTCGCAGATGATTCAACAACTGTCGGTGCTCGACAGTCAGGTGACCTTGCAGCCGCAGGATCACGCGCCGCTGACGCTCACCTATGTCGGCCTCAATCTGAAAACCGGCGCCAGCCGTCAACGGCTCGATGCGCGTTTGACCTTGCCCGATGGCCAGCCCGTTGCGTTGAGTCTGCGCACGCGAATTCGCCCGGAGCAATGGCAGGACAGTGTGGTGGAGGGGTATGCCAGCCTGCCGCAAAGCGACTGGTCGAAGTGGCTGCCGGAGCGTCTGACCCAACAATGGAATTTTTCCGAGATCAAGGCCGGCGGCGAACTCTGGGTCAATTGGGCCAAGGGCACGCTGCAAAGTGCGGCGCTCCGTTTGAACGCGCCGCAACTGACCGGCGCTTACGCCGATCGCAAGCCGATCCAGATCAATAATCTGGCGCTAAACGCCTACTACGAGAACAGTGCGGCGGGCGCGACCGTTACCCTCGATTCGCTGGCGATGAGTTTCGGTGAAAACCGTTGGGAGTCGCATGTACAGCTGAAGCAGACGCGCGCGACCGACAAGGTGGACGAGCTCTGGCACTTGCAGGCGGATCGCCTCGATCTGACCCCGATCACTCCACTACTGAACGCCTTGGGGCCGCTGCCGCAAGGATTCGCCACGGCCGTTGATCATTTGAATGTCACCGGTGGCCTGCGTAACGTGCTGCTGGATTTTCGCCCCAACGCCACCGATGGCAACAAATTCAGCTTCGCCACCAACCTGGATAACGTCGGTTTCGACGCCTATCACGGCGCCCCGGCAGCTCGAAACGTCAGCGGCAGCCTCAGTGGCAACCTCGACGGTGGCGAGTTGCGCATGGACAGCAAGGATTTTGTCCTGCACCTCGATCCGATTTTCGCCAAGCCATGGCAGTACCTCCAGGCCAACGCACGCCTGACCTGGAAACTCGATAAAGACGGCTTCACCCTGATCGCCCCGTACCTGAAGGTGCTCGGCGAGGAGGGCAAGATTGCCGGCGATTTCCTGATTCGCCTGCATTTCGATCATAGCCAGGAAGACTACATGGACCTGCGGGTCGGTCTGGTCGATGGCGATGGTCGCTATACGGCCAAATACCTGCCCGAAGTGTTGAGCCCGGCGCTCGACGAGTGGCTGCGTACGGCGATTCTCAAAGGCGCGGTCGATCAGGGTTTCTTCCAGTATCAGGGCTCGCTGAGCAAGAACGCCGGGGAGGCCGATCGCAGCATCAGTCTGTTCTTTAAGGTGCACGACGCTGAACTGGCCTTCCAGCCAGGCTGGCCGCACGTGAGCAAGGTCAGTGGCGACGTGTTCATCGAAGACAGTGGCGTGCGGATCTGGGCTGACAAGGGCCAGTTGCTCGACACTCAGGTCAGCGATGTCTTCGTCAATATTCCCCACGTACCGGCCGGGCAACACACGCACATGTATCTCGATGGCGGCTTTGCCGGCGGCCTCGGTGATGGCCTGAAAATTCTGCAGGACGCACCGATCGGCACCGGTGAAACCTTCGCCGGTTGGGAAGGCGCGGGCGATCTGCAAGGCAAGCTCAAGCTCGATATCCCATTGGACAAGGGCGGCGACCAACCGAAAATTCTCGTCGACTTCAAAACCGCCAATGCGCGCCTCAAGCTGGCCGAGCCGAAACTTGAGCTGACCCAGCTCAAGGGTGATTTCCGCTTTGACAGCGCCAAAGGTCTCAGCGGGCAGAACATCGCCGCGCGTGCCTTCGATAAACCGGTCACTGCGCAGATCTTCGCCGACGGCAGTCCCGGCAAGCTCAAGACCCGGGTCGCGGCATCCGGGCAGGTCGAGGTGAAGAAACTCACCGACTGGCTGGGCGTGACGCAGCCATTGCCAGTGTCCGGGACGATTCCGTATCAGCTGCAGTTGAATCTGGACGGCGCCGACAGCCAGTTGCTGGTCAGTTCCAGCATGAAAGGTGTGGCGGTGGATCTGCCAGCGCCGTTCGGCATGGCGGCAGATGTCGGGCGCGATACCGTGTTCCGCATGACCTTGCAGGGGCAGGAGCGGCGTTACTGGGTCAATTACGACCAACTGGCCAATTTCACTTTTGCCGCGCCGCCGAGCAATTTTGCCGAGGGCCGTGGCGAGCTGTTCCTCGGTGCCGACGAAGCCGTGCTGCCGGGTGCCAAAGGCCTGCGGATTCGCGGGGTGCTCTCGGAGCTGGACGTCGCGCCGTGGCAGGACCTGGTGAACAAATACGCTGGGCAGGATCCGGGCGGCAGCGCCAAGCAATTGCTCAACAGTGCTGATTTCAAGGTCGGCAAGCTCACCGCGTTCGGAACCACGCTGGATCAGGCGTCGGTTCAGGTCAATCGCAAGCCGGGCGCGTGGAATCTGGCGCTCGACAGCCAGCAGGCCAAAGGTTCGGCAAGCCTGCCAGACGCCAAGGGCGTGCCGATTGCGGTCAATCTGCAATACGTGAAACTGCCGGCGCCGGACCCGACGGTGCAGGCTGACGAGAATTCGCCGGATCCGTTGGTATCGGTCGATCCGACGAAAATTCCGGCACTGGATATCACCATCAATCAACTGTTCCTCGGCCCGGATCTGGTCGGCGGCTGGTCGCTGAAGGTGCGCCCGACTGCCAAAGGCATCGCCCTGAACAACCTCGACATGGGCCTCAAAGGCATCCTGTTGCAGGGTAACGGCGGTTGGGAAGGCACGCCGGGTGCGACCAACAGCTGGTTCAAGGGCCGTATTGGCGGCAAGAACCTCGCTGATGTCCTCAAGGGCTGGGGCTTTGCCCCGAGCGTGACCAGCGAAGAATTTCACATGGACGTCGATGGCCGTTGGCCGGGCTCGCCGGCATGGCTGGCGACCAAGCGCTTCTCCGGCACCCTCGATGCGTCGCTGAACAAAGGCCAGTTTGTTGAAGTGGAGGGCGGCGCCCAGGCGTTGCGGGTGTTCGGTCTGCTCAACTTCAACTCGATCGGCCGCCGTTTGCGTCTGGACTTCTCCGATCTGTTCGGCAAAGGCTTGAGCTACGACCGGGTCAAAGGCTTGCTGGTGGCAAACAATGGTGTGTATGTCACCCGTGAGCCGATTCGCCTGACCGGCCCTTCGAGCAACCTTGAGCTGGACGGCACTCTGGATCTGGTCGGCGACAAGGTCGACGCCAAATTGTTGGTGACCTTGCCGGTGACCAACAACCTGCCGATCGCAGCGTTGATCGTCGGCGCACCAGCGGTTGGCGGCGCACTGTTCCTGATCGACAAGCTCATCGGTGATCGTGTGGCGCGCTTTGCCAGTGTGAAATACACCGTCAAAGGCCCATGGAAAGAGCCGAAAATCACCTTCGACAAGCCTTTTTGAACAGCCAGCCTCTGAACCGATGGAGTAGCATGGCCGCATACCTCTTGCGGAGTTCGCCATGTCTTTAGCGGTGATTCAAATGGTCAGCCAGAGCGACGTGCTGGCCAATCTGGCTCAGGCCCGACGCCTGCTCGAGCAGGCTGCTGCCGGCGGCGCGAAGCTCGCGGTGCTACCGGAAAATTTCGCTGCCATGGGCCGTCGCGACGTCGCTGATATCGGTCGCGCCGAAGCAATGGGCGAAGGACCGATCCTGCCATGGTTGAAACAGACCGCCCGCGACCTCAAGTTATGGATAGTGGCCGGTACTTTGCCCTTGCCTCCAGTGGATCAACCGATGGCCAAGGCCAATGCCTGCTCGCTGCTGGTCGATGATCAGGGCGAAATCGTTGCCCGCTATGACAAGTTGCATCTGTTCGATGTCGATGTGGCGGACAATCGCGGCCGTTACCGCGAATCCGATGACTATGCTTATGGCAGTGGAGTGGTGGTGGCGGATACACCGGTGGGCCGACTTGGCCTGACCGTGTGTTACGACTTGCGCTTTCCCGAGCTGTACAGCGAATTGCGTGCTGCCGGTGCTGAACTGATTACCGCACCGTCAGCCTTTACTGCGGTGACCGGCGCAGCGCATTGGGATGTGCTGATTCGCGCGCGGGCCATCGAGACACAATGTTATGTGCTGGCCGCCGCGCAGGGCGGGATCCACCCGGGACCGCGGGAAACCTTTGGCCACGCGGCGATTATCGACCCGTGGGGCCGCGTCCTGGCGAGTCAGGATCAAGGTGAAGCGGTGCTGTTGGCCGAGCGCGACAGCAATGAACAAGCGTCCATCAGGGCGCGAATGCCGGTGACCAGTCATCGGCGGTTTTTCTCGCAGGGCGCACAGCGGCCTGCTTCAGAACATGAATTTAAGGCGTAAACCTATGAGCGAGTTGTTGTCCTCAGTCAGTGATCACCTGTTGGCGCCCGGCGGCGTGACGATCGAGAGTCTGCAAGGCGTGCTCGGTGATCTGGCCGGCCCCGGCATCGATGCAGCCGACCTGTATTTCCAGGGCCAGATCTCCGAGTCTTGGGCGCTGGAAGACGGCATCGTCAAGGAAGGCAGCTTCAACCTCGACCAGGGTGTCGGCGTGCGCGCGCAGTCCGGTGAGAAAACCGGTTTCGCCTACAGTAACGCGATCACCCTCGAAGCCCTCGGCGCAGCGGCCCGTGCCGCGCGTTCGATCTCCCGTGCGGGTCAGAACGGCACGGTGCAGGCGTTCACCACGCAGGATGTCGCGCAACTGTACGCGCCGGACAACCCGCTGGAAGTGCTGAGCCGCGCCGAGAAGGTTGAACTGCTCAAACGTATCGATGTGGCTACCCGCGCACTCGATCCGCGTATCCAGCAGGTCAGCGTCAGCATGGCGGGTGTGTGGGAGCGGATTCTGGTGGCGTCGACCGACGGCGGTCTGGCGGCGGATGTGCGGCCACTGGTGCGCTTCAACGTCAGCGTCATCGTTGAACAGAATGGTCGCCGCGAGCGTGGCGGGCATGGCGGCGGCGGGCGAACCGATTACCGTTATTTCCTCGCCGAAGACCGCGCCATGGGCTATGCCCGTGAGGCGCTGCGCCAGGCGTTGGTGAATCTGGAAGCGATTCCGGCACCGGCCGGTACGTTGCCGGTGGTGTTGGGTTCGGGCTGGTCTGGGGTGCTGCTGCATGAGGCGGTCGGCCACGGTCTGGAAGGCGATTTCAACCGCAAGGGCAGTTCCGCCTACAGCGGTCGCATGGGTGAAATGGTTGCCTCGAAACTTTGCACTATCGTCGATGACGGCACCTTGAGCGGCCGTCGCGGTTCGCTCAGCGTCGATGACGAAGGCACCCCGACCGAGTGCACCACGCTGATCGAAAACGGCGTACTCAAGGGCTACATGCAGGACAAGCTCAACGCGCGCCTGATGGGCGTGGCCCGCACCGGTAACGGTCGTCGTGAGTCCTATGCGCATCTGCCGATGCCGCGTATGACCAACACCTACATGCTCGGTGGCGAAAGCGATCCGGCGGAAATCATTGCTTCGGTGAAGAAAGGTATCTACTGCGCCAACCTCGGCGGCGGTCAGGTCGATATCACCAGCGGCAAGTTCGTATTCTCCACCAGCGAGGCGTACCTGATCGAAGACGGCAAGATCACTGCGCCGGTCAAAGGCGCGACGTTGATCGGCAACGGCCCCGAGGCGATGAGCCGGGTGTCGATGGTCGGTAATGATCTGGCGCTGGACAGCGGTGTGGGCACGTGCGGCAAGGATGGGCAATCGGTGCCGGTAGGCGTCGGTCAGCCGACGTTGAAGATCGATGCGATCACCGTGGGTGGCACGGGCGCATAAGAAGAGGTGGAGCTTCGGGTGGCGCGCAGGGCGGCCACCCGGTGGCGAATATCAACGCAGACCGCGTTGAGTCTCGTCCAGCTCACGGATGTACTTGAAGATCTTGCGGCTGGAAGCAGGAGGTTTGTTTTGCGCAACCTCGTGCTGAGCCTGACGGATCAGGGAACGCAATTGCTGGCGATCGGCGTCCGGGTACTCGACGACGAATTTTTCCAGCACGGCATCGTCGCCCGCGATCAGGCGATCACGCCAGCGTTCGAGATTGTGGAAACGCTCGTTGTACTGGCGAGTGGAGGCATCAAGTTGATCGAGCAAGGTCAGAATCGCGTCAGTGTCCTGATCGCGCATCAGTTTGCCGATGAACTGCAAGTGCCGTTTACGCGCGATGTTCGCGGTGTGCTTGGGCGCATCGGCCAAAGCCCGGCGCATGGCGTCGGTCAGCGGCAGTTTTGCGATCAAGTCAGGCTTGAGTGTGGTCAGGCGCTCGCCAAGGTCAACCAGAGCATGCAGCTCGCGTTTGACCTGAGATTTGCTTTTTTCTCCCGTATCGAGGGAGTCGTCGTAAGAATCAACCATGGTGGCAGTCCGCAAAGAAACGCCGCCATGATAACCAGTCGGGGGCCGCTTGTCCGGCCCGGTCGCTCGATGACCCTAGCCGAAAGCAGAATTTGAGTGGAGATGAGCATGAGTGCAGTTCAAAGCGTCGGCCCGCAGGCATTGCCGGCACTGCAGGAACAAGTCGAGCAGATCATCGCCGAAGCCAAGCGTCAGGGCGCCAGCGCCTGCGAAGTAGCCGTGTCGCTCGAGCAGGGTCTGTCGACCTCAGTGCGTCAGCGCGAAGTCGAAACGGTCGAATTCAACCGCGATCAGGGCTTTGGCATCACGCTGTATGTAGGTCAGCGCAAAGGCTCGGCCAGCACCTCGGCAACCGGCCCGGATGCGATTCGCGAGACCGTTGCTGCGGCGCTGGCCATCGCCAAACATACCTCGGAAGACGAAGCCTCGGGCCTGGCTGACGCTGCGCTGATGGCCCGCGAGCAGCAGGATTTCGATCTGTTCCATGAATGGGACATCACTCCGGAGCAAGCTATCGAGAAGGCTCTGCTCTGTGAGGCGGCAGCATTCGATACCGATGCGCGGATCAAGAACGCCGATGGCACCACCCTCAGCACCCATCAGGGCTGCCGCGTTTACGGCAACAGCCACGGTTTTATCGGTGGATATGCCTCGACTCGGCACAGCCTGAGTTGCGTGATGATCGCCGAAGCTGATGGCCAGATGCAGCGTGATTACTGGTATGACGTGAGCCGTCAGGGCGAATTGCTGGCCGATCCGGTGAGCATCGGTCAACGTGCTGCGCAACGGGCGGCAAGCCGTCTCGGCGCGCGTCCAGTGCCGACCTGCGAGGTGCCGGTGCTGTTTTCCGCAGAGCTGGCGGGGGGGCTGTTTGGCAGTTTCCTTTCGGCGGTGTCTGGCGGCAGTCTGTATCGTAAATCGTCGTTTCTTGAAGGCACTCTGGGGCAAAAGCTGTTCCCGGAATGGCTGACCATCGATGAGCGTCCGCACCTGATGCGCGCAATGGGCAGTGCTTCGTACGACGGTGATGGTCTGGCGACGTATGCCAAACCTTTCGTCGAAAAAGGCGAGTTGGTGTCGTACATCCTCGGCACTTACTCCGGACGCAAACTGGGTATGCCGAGCACCGCTAACGCGGGTGGCGTACACAACCTGTTCGTCACCCATGGCGACGAAGACCAGGCGGCGCTGTTGAAGCGCATGGGTCGCGGGTTGCTGGTCACCGAACTGATGGGCCATGGCTTGAACATGGTCACCGGCGATTATTCGCGTGGTGCAGCAGGTTTCTGGGTCGAGAATGGCGAAATCCAGTTTGCGGTTCAGGAAGTGACCATCGCCGGCAACATGCGCGACATGTTCAAGCAGATTGTTGCCGTGGGTAATGACCTGGAACTGCGTAGCAACATTCGCACAGGTTCGGTGTTGATCGAACGGATGACGGTGGCGGGTAGCTAAACCCCATTCGTCAAAACTAAAAAGGCGCGCCACCCCATCGGGTGGCGCGCCTTTTTTATTGGCTCCACACAAAACCCTGTGGGAGCGAGCCTGCTCGCGAAAGCGATTTAACAGCCGACCGCAGCGGTGACTGACAGGACGCCTTCGCGAGCAGGCTCGCTCCCACAATGGAGTCTGTGTAACTAGGCACTCTTGTTTTGGTTCTCATTATCATCTAATAATAAATCTCATTATCGGATGGGCCCGGATCATGAGTTCTGCCTTGCACGAGCAGCCGTACCTCGAAAGCTGGCGCTGGATGAGTCGCCAGATCCGTTGCGCGATGGATCCCGACGAGCCGCGCCTGATCGAACACTATCTGGCCGAAGGCCGGTATCTGGCCTGTTGTACGGCAACTTCTCCTTGGACCATCGCTGAAACTTCCTTCCGTTTGCTGCTCGACACGGCCACCGACATCGCCTTGCCGTGGCACTGGCGCAGCCTCTGTCTCGATCAAGCCTGGCGCCCGCTGCGTGAAATGGAGCGCCTGTCCCTGTGCAAATGCCGGCTCAACCGCTGGCAGCGCTACACCTGGCAGCTCGCCACTTGCGAACTGCTTCCCTCGATTCCTCTCATTGAATTAGTCCAAGGATTTACCGATGAGTAGGGTCTGCCATCAGTTATTTCCTATGCCGCGCCGCGCCTGCTGTTGCGCAGGGCAAGGCGCGAGGAGTGAGGTTTGGTCGTTCCAAATAAGCTCCGAGCAACGCAGCCCTGCGCAACAGCAGGCGCGGCCCTCCGGGTTGTGTCTGAAAGCGGGCCAGACTGCGTTGCAGTCCTTGGCAAGGGAAAAACCATTACCAGCGGACTGCGCCTTGCCTGGCCCGCTTTCATACACAACGCGACATAGGAAATAACTGATGGCAGACCCTCAGACACGTATTGAGCGCGACAGCATGGGCGAACTGCAGGTGCCGGTGGACGCTCTCTACGGCGCGCAAACCCAGCGCGCAGTGGATAACTTCCCGATCAGCGGCAAGCCGATGCCGACGCAATTCATCCGCGCGCTGATCCTCGCCAAAGCCGCTGCAGCCCGCGCCAACGTCGAACTCAACCAGATCACAGCCGCGCAGGGCAAAGCCATCAGCGATGCCGCGCAAGGCTTGCTCGAAGGCGATTTCATGCGGCATTTCCCGGTGGATATCTTCCAGACCGGTTCCGGCACCAGTTCCAACATGAACGCCAATGAAGTGATCGCCACCCTGGCTAGCCGTTTGCTCGGCGAGCCGGTCAACGCCAATGATCACGTCAACTGCGGCCAGAGCAGTAACGACATCATCCCGACCACCATCCACGTCAGCGCCGCGCTGGCCCTGCACGAACAATTGCTGCCGGCGCTGCTGCACCTGGTGCAAGTGATCGAGCACAAAGCCGAGCAGGTACATCACCACGTCAAAACCGGCCGCACGCATTTGATGGACGCGATGCCAGTGCGCATGAGCCAGGTACTCAATGGCTGGGCGCAACAGCTCAAGGCCAACATCGGCCACCTGCAGGATTTGCTGCCGAGTCTGCAATCGCTGGCGCAGGGCGGCACGGCGGTGGGCACCGGGATCAACGCACATCCTGAGTTCGCCGCGCGTTTCAGCCGTCAGTTGAGCCAGTTGACCGACGTGCAGTTCACCCCGGGCAAGGATCTGTTCGCGCTGATCGGTTCGCAAGACACCGCCGTCGCCGTCTCCGGTCAGCTAAAAGCTATCGCCGTGTCGCTGATGAAAATCGCCAACGACCTGCGCTGGATGAACTCCGGCCCGCTCGCCGGCCTCGGCGAAATCGAACTCGAAGCCCTGCAACCGGGCTCGTCGATCATGCCGGGCAAGGTCAATCCGGTGATCCCGGAAGCCACCGCCATGGTTGCCGCGCAAGTGATCGGCAATGACACGGTGATCACCATTGCCGGCCAGTCGGGCAACTTCGAACTCAACGTGATGCTGCCGATCATCGCGCAAAACCTGTTGAGCAGCATCGAACTGCTGGCCAACTCCAGCCGCCTGCTCGGCGACAAAGCCATCGCCAGCTTCAAGGTCAACGAGTCGCGCTTGAAAGAGGCGTTGTCGCGCAACCCGATTCTGGTCACCGCGCTCAACCCGATTATCGGTTACCAGAAAGCCGCTGAGATCGCCAAGCAGGCCTACAAGGAAGGTCGCGCGGTGATCGACGTCGCCCTCGAACATACCGACCTGTCGCGCAGCCAGCTGGAAGAGTTGCTCAATCCCGAGAAACTCACCGCCGGCGGCGTGTAAAACCTGCAACCGCTTTGGAGGCTCACCATGGAGCACTGGAAACGCACGATCGAACGGGCCAATCGCTGCTTCATGCTCGGCGAATTGATCGACGCCCGTGAGGCTTACCTGCAAGCCCTGGCCTTGGCGCAAGTGTTGTTCGAACGCTGGGCGGATGCCGACGAAGCAGTGGCGGCCTGCGTCATTTCTCACCACAACCTGGCGGATCTGCACTTGCGCCTGAACCAGCCGGAGGAGAGCGCCGAATACCTCTGCGCGATCCATCAACGACTGTTGCAGACCATGCAGGACGAACGTCAGCGCCTGGCGTTGCGGGAAGCGGCGCTGCGCCAGAGCAGCAAGACCTACGTCGAGCTGCTGAATTTCATCAGCGAACACGGCGAATACCCGCGCACCCAGCGCCTGCTGCACCCGGATACCGGCAATGCGCGCCGTGCGCCTGCCCCACATCACCATGGAGTCCATTGAAATGGCTTTTACCTTGCCTGCCTTGCCTTACGCCTACGACGCCCTCGAACCGCATATCGATGCGCAGACCATGGAGATTCACTACACCAAGCACCACCAGACCTACATCAACAATCTCAACGCCGCTGTAGAAGGCACTGAATACGCTGAGTGGCCGGTAGAAAAACTGGTCGCCAGCGTTAAGGATCTGCCGGAAAAACTCCGTGCGGCAGTGATCAATCAGGGCGGCGGTCACGCCAACCATTCGCTGTTCTGGGAAGTGATGGTGCCCAACGGTGGCGGCAAGCCGGATGGCGCGCTGGCCAAGGCCATCGATGAACATCTGGGCGGCCTCGACAGCTTCAAGGAATCCTTCACCAAAGCCGCACTGACTCGATTTGGTAGCGGCTGGGCCTGGCTCAGCGTGACCCCGGAGAAAAAACTGATCGTGGAAAGCAGCGGCAACCAGGATAGCCCTTTGATGAATGGCAACACGCCGATTCTCGGTCTCGACGTCTGGGAGCACGCCTATTACCTGCGTTATCAGAACCGTCGTCCGGAATACATCAATGCGTTCTACAACGTGATCAATTGGCCTGAAGTGGCTGCGCGCTATCAGGCCGCACTGGTTTAAGTCTTCTATAAAAACAATCCAAGGCTGACTATGGGCACTGAGACACTGGCGATCGGAAGTGGGCGTATGTTTCGTTACGCAGTGGGATCGCTGTTGCTGTTGGCGGGCATGACCTTGCTGGTCGCCCACGGGCTGGAATGGCTGGATCTCGAGCCGAGGCTGTCGCGGGCGTTGCAGGGCGGCGCGATCTGCGCCCTCGGCACGGCGCTTGGCGCGGTGCCGGTGCTCGTGATTCGGCGCATGCCGCAGGCACTCAGCGATACTTTGCTGGGTTTTGGTGCCGGGGTGATGTTGGCGGCGACGGCGTTTTCGTTGATCGTGCCGGGCATTGCCGCCGCTGAAAGCCTCGGCCTGACTCCGTGGGGCGCCAGTGGCCTGATCTGCTTCGGCATCATGCTCGGTGCGTTTGGCTTGTATCTGGTCGATCGCCAGGTTTCCGGCGCGTCCCCGGAAATGCTCGTCGGCACTGTCGAGCATCCGGTTATTCCGCCGCGGATCTGGCTGTTCGTGTGCGCCATCATTGCCCATAACATCCCGGAAGGCATGGCCGTTGGCGTCTCTGCCGGCGGCGGCATGCCGGATGCGGACAGCCTGGCCATGGGCATTGCTTTGCAGGATGTGCCGGAAGGTCTGGTGATTGCGCTGGTATTGGCCGGGGCAGGAATGTCGCGGGTCAAGGCGTTCCTGATCGGCGCGGCGTCAGGTCTGGTCGAACCGGTGTTTGCGTTGCTGTGTGCGTGGCTGGTCGGTCTGGCGCAGGTGCTGCTGCCATTAGGTCTGGCACTGGCGGCGGGGGCAATGTTGCTGGTGGTGACCCACGAGGTCATCCCGGAATCACGACGCCATGGTCATGACAAACTGGCCAGCCTTGGCCTGTTGATCGGGTTTTGTCTGATGATGGTGATGGATACGGCGTTGGGCTGAAGCAGATCAAAAGATCGCAGCCTTCGGCAGTTCCTACAGGGAACGCATTCCAATGCAGGAGCTGCCGCAGGCTGCGATCTTTTGATTTTGGCTGTCAGCCACCTTCGTCGAAATAGTTGTTGATCAGCGCCACCAGCGCATCCAGCGCTTCCTGTTCCTGATGCCCTTCAGTACTCAGATAGATCCTGGTGCCCTTGCCAGCTGCCAGCATCATCATTGCCATGATGCTTTTACCGTCAACCGTGGTCTCTGGCGTGCGACCGACTCTGATCGAGCAATCCGGAAACTGCCCGGCCACGCCAACGAACTTGGCCGATGCGCGGGCATGCAGGCCCAGCTTGTTGATGATTTCGATTTCCAGAGCAGGCATCGCGGTGTGAATCCTTTAAGTGAGGTCGCGGTGGCGAACCTGGACGTTCTTCAGGGTTTTCTGCAGGGCCTGACCCAGGCGTTCGGTCAGGTAGACGGAGCGGTGATGTCCGCCGGTGCAGCCAATGGCAATGGTGACGTAGGCACGGTTGCTCGCAGCGAAGCGCGGTAGCCATTTGTGCAGGTAGGTGAAGATGTCCTGAAACATTTCTTCGACCTCCGGCTGTGCGGCCAGGTACTCGGCCACTGGCGCATCAAGACCGGATTGCGCACGCAGTTCCGGCTTCCAGTACGGATTGGGCAGGCAGCGCACGTCGAACACCAGATCTGCATCCACCGGCATGCCGCGCTTGAAGCCGAATGACTCGACCAGAAACGCGGTGCCCGGCTCTGGCTGATTCAGCAGGCGCAGCTTTATGGAGTCGCGCAGCTGATACAGGTTCAGATTGGTGGTGTTGATCTTCAGGTCGGCGAGGTCGGCGATCGGGCCGAGCAGGGCGGTTTCATCCTGGATCGCTTCGGCCAGCGAGCGATTGGCGTTGCTCAGCGGGTGGCGACGGCGGGTTTCGGAGAAACGCTTGAGCAAGGTTTCTTCGTCGGCGTCCAGATACAGGACATCGCACTGGATGTGCTTGGCCCGGACATCTTCAAGCAACTCGGGAAAGCGCGTCAGATGACTCGGCAGGTTGCGCGCATCGATCGATACGGCCACCAGCGGTTGCGCCAGCTCAGTGTGAATCAGCGCGCGTTCGGCGAGTTCCGGCAGCAAGCCTGCGGGCAGGTTGTCGATGCAGTAATAGCCGTTGTCCTCAAGGACATCCAGAGCCGTACTTTTACCCGAGCCGGAACGGCCGCTGACGATGATCAAACGCATGATTAATGCCCGTTCTGCTCGCTCAGGACGACCTGATACAAGGCTTCGCTACTCGGTGCGCTACGCAGCTTTTCGCGCACTTCCTTACGATCCAGCATGCTGGCGATCTGACGTAGCAACTCCAGATGCGCATCGGTGGCGGCTTCCGGGACCAGCAAAACAAACAGCAGGTCAACCGGAGCGCCGTCAATGGCGTCGAAATCGATCGGAGCGTCAAGGTGCATCAGCGCGCTGATCGGCGCTTGGCAACCCTTGAGGCGGCAATGGGGGATGGCGATGCCGTTACCAAAACCGGTGGAACCGAGTTTTTCACGGGCAATCAACGCCTCGAAGACATCCTGCATGGCCAGATCCGGCACTTCGCGGGCGATCAGGTTGGCAATTTGTTCGAGGGCTTTCTTTTTACTGCCGCCCGGCACGTTCACAAGGGAACGGCCGGGGGTCAGGATACTTTCAAGTCGGATCATGGAATGGGGGGTTATCGACCTGTCGCGCCCTGGAGGAGGCTTTGGGTCTTTTCCTTATGCTTTTTGAGTTGGCGATCCAGCTTGTCGGTCAGTGAGTCGATCGCAGCATACATATCAGTATCTTCTGCGTTGGCGACCACTTCGCTGCCGGGAATATGCAAGGTGGCTTCGATTTTCTGCTTAAGCTTTTCGACGCACATCGTGACTTGCACGTTGGTGATCTTGTCGAAATGGCGCTCCAATCGTTGAAGTTTCTCATTGATGTAGTCGCGCAGAGGTTCGGTCACTTCCAGTTGGTGTCCACTGATGTTGACTTGCATACAGCTTCTCCTTCGTTGCCAGTGCATAAAGCGGCAGGCTGGATAGCCTGCCACTGGAACGCTGTAACGTGGCTTACATCAACCGCTTGCGTTCGCTCGAAGGCGCGATCCCGAGGGATTCGCGGTACTTGGCGACGGTGCGGCGAGCCACCTGAATGCCTTGTGCCTCCAGTAAACCAGCGATCTTGCTGTCACTCAACGGCTTTTTCTGATTTTCCGCAGCAACCAGTTTTTTGATGATCGCGCGGATCGCCGTGGACGAGCATTCGCCGCCTTCGGAGGTGCTGACGTGGCTGGAGAAAAAGTATTTCAGCTCATAAATACCGCGCGGGGTATGCATGAATTTCTGCGTGGTCACCCGTGATATCGTCGATTCGTGCATGCCGACCGCTTCGGCGATGTCATGCAGGACCAATGGCTTCATCGCTTCGTCGCCGTACTCCAGAAAACCGCGCTGATGCTCGACGATCTGGGTGGCAACTTTCATCAAGGTTTCGTTGCGGCTCTGCAGGCTCTTGATGAACCAGCGGGCTTCCTGCAACTGGTTGCGCATGAAGGTGTTGTCGGCACTGGTGTCGGCGCGACGGACGAAACCGGCGTACTGGGCGTTGACGCGCAGCCGTGGTACCGATTCCTGGTTCAATTCGACCAGCCAGCGTTCGTTGTCCTTGCGCACGATCACGTCGGGCACGACGTATTCGGCTTCGGTTGACTCGATCTGCGAACCCGGGCGCGGATTGAGGCTTTGCACCAGCTCGATGACCTGACGCAGTTCGTCTTCCTTGAGCTTCATGCGCCGCATCAACTGGCTGTAGTCGCGGCTGCCGAGCAGGTCGATGTAATCGCTGACCAGACGTTTCGCTTCAGCCAGCCAAGGTGTCTTGGCCGACAACTGGCGCAATTGCAGCAGCAGGCATTCGCCGAGGTTGCGCGCGCCGATGCCGGCCGGTTCAAACTGCTGGATGCGGTGCAGGACGGCTTCGATTTCGTCCAGTTCGATGTCCAGTTCCGGGTCGAACGCCTCAAGGATCTCTTCGAGTGTTTCGTCCAGGTAACCCTGATTGTTGATGCAATCGATCAGGGTCACGGCGATCAGGCGGTCGGTGTCGGACATCGGTGCAAGGTTCAGTTGCCACAGCAGGTGGCTTTGCAGGCTCTCGCCGGCGGACGTGCGCGTGGTGAAATCCCACTCGTCATCGTCGCTGCTGGGCAGGCTGCTGGCGCTGGTCTGGTAGACGTCTTCCCAGGCCGTGTCGACCGGAAGCTCGTTGGGGATGCGCTCGTTCCATTCGCCGTCCTCGAGGTTGTCCACCGTCGGCGCGGTTTCCTGATAGGAGGGTTCCTGGATTTCGGTGGGCTTCTGTTCGGCGTTGTCGGCCATGGGGTCGGAATTGTCGAAGTCGTCGCCTTCTTCCTGGCGTTCGAGCATCGGATTGGATTCCAGCGCCTCCTGGATTTCCTGTTGCAGATCCAGGGTCGACAATTGGAGCAGGCGGATGGCCTGTTGCAGCTGCGGTGTCATCGTCAGCTGCTGGCCCATTCTCAAGACTAGCGATGGTTTCATGGCAGGGGCTTAACACCTTATTCGCCGGCGCTATGCGCCATCCACTACAGGGCGCCGGAGCGCCAAACTTAAGCAAATTATATGCCTGAAACTGAAGTGTTTGCCTAGAGCGCTGTAACAATTAAAGCGTATTAAATCCTGCTTGAATCGATACAGCGCCCGGGCGGCGCACCGGGCACTGTTGCGCTTACAGGCGGAACTCGTGGCCCAGATACACTTCCTTGACCAGATCGTTGGCCAGGATGGTTTCTGCATCGCCCTCGGCAATCAACTGACCATCGTTGACGATGTAAGCGGTTTCGCAGATATCCAGCGTCTCACGAACGTTGTGGTCGGTGATCAGCACACCGATGCCTTTGGCCTTGAGGTGGTGGATGATCTGCTTGATATCGCCGACCGAAATCGGGTCGACACCGGCGAACGGTTCGTCGAGCAGGATGAATTTCGGTGCCGTTGCCAGCGCGCGAGCGATTTCCACCCGGCGGCGTTCACCGCCGGACAGGCTCATGCCGAGGTTGTCGCGGATGTGGCTGATGTGGAATTCCTGCAGCAGGCTTTCCAGCTCTTTGCGGCGACCGGCCTTGTCGAGCTCCTGACGGGTCTCGAGGATGGCCATGATGTTGTCGGCCACCGACAGTTTGCGGAAGATCGACGCTTCTTGCGGCAGATAGCCGATGCCAGCCTTTGCACGGCCGTGCATTGGCTGGTGGCTGACGTCCAGATCATCGATCAGTACGCGGCCCTGATCGGCCTGTACCAAGCCGACGATCATGTAGAAGCAGGTGGTCTTGCCGGCACCGTTCGGGCCGAGCAGGCCGACGATCTGGCCGCTGTCGATCGACAGGCTGACGTCACGCACGACCTGGCGGCTTTTATAGGCCTTGGCCAGGTGCTGAGCTTTCAGAGTTGCCATTACTGGGTTTTCTCGTCGGTTTTCTTCTTCGGCTGGATCACCATATCGATGCGCGGACGCGCCTCGGTAACCTTGCTGCCGGTAGCGCGACCGGCGCTGGCCAGTTTCTTCACGGTGTCATAGACGATTTTCTCGCCTTGCGTCGTGTTGTTGTCCTTGTCGACAACCTTGGCCTTGTCGATCAGCACAACGCGATTCTGCGCGGCGTGGTACTGGATCGTCACGCCCCAGCCCTGAACCGGCTTGGTGTCGCCAGCGGTCTGCAGTTGTTCGAAGTAGGCAAGGTTGCCCACCGAAGTCACCACGTCGATATCGCCGGCCGGGGTGCGGGTGATGGTCACGGTATTACCGGTCACCTTCATCGAGCCTTGGGTGATGATCACGTCGCCCTTGTAGGTGGCGATGCCGTTCTTGTCATCCAGTTGGGCGTCGTCGGCCTGAATGCGGATAGGTTGCTGCTGATCGTTCGGCAGAGCCCAGGCGCTCACGCTTCCCAGTGCTGCGCCCAGACTGAGCAAAATAGGGAGGGTTTTAACGAGCCTCATACTGTCCTCTTACGTTCGATAGCAGGTGTATCCTGCTTTCCTTCAGGTACGCTTTCATTCCAACGCCAGTCGATACACCGCCAGCGCCGTCGATTCTAACGGGTTGCTCGGTCTGCGCATATTCCTGCTGCGGGAACACGGTCATGCGAGTGGACGTGATCAGGATGTCACGCTTCTTTTCATCGGTGCGCGCAACGCGTACCGAATCGATCAGTTCGACTTCGGTGCCGCCTGAGTTCACTTCGCCGCGCTCACTGGTCACGTGCCACGGAAATTCCGTTCCGCGATACATGTTCAGGTCGGGTTTGGTCACGAGCGTGACGTCGGTTGCCTTCACGTGTTCGGCTTTTTCGGACGTCATTTCATACTGCACCTTGCCATCCGGCAGGTATTGCAGGGTATGCGTGTTGGTTGCATACCAGTCGATAGGCGTTTCCACCGAGGTGACCGGTGGTTTGTCGAGAAAGCGTTCCGGGCTGATATTCCAGTAGCCGACCGCTGCGAAAATCGCAGCGATGCAGCCGAACAGCAGGAAGTTACGAAATTTTTTGCTGAACATGGCTTGGCTCACAGGTACGCGGCGTTGGCCGCATCGAGGTGGCCTTGGGCGCGCAGGATCAGTTCGCAGAATTCGCGGGCGGCACCTTCACCACCGCGGGCTCGGGTAACGCCATGGGCGTGTTCGCGGACGAAGTCGGCCGCGTTGGCCACGGCCATGCCCAAGCCTACACGGCGAATCACCGGCAAGTCAGGCAGGTCGTCACCGAGGTAGGCGACCTGTTCATAGCTTAGGCCCAGTTGCTCCAGCAGGCCGTCAAGAACGACCAATTTGTCTTCGCGCCCCTGAAACAGGTGCGGGATGCCGAGGTTTTTCGCTCGACGCTCGACCACCGGCGTTTTGCGGCCGCTGATGATGGCGGTCTGCACGCCTGCGTTCATCAGCATCTTGATGCCCTGACCGTCGAGGGTGTTGAAGGTCTTGAATTCGCTACCGTCTTCAAGAAAGTACAGACGCCCGTCGGTAAGGACGCCATCGACGTCGAAAACCGCCAGTTTGATCGCTTTGCCGCGTTGCAGCAGATCGTTGCTCATTACATGACTCCTGCGCGCAGCAGATCGGAGAGGTTGAAGGCGCCGACCGGGCGATCTTCCTCGTCTACGACTACCAAAGCGTTGATTCGGTTATCTTCCATGATTTTCAGGGCTTCGGCGGCCAGCATTTCCGGGCGGGCAGTCTTGCCGTGAGCCGTCATCACCTGGTCGATAGTGGCGGTGCGAATGTCGATGCTGCGATCCAGTGTGCGGCGCAAATCGCCGTCAGTGAAGATCCCGGCCAGTTTACCGTCAGTTTCAAGGATGACGGTCATGCCCAGGCCCTTGCGGGTCATTTCCATCAGCGCGTCTTTGAGCAGTGTGCCGCGTTGTACTTGCGGCAACGCCTGACCGCAATGCATGACGTTTTCCACTTTCAGCAACAAGCGACGGCCGAGGGCACCGCCAGGATGGGAGAAGGCGAAGTCTTCGGCGGTGAAGCCGCGGGCCTCAAGCAGCGCGACGGCGAGGGCGTCGCCCATGACCAGGGCCGCAGTCGTCGAAGAGGTCGGCGCCAGGTTCAACGGGCAGGCCTCGTGCTCGACGTGCACGTTGAGATTGACTTCGGCAGCTTTGGACAGCGGCGATTGCGGGTTGCCGGTGACGCTGATCAGCTGGATGCCCAGGCGCTTGATCAGCGGCAGCAGCGTGACGATTTCGTTGGTCGAGCCGGAGTTCGACAGGGCCAGGATTACATCGTCGCGAGTGATCATGCCCATGTCGCCATGACTGGCTTCGGCCGGGTGAACAAAAAAGGCCGGAGTGCCGGTGCTGGCCAGCGTGGCGGCAATCTTGTTGCCGATGTGTCCTGATTTGCCCATGCCGACCACGACTACACGGCCCTTGCTGTTCAGGATTGTCTCGCAAGCGCGTACGAAATCGGCGTCGATATGGGGCAATAAGCCTTGTACGGCTTCCACTTCGAGTTGGATGGTGCGTTGTGCCGATTGAATCAGATCGCTGGATTGGCTCATGTCAGAAATCGTTTAGCCCGATGAAAAGGCGGCGATTATAGCGGTTATGTTGCAAAGCCTCACGCTAGTTCGTCGTGCTTTGTCATTCCTGGTTACCAAAACCCGGCAAAAGAGCCTGCGCACCTGTCATATCGCCGAACTCAGGCAGGTACAAGCCTTGGGCGCGTAGCCTTTGCAGTGATATAGTTCGCCGCCAGTTCGGCCTGCCCGGGATGTACGTACTTTTTAAGTAAAGACAGGCGTCCGAGTGAGAGGCTGCATCGCAAGGAGTTTAGATGAGTGCCGATAACGCCTACGCGGTCGAGCTGAAGGGAGTTTCCTTCAAGCGCGGTGCGCGCAGCATTTTCAATAACGTCGATATTCGCATCCCGCGCGGCAAGGTCACCGGCATCATGGGGCCTTCCGGGTGTGGCAAGACCACGCTGCTGCGATTGATGGGCGCACAATTGCGCCCTGCCAGCGGCGAAGTCTGGGTCAACGGCCAGAACCTGCCTGCGCTTTCGCGCAGCGATCTGTTCGATGCGCGAAAGCACATGGGTGTGCTGTTTCAAAGCGGCGCGCTGTTCACCGATCTCGATGTATTCGAGAACGTGGCTTTCCCCCTGCGTGTTCATACCGATCTGCCGGAAGAAATGATCCGCGACATCGTCCTGCTCAAACTGCAGGCGGTCGGTCTGCGCGGTGCCATCGAGCTGATGCCGGACGAGCTGTCCGGTGGCATGAAACGCCGCGTCGCACTGGCGCGGGCGATTGCGCTCGATCCGCAGATCCTCATGTACGACGAACCGTTCGTCGGGCAGGACCCGATCGCCATGGGCGTGCTGGTCCGATTGATCCGTCTGCTCAACGATGCGCTGGGGATTACCAGTATCGTGGTGTCACACGATCTGGCTGAAACCGCGAGCATCGCCGACTACATCTATGTTGTCGGTGATGGTCAGGTGCTGGGGCAGGGTACGCCGGACGAGTTGATGAACTCGGACGAGCCGCGTATCCGTCAGTTCATGACCGGCGATCCCGACGGCCCGGTGCCGTACCATTTTCCAGCGACGGATTACCGCGCAGATCTTCTGGGGAAGCGCTGATGCGCAGAATTTCATTAATAGAACGCGTGCGCCGGTTCGGCGAGGCGGCGATCGACGCCGTCGCGGTGTTCGGTCGTGCGACGCTGTTCCTGTTTCATGCCTTGCTGGGGCGTGGCGGGATCAGCGGAGGTTTCAGTCTGCTGGTCAAGCAGCTGCATTCAGTCGGCGTCATGTCGCTGGTGATCATCGTCGTTTCCGGGATCTTCATCGGCATGGTGCTGGCGCTGCAGGGCTTCAGCATTCTGTCGAGCTACGGTTCGGAGCAGGCGGTGGGGCAGATGGTTGCACTGACCCTGTTGCGTGAACTCGGTCCGGTGGTGACGGCATTGTTGTTTGCCGGTCGTGCCGGTTCGGCGCTGACCGCCGAGATCGGCAACATGAAATCCACCGAACAGCTTTCCAGTCTGGAAATGATCGGCGTCGATCCGCTCAAGTACATCATTGCCCCGCGCCTGTGGGCCGGTTTCATTTCCCTGCCAGTGCTGGCGATGATTTTCAGCGTGGTCGGGATTTGGGGCGGTTCGTGGGTGGCCGTCGACTGGCTGGGTGTGTATGAAGGCTCTTATTGGGCGAACATGCAGAACAGCGTGAATTTCACCAGTGACGTGCTCAATGGCGTAATCAAAAGTATCGTTTTCGCCTTTGTCGTGACCTGGATCGCCGTATTCCAAGGCTATGACTGTGAGCCCACTTCCGAGGGCATCAGTCGCGCCACCACCAAGACCGTGGTATTTGCCTCGCTGGCAGTGCTCGGCCTGGACTTTATTCTGACCGCTTTGATGTTTGGAGATTTCTGATGCAAAACCGCACCCTGGAAATCGGTGTCGGCCTGTTCCTGCTGGCAGGGATCCTGGCTTTGTTGCTGCTTGCTTTGCGGGTCAGTGGTCTGTCTCCGACGTCGACCACCGACACCTATAAACTGTATGCCTATTTCGACAATATCGCCGGTTTGACGGTCAGAGCCAAAGTGACCATGGCCGGTGTGACCATCGGCAAGGTCACGGCGATCGATCTGGATCGCGACAGCTTCACCGGTCGGGTCACCCTGCAAGTGGATAAAAAGGTCGACAACCTGCCGACTGACTCCACAGCGTCTATCCTGACCGCTGGTCTGCTGGGCGAGAAGTACATCGGTATCAGCGTCGGCGGGGAAGACAAACCGCTGAAGGATGGTGGAACCATTCACGACACCCAGTCGTCACTGGTACTGGAAGACCTGATCGGTAAATTCCTGCTCAATACCGTTAGCAAAGACGCCAAATGAGGAGCTTTTGAATGATTTCTACCTTGCGACGTGGCCTGTTGGTGTTGCTCGCGGCATTGCCACTGATGGCTAACGCTGCGCCTGGGCAATCCGCGCATGAACTGGTGCAGGACACGACCACCCGGTTGCTGGCCGATCTGGCTGCCAACAAAGAGAAATACAAGCAGGATCCGACTGATTTCTACGCGGCGCTCAACAGCATTGTCGGTCCGGTGGTGGATGCTGAAGGCATTTCCAAGAGCATCATGACGGTCAAGTATTCGCGCAAGGCCACGCCGGCGCAGATGCAGACCTTCCAGGAAAACTTCAAGAAAGGCCTGTTCCAGTTCTACGGTAATGCCTTGCTCGAGTACAACAACCAGGGCATTACCGTTGATCCTGCCAAGGACGAATCGGGCGACCGCACCAGCGTCAACATGACCGTCAAGGGCAGCAGCGGCGCAATCTATCCTGTGCAGTACACGCTGGAGAAGATCAACGGCGAGTGGAAACTGCGCAACGTGATCATCAATGGCATCAACATCGGCAAACTGTTCCGTGATCAGTTCGCCGACGCGATGCAGCGCAATGGCAACGACCTGGACAAGACCATCAATGGTTGGGCCGGGGAAGTGGCCAAGGCCAAGGAAGCCACCGAAAAGAACCCCGCGCAATGAATGAGGCCGCAGTTCGTATGAGTGATGTCGACGAGCTTCTGCTCAGCGGAGTGCTGGACTATCGCACCGGCGCTGACCTGCGCAAGCAAGGCCAGACGCTGATCAAGTCCAGCAAGGCTGCTTCGCTGGTGATCGATTGCTCGGCGGTGAAGAAGTCCAGCAGCGTCGGTTTGTCGTTGCTGCTGTGCTTCATGCGCGATGCCAGCGCGGCCGGCAAGGCTGTGAGCATCCGTGCGATGCCCGAAGACATGCGCGAAATTGCTCAGGTCAGTGAACTGACCGAACTGTTGGCGCACCCCTGAACCCGCATCTATAAAGAAGCCCCCCGTCAGAGTCCTGCCATGCGGGGTTCGCAGGCGCGGGGCTTTTTTGTATGATGTCCGACCCGTGCGCACAGGGCGCCGATTGAGGTTGAGCATGCAGGCCGTAGAAGTGAAGAGCTTCCTTGAAGGAAAGCTGCCCGGAACGTTGGTAGAAGTTGAGGGCGAAGGCTGCAATTTCCAGCTGAACGTGATTAGCGATGAACTGGCGGCGTTGAGCCCGGTGAAGCGTCAGCAGCAGGTCTATGCCCATTTGAACCCATGGATCACCGATGGCAGCATCCATGCGGTCACTATGAAATTTTTCAGCCGCGCGGCCTGGGCCGAGCGCACCTGAGCCTAAGGGCGTCGAGATTCTTATGGATAAATTGATTATTACCGGTGGCGCTCGTCTTGATGGCGAGATCCGCATTTCCGGCGCAAAAAACTCCGCCCTGCCGATCCTGGCTGCCACCCTGCTGTGCGATGGCCCGGTGACCGTTGGCAACCTGCCGCACCTGCACGACATCACCACCATGATCGAGCTGTTCGGTCGCATGGGCATTGAGCCGGTGATCGACGAGAAACTCAGCGTCGAAATCGACCCGCGCACCATCAAGACCCTGATCGCCCCGTACGAACTGGTGAAAACCATGCGTGCGTCGATCCTGGTACTGGGCCCGATGGTTGCCCGTTTCGGTGAGGCCGAAGTCGCACTGCCTGGCGGTTGCGCCATTGGTTCGCGTCCGGTCGACCTGCACATCCGTGGCCTCGAAGCCATGGGCGCGGTGATCGACGTCGAAGGCGGCTACATCAAGGCCAAGGCGCCGGAAGGCGGCCTGCGCGGTGCGCACTTCTTCTTCGATACCGTCAGCGTGACCGGTACCGAGAACATCATGATGGCCGCTGCTCTGGCCAAGGGCCGCAGCGTGTTGCAGAACGCCGCTCGCGAACCTGAAGTGGTTGACCTGGCGAACTTCCTCAACGCCATGGGTGCCAAGGTTTCCGGTGCTGGCACCGACACCATCACCATTGATGGCGTCGAGCGTCTGGGTTCGGCTTTCTATAAAGTCATGCCTGACCGTATCGAGACCGGCACCTACCTGGTTGCTGCTGCCGTGACCGGTGGTCGCGTCAAGGTCAAGGACACCGATCCGACCATCCTCGAAGCCGTTCTGGAAAAACTCCGTGAAGCCGGCGCAGAAATCACCTGTGGTGAAGACTGGATCGAGCTGAACATGCATGGCAAGCGTCCGAAAGCAGTCAACGTGCGCACCGCGCCGTACCCTGCATTCCCGACTGACATGCAAGCGCAGTTCATCTCGCTCAACGCCATTGCCGAAGGCACTGGTGCGGTGATCGAGACGATCTTCGAAAACCGTTTCATGCACGTGTACGAACTGCACCGCATGGGCGCCAAGATCCAGGTCGAAGGCAACACTGCCATCGTTACCGGTACTGAAGTCCTCAAAGGCGCGCCAGTGATGGCCACCGACCTGCGTGCTTCGGCCAGTCTGGTGATCTCGGCGCTGGTTGCCGAAGGCGACACGCTGATCGACCGCATCTACCACATCGACCGTGGTTACGAGTGCATCGAAGAAAAACTGCAGATGCTGGGCGCCAAGATCCGTCGCGTTCCGGGCTGATAGCTGCATTGGGACACAGGGACGTGTCCACTGATTTTAAGAGTCGAGCCGGTTTCCGGCTCGATGTGTGTCCGGCGCCGATTGCGACCGGACATGAGTACCTTGATAAGGACTGACGTTTCCCATGTTGACCATCGCACTGTCCAAGGGCCGCATCCTTGACGACACCCTGCCGCTTCTCGCCGAAGCGGGCATCGTGCCGACCGAGAATCCGGACAAGAGCCGCAAGCTGATCATTCCCACGACGCAGGACGACGTTCGTCTGCTGATCGTGCGTGCCACCGATGTGCCGACTTACGTTGAGCATGGCGCGGCTGACCTCGGCGTTGCCGGTAAAGACGTGTTGATGGAATACACCGGTCAGGGCCTGTACGAGCCACTGGACCTGCAAATCGCCCAGTGCAAGCTGATGACCGCCGGCAAGATCGGCGCGCCTGAGCCCAAGGGCCGTCTGCGCGTGGCGACCAAGTTCGTCAACGTTGCCAAGCGTTATTACGCCGAGCAGGGCCGTCAGGTCGACATCATCAAGCTGTACGGCTCGATGGAGCTGGCACCGCTGATCGGTCTGGCCGACAAGATCATCGACGTTGTCGACACCGGTAACACCCTGCGCGCCAACGGCCTGGAACCTCAGGAACTGATCGCCACGATCAGCTCGCGCCTGGTCGTCAATAAAGCTTCGATGAAAATGCAACACGCCCGAATCCAGGCGTTGATCGATACCCTGCGCAACGCAGTGGAATCGCGACACCGCGGCTGATTTACCTGCGCGGCCCCAGGTCGCGCCGTCTATCCGCCTCATAGCCAGAATTCTCAGGTGCCTAAGCGGATCGAATGATAGTTTCGGGCGCCTGAGTTTTTTGCCATTCCTATGAGGCTCTCGCTATGACCGCACCGACTGCAATTCGCCGACTCAACGCTGCTGACCCGGATTTCGCGCATCATCTGGATCATCTGCTGAGCTGGGAAAGTGTGTCTGACGACTCGGTCAATCAGCGCGTGCTGGACATCATCAAGGCTGTGCGCGAGCGCGGTGACGCGGCGCTGGTCGAGTTCACCCAGAAGTTCGACGGCCTCGAAGTCGCGTCGATGGCTGACCTGATCCTGCCACGCGAGCGTCTGGAACTGGCTTTGACCCGCATCACCGTGCCCCAGCGCGAAGCCCTGGAAAAAGCCGCGGCCCGTGTGCGTAGCTACCACGAAAAACAGAAGCAGGATTCCTGGAGCTACACCGAGGCTGACGGCACCGTGCTCGGCCAGAAGGTCACGCCGCTGGATCGCGCCGGTCTGTATGTGCCGGGCGGCAAGGCGTCGTACCCGTCGTCGGTGTTGATGAATGCGATTCCGGCCAAGGTCGCCGGCGTGACCGAAGTGGTCATGGTCGTGCCGACCCCGCGCGGTGAAATCAACGAACTGGTGCTGGCGGCTGCGTGCATCGCTGGCGTCGACCGGGTGTTCACCATCGGCGGTGCGCAAGCCGTCGCTGCGTTGGCCTACGGCACCGAAAGCGTACCGAAAGTCGACAAAGTCGTTGGCCCGGGCAACATCTATGTCGCCACCGCCAAGCGTCATGTATTCGGACAGGTCGGCATCGACATGATCGCCGGCCCTTCGGAAATCCTTGTGGTGTGCGACGGCCAGACCGATCCGGACTGGATCGCCATGGACCTGTTCTCGCAGGCCGAGCACGACGAAGATGCGCAGGCGATTCTGGTCAGCCCGGACGCCGAGTTCCTCGACAAGGTCGCCGCGAGCATCGACAAACTGCTGCCGACCATGGACCGCGCGACGATCATCGAAACCTCGATCAATGGCCGTGGTGCGCTGATTCACGTACGCGACATGGCTCAGGCCATCGAAGTCGCCAACCGTATCGCTCCGGAACATTTGGAATTGTCGGTCGCTGACCCACAAGCCTGGCTGCCGCAGATCCGCCACGCCGGTGCGATCTTCATGGGCCGTCACACCTCCGAAGCGCTGGGCGACTACTGCGCAGGCCCGAACCACGTACTGCCGACGTCCGGCACTGCGAGGTTCTCTTCGCCGCTGGGCGTGTACGACTTCCAGAAGCGTTCGTCGATCATCTTCTGCTCCGAAGCCGGCGCTTCCGAGCTGGGCAAGACTGCATCGGTGCTGGCCCGTGGCGAATCGCTGAGCGCACACGCGCGCAGCGCCGAATACCGCATCAAAGACGAAGACTTTCTACAAGGGCAGGGGAACTGAGCGATGAGTAAATTCTGGAGCCCGTTCGTCAAGGATCTGGTGCCGTACGTGCCGGGCGAACAGCCGAAGCTGACCAAACTGGTCAAGCTCAACACCAACGAAAACCCCTACGGCCCATCGCCAAAAGCCTTGGCGGCGATGCAGGTCGAGCTTAACGATAACCTGCGTCTGTACCCGGACCCGAACAGTGACCTGCTGAAAACTGCCGTCGCCCAGTATTACGGCGTGCAGAGCAATCAGGTGTTCCTCGGCAACGGTTCGGACGAAGTTCTCGCGCACATTTTCCACGGCTTGCTGCAACACGATAAGCCGCTGTTGTTTCCGGACATCAGCTACAGCTTCTATCCGGTTTACTGCGGTCTGTACGGCATCGAGTTTGATGCGGTGCCGCTGGACGTGCAGTTCCAGATCAACCCGGCAGACTATGCCAAGCCGAACGGCGGGATTATTTTCCCGAATCCGAATGCGCCAACCGGTTGCCTGCTGGCGCTGGAGGCGGTCGAGCAAATCCTCAAGGCCAGCCCGGATTCGGTGGTGGTCGTAGACGAGGCCTATATCGACTTCGGCGGCGAAACCGCAATCAGTCTGGTGGACCGTTATCCGAACCTGCTGGTGACGCAAACCCTGTCCAAGTCGCGTTCGCTGGCTGGTTTGCGCGTGGGTTTCGCAGTCGGACATCCGGATCTGATCGAGGCGCTGGAGCGGATCAAGAATAGCTTCAACTCTTATCCGCTGGATCGTCTGGCGATTGTCGGGGCGGCAGCGGCGTTTGAAGATCGCGAGCATTTCGACAAGACCTGCCGACTGGTGATCGAGAGCCGTGAGTGGGTGATCGCGCAGTTGCAGGCCAAGGGTTTTGAAGTGTTGCCATCGGCGGCGAACTTCATCTTCGCCCGGCATCCGCAGCATGACGCGGCGGGGCTGGCGGCCAAACTGCGCGAGCAGGGTGTGATTGTGCGGCACTTCAAGCAGGAGCGGATTGCGCAATTTTTGCGGATTTCGATTGGTACGCCGGAGCAGAATCAGGCGCTTATCGATGGACTTGGCGACCTCTAAAAGCAAGAGCCCCTCACCCTAACCCTCTCCCAGAGGGAGAGGGGACTGACCGAGGCGCACTTTAGAGATACACCGACTTGAGATATCGAGTCGAACTCTGGTTTGAAGAGCAAACAAATCTGCCCCCTTTCCCCCTCGCCCCCCTGGGGGAGAGGGTTGGGGTGAGGGGGTAATTTTCGGATTCAACAAATATCTCGAGACACCACTTATTCGTGATGCGGCTCGCCAAGGAACGTCAGTGAGGTGAACAAGCCGCGACTATCCACATCTGCGCTGCCTTTCACCGGCACTTCTATCTGCGCCGCAATCACATTCAACCCTTCATTCCTCACCAATACCTGCGCCCGACCCTCCTTGTCAGTCTCGGTGCTCAACGTGTTCGGCGCACTGCGATAGTCGCCAATCAATTTCACCCCAGCCGCCGGTTTACCATCGAGCAACACCCGAACTGGCAATGACTTGCCCGGCCCAACCGTCAGCGGATCAACCTCCGGCAGAATCAGCAACTTGATCTGATCGAGCTTGGGCAACTTCGCCCCCGGCTGATAAATCGCCAGGCTGTATTTGAATGTCTCGGTGGCCTCAATGGCGCCAGGGACTTTGCTGCGACCTTGGTTGATCCACTTCTTGTCAGCCGTTTGCGACCACATGCCGTTGTTCAGCGCCACGGCCATCACCGCAGGCGACTTCAGCGGCTTCAAACGTGCATGATCCGCCAGACGCTCGATGCTGACCGGAATCATCTTGCCGCCCGCGTCATAAGCCCACGCGCCGCTGATTTTCTGCGCCTTGAACGCATTGTCCTCAGCGCCATGACCGTAGACCACTTCGATATTGCCGCGCCGTTGCTCAGTCCACAGGCCATGGGCCGAGACCTGACCGGCGAACAGCGCGGCGATGAGTACAAGGGATTTGCCGTATTGCATGGTGACGTCCTTTTACAGGTTGAGAGTCAGGCTGACGGTGAAATTGCGCGGTTCGCCGGGGTTGACCCAGTAGTTGCTGTAGGAGCGCTCGTAATACTTTTCGTCGAAGAGGTTGTTCAGGTTCAGGCCGACGGTGACGTTGTCGCTGGCCTTGTAATGCGCGAGCAGGTCGACGGTCTGGTAGGCCGGCAATTCAAAGTCGCTGCCGGACTCTCCCGAGCGGTCACCGACATAGGTGAACGCAGCGCCGACATCCGAGCCGCGTAAATGGCCATCCTGAAACTCATAAACCCCGAGCAGGCTACCGCTGCGTTTGGCCACGCCGAGGATGCGACTGCCGGTGGGAATCACTGCGTCGCCCTGGGTCACCTCGGCATTGATGTAAGCGAAGGCGCCGATCAGCCGCACTGCGTCAGTCACTTGTCCGGTGACTTGCAGATCGAAACCGCGACTGCGCGCCTTGCCCATCGCCCGGCTGGTGTCGCTGGCCGGGTCGAGGGCGAGGACGTTTTCCTTGTCGATGTGGAAGAAGGCGAGGGTGCTGCTCAGGCGCTCGTCGAATAGCTCGTTCTTGATCCCGACTTCGTAGCCGACGCCTTCTTCCGGGTCGAAGGATTTGCCGGAGGCGTCGAGGCCATTGTTTGGTTTGAACGAGGTCGAGGCATTGGCGAAGAGGCCGGTATCCGGCGTCAGTTGATAGAGCAGGCCGACGCGTTGGATGAGGGCATCGTGACGTTGGTTGCTGGTGGCGTTGCGGCTGTGGTCGTCAATGTGCTGATCGAAGTGCTCGAAGCGCGCACCGATCATCCCGCGCAGTTTGTCGGTGAAGACGATCTGATCCTGCAGGTTCAGTGCATGACTTTCGACGTGTTCGAAAAAGTCGCTGCCCGAGCGTGCGCCGTTGGGTTTTGGCTGGCCGTAGACCGGCTTATAGATGTCGATGGCGTAAGGGCCGCCGGCAATCGTGGTGACGCGCTCGTTCTTGCGGAAGTTTTCATACTCGGTGCCGATCAGCAGTTCGTGCTGCCACGGGCCGAGGTCGAACAGGCCGCGCAGTTCCAGTTGGGTAATGCTGTCATGCCAGTTGGTATCGCGCTCGCGATAGCGGCGGTTGACGGTGTGACCGTCGGCGTTCAATGGACGATTCTCGGAGGCGTAGCCCCAAAGTTTGCCTTCCTTGTAGTGACTTGCCAGACGCAGTTTCCAGCTGTCGTTGAGGTGATGTTCGAGCGTCGCCTGCAGCAGATTGTTGTGGTTGTCGATGTTGCCGTCGTTGGGTTCGCCGAGGAAGGTCGAGCGCGACACGCCGCTCCACTTGTTGTTCGGTGCGACGATGCCGCGATCGAAGGTGGAGCTGTGACGGACGATTTCGCTTTCCACCAACAGCGACGTGTCCGGGTTCAATTGCCAACTGATCGAAGGCGCGACGAATACGCGCTGGCTGTCGACATGATCGCGAAAACTGTTGTTGTCTTCGACCGCAAGGTTGATCCGCGAGAGCACATCGCCCTGATCATCCAGCGGCGTGTTGACGTCCAGTGCGGTGCGATAACGATCCCAACTGCCGGCGCTGGTTTGCAGGGTAGTGAAGGCTTCGGACTGCGGTTTCTTGGTGACGATGTTTACCGTGCCGCCGGGATCACCTCGGCCATACAGACTGGCGGCGGGGCCTTTGAGCACTTCAATGCGCTCGATGTTGGCCGCATCCGGTGTGCTCGGATAGCCGCGATTGGCGCTGAAGCCATCCTTGTAGAACTCCGAAGTGGTGAAGCCGCGCACGCTGTATTCGTACAGCGTCAGGCCGCCGAAGTTGTTTTGCTTGGATACGCCACCGGCGAAATCCAGCGCGCGCTCGACACTGGTGCTGCCCAGATCCTTGAGCACGCTGGCGGGCACAACGCTGATCGCCTGCGGGATATCGCGGATCGCGGTGTCGGTTTTGGTTGCACTGGATGAACGTGTGGCGCGATAGCCCTTGACCGGGCCGGTCGGCGATTCGTAGTCGGAGATGACGCTGATGGCGTCGAGTTCGAGGGGTTTGGGCTCTTCGGCGAAGGCTGGATCGACCAGCAGACCAAGGCTCAGACCGAGCAGGGAAGCCTTTGTTCGAGACGACATGTTATGTTGTTCCAATTCTTAGAATTGAAACAATATAACATGCCTGTTGAGAATGTCTTTTATTCGCGCGACTGGCGCGAAAAAAGTTTTATTCTTCTTTTTCTTTCACCGGCGCCGGTGGCGGACGCAGGCCGATTTCTGCGGTGAGCTTGAGCTCTTTGCCGTTGCGCATCACCTGAATCGTCACTTTGTCCGTCGGTTTGATCCGCGCGACCTGGTTCATCGAACGACGGCCATCACCGGCCGGCTCGCCATCGATGCTCAGAATCACGTCGCCCAATTGCAGGCCTGCCTTCTGTGCCGGGCCATCGCGGAAGATCCCCGCAACGACAATTCCCGGACGCCCGGACAGACCAAACGACTCAGCCAGTTCCTGTGTCAGCGGCTGCACTTCAATGCCCAGCCAGCCACGAATCACCTGACCGTGCTCAATGATCGACTTCATCACCTCCATCGCCAGTTTCACCGGGATCGCAAAGCCAATGCCTTGCGAGCCGCCGGACTTGGAGAAGATCGCTGTGTTGATGCCGGTAAGGTTGCCGTTGGCATCAACCAGCGCGCCGCCGGAGTTGCCCGGGTTGATCGCCGCGTCGGTCTGGATGAAGTCTTCGTAGTTGTTCAGCCCCAACTGGTTACGCCCGGTGGCGCTGATGATGCCCATGGTCACGGTCTGGCCAACGCCGAATGGGTTGCCGATGGCCAGCGCGACGTCGCCGATACGAATGTTGTCCGAGCGGCCGACGGTGATCGCCGGCAGGGTTTTCAGATCGATCTTCAACACTGCAAGGTCGGTTTCCGGATCGCTGCCGATGACGCGGGCGAGGGTTTCGCGGCCATCCTTCAGCGCCACGACGATCTGGTCGGCACCGCTGGTCACGTGGTTGTTGGTGAGGATGTAGCCTTCCGGGCTCATGATCACCCCGGAGCCGAGGCTCGATTCCATGCGTTTCTGCTTCGGCGAGTTATCGCCGAAGAAACGGCGGAACTGCGGATCTTCAAACAGCGGATGCGCCGGCTTGTTGATAACTTTGGTGGTGTACAGATTGACCACCGAAGGCGCAGCGATGGTCACCGCGTCCGCATAGGACACCGGCCCCTGCTGCACGCTGGTGGTTTGCGGGGCCTGTTGCAGGTTGACGTCGAGGCTCGGCAGCCCGACCCACTGCGGGTAACGCTGAATAATCAACAGAGCGATAAGCACGCCGGCCAACAACGGCCAGCCCATAAAACGCAGCGCCTTGAACATTAAGCACGTCCTGGAAGAGTTGCAGGCGGGGTCAGACCGCCCATAATGTCGCGCATTATACGAGGCCGCGCGTGCCTCTGAACGGGATATTTAGGAGTCTTTCATGGCCGTTGCCCTCAGCACCCTCGTCGAAGAAGCCGACCGTTACCTTGGCAGTGCGAAAATTGCCGATTATTGCCCCAACGGTTTGCAGGTCGAGGGCCGTCCGCAGGTGATGCGCATCGTCAGCGGCGTCACGGCCAGCCAAGCGTTGCTGGACGCTGCCGTCGAGGCCGGGGCCGATCTGGTGCTGGTGCATCACGGTTACTTCTGGAAGGGCGAGAACCCGTGCGTTACCGGCATGAAGCAGCGTCGACTGAAGACCTTGCTCAAGCATGACATCAGCTTGCTGGCCTATCACTTGCCGCTGGATCTGCACCCGGATGTCGGTAATAACGTGCAGCTTGCTCGCCAATTGGACATCACTGTGGAAGGCCCGCTGGACCCGGACAATCTGAAAATTGTCGGTCTGGTCGGGTCTTTGAAAGAACCGCTGACCGCCCGCGATTTCGCCCGCAAGGTGCAAGAAGTGATGGGCCGCGAACCGTTGCTGATTGAAGGCAATCCGATGATTCGTCGGGTCGGCTGGTGCACCGGCGGCGGTCAGGGCTATATCGATCAGGCCGTCGCGGCGGGCGTCGATCTTTATCTCAGCGGTGAAGCGTCCGAGCAGACCTTCCACAGCGCCCGCGAAAACGACATCAGCTTCATCGCCGCCGGCCATCACGCCACCGAGCGCTATGGCGTACAGGCACTGGGCGACTACCTGGCGAAACGCTTTGCCGTCGAGCACATCTTCATCGACTGCCCCAACCCGATCTGAAAACCACCGCAAATCCCCTGTAGGAGTGAGCCTGCTCGCGATAGCGGAGTGTCAGTCACCGCTATGTCGAATGTGACAACGCTATCGCGAGCAGGCTCACTCCTACAGGGGGCATCGCCCAAACGAGTGGGCATATTCATATACCCTTTCGATCTAGTTGGCGTCCTGATTAGAAGAGGCCGCTGTGCTAGGATTTCCCGCTCGAACACGGCCCGCTGGCCGTTCATAAGAAAGTTTTCGTGAGTAGCCATGGTCGACAAACTGACGCATCTGAAACAGCTGGAGGCGGAAAGCATCCACATCATCCGCGAGGTGGCCGCCGAGTTCGATAACCCGGTTATGCTGTACTCCATCGGTAAAGACTCCGCCGTGATGCTGCACCTGGCACGCAAGGCGTTCTTCCCGGGCAAACTGCCGTTTCCGGTGATGCACGTCGACACCCGCTGGAAATTCCAGGAGATGTACAAGTTCCGCGACAAGATGGTCGAAGAGCTGGGCCTGGACCTCATCACTCACATCAACCCGGACGGCGTGGCGCAGAACATCAACCCGTTCACTCACGGCAGCGCCAAGCACACCGACATCATGAAGACCGAGGGCCTGAAACAGGCACTCGACAAGCATGGTTTCGACGCAGCGTTCGGCGGCGCTCGTCGCGATGAAGAGAAATCCCGTGCCAAAGAGCGCGTGTACTCGTTCCGCGACAGCAAGCACCGTTGGGACCCGAAAAACCAGCGTCCAGAGCTGTGGAACGTCTACAACGGCAAGGTCAACAAGGGCGAATCCATTCGTGTATTCCCTCTGTCGAACTGGACCGAGCTGGACATCTGGCAGTACATCTACCTCGAAGGCATCCCGATTGTGCCGTTGTACTTCGCCGCCGAACGCGAAGTGATCGAGAAGAACGGCACGCTGATCATGATCGACGACGAGCGCATCCTCGAGCACCTGTCCGACGAAGACAAAGCGCGCATCGTCAAAAAGAAAGTGCGTTTCCGCACCCTTGGCTGCTACCCGTTGACGGGTGCCGTGGAGTCCGAGGCCGAAAGCCTGACGGACATCATTCAAGAAATGCTCCTGACGCGAACTTCCGAGCGCCAGGGCCGAGTCATCGACCACGATGGCGCCGGCTCGATGGAAGATAAAAAACGTCAAGGCTATTTCTAAGGGGCTGTCATGTCGCACGTATCTGATTTGATCAGCGAGGACATCCTCGCCTACCTGGGCCAGCACGAACGTAAAGAGCTGCTGCGCTTTTTGACTTGCGGTAACGTCGATGACGGCAAGAGCACCCTGATCGGGCGCCTGCTGCACGACTCGAAAATGATCTACGAAGATCACCTCGAAGCGATCACTCGCGACTCGAAGAAAGTCGGCACCACCGGTGACGACATCGACCTGGCGTTGCTGGTCGACGGCCTGCAGGCCGAGCGGGAGCAGGGCATCACCATTGATGTTGCTTACCGCTATTTCTCCACCGCCAAGCGCAAATTCATCATCGCCGACACTCCCGGCCATGAGCAGTACACCCGCAACATGGCCACCGGTGCCTCCACCTGTGACCTGGCGATCATTCTGGTCGACGCGCGTTACGGCGTGCAGACCCAGACCCGTCGCCACAGCTTTATCGCCTCCCTGCTGGGCATCAAGCACATCGTTGTCGCCATCAACAAGATGGACTTGAAGGGCTTCGATGAAGGCGTGTTCGAGTCGATCAAGGCTGACTATTTGAAGTTCGCCGAAGGCTTGAAGATGAAGCCGACCAGCATGCACTTCGTGCCGATGTCTGCCCTCAAGGGCGACAACGTGGTGAACAAATCCGAGCGCTCGCCTTGGTACAAAGGCCAGTCGCTGATGGAAATCCTCGAGACCGTGGAAGTCGCGGGCGATCGCAACTTCACCGATCTGCGTTTCCCGGTGCAGTACGTCAACCGTCCGAACCTGAACTTCCGTGGTTTCGCCGGCACGCTGGCCAGCGGCATCGTGCACAAGGGTGACGAAGTCGTGGTGCTGCCGTCGGGCAAAAGCAGCCGGGTGAAATCCATCGTCACTTTCGAAGGTGAACTGGAACACGCCGGTCCAGGTCAGGCCGTAACGCTGACCATGGAAGACGAAATCGACATCTCCCGTGGCGACCTGTTGGTGCATGCCGACAACGTGCCGCCGGTCACCGACAGCTTTGAAGCGATGCTGGTGTGGATGGCTGAAGAGCCGATGCTGCCGGGCAAGAAATACGACATCAAACGCGCCACCAGTTACGTGCCGGGCTCGATTGCCAGCATCGTTAACAAGGTCGACGTCAACACCCTTGAAGAAGGCCCGGCGAGCGCGTTGCAGCTCAACGAAATCGGCAAGGTAAAGATCGCGCTCGACGCGCCGATCGCCCTCGACGGTTACGAAAGCAACCGCACCACCGGCGCGTTCATCATCATCGACCGTTTGACCAACGGCACTGTTGGCGCCGGCATGATCGTCGCGCAGCCAGTGACCCATGGCACTGCCACGCACCACGGCAAACTGGCGCACGTGGCCACTGAAGAGCGCGCTCAGCGTTTCGGTCAGCAACCGGCCACTGTGCTGTTCAGCGGCCTGTCGGGCGCCGGCAAAAGCACGCTGGCCTACGCGGTCGAGCGCAAGCTGTTCGACCTGGGCCGTGCGGTGTTTGTACTGGATGGCCAGAACCTGCGTCACGACCTCAACAAAGGTCTGCCACAGGATCGCGCCGGGCGTACCGAGAACTGGCGCCGTGCCGCACACGTGGCGCGTCAGTTCAACGAAGCCGGTCTGCTGACCCTGGCTGCGTTCGTTGCACCGAGTGCTGAGGGGCGCGAGCAAGCCAGGGAGCTGATCGGCAAGGATCGTCTGCTGACGGTCTACGTGCAGGCCTCGCCGGCTGTCTGCGCCGAGCGTGATCCGCAAGGTCTGTATGCCGCCGCTGGCGACAACATCCCGGGCGAATCCTTCCCGTACGACGTGCCGCTGAATGCCGATCTGGTGATCGACACGCAGACGCTGAGTCTGGAAGACAGCGTCAAGCAAGTGCTGGATCTGCTGCGTCAGCGTGGCGCGATCTAAGCCCTGAAGCAGCGACAAGCTTCGAGTTTCAAGCTGCAAGAAAAAGCCCGCCGATGAGCAATCACCGGCGGGCTTTTTTATTCGGGCATACGGCGATCAAAACTGTGGGAGCGAGCCTGCTCGCGAAAGCGTTATCTCATTCAACATCTTTGCAAGCTGATCCACCGCTATCGCGAGCAGGCTCACTCCTACAAGGGATCAGTGTTTGGCTGGGTATTCGCGGTGCATCTGTTCCAGCAACGCATCCTTGTCCAGCCACAGCTGGTTGATCCAGCCCTGAAACTGCAATCGATACTCGCCGTCCTGATCGTAATTCTTGCCGATGAACTGCTGGGGAATCTTCAGCTCTGCAAAGTGCACCACCACATCGCGCACATTGCCGCAGAGCAAATCCCAGAACCCCGGACGCCCGGCCGGATAGTGGATGGTCACGTTGACGATCGACTCAAGCTGTTCGCCCATTGCATCCAGCACAAAGGCAATCCCGCCAGCCTTGGGCTTGAGCAGGTATTTGAACGGTGACTGCTGCTGCGCATGTTTGCCTTCGGTGAAGCGCGTGCCTTCGACGAAGTTGAAAATCCCCACCGGGTTATTACGAAACTTCGCACACGTCTTGCGCGTGGTTTCAAGGTCTTTGCCTTTCTTCTCCGGGTGTTTGGCCAGGTACGCCTTGGAGTAGCGCTTCATGAACGGAAAGCCCAACGCCCACCACGCCAGACCGATTACCGGCACCCAGATCAGCTCCTGCTTGAGGAAGAATTTCAGCGGCTGAATTCGACGGTTGAGCACGTATTGCAGGACCAGAATATCGACCCAGCTCTGGTGGTTGCTGGTGATCAGATACGAGTGCTGATAGTCGAGGCCTTGCAGACCGCTGATGTGCCAGCGCGTGCGCCGCACCAGATTCATCCAGCCCTTGTTGTTGCTGATCCACGCTTCGTGGGTGTGGCTCATCAGCCAGAGCGAGGCGCGTCGGGCGAGGTCGAACGGCAACACTTTGATCAGCGCCACGCAGAACAGAAACGAGCACAGCAGAATCGTATTGAGTGCCAACAGCAGCGAGGCGATCACGCCGCGCAGCGGTGCAGGTAGAAAATCCAGCATTTACACATCCATAGGTCGGTTGGCGGCTTGAATCGCGGTGAGGGCGATGGTGTAGACGATGTCATCGACTTGCGCGCCGCGCGGCAAGTCGTTCACCGGTTTGCGCAGGCCTTGCAGCATCGGCCCGAGGCTGACGCAATCGGCACTGCGTTGCACCGCTTTATGAGTGGTGTTGCCGGTGTTCAGATCGGGGAACACAAACACCGTGGCGCGACCGGCCACCTGACTGTTCGGTGCCAGTTGCCGGGCGACTTCGGCGTTGGCCGCGGCGTCGTATTGCAGCGGGCCGTCGATCAGCAGTGAGTGCTGTTGTTCGTGGGCGAGGAGGGTGGCCTCGCGGACTTTCTCGACTTCTTCGCCGGTGGCTGATTCGCCGCTGGAATAACTGATCATCGCTACGCGCGGAGTGATACCGAACGCCGCTGCCGAGTCGGCGCTTTGCAAAGCAATTTCCGCCAGCTCGGTGGCGCTCGGGTGCGGGTTCATCACGCAGTCGCCGTACACCAGCACTTCTTCCGGGAACAGCATGAAGAACACCGACGACACCAGCGTGCAGCCCGGCGCGGTCTTGATCAGCTGCAAGGCCGGGCGGATGGTGTTGGCGGTGGTGTTGATCACGCCGGAAACCAAACCGTCGACTTCATCCAGCGCCAGCATCATGGTGCCGATCACCACGGTGTCTTCCAGCTGCTGCTCGGCCATCGGTGCATTGAGGCTTTTAGTTTTGCGCAGGGCCACCATTGGCTCGACGTAGCGCTCGCGGATCAGATCCGGATCGAGAATCTCCAGCCCCGGCGGCAACACAATGCCTTGAGCGCGAGCGACGGCTTCGACGTCTTCCGGTTTGGCCAGCAACACGCAACGGGCGATCCCGCGTTCCTGACAGATCGCCGCCGCTTGCACAGTGAACGGCTCGCTGCCTTCGGGCAGGACGATGCGTTTGTTCGCCGCTTGCGCGCGCTGAATCAACTGATAGCGGAATACTGCCGGCGACAGGCGCATTTCCCGAGGCGTACCACAGCGCTGGTGCAGCCACTTGGCGTCGAGGTGACTAGCGACGAAGTCGGTGATGATTTCCGCACGTTCGCGGTCGTCGATCGGAATTTCCTTGTTCAAACCGTTGAGCAGGTTGGCGGTGTCGTAGGAACCGGTGCTCACCGACAACACCGGCAAACCAGCCTGCAAGGCGCCACGGCACAAATCCATGATGCGCGGATCGGGCAGGGTGTCGCTGGTCAGCAGCAGGCCGGCCAGTGGCACGCCGTTGATCGCCGCGAGGCTGACGGCGAGGATGATGTCGTCGCGATCGCCCGGCGTCACCACGAGTACACCGGGCTTGAGCAGCTCGACGGTGTTGCGCATGGTCCGTGCGCAAATGATGATTTTGGTCATGCGCCGGGTTTCGTAGTCGCCGGCGTTGAGCACTTGCGCGCCCATCAGGTCGGCGACGTCGCGGGTACGTGGCGCGTTGAGTTCCGGCTGATAGGGAATGCAGCCGAGCAGGCGGAAATCACCGCTGCGCAGCAACGGCGAATGCTCTTTCAGACGCGTGGCGAAGGCGTCCATACTCTCGTCGGTTTTGACCTTGTTGAGGATCACGCCGAGGACTTTCGGGTCTTTCGGGCCGCCGAACAATTGCGCCTGCAATTCGACCCGGCCGGAGAGCTCGGCGAGCACTTCGTTTTCCGGCGCCGAAACTAGAATCACCTCGGCATCGAGGCTTTTGGCCAAGTGCAGGTTGACCCGCGCGGCATAGCTGGCGCTGCGGGTCGGCACCATGCCTTCGACGACCAGCACGTCTTTGCCGACGGCCGCCTGTTGATAAAGGGTGATGATTTCTTCGAGCAGCTCATCGAGCTGACCATCGCCGAGCATCCGCTCGACGTGGGCCAGGCCGAGCGGTTGCGGCGGTTTCAGGCCGTGGGTGCGCGCCACCAGTTCGGTGGAACGCTCAGGGCCGGTGTCGCCCGGGTGCGGCTGGGCAATCGGTTTGAAGAAACCGACTTTCAGGCCCGCTCGCTCAAGCGTGCGCACCAGCCCGAGGCTGATGGAGGTCAGACCCACGCCAAAATCGGTGGGGGCGATAAAAAAAGTTTGCATGCGAATTCTCTAAGGGTGCATGGCAATGGCGGTCGCTTATGGCTGACGACCTACCGAAATTCAGTCGCCAAGGTTAGCGCTAACCGAGCCTTGTGCGCACCAACCGCAGGCAAAGGGTTGGCCTATTTTTTCAATACGTTGCGCCGGGTCGAGCACCCAGGCACGTGATTGCCACGGCGGCTGATGGCGCAGGTGCTGGGTGTGGCCACAGGAAAGCTCGGCTACCCAATGACCCTCTTCGTCCTGATGGAAGCCTGCGATCGTCGAAACCCGTTTGTCCGGGTTGTGTTCGCTTTCGCGCGTTTGCTTCGCTAAACTTGGCCTTTCTATATTCTTCTGCAAAAGGTCTCGCCCCATGCTGATCGCCGCCAATAAGGCTGTCTCCATCGACTATACCCTGACCAACGACGCTGGTGAGGTCATCGACAGCTCCGCCGGCGGCGCTCCGCTGGTCTACCTGCAAGGCGCAGGCAACATCATCCCGGGCCTGGAAAAAGCTCTGGAAGGCAAAGCTGTTGGTGACGAGCTGGAAGTTTCCGTTGAACCGGAAGACGCTTACGGCGAATACGCCGCTGAGCTGGTCAGCACCCTGAGCCGCAGCATGTTCGAAGGCGTTGACGAGCTGGAAGTCGGCATGCAGTTCCACGCTTCGGCGCCGGACGGCCAGATGCAAATCGTCACCATCCGTGACCTCGACGGCGACGACGTGACTGTCGACGGCAACCACCCACTGGCCGGTCAGCGCCTGAACTTCAAAGTGAAGATCGTTGACATCCGTGACGCCAGCCAGGAAGAAATCGCTCATGGTCACGTCCATGGCGAAGGTGGCCATCACCACTGATTTTCTGCGCTAAGCTTCGAGTACTGGAGAGGCGCCTGCGGGCGCCTTTTTAGTCCGCGGCTGTCCTTGGTGACCTCGCCAAGTGGCTGTTTCGAGTAGAACACGGGAATCTTGGAGTTCGTCATGAGTGCTTTTCACGACCTTAAGTTGACAGCCCTGGATGGTCAGGAGCTACCGCTGGCGCCGTTCAAGGGCCAAGTCGTGCTGGTGGTCAACGTCGCCTCCAAATGCGGCTTGACCCCACAGTACGCGGCGCTGGAAAACCTCTATCAGCAGTTCAAAGGCAAAGGCTTCAGTGTGCTGGGCCTGCCGTGCAACCAGTTTGCCGGTCAGGAACCTGGCAGCGAAAAGGAAATTCAGGATTTCTGTAGCCTCAACTATGGCGTGACGTTTCCGTTGTCGAGCAAGCTTGAGGTCAACGGTCACGAGCGGCATCAGCTCTACCGTCTGCTGGCGGGCGAGGGCGCGGAGTTTCCCGGTGACATCACCTGGAATTTCGAGAAGTTTCTGCTCGGCAAGGACGGCCGGGTGCTGGCAAGGTTCTCTCCGCGCACGGCACCGGATGATCCGACCATTGTTCATGCGATTGAAAAAGCGCTGAGCTGAAACAGCAAGATCAAAAGATCGCAGCCTTCGGCAGCTCCTACACGGGATTGTCGGGGCTGCGATCTTTTGCTTTGCGTCTTTTAATCCTTAATCACCGAAATCAATAATGCTGTTCAACGGCTTGGGCTCTCCATATTATCGCCGTCATAAAGTCATTCCCTGTGGAGCCTTCCAATGCCGGTTCAAGCCTTGTTCAAACCGTTCCATCTCGGTGCCCTCGAACTGCCGACCCGTGTGGTCATGGCGCCGATGACTCGCTCCTTCTCTCCGGGTGGCGTGCCTAATTCGAAAGTCATCGAGTACTACCGTCGTCGCGCAGCGGCCGGTGTCGGCCTGATCATCACCGAAGGCACCACCGTCGGCCACATCGCCTCCAACGGTTACCCCAACGTGCCGCAGTTCTTTGGTGACGCGCCATTGGCCGGTTGGAAAAAAGTTGTCGACGCTGTTCACGCTGAAGGCGGCAAAATTGTTCCGCAGCTGTGGCATGTCGGCAGCGTGCGCCGCATCGGCACCGAGCCGGACGCCAGCGTGCCGGCTTACGGCCCGTCGGAAAAACTCAAGGACGGTCAGGTCGTGGTGCACGGCATGACCCAACAGGACATCAAGGACGTGATCGCCGCGTTCGCCCAAGCCGCCAAGGATGCACAAAGCATCGGCATGGACGGCGTGGAAATCCACGGCGCGCACGGTTACCTGGTCGACCAGTTCTTCTGGGAAGGCAGCAACCAGCGCAGCGACGAATACGGTGGCAGCCTGGCCAACCGTTCGCGTTTCGCCATCGAACTGATTCAAGCCGTACGTGCGGCCGTAGGCGAAGGCTTCCCGATCATCTTCCGTTTCTCGCAGTGGAAACAGCAGGATTACACCGCGCGTCTGGTGCAAACCCCGGAAGCGCTGGGCGAACTCCTCAAGCCATTGTCCGACGCTGGCGTGGATATTTTCCATTGCTCGACGCGGCGCTTCTGGGAGCCGGAGTTCGACGGTTCCGATCTGAACCTGGCAGGCTGGACGCGCAAGCTCACCGGCAAGCCGACCATCACCGTCGGCAGCGTTGGCCTTGATGGCGAGTTCCTGCAGTTCATGGTCAACACCGACAAGGTCGCGCAACCGGCCAGTCTGGAAAACCTGCTGGAGCGCTTGAACAAGGAGGAATTCGATCTGGTGGCGGTAGGGCGTGCGCTGCTGGTTGATCCGGATTGGGCGCTGAAGGTTCGTGAAGGGCGCGAGCAGGATATCTTGCCGTTCAGCCGTGAGGCGTTGATGACGCTGGTTTAATCAGCGGCTGTACTGACGCCATCGCGAGCAGGCTCACTCCTACAATTGGAATGCATTCCACCTGTAGGAGTGAGCCTGCTCGCGATGGCGGTCTCCAAGTCACCTGGATTCAAGGCAATGTCTGCGCATTCGGGACAACCTGCTCCCCCAAACAAGCCCCGCGCAAATGCTTTTCAAACTGCTCGATAACCGCCGGCCAACCCTGGCGACTCGCATGTTGCCGCGCATTCAAACGCACGCAACGGAACGTCTCGTCCTCTTCCAGCAACCACGCCGCCGCCTCGCAAAAGGCCTGCTCATCACCAGGCATCGCCAGCACGCCGTTGTAGCCATGGCGAATGTGCTGCGCCGCCGCAGCCTGATCGTAAGCCACCACGCCCAACCCTGAAGCCAACGCCTCCAGCACCACGTTGCCGAAGGTTTCCGTCAGGCTCGGAAACAGAAACAGATCCCCGGACGCATAGTGCGCCGCCAACGCTTCACCGCGCTGCGCACCGCAGAAGATCGCTTCGGGCAAATCCTTTTCCAGCGCCAGCCGTTGCGGCCCGTCGCCGACGACGACCAGTTTCAAATTGCGCTGTGGATAAGTGCTACGCAGTGTTTCGACACTGCGCTTGAGCAGGCCGAGATTTTTCTCCGGCGCGAGCCGTCCTACGTGAATCACCGCAATGTCCTGCTCGGACAGGCCCCATTGCTCACGCAAGGCATTCAGCCGTTTGCTCGGATGAAACAACTGGCTGTCGACACCGCGCGACAACAGCGCCAACCGCTCGAAATGGCGCCGCTCCAGTTCCAGGCGCTGGCTGACGCTCGGCACTAACGTCAGCGCCGAGCGATTGTGAAACCAGCGCAGATAATGCGTCAGCATTCGCGTCAGCAGTCCGAGTCCGTACTGACTGGTGTATTGCTGAAAGTTGGTGTGAAACCCGCTGACCACCGAAATGCCCAAACGCCGCGCCGCACGCAGGGCCGATAACCCGAGCGGTCCTTCCGTGGCGATATACAGCACATCGGGACGCTGACGTTTCCAGCGTCGCAGCAGTTTGTGCATCGACGACTGGCCCCATTGCAGCCCCGGATACCCCGGCAATGGCCAGCCCCGACACAGCAACAGCGAGTCATCCTCACTGCGCTGCGGATCACCGGCCTGACGCGGTCGCACCAGTTCAACCTGATGCCCACGCGCGCGCAACCCATCGCACAAGCGGCCAAGGGTATTGGCCACGCCGTTGATTTCCGGTGGGAAGGTTTCGCTGATCAGGGTGATGTGTAGAGCTCTCGTCATGGCCTCAGTATCGGCTGAGGCCATGTCGTGCTTGTGACGTTCGGATGATGGATTTGTGACGTCGCGTTAGCGCTGAGTCACCAGATTCTCTGCGCCACGTTCACGCACCCAGAACAACGTCGCCCCGGCCACAGCCGCCGGCATCATCAGGATGTTGACCACCGGTATCAGCAACACCAAATAGACGATTCCGCCAAAGCTCATGCTCTGCCAGCGCTTCTGGCGCAGCCAGGCGAGCATTTCGTTCCAGCCCAGTTTGTGGTTGTCCGCCGGGTAGTCGATGTACTGGATCGCCATCATCCACACACCGAACAGCAGCCACAGCGGCGCGGCGATGATGTTCACCACGGGGATGAACGAGAGGATGAACAGGCCGATGGCGCGGGGCAGGAAGTAACCGAGTTTGCGCATTTCCCGGGCGAGGGTGCGCGGGACCATCGCGATCAATTCTCCCCAACTGAACGCCGGGAAGTCATCAGTGCCGCGCACCACCACTTCGACTTTTTCCGCAAGGAAACCGTTGAACGGTGCGGCGATCACGTTAGCGAGCATGGTGAAGGTGAAAAACACCATCAATGCCACCAGCACCACGAACAAGGGCCAGAGGATGTAGCTGAGAAAGCTCAGCCATTCCGGAAGCGACGGCATCAGCGTATCGACCCACAGGCTGAACTGGTGGCCGGCCAGATAGATCAATCCGACGAACAGCACCAGGTTGATCGCCAGCGGCAACAACACGAACAGGCGCAAGCCAGGGCTGAGAACCAGTTTCAGGCCTTCGCGCAGGTATTGCGGGCCGGACAGAACGGGGGCGGGCATAAGGTGCTCCGAGCAAGGGAAAACGCGCCGACCTTACCGACTTTGCAACGGCGGCGAAAGCGCGGTAGAGCGATCGACATTCACCGTAACAAAGATCCGAGGGGGGCATTCGTTAGCGGATCGTTTACAGTCGGCAGGGCTCTTTGTGGGGGGATCATAAATGGTCATGGTTAGGTCCCGAGATAAATTCTGAGTTGGTATGTAGGTCTGCTCTATGAGGCTGGTGTTCGCAACAAAGGATCTTTCGTTAGCGGGTCGATCCTTTGAGGGGTTCCCGTTGTTGATTGGGTTAGATGGTTGGCCAGTTGAGCCAGTTCAAACTTTTTTGTGGTAAGTACTTGGCGAATCAGGTGAAGCGCTGAGTCCCTTAACCTGGGAGGCCTATGGGCGCCGGTTGTTTGACTACTTTGCATTTCTAGAGGCCAACGATTTGGCTTGGGATGAACAGAGTGTCGCCCCCGGATTAAGTGTGTTGGCGAGGTATAGAGACTGGTCGAGTGGGGAATTGGGACTCGACTCCAGTACGGTCAATAAACGGCTAGCACTGATCGTTCGCTTTTATCGCTGGGCCAAATTACGTGGTCTTGTATCGCTACTGCCCTTTAGTGAGAAAAGGGTGAGAGTTGCAAAAAATTTGGGTTTGCTAAGTCACACCACTTGTTCAGCGCCGGAGAGCACGAAGCCTTCAGTGATGGTCCGGGAGCGTACGCGTTTAACAAAATCCCTAACTAAGAGTCAGGCAAAGGTTTGCCTCGCTTTAAACACTGATCCGAGCCATAAAATTTTGTTTCATCTCATGCTGCGCACAGGGCTTCGCTCTTGCGAGGCGCGGAGCTTTCCAGTGAAGTATGTGTTCAATCCTCGGTTGAAAAAAGGTCTTCGCCAAGGGCAGATGATTAGCGTGGCTCTTGAGCCCAATGATATGTACATAAAGTTTGGCCGCCCTGGAACTATAGATGTCCCGTGGTCGCTTATGGAGGCGATGTGGTCTTATTCGCTCCATCAGCGTGAGATACGAAAATCGCACGGTGATGGAAATGTAAGTGCGCTGCTGCTTACCAAGGAGGGGCGGAAATATTCAAAAGACTCCGTTGTCGATGTTATGAAAGCATATGAAAAAGATGTGGATTTTACGTTCGTGCTCACATGCTTCGTCACCCCTATGGGACTTACACTCTATGTGCTTTGCGGAAAAGTAAGAGCTTTGGGGGAGATCCGTTGTTGTATGTCCGAGATAGAATTGGGCATTCGGATGTACAAACAATAATGATTTATCTACATGTAATGAATCAGCTTGAGGCTCAGTCAGTTCTTGCTCATGAAGACGAAATAGACATGATGTTTCTCGCTGAATAAATTTGCGTACTAAATTCAGTTAATATCCTGAATTTTTAAGCATGACCAAAAGTACCAAACTGCGTGAGCAAAAAGGCGCGCGCGACCCGATCCGGGGGCTCATGCATTTCGGCCGAATCCAGTTGTAGCGATACATCAAAAAATGGCTGATATCGCGCTGTGCTTCCTGCGCAGTTCGATTGCCCACGGTCGGTATCCATTCTGTTTTCAAGCTGCGAAATACGCGCTCCATCGGCGCGTTATCCCAGCAGTTTCCTCGTCGACTCATGCTTTGTCGCATGCGGTATCGCCACAACCGCTGGCGAAAGAGTCGGCTTGCATATTGCGGTCCTTGGTCTGAGTGGAATAGTAGATCCGAAGGCCTGCCACACTGCTCGTAAGCCATATCCAGCGCTTTGATCACCAGCTCAGCGTCTGGCTTTCCGACAGCGCCCAGCCCACGATCCGACGAGTACAAAGATCCAGGACGACAGCTAGGTAATGGCACTTTCCTTGCGCCCAAATGTTGGTGATACCGCCGCACCAGGCTTGATTAGGCGCTGGAACGTCGAACTCGCGGTTCAATTTGTTTGCTGACTAAATCAAGCTCGCGCATCAAGCTACGCACTTTGAATCGACCGAGTTGCTCACCGTCTTCACGCATCAGCGACAGGATTCTGCGACTGCCCGCAGAGCTGCGACTTTGCGAGAACAGGTCACTGACGCGACTACGCAATCGAAGCCGTTCAACATCGGGCGTGCGGCGCCGCGGGCGCTGGGCGTAGTAGCACGAACGAGTGACGTCAAACACCTTGCACAGCCAATCAACCGGCTCATGTGCGCTCAACTGGTCAATCAGCGCGAACGCTCGTGATCTTCCGACATCAAGAGCGCGGTAGCCTCTTTTAGTATTGATTTCTCTCGCTCAAGCCGAGCAATTCGGGCTTCCAGCTCCTGAATTTTTTGCTGTTCCGGAGTCAGTGCCTTGCTCTGCGGGGTGACGCCTGTATGTTCTTTCTGAATCTGGTCAACCCAGCGGCGCAATGCCGACTCACCAATGCCGAGTGAACGGCTGGCTTCGATGTCGCTGTAGTTTTGTTTGAGCACAAGGTCGCCAGCCTCGCGCTTGAATTCAAGAAGGAGCGGCGTTGTTTAGTCAGACACCTTGATCTGGCGAGCATTCTCACCTAAATGGATGTCCGTCTTCATTAGACCACTACAATCATTAGAGAGGTGGGTGGTTATTACCGAAATGTGGCAGTTATTTTCAGTTCCTACATTTGGACTTACGCTTGCCTTTCATGCTCAATCTCATAAAGCTGGAACGGTCAGGGAGGCCAGAGATACACCGTACCACTAGCACGGTGGAGCCTTGTTTCAAAATGTAAATGGGGTATTGCGTGTCTTTGTGTTTCGCATGTAGTCTGATTCTATTGCACAGTCTGAGTGCACCGGCCAGGGAAAAGGCCGCGAAAAAACAATGATTACATAGCACAGGATTGTCTATGGATTTTCATGTCCCAGAAGTAAACCATGGCCTGCTTGAGGATGTCCTGGACCGTTTTTGCGTCCTTCTCGAGAAAAGAGCCATCACCGGCATCGACAAAACTAGACTCGACCGCTGGATCGCAAGTTTTCGTACTTATGAAGAGCACTACTTGGCGGCATGCATGCTGAACCGCCTGATCTATCGCTCGCAGGCGATAATCGACAGCTCTATCGACCATCTGCTCAACTGCCTATTGCCGACGTACCTGCGGAAAATTGACCATTTTCCTCAGCTCGACATTGAGAACTTCCTCGAAGTGCTGCAACTCGACGACACCGACTTTCCGATTCGGATTGTTGGTGTGGACGGCAGTCGCGCGTTCGACGCGGGCAAAAGCGGCGGTGTAATCATTCGCCAGTATAAACGGTACGCCGCAATACCCAGATTCTTGACCTGTCGGTCCGATGCGCTTAGTGAACTTTCAAGAGTTGTCCGGCGCCTCGTTTCTGTCGATGACATGCTGGGGACGGTTACTCAGTTCGACAAACTCGCAAAGGAACATGCCCTGCCTGAAAAAGAGCGCGTCCACATCGTTTACTGTCCTCTGATCGCTCACGCCGGGGGTCTGAAAGCACCCAAAGACGCGTGTCCTTGGCTGATCGTCCTTCCGGTGGAAGTCTTCGATCACCGACATAACTTCTTCAGCGAGCTAAAAGACCACCCCGGTATCTGGGAAATATGCGAGCCGAAAATAAAGCCGCAGCTAATGCACTAAATAATTATGCAAATGTTTCATGACTACCATGGCCAAGAAGGGCTAGAGATTCAACTCACACAATAGTTGAATCAACGCGCATAGCGAAGAATCTAAGGGAATAGATTGTCATGCTGAACTACCCGAGTGAGCGCAAGCTGAACGTCCTGGGTCATGCTTTTTCTGAGCGAGATCAGCGGCCCATAGACGCTCATTTAACTTCAGTAGATCGGACCAGTAGAGATATTTTTATCTCGCTGAGATTAACCTTCTAGTGCAACTCCAAAAAGATCTATACCGATACCCGGGTGACATACGGTGCATACGTTAGCTCACTATCTTATTACACAATGACGCCAATTATCATGGAACTACACATGAAGCCCGAAATACTAATTTTTATCGACAACGATTATCTATCAACCTCATTATATTTATATAGAAAACTTCACTTTCAAGCCGCGGCAAAAGAGGGCGTCAGATGCATAACAATCATCGCAAAAGATAGCAAAAATATCAGGGAGTCCAGCGATGAAAGTGACGAAGTTTTCTTGGTTGATAGTATTGAAACTAGCGAAGTACTCTGCGCAATAGAAAGTTTAAGTCGCATATACAACGTGAAGGGACTGTTTTGTTACCCAGCGCATGTCACCCCGCGTGGGGACGCCAACCATGTAGTTGAAGAGGTCGCTATTCAATGCGGGCTCAAATATTACAGCGCCGAGCCGCTAGAGAACTGCAATAATAAGCACCTGATGCGTTCACAACTTAGCAATATAAAAGGTGTTAAGCCAGTAAAATTCCGGCTCTTCAACGGGGATTTCGAAACTATTGATGATCTTATATTTCCCGTAGTGATGAAGCCAGTATATGGAGGCGGCTCGGCGTTTGTCTCGATATGTGATGACCGGAAGGGTCTTGAACTGGCATACAATCACTTCATACAAAGATTTCCTGACGTACCTGGAGCGTGTTCTTTCTCAGGAACTAAAAAATGGCTTAGCTCTTCAGAGGAAGGCCCAGTTCTATATACTCCGGGTGTTTCCGTTTTAATTGAAGAATTTATCGAGGGGCCGGAAGGTTCTTTAGAGTGCTTAGTTATCAACGGTAGCATTCACCCGATGCTAATCTTCGAAAAGATGATAACAAGCAATACTTCTAATACGGTATTAGAAAAGGTCATAGTCACACCGCCTCAAAGCTTTTCCAACGACCAGATTTCGATAATAGTATCAGCTATTAGCGATTCTATAAAAGCGCTGAAGATAAAGAACGGATTTTTACACGTTGAGTTCAAGTTATCCCCAGACGGCCCCCAGGTAATTGAGGTAAATCCTAGGCTGGGCGGGTTCTTCGTGGACGAAGCCCTTAAGGATTTGTGCTCATGTGATGCGTATTCTTTAAACGTAAATTACCTAACAAATAAGCCAGTGACCATAGGGCATTATTTGGCGGATGACCTTCCGATCTTGCCTGAGGACGCCGTATACGCAATGCTCCTATTCTATCCAAATCGCTCAGGCTACATCAAAGCTATAAAACTCCCAGAAATTGATTCTGCATGTGAGATTTTATCGCAGGTACTGCCTGCAACTAACGGGCACAAAGATGGATTCTTCGATGTAGAGAACGAAGAAGCTTATATCGCTAAGATGTGGGTGAGGGCAACGTCTATAGACGAGATACTTAACTTCCATAAAGAGTATGAGAGAAATATTGAAATCGAAGTGTCTGAATATAGCGAAGACAAATTGATGGGGGAGTGCTAGATGTGTGGGATAGCTGCAGTATTTGAAACGTCTACTAGTTCTGATGGACAGCGCGACATTGAGGCTACTTTATTAGAAATGTTGGGGAGAATCTCTCATAGAGGCGCGGCTGAAAGATTTGGAGAGCGTTTTATATTTTCTAATGCTGCTATTGGTACCAATCGCTTGCCTATCGTGGAGAGAGAAGAAAATAATCAACCATTTATAGATAAAATTTCTGGCCACGCAATTATATTTAATGGCGAGATTTATAATCTGGATGAGTTGCGATTGATTTTATTATCGCAAGGAGTGGAGTTTTTAGGCTGCTCAGATACTGAGCTAGTTCTTAGAGCCTATATTCACTGGGGAAGGTCTTGTCTGAACCGGTTCAATGGAATATTCGCCTTTATTATCTACTCACCGGAAGACAACACTGTTTTTGCTGCGAGGGATCGGTTGGGCGTAAAGCCTCTATACTGGGCTCAAGTGGGATCCGTCCTCTATTTCGCATCGGAACTGAAAGCACTGATTGGGTTGACCAACAAGACACAAGAAATTCTCCCCGGATATTATTGGGAGGATGGTCGACAAAAAGCATATTATTTAATTAGCGAAAGCATAGAGCGGAAATTAGATTGCAAGTCCGCGGTAGCTAAATGCAACGAGTTACTGCACCTTTCGGTAAAACGCCAAGTTAATACGGATCTTCCAGTTGGAGTAGTTTTCTCTGGCGGGCTAGACAGCGCAATTATTCTTTATCTTGCTAACCTATATCATAATAACGTCACCGCGTACACGGTAGGCGTGCCTGGCTCATCTGACGTAGTATTCGCTCAGAGACTATGCAATGAACTCGGTATAAAAATAGTTTTTTGTGATGTTGATCGCGCAGACCTCATGCAATCTATTAGAACACACATATACGTGTCTGAACAGTTTGAGCCTGTGGATATAACTGACGCATTAACTATAAATGCTGCTTTCTCCCGGATGAAAGAAGACGGCATACGTATAGCTTTATCTGGAGATGGAAGTGACGAGCTATTTGCTGGTTATGACTTCTTTCAAGGGGTCATTGACCGTCGTGCACTTCAATTACATAAGGTTAGGAACTTGTATCGAACTGATCTACAACGTGTGGATAGAATGAGCATGTTCAATACGGTGGAATGCCGTGTGCCGTTTCTTGATAAAGATCTTTTCGATTTTATAATCTCGTTACCAATGGAATTTCATGTAAGAGATGATTTTACGAAAGCTTTGCTTAGAGACGCCTTCTCTCTCGAATTACCAGATTATATCACTCGGCGACCAAAAATGAGGATGTCCGAAGGGTCAGGTATAGGCGGACTCATATTTGACGTACTTCAATCCATGAATGAGAGCCTGGATAACAAGCCATTTCCGCTAGAAGATGATGCAGTTAATAATGCTGCTTTGATATTCCAAGAGTTCGGCTTTGGGCTTCCAACTAGTCGATATAAGATACAAGGTCTCGACTATCATAGCGGCGGATGGACGACCTCAAAAACTGCAGATATTGACAAAAATCTTATCAGTCACCCAGCCATCCAAGGATAATAAAATGATTATTGCAAAGGACACTTTGAGTAAACAGGATTTACTTTCTTCCGACCAATGGGGTGACTACAAGTTCCAGATGAAGAATGCCATCCGCACCAAGTCTCAGCTGGAAACCTGGGTGAATCTCAGTGAAACGGAGTTAAGGGGGATTGAGCAAACAGAGAGCCAGTATAAGTGGATGATTACTCCCTATTATGCATCACTGATGGATGAGACCAATGAGAATTGTCCGATTAGGCTGCAAAGCATACCCCACCCAAAAGAAGTTGAGGAGAGCAATCAGCAGGAGGAAGTAGATCCGGTTGGTGATATGGTTTACATGAAAACCAGGCGCGTCGTACATAAATATCCAAACCGAGTCATATTCCTAGTTTCGGATACTTGTCCAGTTTACTGTAGGCATTGTACGAGAAAATTCCATACAACTGATAAGTCAGGTACTTATTACAATAAAGAACTTCCCGCTTCATATGATCAAGACATAGAGTACATCGCGAATAACAAAAATATCAGCGACGTATTACTCACCGGAGGCGACCCGCTAATTCTTTCAGATAAGCTTCTGCATAGTATTATATCTAGGCTCAATGCAATCCCCCACGTCGATTTTGTACGAATTGGCTCACGGTATCCGGTTTTTCTCCCGCAGCGGATAACAGATGATTTTTGTAAGATGTTGTCTGAATTCAAATCGATCTGGTTTAGCACTCATTTCAATCATCCCGTAGAAGTGACTCCTGAGGCCTTAAGCGCGGTAGATAAACTCCTTTCCCACGGAATACCGGTGCAAAATCAGACAGTGCTGTTGCGTGGAGTTAATGACGATGTTGAAACTCTTAGAACGTTGAACCGGATGTTAGTGAAAGGCAGGGTAAGACCTTATTACCTTTATCACGCGGATAACGTTCAAGGCGTGTCGCACTTTAGGACGTCGATTGAAAAAGGCCTTGAGATTATGGAGCAGTTGCACGGTTATGAAACTGGTTTCAGTGTCCCACAGTATGTTTACACCACCAAACTTGGGAAGATTCCTCTGAATAACCAGTACTTTTATAAACTAGGCTCAAAGAATTTTGTGCTCGGTTATGATCATAAAACGCTTGAGATCTCTTGAGCTAAATTGACGAGTGAGTGGTTCACTACACCTCGTGGCTTTGAAGCTAACTAACTTACAATTTCTTCGGTGTTGATATGATACTTACTAAATTAGACTACTCGATGTTAAAACCAGAAGCTGTTGTAGCTCAATTTAAAGAGGACTTTAGTTTTTCGTCTGACATAGTAGTATTAGACCTCCCTAAAGCCGATGAACAGCGTCCAACGCCGAAACACTGGAAAGACGACTGTCATTCAAACTACGATGATTTGTTTCTTCAGCTTTCAAGGCATGTTGGTGATGTCTTCGGTTATAGCGACCTGCAGAACGGTAAGCTTATTCAAGAAATATTCCCCATATTCAAAGATAGAAATAAGCAGTTGGGGAGTGGTTCTGTGCATTTAGAACTTCATACGGAAGACCCCGCTCTAGCCTATAGGGCAGATGTGCTAGGGTTTTTATGCGTAAGAAACGACGATAAAATCCCTAACTTGCTGTCTTGCCCAGACTTCTCAACTATTGATGCAACACTCAAACATCGGTTAACTGAGAATCGTTATACAATTCTTTCCGACCGACCTTCTACGATCGAATATAAGCCGAAAGCTCTAGAGACGGCGGTATTGCAAGAGTCTCCAGCCGAAGGTTACAGCTTCATTTATGATCCGGTCTACGTTGACTACAGCAAAATGTCTCATTGTGAAGAACTGGTGTTTAAGGATTTTATCACGCTGGTTGAGTCAGCCACCTTTAACTTGTCAATGAATGAAGCGCAGGTTTTATTTATCAACAACTATAAGTGCGCTCACGGCAGGCCGGAATTTACACCAAGGTACGATGGAACGGATCGATGGCTAAAAAGAGTACAGATTTCCAAGGATATATCTAAGCACCTAGATCGGGAGTACAGTCTTGACATCATCGCTGATATATAATCGTGCCGTGAGGCTTTCCCGTAGATATACATCCGAGATGCGCGAGAGTTTCCGGCTTTCGCTTGCCTTTGTATTTGGCAATATCGCGCATGTGATTATTGCTACTACGGACGTAATAATGGCTGGATGGATTAGTACAGAGGCGTTAGCTGCGTCGACTTTGGCACAGGGCCTCTACTATCTCCTGTTTTTATTATTTTCCGGATTGCTAGTCTCTACAATCCCATTTATAACTGATGCGTTGGGCTCTAAGGGAAAAGAAGAACAATATATATCTGTATCAACCAGTTGCGTTCAGCTCATAGTAGCCGCTTTTTTAATATGCTTATCAATACTCTGTTTTACGAAAGAGATATTAGTTTTTTTCGGCCAGGATATTCTTTTGTCTCTCGAGGCCCAGAGATATATGAGCAGCCTGATGTGGAGCATTGGACCAGCGATTTTATTTGTACACCTCAGAAATGTTTTATCTATAATGGGGTCCGCGCGATATGCAGTTATCGCAATTATTATAGCGTCGATCTTTAACTTCGTTGCGCACCTGATTCTAATATTTGGGTTTTTGTGGATACCCCCCTTGGGTTTGTTCGGTGCAGGTATAGCCACGACTCTAACAAACGTCCTGCTTTGTATGTTGCTGATCACATTCGGTTTAATGAATCCGCAGTTTAGGGTGCGTCGGCACTGCATAAAATTGATGGTAGTGAGATGGCGGTTGATGCTGCCTATTCTAAAAAACGGTATTCCGGTCTCTTTAACTCAAGCAAACGACACGCTTTTTTTCTTCATCCTTACAATTGTAGTGGGTAAATTTGGAGTCGTTGCATTGGCTGCTCATGGTATCGCAATGCAAGTTCTTCAAGTTGTATTTACAATACCTAATGGTATCTCTCAAGCATCTACCACAAGAATAAGCCTCTGCTCACCTTTAGGTTTGTATTCGCGGCGGACTAGTGACGCAGGATGGAGTGCCCTATGGCTCAGCTGGATAGTGCTCACTGTGACATCTTCTATTCTGATTATTTTTTCTAATGATATCGTTCAGTTATTTGTTGCTCGCGATGACGGTGTAAATGACGAACTCATCATGCTATCTAGTCTCTTTGTCAGCATCTTGGGAATCTTCCATTTCTTTGATGGTAGTCAAATGGTCCTGCTCGGTATATTCAGGGGGCTGAAAAAGACTGTTATTCCGATGCTGCTCTCAATTATTTGTTTTTGGCTAGTGGGGCTGCCGCTAGCTCTATTACTTGCATTTTATACTGACCTAGGAGCAGCTGGTATATGGTGTGGCTTAGCGCTCGGACTTTTAGCGCTGTTCTCTCTACTTTTATTTAGATGGATTCGATACGAGCCTTCGGCGCAGGTTGCGACATGAGAAATCTATACGGCATTCGAGGCATAAATTATATACTGAAACACAGTATATCCGTGATAGCTTGCTTATTGTTATATGTATTTATTGTTCTGGCTGTTCCGATCGATCTCTTGTCGATATATGCTGTTTCCTACTGCTGTTTGCTATTTTTTCTTCTATATTCCGTCAGCTCCTGGCCGATTATTCGTTCCCAATTCGATATGCTTAATATCGTCGTACCTTACTCTGCCGTGCGACGCTATAGTAGCTACTTGTGTTGGCTCGTTCCTCTCTCTATTTTTACTTTGGTGGCGGGTCTATATTACAGAGCCGAATCATTAGGATTTGGACTTTTAGGAGCGAGCCAGTTATTACTCATTTACCTCATAATCCGGCTATATGCGACTGTAGTGATTGCCTGCAGGTCTGCTCTAAAGTGGCGGGAGCCAGTCGTCACATTGTGGCGCGATGTATTAGATGAACTTGGCGATATCGATGATAAAACACGTGAGTGTGTCCTTGATCTAATAGAGTTGGAATGTTATGAAGGTAAATCATCATTACCTAGCCGCTTATCCAGCGGCCTATCTAAGCATGTTACGCCTGTACCTTATGCTACGAATATAAATATCAATGGGTTTAAGTCGTTGTTTGGACCAAGAAAGCCTCTTTGGTCTAAAGACGATTTCAGCTTTCTCTCAGGCGTTGATACTCTACTCGCCGAGATGACGCAGGAATTAATCCAGCTCTATGATAAATATAAGAACACGCAAGAAAAATATCCCTTTCATGGCGACCCTTTGTGGAAATCAATTCCACTTTATAAAGGTGGTCAAAAAGTTGCTGTATACGCTGACCTTGTACCAAATACTATTCGCTTTGTTGAGGATATTGTGCCAGGTGCGACTATCAGAGAGGTTGTGCTTTCAAGCCTAGAGCCGGGCGGTCATATCGAACCGCATCTAGATTATGTTTATCCTATGCTGACGTTACATCTACCTATACTTTGTTCTGACGATGGTTTGTCTGGGCTGAGAGTCGGGGAAGAGATCGTTAGTTGGAGAACCGGTGACATAGTAATCATTGATACGACTTTTCAACATGAGTCTTGGAACTATAGTAAATGTACTCGTGTAAATTTAATGTTTGATTTCTGGCCCCAGGATCTGGGCCCGTCGGCAAAAGCTTTTTTCACTGAAGTCTACTCGCGGCAGATGCTGCGACATTTAAAATAATTACAGTTGGTGAGAATTATGTTAAACCCGAGTCAGAAGTTGTCGCAGGTCTTAAGTAAAAGTCCTCAAATGGGCGACTTAATTCAGATGCACGATGGTGAGTTCAATCTTGAAGTTCCGCAGGAGATTTCTCGCGCGACGATTAACGCCTTAACGAATGGATATACTGGCTATTGTGATCTTACCGGCATAGAGTCTTTAAAAAAATCTTTGATCGAGGGGTGTTTTCACAAGCATAGTAAGTTGTACGACCCAGCCGAGATTTTAGTCTCTAATGGCTCGAGTCAGGCTTTGTTTATGTTGATGAAATGCATATTATCCAAAGGTGACGAGGTTCTTGTTCCGAACCCATGCTGGCCCGCTTATATATCTTACATAGAGCTTAACGATGGCATTGCCGTCGATTATGAAATGGGCACTAAGCGTATCGACATAGCTGAAATTCGTAAGTTGGTCACTAGCAAAACTAGGGCGTTGATCATTAACTCGCCGCACAACCCCACTGGCTCGGTTCTAAGTCGACAAGAAATTCTAGAGTTGGTGCTCTTATCTCAAGAGTTTGGATTTTTACTAATTTCCGACGAAGCCTACGAAGGCATCGTTTTTGGTAGCAGTGAACATGTTAGTCCTCTGGATCTTATGGTGGATACTAGCCTGCTGGTGGTTACACGTACGTTTTCAAAACTATTCTCCATGTCTGGTTTTAGAATAGGCTATATGTTCGCGGATAGAAATATTATCAATCGCTGCTCCACGCTTCAGGGCGTCATGACGGATAATGCTTGTACATTTGCTCAGCACGGTGCCCTGGCAGCAACAGCTTTGCCTAAAAATATTCTTAAAACGCGTGTTGATGAGTTGCAACGCCGAGCCTATTACTGCCATCAGTTGTTAAGCACTACGTTTGATATTGTAATGCCGCAGGGTGGATTTTTCCTATTTCCTAATATTTCCCGCGTATTGGGTGCTACTTGGGATTCGGACGCCCAATTTGTAGACGATCTCCTCAACGTAAAATCTGTTTCTACCACGCCGGGCTCTTCTTACGGTATGAAGGACCATATCCGAATATCAATTGCTTCCGTTAATGAAGCTGAAATTAAAGAGGCTTGTGGGAGAATTGTAGATTTTGTCCACCGTCGCTGATTTTTATGCGGTAAGTGTTACTAGTGTGGAAAAATTTTTCAATTGGAGGTTGCGCTTTCTTGGTTAGCCCACGCTAACCTTGTTGAGGTTTTATTAAGTTTATATGCCTAAGATCCCATTGCGTCATCAGATATTATATGTGGTCACGCATTAATTTTAGGTCAAGACAGTTCGATATTTTATCATTTCCTATATTTCATTAAAGAATCTTATTGGCTACTAATTATGCATTCTATAGAAAATCTAGCGGTGAGTGTTGACGACTTCACAAACAAATCAGAGGTTGAACGTTTCAAGGTTTATACCTTGAAACAAATTGACCACATTTCTCAGCTTGCTAAATTAGACAGCCAGACTATTTGGGAGATGAAGGTTGTGGCAAGCGTCTTGCCATTTCGGGTCAATGAATATGTTATAAAGAATTTGATCGACTGGGACAATATTCCCAACGACCCTATATACCAACTTACCTTCCCCCAGAAGGATATGCTGGATAAAGAATCTTTTGATCTAGTGTCATCTTTACTTTTAAGGAATTCCGACCGTTCAACGTGTGAGGTTGCGATAAAACAGGTTAGAGCTAGACTGAACCCTCATCCAGCGGGACAGCTTGAGCGTAACATCCCTTCACTGTCTGGCGTGACGGTAACTGGTGTCCAGCACAAATATCGTGAGACTGTGCTTTTTTTCCCAAGCGCTGGTCAGATTTGCCATAGCTACTGTACTTTTTGTTTCCGTTGGGCCCAGTTCACTGGAGACCAATCGCTCAAAATTGCGGCTAAGGAAAACACCCAGCTGTTGGATTACCTGCGGGCCAACCCTCAAGTGACTGATGTTTTAATTACTGGTGGAGATCCGCTGGTTATGAAGACAAGCAATCTACGTGCTTATCTAGAACCTCTTTTGACTCCTGAGTTCGAGCACATCCACACTATCCGAATTGGTACGAAAGCGCTTTCTTTCTGGCCTCAGCGGTTTGTGACTGATAGCGACGCAGGTGAACTTCTTGATCTATTTAGGAAGATTAGCATGCATGGGAAACACTTAGCATTAATGGCTCATTATAATCATTGGGCGGAACTTGAGCCTGCAATTGCTCGAGAGGCTATTCGTCGTGTTCGAAAAACAGGTGCTCAAATACGTAGTCAGGGCCCGTTGCTGGCTCATATCAATGACTCTGCTGATGTCTGGGCGCGACTCTGGCAGACGCAAGTTGAACTAGGTATTATTCCTTACTATATGTTTATCGAACGTGATACCGGGGCTCGTCGGTATTTTGAAGTACCTCTTATACGTTCCTGGGAAATTTACCGAGACGCTGTCAAACAAGTCTCAGGTATTGCTAGGACCGCCAGAGGACCTTCGATGAGCGCAGATCCGGGGAAAGTTGAAGTCTGCGGTGTAGCTGAAATTAGAGGAGAAAAGGTGTTTGTTTTACGCTTTATCCAAGCACGAAACCCGGATTGGGTGCAAAGACCATTTTTCGCACGATTTGATCCCGATGCTACGTGGTTCGATCAACTAAAACCGGCTTTTGGGGAGGCTGCCTTCTTTTTCGAGGAGGAAGTTTCTTAACCCGTTTTTCCAGCCTTGCCGCTGATGATCAAACTACCAGGCTGGGAAAATGTGCTCTCACTCAATACGCTGTGCCCAGTTTTCATGGATCCGCGTTTCATAACCGAAGGAAGCGAGATCAACTGATCGCGGTAGGAATGGCAGTCACCTGCAACCCCCCGCACAGATCCGTACGTGCGGAATTACCGCATACGACTCCCGCCTTGGGTTTTGAGTAAGCGCTCCACAAACCCCACCGACTTCAGTGTGAGTAGCCCGCTCGTTAAGGCGATGCGGGTGGGCAGTTACATGGCAGCAGGGCTTCATAATTGTTGACTAAAGCCGCCATTGGTAGGCGCTAAAGTGCGTGGCGCAGCCACGCATAAGGTTCTTGGCCGTTGGCTTTGGCGGTCTCGACCAGGCTGTGACGTTGAGCGCTAGCCTTCGCGCCTTTGAGCGTAACGCTGAACAACCAGTTCTTTCTTCCGATCACGAAGGGGCGGATCACACATTCGGCGGCATTGTTGTCGATCGGCAGATTGCCTTCCTCGACCCTCGACGTACCGTCTCTGTCGCCGTCCACCAGGCAGCAGACCTTGTTATGAGTGGCCGACAGTAACTGGAACGTCTCGACCACTTTGGCATCCTCAGTGGGTACGACGCCGACCTCCAGTCCAAACATAGATGGCATGCTCGTGGACCAACCCTCGGTCAACATCAAAGGTCGTAGCACCGTTTTCAGTAATAGGAAATCTGCACGACCTTCAGGTACCAATACACACGGGTGCATTAAAGCCGACAGGACATCTACGCGACTTTGCTGAAAAAATTTCCTCTTCCAATTCTGAGCATTTGGTAGCAACGGCTCTGATAAAAAAGGAAGGGCCGAGAGATGACCGTCGACATTTCGCAGAATCAATACAGAGGTTGGATCTGATACCGCAGCGATCAATGGGAATGCGTAGTAATGAAGGTTTGGGTCGAAAGTGCTTGTACTCGTTGTACCAGCTGCTGCTGAACTGCTGGGGGCAGATGAAGCTCAGGCTCCTCCAAGGCCATTAGAAATCCTTCACCTTCAGCTGCACGTCCTCGACCTAGTTCCAGAAGCAGTAACAACCCTTGCAGAGACACCAAACCGCTGCCTTGTCTGGCTGGGGGTACGCCCAGTCCTCCGACGACAGCGAAATGTGCAGCGACAGAGTCGAGAAGCGATCGGCTATCAGTGCTCGTCACCCGAAGTTGAACATGTGGCGCGTTCGGTATGCATCTCGCTAACTCAGCGTTGACGTTCTGTATCAGTGGTGAAATTCGATCATCGTTCTCGATGGGGGCTTCCGGGCGTCTGAGCCGATCGCGCTCAGCTAAAATCGCTTCGGACGGTTGGGCTGCGGCTGCTTGCAGCGTGCGCCGGAACAGCTCTGAATGCAGCTGAAAGCGATCGGTTGTTTCGCTTCACGCAAACTAATGCCATGGCAGAGGTGATCTTCGGCGACGCAGGAAAGGCCAGAAATTGGCTTTCCACTCCTAAATCACGATTTTCGGGTGAAACCCCAAACGCCATTCTCTCTACATTCCCCCGGTATGCGCCTGGTAGAGGATATGCTTCTTCAGATAACTGAGGGGTTGTCGCTGTGATCCATCCGCACACTTGGTGGGTGTGCGTTGATGTCAGAATATTTTGTTCGGCACTAACGCCTCTGACATCCAGGCTATATATGCGTCAATGGTTCTGGACACGGTCATCTCGTTTGTACTGACGCCTCCGACTGTCGACGATATGGTGGAGCGTATAGCCGCAACGCTCCCGATGTACCTCTACCTGGTAGCGGAACTGGATGGCGGGGTCGTTGGGAATGAGAGCAATCTTGATTGCTGCTTGCAGCGTAGCGTTCTGATGAGGTGCACCATTCAAGAACCTAGTTGCCTGGTTTTTGCCCGCAATTGCGATAAAAACATAAAACATGTTAGTGGGATAAAAACCTTAAAAATCAATAGCTTGATCATTACTAACTGTTAGGGCCATTCAGATATAACGACGTCCTTCTCGTCAGTGTGACGGCATAGAGACCACCTATGAGCTGGATTGTTAAACCGTATTTCCTTAATCTTGCCCCCCTCGATACGCTGCACCCAACTTTTTACAGGACTGTCGAGCTCAAGCCTTCCCCAAGGTTTTCCACGGTCCTTTTTTATTCCCGCCGGCAGTCCGGCGATCCGTGCCTGTTTTTCGGCCCGGTCAACAGGAGCAGGTCATGTCTGAAGTCCGTCATTCGCGAGTGATTATTCTCGGTTCCGGCCCTGCCGGTTACAGCGCTGCGGTATACGCGGCCCGCGCCAACCTCAAGCCACTGCTGATCACCGGCATGCAGGCTGGCGGTCAACTGACCACCACCACCGAAGTCGACAACTGGCCGGGCGACGTCCACGGCCTGACCGGTCCTGCACTGATGGAGCGCATGCGCGAGCACGCCGAGCGTTTTGAAACCGAGATCGTTTTCGATCACATCAACGCCGTCGACTTCGCTGCCAAGCCTTACACCCTGACCGGCGACAGCGCGACCTACACCTGCGACGCCCTGATCATCGCCACTGGCGCCAGCGCGCGTTACCTGGGCTTGCCGTCGGAAGAAGCGTTCATGGGCAAAGGCGTTTCGGCCTGCGCGACCTGTGACGGTTTCTTCTACCGCAACAAGCCTGTTGCAGTGGTCGGCGGCGGCAACACCGCTGTTGAAGAAGCACTGTACCTGGCCAACATCGCCAGCACCGTGACCCTGATCCACCGTCGCGAAACCTTCCGCGCCGAGAAGATCCTGATCGACAAGCTCAACGCTCGCGTCGCTGAAGGCAAGATCATCCTCAAGTTGAACGCCAACCTCGACGAAGTGCTGGGCGACAACATGGGCGTGACCGGTGCGCGTCTGAAAAACAACGATGGTAGCTTCGACGAAATCACCGTCGACGGCGTGTTCATCGCCATCGGCCACACCCCGAACACTTCGCTGTTCGAAGGCCAGCTGACCCTGAAAGACGGTTATCTGGTGGTGCATGGCGGCCGTGAAGGCAACGCGACTGCAACCAGCGTCGAAGGCATCTTCGCCGCCGGTGATGTGGCTGACCACGTTTACCGCCAGGCGATCACCTCGGCCGGCGCCGGCTGCATGGCGGCACTGGATACCGAGCGTTACCTGGACGGTCTGCAGAACGCTTCGTTCTAAGATCGCAGGCATAAAAAAACCGGCCAGAGATTGGCCGGTTTTTTTGTGCCCGTTATTCACAGCCATCACACATCAAATGTGGGAGCGAGCCTGCTCGCGAATGCGGTGTATCCGTCGACATCAATGTTGAATGTCAGTCCGTATTCGCGAGCAGGCTCGCTCCCACAGGGATTTTGTGTGGATAGAGGTATCAGCGGCGGGTCAGGGGCTGGGCGGTGAATTTGACGCCGGCCAGACCGTGCTGGATCAACGCACGGATGTTGCCGTGATCGCTGCCCTCTGGCGTCGCGACCACCGAACGATAATGTTCGCCGAACGCCAACAGCGCTTCCTCATCGCTCAGACCTTCCAGCAGCGCCAGACCCAAGGTCTTGCACGAACCTTCGTTCTGCCCGGCGGCGTTTTCCACGCCACCGTTGTTGAAGGCTTGCGGCTGGTAGTCGTAACCCGCAGCAATGAAAGCCAGGGTGTCGGCGAAAGCGTGCTCGCCGCTCTTGAGGCTGGCGCGCAGGGTGTTCAGATCACTCATGGGTTTTTCCTTTGGCGAACGCCGCTTGCTGGTCGGCGTTGGCTCCTTGCTGATATTGGGCTTTCCACTCGGCGTACGGCATGCCGTAAACCACTTCGCGGGCGTCGTCGAGGCTGACCTCGATCTGGCGCTCATCGGCTTCGGCCTTGTACCACTTCGACAGGCAGTTGCGGCAGAAGCCAGCAAGGTTCATCAGATCGATGTTCTGCACGTCCTTGCGGCTGTCCAGGTGGGCGACCAGCCGGCGGAAGGCGGCGGCTTCAAGTTCGAGGCGTTGTTGATCAGTCATGGGGGTCTCTGCGAGACAGCTTTGAGCGGCAAGCTTCAAGCTGCAAGATTGGATCGGGGTCGGCCGTTAGCTTACCGCTTGCAGCTCGAAGCTTGAAGCTCAGCGGCTAGCCGCGAGCGTGATCGAAACCGATTCGGCAAACCGCAGCGCATGGGGCTTGTCGACTTCGACTTCGGCGTACAGTACCGAACCGTTGCTCATCACCAGATCGAGCAATTCCTGCGTCAGGCGTTCGAGCAGGGCAAAACGGTTGCCCTCGACGTGGGCGATGATCGCTTTGGTGATCGTGCGGTAATTCAGTGCGTGATCAATGTCGTTGTCACGCACCGCTTCCTGCGCGGCGTACAGAATGGTCAGGTTGATCAGCACATCCTGTTTGTTGAGGATCTCGTCCTCGTTGATCCCGATAAAGGTGCGCAAGCGCAAATCCTTGACCCGGATACGCGCCATTCCCGGCTGAAGTTGTGGCATTTACTTGCTCCGTCCAATCAATTGCAGGAACTCCTGACGGGTGTTGCTCGACTCGCGAAACGCGCCGAGCATGACCGAGGTGTTCATGGTCGAATTCTGTTTTTCGACACCGCGCATCATCATGCACATGTGTCTGGCCTCGATGACAACCGCGACGCCGGCGGCATCGGTGACCTGTTGCACCGCCTCGGCGATTTGTCGGGTGAGGTTTTCCTGGATCTGCAGACGCCGGGCGAACATGTCCACCAGTCGCGCGATTTTCGACAGGCCCAGCACCTTGCCTGTCGGAATATAAGCCACATGGGCCTTGCCGATGAAGGGCAGCAGGTGATGTTCGCACAATGAGTACAGTTCGATGTCGGCAACGATGATCATCTCGTCACTGTCCGAGTCAAACAGCGCGCCGTTAACAATGTCATCGACGCTCTGTTCATAACCGTGACACAGGTATTGCATGGCCTTGGCCGCGCGCAGCGGGGTGTCGAGAAGTCCTTCGCGGTCGGGATTTTCACCGAGACCGATGAGGATTTCGCGGTAATTATCGGGCAGTGAGCGGGTCATGGAAATCCTCGCGAATCGGCTTATTTGACGTGCCGTCCGCCGTTGACGGTCAGGGTCGTACCAGTGACATAAGGGTTGTCGAGCAGATAGCGCAGGCTTTGATAGATCACTTCGCTGCCGGGTTCGATGCCCAGCGCGGATTTGGCCAGGGCCTTGGCGCGGTACGCCGCGTCGTCGTCGGGATTGAACAATAGCAGGGCCGGCGCGATGCCGTTGACCTTGATGGCCGGCGCATAGCGGGCGGCAAAGGACAGCGTCAGGCTGTCGAGCCCGGCTTTGCTGGCGCAGTAGCCGATGTGCTTGCTGCTGCCTTTGCGGGTGACGTCGTCGCTGATATGGATGATGTCGGCGGGTGTCGAGCGCTTCAACAACTCACTGCAGTGCAGGTTGATCAGGTACGGCGCGAGCATGTGCAGATTGAACATGCGGGTGAAGGCTTCGGCCTCGTTGTCCGGGGTTTCGGCCAGCCATTCGGAGGCGTTGTGCACGATGGCGCGCAGGCTGTCGGTTCGGGTTTTCAGTTCGTTGATGAAGGTGAGAATTCCGGCTTCGCTGGAAAAATCGGCGAACAGGCCGATGGCGCCCAGATCTCGTAACGTCTGTACGCCGGGGCGTTCGCTGCGGTAGGTGAAGATGACGCGATAGCCGTCCTCGAGTAACCGCTGCGCGCAATGCAGGCCGACACGCTGGCCGGCACCGGTGATGAGGATCGGGGCTGCGGAATTTGGCATGAACGGCTCGCATCGAGGTAGGAGCAAAAACTATAACAGCGACATGGCTTGCCCACCTATCGTCGGCCCCCATTACTGTGAGAGCGAGCCTGCTCGCGAAAGCGGTGTCTCAGTCGACATCAATGTTGAAGGTCAGTCCGTATTCGCGAGCAGGCTCGCTCCCACACAGAGATCATCGATTCTGTGCAGAAGACGTCACTGGCAACGGGCGCACCGGGGTGCTGTTCAGCCAGTTCGCCAGCAAGCGCGTCGACAGCGGAATAAAGAAGTAAACCATCAGTGGCGTCAGGCACGCCGTGCTGATCAACACGCGCGGCAACAAACTCATGTCAGCGAGCAAAGGGCCGAGAACAAAGTTGAACAGCAGCGACACCGGAAAGAACGCCAGCCAGATCGCGACTGCCTGCTTCCAGCGCGGTGGACGCTGACCGGCCGCGCCGAACCAGCCTTCGATACCGCTGACCCGATGCTCTTTCGGGTGCGCGAAGAGATCGCTGCCACGGCTCAGCCACGCGGTGCGCGATGCCGAGTATTCCCACGCATGCAGCGTCTGTTCATCGACGAAACGGAAAATGATTTGAAACTCGTTATCACCGGGCGGCGGAGCGAGCACGCCAGAGCCGAGGTAACCGGGGAAGTCAGTGGCCAGTTGTTCGCCTTCGCGCAGCCAGGCGATCAAATCCTGATAACGGCCGTCGGCGACGCGACGGGCAACCATCAGCGTGACGGGGGAAGTAGACATTTTGTATCTCCGTATTTCGAGTGCGTCACTCCGGGTAGGAATTTCGCCTGACGCAGGGCCGGGGTAGAGGCCTGCGTTTTTCAACAAGCAAGGATTATTCCGGTTTTTCACGATTAAACCAGCGACTTTCGTCGCATTTCATCACTTGAACCCCATCGGGGCATAAGCGTTAGAATGGGATCCAATTGAACCGACATGGAAGTTGAACGCCATATGCCTGTCATCACGGACGCAAACCCCGCTACGCAGGCCTCTGTTGCGCTCGAACGCGCCGATCTGTTCCCGATCCGTGAGGTCGCACGTCTGACAGGCGTCAACCCGGTGACCTTGCGCGCCTGGGAGCGACGCTATGGCTTGATTCAGCCGACACGCACTGAAAGTGGGCATCGACTTTATTCGATGACCGATATCGAGCGCGTGCGCAGCATCGTCGATTGGATTGATCGCGGTGTTGCCGTGAGTAAAGTCGGCAAGATCCTCGCCAAGACCGAACCGATGAAAGTGCTCGCGCACATCATCCCCGATGATCTGGTGCAAGCGGATTACCTGCAATGGCAGGAGCAGATCCAGCAGGCGGTCAGTGCGTTCGACGACCAGCAACTGGACCGCGTCTATGGGCAGATTTTCTCTTCTTACGCGTTGCCCGTGGTGTTTCAGGACATCCTCATGCCGTTGTGGCTGCAATTGTTGCAGCGCCAGGAGGCTTTCGGGCAAACCAGCGAGTGGCTGTTCTTCGATGGATTCCTGCGCGCGCGCGTATTGCAGCGGATTGTCATGCTGCGCGGCACGCAACCGCGCCGGGTGATCGTCAGTGCGCTGTCCGGGCAGTGTCGGGAGCTGGAATTGCTGGTGGCGGCGTTGTTTCTCAGCGACAGCAATGCCGGTGTTCGAGTGCTGACTACAGGTCAGCCGTTCGATGAGCTGACGCTGGTGTGCGAAAAGATCAAACCTGATGCACTCGTGCTGTTTTCCAATCACGCGCCCAGCGCCGAATTACCTCGGCGTCTGAACCGGCTGGCGTTAAGCCTCGATTGTCAGTTGATGCTGGCGGGCGATGCTTCAGATCTGGCGCAGGACAGCCTGGCTGGCTCCTCTGTTGCCTGTCTGGGCAATGAAGGGGCGAACATGCGTCAGCGCATGTTGCAGTTTCTGGCCGGCAATCTGGATACCTGAAACTCAGGTGTGAAGGGCAGGATGCGTCAGGCGATGTTGCTGCAGGATGAACTGGCGCAGGCGTTCGGTTTCGTCGGTGTCGGTCTGGCTCAGTTCGTAGGCATAGAAACCACTTTCGGTTTCCCGTTCGAAATTGCCACGCAATGAAATCCGCTCGTAACCCGAAGGGCTGAACCACAACGCGAAATGCTTGGGAGGTTTGGTCTTGTTGCGCACTTCCAGTAGCACACCTTTGTGCGAAACCTCGTGGACCCACAACGTGCCCGGCTGACCTTTGGCGTTCTCCAGGGCTACTGGCTCTTCGAGAGTCAACCGCCATGGCCGCACCATCGGGCCGTCTTCATAAATACTCGGCACACCGAGGCGCAAGTGCAGCGCGTGAAACTCGTCTTCCACCAGATGCAGCGGGAAGGTCATCTGCTGATTTTCGAAGTTGGCCTGAATGGTCACTTGTTCGTGAGCGGCCAGACGCGTGAGCAAATCACGGATCTGCGAACCGCCGTTAACCAGCAGACTCGACGTCGCATCCCGCACGTTCAATTGCGGGTTGTGCTGCATGGTCTGGATGAAATCCAGCTCATCCTGAGTGAGGAGGGCGTCACGCTGCATGGCTAACTCGAAAGATATAGATACAAAGTCATTGGTGATTGTAGTTAATGACAATTAGTTCGCGATTTTGTTTTGACCGTTTGTCGCTTTCAACGTAGCCAGTTCTGCCTTGAGGGCTGCGACTTGCGCTTCCAGCTGTGCCACGCGCTGCTGAGCCTTGACCTGAACGCTAACGTCTTTCTGCACACCAACGAAATAAGTCTGCCCGTCATCGGCGTTTTTCACCGTTGAAAGCGACAGTTCATTCCAGAATGGTGTGCCGTCCTTGCGATAGTTACGCAGGATTTCCCGGCACGATCCGCCGTTATCCAGCGTCTCGCGAATCAGCTTCAGGCTTTCCTGATCGCGGTCCCCAGCCTGCAGAAAACGGCAGTCCTGATAGAGGATTTCTTCGCTGCTGTAGCCGGTCATGCGTTCGAATGCCGGATTCACATAAATCAGGATATTGTCCTGCTCACCTTCCTTCTCGGCCACCACGATCCCGTCGTTCGACGCGTTGATCACCATCTGCAGCAAGCTCGCTTTGATCATCCTTGAATCCTTTCAGAGTTGTCAGTGGCTCGCATTCTAGAAGAACCGTAGGCGCTGTCTACTGGCCATTATCGCCAGTTGAGATCCAATCGCAGCTTTGCGCTGGAGGCTGTTACTATCGCCGCTCTTTTTTTCCAGTTTCAGGATCAGATTGATGAAAGTCGCCATCCTCTCCGGTTCGGTCTACGGCACCGCCGAAGAAGTCGCCCGTCACGCCCAGAACCTGTTGAAAGCCGCCGGCTTCGAAACCTTCTACAACTCGCGCGCGAGCCTCGCCGACATTCAGGCGTTCGGCCCCGAAGCATTGCTCGCAGTGACCTCGACCACCGGCATGGGCGAATTGCCCGACAACCTGCAACCGCTGTATTCGGCGATTCGCGACCAGTTGCCAGCCGCATTGCTTGGTTTGCCGGGCGCGGTGATTGCCTTGGGCGACGCCAGTTACGGCGACACCTTCTGTGGCGGTGGCGAGCAAATGCGTGAACTGTTCGGCGAACTGGGCGTACGTGAAGTGCAAGAGATGCTGCGCATCGATGCCAGCGAAAGCGTCACTCCGGAAACCGACGCCGAGCCTTGGCTGGCGCAGTTGATCGACGCCCTCAAGGGCTGACCGCGCGCTCGCGCAACAAGCTCAGCCACGCCTGTGCGGCTTTTGACAGATAGGCGCCGCGACGCCAGATGAACGCGATATCCCAGCGCAGATAATCCGGCGCGCGCAAGGCCAGGCGTACAACGCCTGGTCGCACCAGCCCGCGTGCGACCACGCTGGGCAACAGCACCACGCCTTGCCCGGCGGCCACCAGCGCCGCGAGAAAATCCGCCTGACCGCTGCGTCCGCCTTCCTTCGGCGTGAAGCCCAGTTGCTGGCACGCCTGCAACAAGCGGTCGTTGAGCACGAAGCTGCGCTGATAGAGCAGAAAGGGCGTTTCGGCCAATTCTTCCAGCCCGATCTCACCCCGACCAGCCAGCAGATGATCGGCCGGCAACAGGGCGTCGAGTGGCTCATCGCAGAACGGCTGACAATCGAATTGCGGATCCTTTGGCAACAGACTGCCGCCCAGTTCCAGTTCACCGCTCAGCACCGCTTGCTCGACATTGCGGCTGCCACCCTCAAGCAACTGAATACTGATATTCGGGTAGCGTCGGCGGTATTCGGCAAACAATTCTGCGAACAGTGCATCGCTACCCAGCAGCGGCAAACCCAGGCGCAATTCGCCACGCGCCAGATGACTCAGATCATCCAGTTCCGCGAGCAATTCGTTACGCAAGCGCAGCATGCCCTCGGCCCGTTGCAGCACCACACTGCCAGCGGCGGTCAGGCGCAATTGCGAACCGAGCCGTTCGAGCAATGGCGTGCCGAGGCTCTGCTCCAGTTGCGCGATTTGCTTGCTCACCGCTGACTGGCTGATGTGCAGTGTTTTGGCGGCCTGGGTGAAACCGCCCTGATGCATGACTTCGACAAAACTGCGCAGCTGTTTGAATTCCATCGCCTGATTCCATTTTGGAATGGCTTTGAGTCTAACAATTCGCTTCGGCGATGGCAGGGCGCTTCGTAAAATAAGCGCCTGTCAGGAGCAAAATCATGAACGCCGTCACCCTCAAGCATCTCTCTCGTCTTCTCGCCGAACTCGCCGTATTGCTCGGTCTCTACCTGCTCGGCTGCCAACTGGCGGCCTGGCTGGCGTGGCCAATCCCCGGCGGCGTCATCGGTATGGCGCTGTTGCTGCTGGCATTTGCCTTTGGCTGGGTCAAACCGGCAGCCCTGCAACTGGGCGCGGGACTGCTGATGGCCGAGATGCTGTTGTTCTTCATCCCGGCGCTGATGAGTCTGCTCGACTACGGCGCGCTGTTGCGCAATGACGGCTGGCGGATCTTGTTGGTGATTGCTGCCAGCACCTTGATGGTGATGCTGGTAACGGCGTTCACCGTCGAGCTTGCGGTGCGCATGAGGCGGTCCCATGAAGCTTGAATGGATGCCGATGTTCTGGCTGGCCTTCACCCTGTTGGCGTATCTGTTCAGCCGCTGGTTGTATCGGCGCACCGGGCGCTACGTCTTGTCACCACTGATTCTGGTGCCGGCGTTGCTGCTGGCGCTCGCCGTGCCCCTGCACACCGCCTATGCCGAATATTCCAGCAACACCCACTGGCTGATGCTGGTACTCGGCCCGGTCACCGTGGCTTTCGCCGTGCCGATCTGGCAGCAACGGCGCTTGCTGATGCGGCACTGGTCGGCACTGCTGTTGGGCATGGTTGCCGGCAGTGCAGCCTCGATCGGCACCTCGTTCGGGCTGGCCAAGGCGCTGGCGCTCGACAGTTCGGTGACGATGTCGCTGGTGCCACGCTCGATCACCACACCGTTCGCCATGCCGCTGGCACAGAACCTGGGTGGCGTGCCGGAACTGACGGCGGTCTTTGTAATGTTCACCGGTGTGTTTGGCGCGATGCTCGGCGGCGTGTTGTTGAAGTGGTTGCCGTTGCGCAGTGCCTTGGCGCGCGGTGCGCTGTTCGGGGTGGGCGCGCACGGTGCCGGTGTCAGCCGGGCCCATGAAGTGGGCGGCGAAGAAGGTTCTGTCGCCGGACTGGTGATGGTGCTGACCGGTTTGCTGAATCTATTCGCTGCACCTTTGTTGGCGTCGTTGCTTTGACATGGATCCAAGGTGTTTGCGTTGCTGACTCGGTCAGTCATCAAGCTGGCTGCCAATGCAACTACGCGATCCTCTGCGCCTGACTAGACTGCTCGTACGTGCAGAACAATAAGAACGCAGAGGTGCATACAGTGAGCGTAGCCCCCGTCCAATCGTCCCTTAATGTCAAAGACCAGGTCAGTGCTGCGGAATGGCAGACCCGAGTCGATCTCGCCGCTTGTTATCGTCTGGTCGCGCTGCATGGCTGGGACGATCTGATCTTCACCCATATTTCCGCCAAGGTGCCGGGCACCGAAGATTTCCTGATCAACCCGTTCGGTCTGATGTTCCATGAGATCACCGCCTCGAGCCTGGTGAAAGTCGATCAGGCCGGCAACAAACTCATGGACAGCCCCTACGAGATCAACCCCGCCGGCTACACCATCCACAGCGCCGTGCACGAAGTGCGGCACGATGTGGTTTGCGTGCTGCATACGCACACCGCCTCCGGTGTCGCGGTGTCGGCGCAAAAGCAGGGTGTGTTGCCGATCAGTCAGCAGTCGCTGTTCGTTCTCTCGAGTCTGGCTTATCACTCCTATGAAGGCGTGGCGCTGAATCACGAAGAGAAGGCGCGGTTGCAAGCCGATCTGGGCGAGAACAATTTCCTGATGCTGCACAACCACGGTCTGCTGACCTGTGGTGGCACCATCGCCGATACGTTTCTGATGATGTTCACCTTCCAGCGCGCCTGCGACATCCAGGTCATGGCGCAAACCGGTGGTGCTGAACTGATCGCCATTGAACCGCACATTCTGGCCGGCGCCAAAGCGATGATCGCCGGCGTCACCAAAAGTGCTCAAGGCATGGGTGGCGCGCTGGCCTGGCCGGCGTTGCTGCGCAAACTCGATAAACAAGACCCCGGATATAAACTCTAATGCCTCTTGCCGAGATTCCTCTGTGTGTCTGGCGCAAACGCAGCCAGACGTTTGTCTTTCGTGGCCAGCCGATCCGCTACTGGACGGCGGGACAGGGTGAGCCGCTGTTGCTGATCCACGGTTTCCCGACCGCCAGTTGGGATTGGCATTACCTGTGGCAGCCGCTGGCCCAGCGATATCGAGTGATTGCCTGCGACATGCTCGGTTTTGGCGATTCGGCCAAACCGATCAATCACACCTACAGCCTGCTGGAACAGGCTGACCTGCAACAGGCATTGCTCGCGCATTTGCAGGTTGAACAACCGGTGCATGTGCTGGCGCATGATTACGGTGACAGCGTTGCGCAAGAACTGCTTGCCCGACACTACGAAGACCAGATCGAGATCGCCAGTTGCGTGTTTCTCAACGGCGGATTGTTTCCGGAAACCCATCGCCCGGTGCTGATGCAGAAACTGCTGCTTAGCCCGTTGGGCTGGATGATTGGTCGGGCGTTTACTCGTGATGCTTTGGTGAAAAGCTTCCGGCAGATCTTCGGTCCGCAAACGCGGCCGAGCGAAAGTGAACTGGACGATTTCTGGAGCCTGGTCGACAGCAATCGCGGGCCTCGGATCATGCACAAATTGATCAGCTACATTCCCGAGCGTCGGGTGCAGCGTGATCGTTGGGTGGCCGCCATGCAGCGCGGTGACGTGCCGTTGCGGGTGATCGACGGCGAAGTCGATCCGATTTCCGGGGCGCACATGGTCGAGCGTTACCGCGAATTGATTCCCGATGCCGACACGGTGCTGCTGCCGGGCATTGGTCACTATCCCCAGACCGAAGCGCCGGTGCAGGTGCTCAAGCACTATCTGGCGTTTCGCGAGCGTTTTGTGCTGCCACCGCGCAAAGTCGCCTGCTCCTGAAAGATCAACAGATCGCAGCCTGCGGCAGCTCCTACATTGGATTTGTGTAGGCGCTGCCGCAGGCTGCGATCTTTTGATCTTTTCACGCCCTCATCATCCCCCAACCTTATCGCGCACCATTCAGCCTCAGCCGTATTCGTTGTGACCCAAAGCCCTGTACCTGACACTCGGGATCACTACTGGTCTGCTGGAGTTGCTGCGATGAATGAGTCTGTGCGTTTCGAAGATAAAGTTGTCATCGTCACCGGAGCCGGTGGTGGCCTCGGACGCGCCCACGCATTGTTGTTTGCCAAGCAGGGCGCCAGGGTGTTGGTCAATGATCTCGGCGGCTCGACTCAGGGTGAAGGCGCCAATGCCTCCGCGGCCGATCGCGTGGTGGCGGAAATCCGCGAAGCCGGCGGCATTGCCGAAGCCAACCACGACTCGGTCACCGACGGCGACAAACTGGTGCAAAACGCCCTCGATGCCTTCGGCCGCGTCGACGTCGTGGTCAACAACGCCGGAATCCTGCGCGACAAGACTTTCCACAAAATGGACGACGCCGACTGGGATCTGGTTTACCGCGTCCACGTCGAAGGCGCCTACAAAGTCACCCGCGCCGCCTGGCCGCACCTGCGTGAGCAAAACTACGGCCGGGTGATCTTCACCGCCTCGACCTCGGGCATCTACGGCAACTTCGGTCAGTCCAACTACGGCATGGCCAAACTGGGCCTCTACGGCCTGACCCGCACGCTGGCCATCGAAGGCCGCAAGAACAACATCCTCGTCAACGCCATCGCGCCAACCGGCGGTACGCGCATGACCGAAGGCCTGATCCCGCCGCAAGTATTCGAGCAATTGAAGCCGGAGCTGGTCAGCCCGTTGGTGGTGTATCTGGCCAGTGAGCAATGCCAGGAAACTTCCGGGTTATTCGAAGTCGGTGGCGGCTGGATGGGCAAGGTACGTTGGGAGCGCAGCCTCGGCGCCGGCTTCGACCCACGCGAAGGCTTCTCGCCGGAAGATGTCGCGGCGCATTGGCAGCAGATTTGCGATTTCGAAGGCGCGGCGCATCCGAAGGACAATATTGAGGCGCTGAAGGAAATGATGGCGAATTTGCAGAAGTATTCGTTGTAAAGAGAGCGCAAAGCGAGCAGGCATCGAATGCCTGCTCGCTTTTTTATTCCGGCTTGAATCCAGGTTTTCCGTTTGCTGCGCGCCAAGCCTTGATGGCTTCTAATACGCCTGTCGGGCTATCTTCAACACCTTCTTCCGGGTAGTAAAGAATGTTTGTCCCATTCGGGTGTTCAGAAGTGTGAACAATGTTGTCGACGAATTGATCATGTTTTCGTTCTGATGAGAATTTTCCTTGGAATAGCCGTTCTATAACTGCCAGGTATTCGGACTCAGTGTAGTCTTCTAGTCTGTTTTTTAATTCCATCTTATAATTTTCCTTTTTTTAAGTGCAATTCAATATGCTGTTTTGGTGTTAGCACCGTTAGATTGTTTATATCGTAGACGTCGCCACCCTCGCTAATTGGCTTGTGGTGGTGTATTTCAAATTTTTTACGCTTGCCTATTTGCTCCGAAGGTAATGCGCTGGGAGCCAATCCGTCTCTCAAGTCTATTTTGTTGAGTCTTGAAAATTGTTCAAGTAATGCTGGGTCATTCCCAACTGCTTTCCAGAACGCCCTCCGAAATGCCCTGAAATTGGAAAACTCCTTTCCTCGAAGTTTATCCGCGATCTGCGCGGGAATGGGGGCGCCCTTCGACGTTGAAGCAGTTCCAAGCCAATTACCTGAAACCGGTTGCCCCAAACCGCTGGCAACCCCCGGATCCTGCCTTCGATCCCTGAATACCGTGAGTATCGGCGGTATGCCTGACTCAATCGGGAATAGGGTGATGTATCCGCCGAACTCATACAGATCCAATTCAGGAAATGGATCTATTCGTCCGTCGGCGGATTTAACTGTTGCACCGTCATAGACTGGTAGCTGTCTGTCGACCTGCGGAAGAGCAGACGACGGATCAATTGGCTCGATCAGCGGCGTCCAAGTAACGGTAGGGCCGTTGGAGCCGGCGGTAGCTACGTACACGTTTTTTTCTGGATCGAAGTCAGCGAGTCTTACCGGCACATCGCTGGGAACAGTTACGCCATCGGTGCTGACAATGACGATTTCTACCCGGTTGCCCACCGTTCTGGTGCCAAGTCTTACGGGAAGATGAGCGCGGCCGCCGACGGCCGCTAACTCATACAAATCGTCAGTCAGATCAGATGCAACATTTGATAACGGGACGCTTGCGGAAAAGAGATCACCGTTTCCCAGTTCAGAGGGGACTAGCAGGGCAGCAAAACCGACTACGGCAGGAGCAGCGAAAGCGGAAGCAGCTGCCACCGCGGAGGCGACGCCACGACGAAGTGCACCATTGAGAGCCAATGTTGTGGCTTGATCGATAGCGATCTCGCCAAGCGTTCCTGAGAAAGTTGATCCGGATACAGCCGCTGAACCGACGTGAGCGAATACCGGGTTTTTCCAGCGTGCCTCTGTCTGTTTTTTCCAATCGGCTTTCAAGCGAGCGTGTTCCGCTTGGACTTCGGCGTCGGCCCGGGCTTTCAGGCGCGCCAGCCGCTGTCTCTTTCTTCGCGCGGCTTGTTCTGCTTTTTTCTGTTGCTCGATGCGTTTTTTTTCATCGCTGAGTTTGAGTTCTTGCTCGCGATGCAGCGCTTCAACGGCTAACCGCTCTTGCTCGTCAGCCAAGCGCTGCTTTTCCGCCAACGCAGCAAGCCTTGTCTGTTCCCGGGCCTGGGCTTGTTCCTGCTCACGTCGCACCGCGTCCGCAATGTCTTTTTGCCGCTGTTGTTCTGCTGCGATACGGCTGCGTTGCGCAGCCAATTGTTGCGCTTGCTCCGCCGCAACTCTCGCCTGCTCGGCAGCCACTCGCGCGGCTTGCTCTTGGTTCTGCGCCGCCCTCAAATAGACGTGTGCAGTCGCCGATTGCTGCTGCAATAGCGCAATCGACTGCCTCAGAAGTTGTGCTTCGTGGGCCGCCAGAAAGGACTGTTCCCAGAGTTGTGTGGAGCGAGCCCCGGGCCAGATCAACGTGTCGATGGTGGTCGCTTTACGGACAAAGTCGGCAAACGATTTATCCCGAGGGTCGCTACCGAAAAAAGCGTTCGCAATGGTGGTTCTCTGCGCAAGCTCGGCAGTTTTTCTGGTGCGCAACGCCTCTCGAATATCCACCTCTCGTTGCCACGCCTGTACGGCGGATAAAGATGAGTTGGGATATTGAGATCGATGACTGGAAATTTCAGCGTCCAGATTCGTTGGTAGTGCTTGAGATTTGGTTTCGAACTCTTGTCGGACTGTTCTTGTTATTCCCTGGGTTCTGACGGATGTTTCTACCTGCTGAAGTTGACGGTTGGTTCCATTGCCAAACATTCCGCTGCCGCGAGGGCGTGAAGTAGTGGTAATGGGGGTCATCCATTCCGGCGCGGGTGCGTTAACAGGTGTGGCGGGTAGAGTAAGATCGGGTGGTCTGTGCATTTAAATTCCTTTTTAAATGCGATATCAAAATTTGCTGGCAGCTATCCGTTATTGACTGATGGCTGTCGAGCTGAGTGCCTGTGCCAATCTTGTGAACAGGTATCTATATGCTAAGTTAATAATCTCTCGGAAAGGGCGTAGAAGATTGTCGGAAGCTTCTTGTGAGAAATAGAGAAAAGTATTGAAGGGATCGAGAAGGGATAAGGCTTAATGAAGTTTCGGACGCTTCCTACAATACGCGGCGGTGAATGTTCAGCAGCGGCAACTTCTGACGAATTAATCGCCCATAAAAAAGGCCGCTGCAAACGCAGCGGCCAAGGTAAGACGTTGGATCAAGGAGCTACAAATCAACGTCAGTGAACACCGGGGCGATAAACCGAAGTCTTCGATTTATCTGAAATCTGTCAGCGATGGCCTGAGTTGCTCAAAGGCCAGTGCTTCGTGCTTCACGGCGTGTCCCGTGAAAGCGCGTTCAGAATAAGGTCTTGAGCGCGCAGGAAAAATACCGATTCCGGACATGCACTGTTGCGGGCCATGCAACAGTCCCACGAACCCATGCGCACCATGCGCTGCACTGATGATCCTCCATCCAGCCAATCCATGAGCGACGCAAAGCCCCGCGGCGCAAGGCCATTCATCCTTTCGAGCGACAACACGAATACCTCCTTGGTGCGCTTATCGACGCGGTTGCCCGGCAGTAGGGTGGGGCCTTCTGTCACTCACCGGGGAAGACGCATGACAAAAACAACAATGCGCGCCATCTTCACACCGCAGGCGCTGGCAGCCGCGGTGGCTCTGGGTTGCTGCGCCCAGGCGCAAGCGGTTGCGTTCAACATTGGCGAAATCGAGGGCACTTTCGATTCTTCGCTGTCGATCGGTGCGAGTTGGGGCATGCGCGATGCCGACAAGTCGCTGGTTGGCACGGTCAATGGTGGTACCGGGCAATCCTCGACCGGTGATGACGGGCGTTTGAATTTCAAGAAGGGCGAGACCTTCTCGAAAATCTTCAAAGGTATTCACGACCTCGAACTCAAGTACGGCGACACCGGTGTCTTCGTGCGTGGCAAGTACTGGTATGACTTCGAACTGAAAGACGAGGACCGCGAGTTCAAGCAGATCAGCGATAGCGGGCGCAAGGAAGGCGCGAAATCTTCCGGCGCACAAATTCTCGATGCATTCGTCTATCACAACTATTCCATCGCCGACCTGCCGGGCACCGTGCGCGCCGGCAAACAGGTGGTGAGCTGGGGCGAAAGTACGTTTATCGGCAACTCGATCAACAGCATCAACCCGATCGACGTTTCAGCGTTTCGTCGCCCTGGTGCGGAGATCAAGGAAGGCCTGATTCCAGTCAACATGCTGTTTGGTTCGCAAGGCCTGACCGATCAACTGACCGTTGAAGGCTTCTATCAACTGGAATGGGACCAGACCGTTCTCGACAACTGCGGCACCTTCTTCGGCGTCGACGTGGCGGCGGATGGTTGCAACAACGGCTACACCGTCGGCAACCCGGCGATCGCACCGTTTGTTCCGCTGACCCAGGCCTTTGGACAAGGCATTCAGGTAACTCGCGAAGGCGTGGTGATTCCTCGTGGCGGTGACCGTGATGCGCGGGATTCCGGGCAGTGGGGTACGGCGTTGCGCTGGCTCGGTGACGACACTGAATACGGTCTCTACTTCATGAACTACCACAGCCGTACGCCGACGGTTGGCACTACCACGGCCGGTCTTTCGACATTGGCGGCGTTACCGGGCATGGTCGGGATCGCCAATGGTCTGGCCCCCGGCAGCGGTTCCGGCCTGGCGCAGAGCGTCATGCTCGGGCGGGGTGGCTACTACCTTGAGTACCCGGAAGACATTCGTCTCTACGGCGCGAGTTTTTCCACCACATTGCCCACCGGTACCGCGTGGACCGGCGAGATCAGCTACCGCCCGAATGCGCCGGTGCAAGTCAACACCAACGACCTGACGCTGGCGCTGCTCAACCCGATTGCCGGTGGCACGGCGTCGCCACTTTCGACCTCACCGGGAGCGGACAACAAAGGTTATCGGCGCAAAGAAGTCACGCAAATCCAGAGCACCCTCACGCACTTCTTCGATCAGGTCTGGGGCGCTCAGCGCTTGACTCTGGTCGGTGAAGCGGCGGTGGTGCGGGTCGGCGGTCTGGAGTCGCGCGACAAGCTGCGTTATGGCCGCGACTCGGTATATGGCCAATACGGTTTCGGCGGCGACACCGACGGTTTCGTCACCTCGACCTCGTGGGGCTACCGCGCCCGGGCGATCCTCGATTACGCCAACGTGATCGGCGGGATCAACCTCAAACCCAACCTGTCGTGGTCGCATGACGTCGCCGGTTACGGCCCCAACGGGCTGTTCAACGAAGGCGCGAAAGCGATCAGCGTCGGCGTCGATGCCGACTACCGCAACACCTACACCGCGAGCCTCAGTTACACCGACTTTTTCGGTGGTGACTACAACGTCCTCGAAGACCGTGACTTCGTCGCTCTGAGCTTCGGCGTGAACTTCTGATCTGCCCGAGAAGGATGAAAGCAATGCGCAAAATGATTCTGCAATGTGGCGTGCTGGCCCTGAGTCTGCTGGCTGCCAACGTGATGGCGGCGGTGTCGCCGGACGAGGCCAGCAAGCTCGGCACCAGCCTGACGCCGCTGGGTGCCGAGAAGGCTGGCAACGCTGACGGTTCGATTCCGGCATGGACCGGCGGCATTCCGAAAAATGCCGGTGCGGTGGACAGCAAAGGTTTCCTTGCCGACCCGTTCGCCAACGAAAAACCGTTGTTCACGATTACCGCGGCCAACGTCGACAAGTACAAGGACAAACTTTCCGATGGTCAGGTGGCGATGTTCAAACGCTACCCGGAGACTTACAAGATCCCGGTCTATTCGACCCACCGCACCGTCGCCGCACCGGCGGAAATCTACGAGTCGGCCAAGCGCAGTGCGCTCAACGTGACCACCATCAACGACGGTAACGGCCTGGCCAATTTCACCGGCAATCGCTACTACGCCTTTCCGATACCGAAGAACGGCGTCGAGGTGTTGTGGAACCACATCACCCGTTATCACGGCGGCAACGTCAAACGCATCATTACTCAAGTGACCCCGCAGACCAACGGCAGCTATACGCCGATCCGCTTCGAAGAAGAGATCGCCGTGCCGCAACTGATCAAGGATATCGACCCGGAAAAAGCTGCCAACGTGCTGACTTTTTTCAAGCAGTCGGTGACCGCGCCGGCGCGTCTGGCCGGTAACGTGTTGCTGGTGCACGAAACCCTTGATCAGGTGAAAGAGCCGCGTCTGGCGTGGATCTACAACGCCGGTCAGCGTCGGGTGCGCCGTGCGCCGCAAGTGGCCTATGACGGTCCGGGTACCGCCGCCGATGGCCTGCGTACTTCGGACAACTTCGACATGTTCTCCGGTGCACCCGATCGCTACGACTGGAAACTGGTCGGCAAGAAGGAAATGTACATCCCGTACAACAGCTACAAACTCGATTCGCCGAAGCTCAAGTACGACGACATCGTCAAGGCCGGGCACATCAATCAGGACCTGACGCGCTATGAGTTGCACCGGGTCTGGGAAGTGATCGGCACCGTCAAACCGAATGAGCGGCATATCTACGCCAAACGCCACATGTATATCGACGAGGACAGTTGGCAGGTTGCACTGGCCGACCACTACGACGGTCGTGGTCAACTCTGGCGCGTAGCCGAAGGCCACTCTGAATATCACTACGAGCATCAGGCACAGGCATACACACTGGAAGCGCTCTACGACATCATTGCCGGCCGCTACATTGCCTTGGGGATGAAGAACGAAGAGAAGCACAGTTACGAATTCGGCTTTGAAGCCAAGGCTGCCGACTACACGCCAGCGGCCTTGCGTGCAGAGGGTGTGCGGTAACGGTTCTGATACATCAGTTGCACAAAAGGCGACCGCTCGGTCGCCTTTTTTATGGACGCCAATCAGCGCGCTGAATACTCGTCAACAAGCGCGCGGGAGAGGGCTAGGGTGAGCGCACAACGATAAGAAGGCTCACTCGATGACTGCCATGACTCCGTGCCTGGATCGACCCGGTTTTTTGCCCAGACTTTCTTCCCATCATCAGCCTCGCAGTCGCTTGAGTGCGCCTCTTCTGGCTTCGAACGCGCGGGTCAGGCTGTTGTGCGCACCCGCTGGCAGTGGCAAAACCGCACTGCTCAGCGAATGTTTTCTGCAGGTGCGTGCAGACTGCGAGACGATTTGGCTGCCGCTGGCGGGAGCAGCGCTCGACTGCGAGGAATTTTGCCTGCGTCTGACCCGAGCGCTCGGGCTGGTCGAAGACCTTGACGTTACGCAACTGATGGCGGAGCTGGCACGTTGGTCCAGGACGACTTCGCTGTTTATCGACGATTACAGTCGTCTGCCGGATCCGGCTCTGGATGCTTTACTGGATCGTTTGTTGGCGGTCAGCAGCCCGGCGCTTACCTGGTGGATCAGCACTCGTCGCCGGCCACAGTGCAACTGGCCGCGCCTGTTGCTCGATGACGAACTCTACGAATCCGAGCGCGCCAGCCTGGCACTGACCCACGATGAGGTTGTACCGGTGTTGCGCCATTTGCCGCCAGACCAGGCGGACCGCGTCGCTGCCCGTATCATCCAGCGTACCGGCGGCTGGTGCGCGGGTGCGCGCATGGCGCTCCTGCAAAAATGCGACTGGTCGCAAAACCTGCAGCCACAACAGCGTGTCGATACCCTGCTCGATTATCTGCAGCACGAACTCTTCAGCAATCTGACGCCAGAGCAGGATGAGGCATGGCGTGTTCTGGCTCACCTGCCACGGTTCAACGCGCCATTATGCGAGCATTTGTTCGGTCCCGGCGAAGGCGCACAGCTGTTGCATGATCTGCAAGTGCTGGGCTGCTTTATCGAGCCTTGGCAGGAGTCCGCCGATTGGCTGCAGGTCTTTCGCCCGCTGTCGCGAATCATGCAGGAGTCGCATTGGCCGTGTGCGCGTTCGTGGCACCGACGCGCCTGTCAGTGGTTCACTGCGGTGCAGGATTGGCGAGCAGCGTTCGAGCAAGCGTTGTTGGCCGAAGAGTACGAAACGGCCGTAAGCCTGTTGCAGCATTTGAGCTTCGAGGATTTGCTGGAAGACCAGACGGTCGTCCTGCTGTTGCGCTTGCATGAGCAGCAAAGCCGCGAGCTGACCTTGATGACACCGCAATTGATCGGGCTGGTCACCGGGGCATTGCTGTTCGCCGGCCGATTCGAACAGGCCGCGCAATGCATGGCCCATCTCGTGCGCTTCATGCCGCAGCCGACGAGGCATCTGGAGCAGCAACTGCTGGCACGTTGGCAGGCGCAACAAGGTTGGCTCTGCCATTTGCAGGGGCAAATGGAGCCGGCGCGCGCCTGTTTTCAGGAGGCATTGTCGGCCCTGACCGACGATGCCTGGCAGGCCCGTCTGATGTGTCTGTCGGGACTGACGCAGCAGGCCTTACTGTGCGGTGAACTCGATCAGGCCCATGCCCTCAACCGCGAGGCGCTGTGCCTGGCGCGCGCGCATGGCTCCCTGTTGTTCGAAGGGTTGCTCGAGCTTGATCATGCGCAATGGCTCGAGCAGCGAGGAGCGCCCGTGCGTGCCGAAAGTCTGCTGGTGGACATTGAGCATTTGCTGCGCCAGCGCACTCTGGTGCCCACGCCGCTGCTGGGCCGAATTGCCCTGCGACGAGGACGGCTGGCGCTGTGCATGGGGCTTGAAGAGCAGGCTGCGGATCTGTTCAGCCGAGGCCTTGAAGATTGCTTGCGCAGTGCAGACAAGCGGGTCTTGTATGGCTACCTCGGGCAGGCTCAACTGGCCGGCAATCGAGGCGATTATGCCTGCGCTTTCGAGCGCCTGCGCGAGGCCGAAAGGGTCATGCAGCAGCGGCAGATTCCCGATACGGTCTATCGCGGTGTCGTGCTTCAGGTCAGCAGCCAGTTCTGGTTGCAGCAGGGGCGACCGCAATTGGTGCAAGAGGCGTTGGGCCGGCTGTTACGGCATTACCGTGGACCCTCTGCACTCCAGGCGCCGCCCGCGACATTCGAGCTGATTATCCGCATTGAATACCTGTTGGCCTGCGCGCATACGCAGTTGAATCCGGATGAAAACTGTCTGCCAACCATTGAACGATTGCTGAGTCAGGCCCAGGCCAGAGGCATGTTGACGGCGGAAACGGAGTTGTTGCTGGCCTTCGCCCAGTTGGCCGAATCGAACGGTGACACGGAAGCGGCGCAGCAAGCTTTCCAGCGTGCCGCAATGCTGGTGGAACGCTGCCAATTGCAGCACGCCATGCGGGAGTGGGAATTACGCCGAGGCAGTCTCGGAACAGTGTCTGCCAAGCAGTTTCCTGCCAGGCAATGCGATAACCGTGATCTGGCGTCGGGCCTCAGTCGGCGTGAGCGCGAAGTGCTGATGTTAATTGCTCAAGGTGCTTCGAATCAGCAAGTTGCAGAACAACTTTTTATTTCGTTGCATACAGTAAAAACACACGCGAGACGGATTAACGGAAAGTTGGGTGTAGAGCGCAGAACTCAGGCTGTGGCGAAAGCAAAGTTGATGGGGATATTGGCTTAGTGTTGTGATTTTTTGCGAGTGCAAATGGTTCTGGTTATTTGTTGGCATGTTTTGTAAATTGTTCGGACTTCAGGTTGATTGAAAAAGAAACTACCTTGCGATCCTCTGCATGGCTGCACTCGCAGCCCTGGATAGTCAAGTAAGGAATTGTTGTGGCCAAGTTATTTAAAAGTTTGATGCGTGGTTCGTTGGGGGAGCAAGTTACATGGGCTGAAGAGTGGGATAAGGCAAGCCAGGCAAAAGCAGGTCTATTGAAGATCATCGATGCCATGCCAAGCGTGCTGGATATTCTTCGCAACATGCTTGAAAGTGAATTAAAGCGTTTGGGCAAAACGGTCGATATCGACAAAGTCTATGTCAATACGGATCCTGTTTTCCCCGCCAATGAAAAACGGCCTTCGGGCACTCTTTGGGACGTTACTGTTCATTGTCTTGATAACAACATCCGTCCCGCTTACATCGTGGGCGGCGATGGTGTGTTTTTTCTGCCGGACACGTTTAGTGAGCAATTCAAAGTCAATGCTCTGAATACGCTTATTGTCGAAGATCTGATCGCTGCTGTAGCTGCCGGACTGGAAAAAACATTGCGAACCGAGATCGCAAAGTTCTGGGCGGCGCCAGCGAAAACCATTCGCCCGGACACTGCATCGCTGTCGAACAAGCAGGCTTTCATCGCAGCGTACGCCGTGGTCACGAGTGCAGAGCTGTCCCTGTCGATCATGGCCAACAATTTCGATGCCCGGTTGGGTGAGCGATTCGCCCATCTGCTCGACGCAGACGCCGGTCGCGCAGTGTTCGAAGTGAAGTTGCAACCGGCGCAGGATTACCTACTGTCGCTCCAGCCCTGTTTCGTTCTGGACAACGCCGAGCGTGCGGGTGCAGAAATGACCGCTGGTCAACGAGTCGACCTCTTACCTCATGCACACGCCGGAAAGCGGCTTCGAGTTCTTTGAAAAAAATACCGATTTGCACCGCAAACTTCAGCAGCGATTGTCCTTGGGCAGTGACCAGATCCGATACCTGAAGGCTACGCGAAGTCCTCACGCCTTTTGTGTAGAGACTCATCTCGAAGGCCAGCTTGAAAGCGTGTCATCGTTGTTCAGTGGCCGGGAACAATTGGATAGTCCGCTCACCTCCGTACTGCAGGAGAATCAAGGCCTGCACGTGCTGCGCTACGGTATCGACACTCGCTTCTATCTGCTTTGGGCTGCGTTGAAACGCACCGACTGGCCGTTTTGGCTCCATGGTGCTGGTAGCGATATTCAACAGCGATATAACGAGCTTGAAGAGTCCAGGGATCAATACCAGACCGCGTATTCAACCGTCTTCGATGCGTACTTTTCGTTTAAGGATTATGTGGTGCGTAAGTTCGCCGAATGGGCGCACAGGACGCTCGGGGAACACCTCGATCCAGAAACAATAAGTGTCCATAGCTCGTACACCCTGCAAATTGCCGGACGTACTGTCGAGCAGGAAGACACCCGGACGCTGACGGAATTTATCGTTTTCGGTCTGCATGACAATGGTTATAAAGCCGCGCTGACTATCATCGGCGTTCCCGACGGCAGTCGGCTGACGACGGTGGCGCTCGAGCAGTGGCTGGAGAATCGCAACCTGCGACTGGAATTTACCGGCAGCCTTGCCTCCTCGCCCTCGATTGATTACCAGGAGGCCTACCGCAACTACCTCTTCAGCCAGATGGAGTTTGCAGTTTTTGTTGCTCGCCACTCCGGAAAGCTGGACTCCACCGATGCGAATATCATCGCGCGAGCCATGGCCAATGACTCAACGGTGACCATTCAGGGATTGCGAATCAAATTACAAGTACCCGCGTTGAAAGATGTCCTGATCATTTCGGCCAGAGAATATGTACCGTCGCTGATGCTGGTGAAAACGCCTGGCGGTGAATTTGAACTGCAAAAATTTTCCGATGTTTATGCAGCGAACCTCTGGCTGGAGTCGGCATTGTCCGCAGATCGTGAATACGCTGCATTGCTGATCCATCCAGACTACCTGCACGAAGCAGGTAAGTTGCTCGGCAGCGATCCCACACAGCTGAACTACCGCTACACGCTCGATGGCCGGCCGGTCGATCTTGGCCTGAATCTCAAGGCACCGTTGGCAGACTATGTAAATATCGCTTACCGAGCCGAAGTTGCCCTGCACAAGGCTATTGCTCCGGTAGGTTATCGGGCGCTGGGCATTGAAGGCCGCAAGCGCTATTCGCGTCTGACAACCGAGCTAAAGGCACTGTCTACGGTTGATGCACGGGATAATGGTTTTCCGACATTCGAGCAGTTCACTTATGACTCGGTGAAAGCGCAGATAGAAGACATTTTGCGTACTCGTGGGAGCAATGTTTCGGTCAATCCCGATCAGATCATTGTTCAAACCGAAGAGTTTCGTAAGAGCGTTACCGACGTTTTGCTCGAGGGACTCGCCTTTGAAGCGGTGCATCCGGCCTACGAAACGAAATTCAGCCCGAAATACTATTTGGTGAATGGCCATCCCGGCATTGAAAAACTGGATATCCGAGACCTGTCCTCACTGTCGAAAACTTTCCGTCCCGGCGACAGATATGCCGCGATGCTGAAAGCGCAATATCAGAACAAGGCTCATCCTGATTACGCGTTCAGGCGCGCAGTACACGCGCGAAGAATTCGCTGTGAAATGTACTGCAGTGCTTTTACCGACTTTACCAATGGCAGACTGTCAATAGAGTCTTTCTCTGCTATCCAGCGGACTATCGATAATCTGAAAGAAAGTGGCGGCTATCAGTCAATTGTGAATAGCGTCGCCGAAGGTGACGTCGGTCTGTATAAATTCAATATCGGTGAGCTGGGTTTGACGGCTGCCAGGGATCGCACGGTTGGCGGCGTTTATATTTTCCGACTGAAGATGTCTTCAGGGTTCGTCGATTTGCTCTATACGCCTGACGCGCCGGATCTGGTCAGCTTCCGACCAATCGCTGAGTTTATTCCTTCGATTCGTTTTCGATACGGCCCGTTCAGGAACTACTACAGCCAGCGGATACTGCTGCTCGACCAAAAGGTGATCAACACCTATTTCGACAATCTGGTTGCAACCGCCGATACCAAACCGGTCATTCGCACGCAGCAGCGTTCGTTATTGCCTGATCTGTTCACTTTCCATGACGAGCGAGTGCGCCGTGTATTGAGCGATATCGACGAACGCACCACCAGCCTCAATGAAATAATCGCCGGTATTATTTACGGCAACCTGTTGAAGGTCGCGAACATCGTGAGCCTGCTGGTGCCTCCCGTGGGCACTGTCGTGGTGGCTGTGCAGATGATGAAAAGTATCTACGACGCTTCGCAGTCGCACCGACGGGGTGATTATTCCGCTGCGCTGGGACATATACGGGATGTATTGAGCGAACTGCTGACATTGGGTCAGGCAGCGGCGGCGGGCGCACCGGTTAAAGAGCTTACTCGTGCGCAACGCTCGTTCCTCAGTTTGTTTGAAGACGCTCGGACAGTCGCGGAACTCGTTACGTATTACACCGGCCATGAAGACCCCACAGATGAACTGATTGGTTTCTTCAAGTCACTGATGGAAGATGCTGACTCGGCATTGAGCAAGACCACGGTTCGTTGAGCCGTTTCGAGCGCGCTTAGTCCGCGGATTTATCTTTCATAACCCATCCGCCAACTCACGGCCCGCGTCGCCGCCAGCAACCGCTGCGCCGCCGGGCCGTTTTCGTCGGCATGGAACAGCGAGGTCGGGCCAACGATGGTCAGCACGGCGGCGACTTGTCCGACAGCATTGAACACCGGTGCGGATAACGCATCCACACCCGGCATCAGCAGGCCATGCACATGATGCAGACCGCGTTCGCGGATCTGTTCGCACAGCGTTGCATACGTCTTCTCGTCTTTCAGCGGATGATCGGCAGCGGCGATTTCCTGCTCGCGCAATTCATCGGTTTCCCGATGCGGCAGGTAGGCGCTGAACACCAGTCCGGTCGATGAACTGAGCAGCGGCAACACTGAACCCAATTGCGTCACCACCGTCACCGCACGCACCGCCGGTTCGATGTGCACCACGGTCGCGCCCTGATTGCCCCACACCGCCAAAAAGCAGGTTTCGTTGAGTTCATCGCGCAGTTCGGCCAGCGGCAGGGCGGCGACCTTCAGCACGTCCATACTGTTGAGAGCAGCCAGGCCAACGCGCAACGCTTCACGGCCGAGACCGTAATGGTTGGTGGCGGCGTTCTGCTCGGCAAAACCCGAGGCAATCAACGCCTGCAGATAGCGATGCACTTTGCTTGCTGGCATCTGCACATGTTCGGCCAGTCGCGACAATGAAGTGGACGGCGACAACTCGGCCAAGGCCTTGAGGATGTCGGTGCCGACTTCGGCGGAGCGGACTTTCTGTTTGCCGTTGCTGTCGCTGGTTTTTTCCATGGTGCGGCCGGGTTCCGAAACGAATGGGCGTCTTTATAGCTTGACGCTGGATAGCGAGCAAATTACGTTATGCGTAATCGAATTACGATAATAACAACCCCGGCGTGCCGAAACCTCTGAGCCAGAGCGATGGGCCACTGCCGACTCCCTGTTCAGGAGGCTCCATGAACCTCGATTCAACCGCTCAGGCGCTGGCGTATCAGTCCGGTTTCGGCAACGAATTCAGCTCTGAAGCGTTGCCCGGCGCGCTGCCCGTCGGCCAGAACTCCCCGCAAAAAGCCCCGTACGGTCTCTACACCGAATTGTTTTCCGGCACCGCGTTCACCATGACTCGCAGTGAAGCGCGGCGCACCTGGATGTACCGGATTCAGCCGTCGGCCAATCACCCGGCCTTCGTCAAACTGGAGCGGCAATTGGCCGGTGGCCCATTGGGTGAGGTGACGCCCAATCGCCTGCGCTGGAACCCGCTGGAGATTCCGGCCGAACCGACCGATTTCATCGACGGACTGGTGAGCATGGTCGCCAACGCTGGTGCGGAAAAGCCGTCCGGCATCAGCATCTACAACTACGTCGCTAACCGTTCGATGGAGCGCGTGTTCTTCAATGCCGACGGCGAACTGCTGCTGGTGCCGCAACTCGGGCGTCTGCGCATCGCCACCGAACTGGGTGTGCTGGACGTGGCGCCGCTGGAAATCGCCGTGCTGCCGCGAGGTCTGAAATTCCGCGTTGAGTTGCTTGACCCGCAAGCACGCGGCTACGTCGCCGAGAACCATGGCGCGCCGCTGCGTCTGCCGGATCTGGGCCCGATCGGCAGCAACGGCTTGGCCAATCCGCGCGACTTCCTCACGCCGGTCGCCGCTTACGAGAACCTGCAGCAACCGACTACGCTGGTGCAGAAGTTCCTCGGCCAGCTATGGGCCACCGAACTCAATCACTCGCCGCTCAACGTGGTCGCCTGGCACGGCAACAACGTGCCGTACAAATATGATCTGCGCCGTTTCAACACCATCGGTACGGTGAGTTTCGATCACCCGGATCCGTCGATCTTCACCGTGCTGACCTCGCCGACCAGCGTGCACGGTCTGGCCAACCTCGACTTCGTGATCTTCCCTCCACGCTGGATGGTCGCCGAGAACACCTTCCGGCCACCGTGGTTCCACCGCAATCTGATGAACGAATTCATGGGCCTGATCCAGGGCGAATACGACGCCAAGGCCGAAGGCTTCGTGCCCGGCGGTGCGTCGCTGCACAGCTGCATGAGCGCTCATGGCCCGGATGGCGAGACCTGCACCAAAGCGATCAACGCCGAGCTCAAACCGGCGAAAATCGACAACACCATGGCCTTCATGTTCGAGACCAGCCAAGTGCTGCGCCCAAGCCGCTTCGCCCTCGACTGCCCGCAACTGCAATCCACTTACGACGCCTGCTGGGCCACGCTGCCCGCGACGTTCGACCCGACCCGGAGATAACCCATGACTCAGACTTCCATCACCCGCAGTTGGGTCGCTTCGGCCAACGGCCACGCTGATTTCCCGTTGCAAAACCTGCCGCTCGGCGTATTCGGCATCGCTGATTCGGCACCGCGCGCTGGCGTGGCGATTGGCGAGCACATCTTCGATCTGCAAGTGGCGCTGGAAGCAGGGCTGTTCGACGGTGCTGCACGTAGCGCCGTCGAAGCCATGCACAGCGGCCAGTTGAACGCGTTCTTCGACCTCGGTCGGGAGGCACGTGTGGCTTTGCGCACACGCCTGCTGGAACTGTTCAGTGAAGGCAGCACGCACCGTGGCAACATCGAAGCTCAAGGCGCGAAACTGTTGCCACTGGCCGCCGATTGCCAACTGCACCTGCCGGCACGCATCAGCGATTACACCGACTTCTACGTCGGCATCGAGCATGCGCAAAACGTCGGCAAACTGTTCCGTCCGGATAACCCGCTGCTGCCGAACTACAAGCATGTGCCGATCGGTTATCACGGTCGCGCCTCCACCGTGCGTGCATCCGGCACCGACGTGCGCCGTCCGAAAGGCCAGACGCTACCGGCCGGTCAGACCGAACCTGTGTTTGGCCCGTGCGCGCGCCTGGACTATGAGCTGGAACTGGGCATCTGGATCGGTCAGGGCAACGAGATGGGCGATTCGATCGCCATCGGTGACGCCGCTGATCACATCGCCGGTTTCTGCCTGCTCAACGACTGGTCGGCCCGCGATATCCAGGCCTGGGAATACCAGCCGCTGGGTCCGTTCCTGTCGAAAAGTTTTATCACCAGCGTCTCGCCATGGGTGGTAACAGCGGAAGCGCTGGAGCCATTCCGTACTGCGCAGCCGAAGCGTCCTGAAGGCGATCCGCAGCCGCTGCCGTACCTGTTCGACAAGCGCGATCAGGACGGCGGTGCCTTCGACATCGAGCTGGAAGTGCTGTTGCTCACCGAAACCATGCGCGAGCAGAACCTGCCGGCCCATCGCCTGACGCTGAGCAACACCCGCTACATGTACTGGACCGTTGCGCAAATGGTCGCGCACCACAGCGTCAACGGTTGCCAGTTGCAGGCCGGTGACCTGTTCGGTTCGGGCACCTTGTCCGGCCCGGAAAACGGTCAGTTCGGCAGCCTGCTGGAAATCACCGAGGGCGGTAAAAAGCCGATCGAACTGGCCTCTGGCGAGGTGCGTAAATTCCTCGAGGACGGTGACGAAATCATTCTGCGCGCTCGCTGCGCCCGTGATGGTTTTGCTTCGATCGGCTTCGGCGAATGCCGCGGCAAAGTGCTGGCGGCGCGCTGACAGGAGCGGCTTATGGATCTCTATACCTATTACCGTTCGACCTCGTCGTACCGGGTGCGAATTGCGCTGGCGTTGAAGGGCCTCGACTATCAGGCGTTACCGGTCAATTTGATCGCACCGCCGGGTGGCGAGCATCGGCAAGCGGCGTATCTGGCGATCAATCCACAGGGCCGGGTGCCGGCCTTGCGCACTGATGAGGGCGGTTTGCTGATTCAATCGCCTGCGATCATCGAGTACCTGGAAGAACGTTATCCACAGGTGCCGTTGCTGCCGGAAGATCTGCTCGCCCGTGCGCAGGTGCGCGGTGTAGCGGCGGTGATCGGCTGCGACGTGCATCCGCTGCACAACGTCAGTGTGCTCAATCGCCTGCGTCAGTCGGGGCACGATGAGGCGCAGGTAGTCGAGTGGATCAGTCACTGGATCAGCCAAGGGTTGGCGACAGTGGAACAGTTGATTGGCGATGAGGGATTCTGTTTCGGCGAGTGGCCGTGTGTGGCGGATGTTTACCTGATTCCGCAGTTGTATGCGGCGGAGCGGTTCAATGTCAGCCTTGAGGCGTATCCGAAAATTCGTCGGGTCGCCGCACTGGCGGCTGAACATTCAGCATTCATTAAGGCCCATCCTGCCAATCAACCAGACACCCCATAACCCTGTAGGAGTGAGCCTGCTCGCGATGAGGGAGTGTCAGTCACTCATGTTCTGACTGACCCACCGCTATCGCGAGCAGGCTCACTCCTACAAGGGAATATCGCCGTTCACATAATCATAAAAACAAAACAGGTACCTTGCGATGCACAACCAGATTGCCAGCTTCCGCGCGGCACTCGACGCCCGTCCAGTGTCCCGCTATCAGTGGTTACTGTTGATCCTGCTCGCGCTGTTGCTGGTCACCGACGGCTATGATGCCCAGGTGCTCGGTTACGTGGTGCCCGCGCTGGCTCAGGACTGGGGCCTGGAAAAATCTGCGTTCGGGCCTGTGTTCAGCGCCAATCTGCTCGGTCTCACCCTTGGTTCACTGGCGGTCACGCCGCTGGCTGACCGCTTTGGCGTGCGCCGGATCCTGCTCGCTTGCGTACTGATCTACGCCACGCTGACCGTGCTGATGGTCTTCGCCGATTCGCTGAACACACTGATGATCGCGCGCTTCATCTGCGGCATCGGCATGGGCGGAGCGATGCCCAGTGCCATGGCGTTGATGTCGGAATACTCGCCACCGCGTTTGCGTACCTTGATGGTGACGCTGGCAGCCTGTGGCTTCTCGTTCGGTGGCGCGGCGGGTGGTTTTGTCGCCGCCGGTTTCATCGACCAGTTCGGCTGGCAGGCGGTGTTTCTCGCCGGTGGCGTCACGCCGTTGCTGCTGTTTCCGTTTCTCTGGTGGATGCTGCCGGAGTCGCTGCCACGCCTGTTGCGTGATGCACCGCCGTATGTACGACTGCGCAAAGTTACCGCAAGGATGCTGCCGGATTGGCAACCGCCCGTTGTCAGTGTCGAGCAGAACGAGCGCGAGCAGGGCAGCAAACTGACCGTGGTCGAGTTGTTCCGCAACGGCTACGCGCGGCCGACTTTGCTGATCTGGGCGACGTTTTTCGTCAGCCTTATTCTGCTGTATTTCATGATCAGCTGGTTGCCGACGCTGTTGCTGGAAAGTGGCTTGAAACTCAACGAAGCCAATCTGGTGACGTCGATGTTCCTCTTCGCCGGTACCCTGGGTGCGATCTGCATGGCGTGGTTCGCCGACCGCTTGAAGCGCAAGGTGCGGTTGTTGTCCGGCGTGTTGGCGGGCGCTGCGCTGTGCACGATTCTGCTGGGGCTCAATCACGACAATCCGCGTTATCTGGTGGCCTGCGTCTTCGCCGCCGGATTCTGCATCATCGGCGGGCAGCTGACGCTGAATGCGTTTGCCAGCAATTTCTACCCGGCGCATGTGCGTGCAACCGGCACCGGTTGGGCGTTGGGTGTGGGGCGTTTTGGTTCGATTCTCGGGCCGCTGTTTGGCAGCCTGTTGCTCGCGATGCACATTCCGGTGGCGCAGATTTTCTTCTTTTGCGCGATCCCGGCGGTCATCGCCGCGTTGCTGATTATTCAGGTACGTTCGCCCACTGACACAGCGCAATCTCCTGTGGGAGCTAGCCTGCTAGCGAAGAACGATAACGCGGTTTAACTGAGAGACCGAGCCGCCTGCATCGCTAGCAGGCTAGCTCCCACAAGGTATCAGTGGACGACCGAGTTGGGCGGCAGGTGTCCGAGTCGTTCGGTCAGGCGTAGTCGCTGGATCGGATCGTCGCTGAGCAGCAAGGCGTGTTCCAGATCAAAGCGCTCGGCATTCGGACAGTCGAGCCGCTGATAAAGACTGGCCCGGGCCAGGTAATCAGCGGCTCCGGCGTCACCCAGTTCGAGCACGCGTTCGGCATCGATCAGCGCGGCAATGAAATCATCATGCGTCAGGTACAACTGGCGCAGGTTGCGCGATAGACGCTGGAGCATCTGTTGGGGTGTAGCGGTCAGCAGATGTTCGGCATTCAGTTTCATGTTCGGCCCGTACTGGCGCTGCAACAGTTCGCGACAGTCATTGGGGTACAAGCGCCGCCCGCCGCACGGATCAAGAAAGTGATCGGCACCGGGCACTCGCAACAGGAAATGCCCGGGGAAGTTGACCCCGACCAGAGGAATCTCCAGACCACGCGCCAGCTCCAGGGCAATCAGCGCCAATGCCAGCGGCTGGCCGCGACGGGTCTGCAACACCTTGTGCAGCAGCGCAGCCTGCGGGCGCAGTGGCAGAAAATCATCCTGTGCAAAACCCAGATCGGTCATGCGGCGTAACAACGGTTGCGCCAGCTCACTCACAGGCAGCATTGGCAAACCGTAACTCACCCGTTGTTGCAGGTCTTTGAATTCCTGCAACAGCGCGTCGGGGTCGACCGCTTTTTCGTGCTCGGCCGCCATCCACAGCGCGGCTTCGAACAGCGCGGGCGGTGAACGGTGCAGGCATTCGAAAAAACGTTGACGCGCACTCATCGAAATCTCCGGGGAATGCCTCGTTTTAGCCCGGTCCGCGAGATTCGTCCAGTGCCCCGCAACACCGGTGTCGGGTTATGCCGCAAAGCCGTTGTCGACGCGGGCGCTTATTCCGGTGCGCTCCAGCAATTTTCGGGCGCAGGCCTATACTGGCGTTCTACAAGAAGTGATTCGGGAGCCCAACGATGTTTGCGCTCATGCAAAGCACTCGCCTGGAATCGCTGCACCTTAGCGTCGACCCGGTCACCGGGTTGAAGGCGGTCATTGCCATCCATAACAGTCGCCTCGGGCCAGCCTTGGGTGGATGTCGTTATCTTGCCTATCCCAATGACGAATCTGCCGTTGAGGATGCCATTCGCCTCGCTCAGGGCATGAGTTACAAGGCCGCACTGGCGGGGTTGCCGCAAGGCGGTGGCGTTGCGGTGATCGTGCGTCCGGTGCATGTGGAAAACCGTGGCGCGCTGTTCGAAGCCTTTGGCCGCTGCATCGAACAGCTCGACGGTCGCTACATCACCGCGATCGACAGCGGTACCTCGGTGGCGGACATGGACTGCATCGCCCAGCAGACCCAGCATGTCACCAGCACCACGTCGGCCGGTGACCCCGCACCACACGCAGCGATGGGCGTGTTTGCCGGCATTCGGGCAACCGCCATGGCCCGGCTGGGCAGCGACAATCTCGAAGGTTTGCGCATCGCGATTCAGGGCTTGGGCAATGTCGGTTACGCATTGGCCGAGCAACTCCACGCCGCCGGGGCAGAACTGCTGGTCAGCGACATTGACCACGGCAAAGTGCAACTGGCGATGGAACAACTCAATGCTCACCCGATCGCTAACGACGCGTTACTCAGCACGCCGTGTGACATCCTTGCGCCGTGCGGTCTGGGCGGTGTGCTGAACAGCCACAGCGTTACTCAACTGCGTTGCTCGGCGGTGGCGGGTTCGGCAAACAATCAACTGACGCATCTGGATGTCGCCGATCAACTGGAACGGCGCGGGATTCTGTATGCGCCGGATTATGTGATCAATGCGGGTGGGCTGATTTACGTCTCGCTGAAACACCGTGGCGAGGAATTGCCGACGATTACTGCGCATCTGTCGAAAATCAGCTCTCGGCTGACCGAGGTGTTTGCGCATGCGCAGGCGGAGAAGCGTTCGCCGGCGCGGGTGGCGGATGAGTTGGCGGAGAAAGTTTTGTATCGCTGAGTTTCACAGGCATGAAAAAGGCTCTGAGCCATTCGACTCAGGGCCTATTCAATTCGGGCTGGATTACTTCGCAGCCTTCGCCGCTTTGACCGGCTTCACCGGGGCTTCAGCAGGTTCTGCCACTTCAGCTTTTTCGACCGGTTCAGCGGGTGCATTGAGCAGCTCGGACAGCGCATCCGGCTGGCTCTTGAACGCCCGGGCGAACACATCGCGATTCTTCGCCATGTAGATCCCGGCTTCTTCCACTTGCTGTTCAGTCAGGGACGGAACGGCTTTTTGCAGCACATCGGCCAGATATTCGGCCAGTTCGAGCATTTTGTCATGACGGTCAGCTTCGGCTTTATCCATGAACAAGCGCTCCAGATCTCGGCTGCTGCGGTATACCACTTCGACGGCCATTCACCACCTCACATGCCTTCACATTAAGTTGTCTTGACGACTACTGTATCCATATACAGCGAAAAGGATAAGCGAATCCCTGCGCCATGGGTAGTGGCTTTTCAATGTAGACCGGATTTCGGGTTTGTCAGGGAGACCGTGTCGCTGCATTCGCGAGCAGGCTCGCTCCCACAAAAGCACAGCGGTGCGACCAAACGCCACGGCGCGGGTCTGGCGGCGGTTCGCCATGATGGCGTGGCCTCTTTTCTGCATGAAAACCGTTACGTGCAGAAAACCGTCACGTCCAACACGCATCATCCGCTCGCATTCGAGCTAAGGAACATCATCGTGAAAATCAACTGGGCCGAGAAACTGCGGCAAAACGTGCATCAACTGGCCGAGTCCCTGGGCAACCTGTTCGTCGAGACCTTCCACTATCTGGCGCTGTTCGCCATCGGTGCGGTGACGGCGTGGGCGGCGGTGATGGAGTTTCTCGGGATGCTCGAGGAAGGCCACATCAAGATCGATGACATTCTGCTGCTGTTCATCTATCTCGAATTGGGGGCGATGGTCGGGATTTACTTCAAGACCAACCACATGCCGGTGCGCTTTCTGATCTATGTAGCGATCACCGCGCTGACCCGTCTGCTGATCTCCAATGTCTCGCACCACAACCCGCCGGACATGGGCATCATCTACCTGTGCGGCGGGATTCTGCTGTTGGCCTTCTCGATTCTGGTGGTGCGTTACGCCTCGTCACAATTTCCGTCGGTGAAGATCGAGAAACCACAGCGCAAACTTGGCGCCGGTTCCAGCGAGCATCCTGAAGTCGAGAAGGGCGAGCTTTAAAGCCCGGCCGCAGGTCGGGGCTGGCTGCTGACGAGGGGCGGTGGCGGGGTCAGCCCGTCGCCACCGGTCATCGCTTCGAGGATCGCCATAGCGCTGTGGCCCTGCTCGATGGCGATGCCGAATTGAATGCTTTGCACCAGCCGCTTGAGACGCGCAGGGTCATTGCGCTGTTCGGCACTGATCATCCGTTTGGCCACGATCCGGCCGCTGTTGGACAGGGTCAGCATGATGCTGCCATCCAGGCCCTGAATGCTCAGGTTGATCTGATAGTCCGGCGCGAAGGCATCGGTAATGATCTGAAAAGGATTGTCCATGATGCGTCACCGCCTGATTGAACGTGCAGTTGTTGACCGGCCGTGATCGGGTTGGTTCGCCAAACCGGATCACCGGCCATTCCGTGGCCTGTATTTGTTGCTTCATGTAGGAGCTGTCGAGAGAAACGAGGCTGCGATCTTTTGACCTTCAGTGTTTTGATTTCGATCATGAAGAGCAAAAGATCGCAGCCTGCGGCAGCTCCTATAGGGACGTAGCAAGGGCTGTGCCGGGAAAATTGTCGAACAATGAACACGGGCATAAAAAAGGCGAGCTACGCGGCTCGCCTTTTTTAATGGCCCGTTTTCAGGGCAGAACCAGGTAGATGATCGCTGACAGTGCAATCAGACCGATCAACACCACAAATACGTTGGACGCTTGCCCCGAATACTGGCGCAAGGCTGGCACGCGGCGGATGGCGTACATGGGCATCAAGAACAGCAGACAGGCAATCACGGGCCCACCGAAAGCCTCGATCATCCCGAGGATGCTCGGGTTGAAAGTCGCCACGGCCCAGCAACTGAGGATCATGAACACGGCGGTCGCGCGGTTCAGCCAGCTCGCCGACATCACCCGGCCACGGCTGCGCAGGGTCTTCACGATCATGCCCTGGAAGCCTTCGCTGGCGCCGATGTAGTGGCCGAGGAAGGATTTGGTGATCGCCACCAGCGCAATCAACGGCGCGGCATAAGCGATGACCGGGGTCTGGAAGTGGTTGGCCAGGTACGACAGGATCGAAATGTTCTGTGCCTTGGCGGTTGCCAGATCCGCCGGCGACAACGCCAGCACGCAACTGAAGCAGAAGAACATCACCGTGACGACCATCATGCCGTGGGCCATGGCGAGGATGCCGCTGCTTTTGCGTTCGGCCTGCTCGCCGTAGCGTTGTTTTTGATCAACGGCGAACGCGGAGATGATCGGCGAATGGTTGAACGAGAACACCATCACCGGAATCGCCAGCCATAGCGTCTTGAGAAAAACCGACATCGGCATGGCTTCTTGAGCACTGGCGAAAAACGCGCCGTTCCAGTTCGGAATCAGGCTGACCGCGAGCAGCAGCAACGCGGCGACGAATGGATACACCAACACGCTCATGGCTTTGACGATCACGCTCTGACCGCAACGAACAATCGCCATCAAACCGAGGATCAGTACCAGCGAGAGGATTGCCCGAGGCGGTGGGGCGATGTGCAGTTGATGTTCGAGGAAACTGCTCAGGGTGTTGGTCAGCGCCACGCTGTAGACCAGCAGGATCGGGAAGATCGCAAAGAAATACAGCAGCGTGATCAGCTTGCCGGCACCGAAGCCGAAGTGTTCTTCGACCACTTCGGTGATGTCCCCGGAGCGACCGGACAAGACAAAACGACACAGACCACGGTGGGCAAAAAACGTCATCGGGAAGGCCAGCACAGCCAGAATCAACAATGGCCAGAAACCGCCTACACCTGCGTTGATCGGCAGAAACAAAGTCCCGGCGCCGATGGCGGTGCCATACAGTCCAAGCATCCAGGTGGTGTCGAATTTGTTCCAGCCCTTGTGGGCTGTTTCTGCATTGCGTGTGCGGTCTACAGCGGGATTATCGGCAGCAGGTGTACGTACATCGGTCATCGGTATCGCCTCGTTATTATTTTTGCTCGGGCTCACGGTTGGCAGACCGTTGGGTGCGGTCTGCCTGGGCGGTCAGGGAATGCGCCTCAGCATTCCACCCAGCTCACAGCCAGGCCGCCCCGTGAAGTCTCTTTGTATTTGTCGTGCATGTCGGCGCCGGTATCGCGCATGGTGCGGATCACCCGGTCGAGGGAAATGAAATGTTTGCCGTCGCCGCGCAAAGCCATTTGCGTGGCGTTGATCGCCTTCACGGCGGCGATGGCATTGCGCTCGATGCACGGCACTTGCACGAGGCCACCGACCGGGTCGCAGGTCAGACCAAGGTTGTGTTCCAGGCCGATTTCCGCAGCGTTTTCCAATTGTTCCGGGGTGGCGCCGAGCACGTCAGCGAGGCCGGCAGCGGCCATCGCGCAGGCCGAACCGACTTCGCCCTGACAGCCGACTTCGGCGCCGGAGATCGAGGCATTTTTCTTACACAAAATGCCGACGGCGGCCGCACCGAGGAAGAAAGCGACGACATCATCGTCAGACGCGTCCGGATTGAATTTCATGTAGTAGTGCAGAACGGCCGGGATGATCCCCGCTGCACCGTTGGTCGGCGCGGTGACCATGCGCCCGCCGGCCGCGTTCTCTTCGTTGACGGCGAGGGCGAACAGATTGACCCATTCCATTGCCGACAGCGTCGAACTGATCACGTTCGGCTTGCCTATCTCCAGCAGGCTGCGATGCAGTTTCGCTGCACGACGCGGCACATTCAGACCACCGGGCAGGATGCCTTCGTGGCGCAGGCCTTGTTCGACGCACTCGCGCATCACCGACCAGATGTGCAGCAGGCCCTGGCGGATTTCCGCGTCGCTGCGCCAGGCGCGCTCGTTGGCCATCATCAGTTCGGACACGCGCAGGTTGTGCTGATTGCACAGCGACAACAGTTCGGCGGCGCTGGAGAAATCGTACGGCAACACCACGTCACCGGCCGGCGCCACACCGGACTCGGCTTCCGCTGCTTCAATGATGAAACCGCCGCCAACCGAGTAGTACGTCTGCTCGAACAGCTCGGCAGTTTCGCCAAAGGCTGTCAGCGACATGGCGTTGGGGTGGTAGGGCAGGCTCTCGTCCAGCAGCAGGAGATCACGCTGCCAGTCGAAGGCAATTTCTCTTTGCCCGGCGAGGGACAGTTGGCCTGTCTCGCGCAGTTCCTGGATGCGTGGATCGATGGTCGCCGGATCGATGCTGTCCGGCCATTCGCCCATCAGGCCCATCACCGTCGCGCGGTCAGTGGCGTGACCGACACCCGTGGCCGACAGCGAACCGTACAAACGGATTTCCACACGACGCACATCGTTCAACAAATGTTGATCGATCAGCGCTTGAGCGAAGGTCGCTGCTGCGCGCATCGGGCCGACGGTGTGGGAACTGGACGGGCCGATGCCGACTTTGAATAGATCGAAAACACTGATAGCCATGCTAAACCCTTACAAGCAATGGAGTAGGAATCGCTGCCATTTTTTGTAGGACAAGCGCAATGTCGGCGATACTGCCTACCTCGGTCCTACGTGACTAACGAAACTTCCTAAGTAAGCCTTTAGCAGGACTAAACGATGAGTCGTCAATTGCATGCCCAGACCTATGTCTGGCTTCAGGTGTTTTCCTGTGCCGCGCGGCATCTGTCGTTTACCCGCTGTGCCGAAGAACTGCACATCACCCCGGGGGCGGTCAGCCAGCAGATTCGCCAACTGGAAGAACGCCTCGGGTTTCGCCTGTTTCATCGGCGCGCGCGCGGTGTGGAATTGAGTGCAGAGGGGCAGCGGTTGGCGATTACCGTCAATGAGGCATATGGCAGCATCGATGCGGAATTGCGACGGCTTGATGCCGGAATGATCAGCGGGATTCTGCGCCTGCGCTCGATTCCGTCATTCCTCAGCAAGTGGCTGACGCCGCGTTTGCCGCGCCTGCAACAGCGCTATCCGGATATTCAGCTGCGGCTCGTCGCCGAGGACAGCAGCGTGCCGTTGCACGAGGGTGACTTTGATCTGGCGATTGATCTGAACGATGGCAGTTACCCCGGGCTGTTATCCACAGCGTTGCTCGATGAGCAGATTTTCCCGGTGTGTGCGCCGAGTCTGTTGCGTGGTCGTCCGCGATTGCATGGGCCAGCGGATCTGGTGCATTTCCCGTTGCTGCATGACATCACTGCCTGGCGTGGCAGTTATGAATACGCGGAGTGGGAGTTCTACTTGAACGCGATTGGCTTCGAGGGCGCCGACGTACGGCGCGGGCACACGTTCAATCGCAATCACCTGACCATCGAAGCGGCGATTGCCGGCATGGGCGTGGCGATTGCCCGACGCACGTTGCTTAACGATGAACTGGAGCGAGGCACATTGATTGTGCCGTTTGGCCTGTCGGTGCCCAATCACAAACGCTACGTGTTGCTGTATGCGCCGGGGGCGTTGAGCCATCCGGGCGTACGTGCGTTGCATGATTGGCTGGTCGAAGAGGCGGGGATTTTTCGCAGTCTGCACCCGTTGAACGACGGGCAATTGTGAGCAAATTTTGCCGGGTTGCGAGGCGACCCAACTCCCGACCTTACCAGTGCTTTGCTCGGTTGTCCGGCTTTTTTTGCGAATGAATATTTATCTTTTTTCAGGGGTTGAAATGTTCGCCGGTCGGGCCGATTGTTGTAACCAGGAGGTCAGGAAATTCAACTCAAGGCCTCTCACGAGCTAGCTGAAATAAGGGATGAACTATGCAAATCCAAGTCAACAGCGATAACCATATTCAAAGTAGTCAACGACTGGAGGAGTGGGTACGTACAACCATTGAGAGCACGCTCGAACGTTATGAAGAAGACCTGACCCGCGTCGAAGTCCATCTGGCCGACGAGAACGGTGACAAACCAGGTCCCCATGACATGCGCTGCCAACTGGAAGCGCGGCCAAAAGGCCATCAACCGATTTCCGTGACCCACAAGGCTGATTCGCTGGAACAGGCGATCGACGGCGCTGCCGAAAAACTCGAGCACGCACTGGAGCACCTTTTCGGCAAACTGCGAGGTAAGCCACGTGCCGCTGTGGTGCCATTTAGCAAGGCGAATGACGCTCTGCTGGAGGAAGAATTTCTTGAGAATGAACAGGCAGCGATCAACAGTTGATGCGCTGATTTCATAAGCCACCCAATGAGAACGGGCCTGCGAATGCAGGCCCGTTTTTGTTTGTGGCGGTTTTTGCGCAGGGCATAAGAAAGCGGCCCCTCACCCCAGCCCTCTCCCTCCGGGAGAGGGGGCCGACCGAGGTGTTTTGCGGGCTACATCGACCTGACAGACCGGGTCGATTATGGATTCGGCAAAGCGGTTTCAGGTCGATGTATTTCTGACGCATCCCGTAATCAGTCCCCCTCTCTCCGGGAGAGGGCCGACCGAGGTGTCTGAAGAGGTACGTCGACCTGAAAGACCGAGTCGATTATGGATTCGGCAAAGCGGTTTCAGGTCGATGTATTTCTGAAGCATCCCGTAATCAGTCCTCCTCTCTCCGGGAGAGGGCCGACCGAGGTGTCTGAAGAGGTACGTCGACCTGAAAGACCGAGTCGATTATGGATTCGGCAAAGCAGAATCAGGTCGGCGTAGCTCGCAAGCATCCCCCGGTCAGTCCCCTCTCCCTCTGGGAGAGGGTTAGGGTGAGGGCATTTTTCGATTCGCCGCAATTCTTATGATCTGCTCCAGCACATCGTCCATCTGCTGGATCACCTCGAGATTACTGAAGCGCGCGACTTCAATGCCCTTTTGATTCAGATAGTGCGTCCGGCGTTGGTCATGAATCAGTTCCTGCGTTTCAAAGTGCTGACCGCCATCCAGTTCAATCGCCAACTTCAGCTCGGCACAGTAAAAATCCAGTACGTAAGGCGGACAGGGAAACTGCCGACGAAATTTCAGATTGGCGATTTGGCGGGAGCGGAGTTTTTGCCAGAGCAGCTGTTCGCAATCGGTTTGGTTGACACGTAACTGGCGGGCGAATTGGGCGAGGGTGGGGCGGGTTTGCATGCTTCACGATCCTTGTGAAGTTGGTTTGAAGTTTTACTGTAGACCATGACCTGTTGACCTGTTGACCTGTTGACCTGCGGGCCCTCACCCCAGCCCTCTCCCGGAGGGAGAGGGGGCCGACCGAGGTGTCTGGTGTTGTACATCGACCTGAAAGACCGAGTCGATTATGGATTCGGCAAAACGGTTTCAGGTCGAGTCGATTATGGATTCGGCAAAGCGGTTTCAGGTCGAGTCGATTATGGATTCGGCAAAACGGTTTCAGGTCGAGTCGATTATGGATTCGGCAAAACGGTTTCAGGTCGAGTCGATTATGGATTCGGCAAAGCGGTTTCAGGTCGAGTCGATTATGGATTCGGCAAAGCACTTGCAGGTCGATGAATTTCTGAAGCATCCCCCAATCAGTCCCCTCTCCCTCTGGGAGAGGGTTAGGCGGGCGGCGTTCCGATGAGGGGCTTTTCAATCCTCAGAACGCCAAAGAAGTCTGCACATAAACTGTCCGCGGCTCCCCCACATACTTACCCTTGTTGTTGTCATCAAACGAACGGGTGAAGTACTGCGTGTTGAAGATGTTCTTCACGCCCACCGCCACATTCAGATCCGACAACTGCGGCCCGAAGTCATACCCGGCGCGGCTGCTGAACAGCATGTAGCCCGGGATCTTGCCGGTGCTGCCATCGGCACTTTCTTTCGAGGTATTGGCGTTGTCAGCGAACTGGTCGCTCTGGAAGCTGCTGTCCAGATTCAACTTCCACGGCCCTTCGGTGTAACCGACGCCAATCGTGCCTTTGTGTTTCGACGAGAACGGCACGCGATTGCCTTTGTTCGGTCCGTCTTCGCGGATGGTCGCGTCAACATAAGCGTAAGTGGCGTAGACATCAAAACCGGCCAGCGCCGGGCTCAAGTCATCCAGCGCGTAATTGACGCTGGTCTCGATCCCTTGATGACGGGTTTCGCCACGGGCGATCACCGAGTCGTTGGTCTGGTTACTTTCGTACTGATTGTCGAAGTTGATCAGGAACGCGCCGATCTCGGCCCGCAACGCACCGTTGTCATAGCGAGTGCCGAGTTCCCAGGTGCGCGCCTTCTCCGGTTTCACTTCACCGCTGGTCACACGGTTGGGCATCTGGCTGTACTGCACGCTGCCGAACGAGCCTTCGGTGTTGGCGTACAGATTCCAGCTGTCGGTCAGGTGATAAAGCACGTTCAACGCCGGCAGTGCGGTGTTGTAGTCGCCCTTGTATTTGACGTTGGTCAGGTTGTTGGTTTGTTGCGACTCGATCATCTCGTAGCGCACGCCCGGGGTGATCGTCCATTTGCCGATGTCGATGCGGTCGTCAACGAAGAGCGCGTTGGCCTCGGTGCCGCCACGGGTGTCGCGGTCGTTGCGGCTGGCAGTGGTCGGGTATTCGTTGCTGCTGATCGGCGTGCGATAGCGCAGTTCATGACCGGCCTCGTTGATGTAGCGGTAGCCGACGCCGACTTCATGGCTGGTCGGGCCGAGGTCGAAGCCTTGGGCGAAACGGGTTTCCAGACCGCGCACCCAATACTCGCGCGGCGACAGCGAAAGGAACGTGCCCTGATCGAGATAACCGCTGCGCAGGGTCTTGGTGAAGAAGGTATTGGCGGTGAATTCGCGGCGATCTTCCTGATAGCGATAGCCGAAATTGAACATCGTGCGGCGGCCCCAGAACTGGTCTTTCGGCCGTGTCGATTGATACGGGTCGGCGTCGTAATCGGCGACGTTCAAACCGCCGGGCATATCAGCCTTGCCTTCGTAGTACTGGGCCATGGCGTTGAAGCTGTTGGCGTCGTCGAGCTGGTATTTGCCCTTGAGGATCAGGTCGTCGATCTCGGTGTCGCTGTGTTCACGCCAGTCACCACCACGGGTGCCGGAGTAGAGCAACGCGCCGCCCAGACCATTTTCATTGGTGCCGCCGGCCAGCAGGTTCGCGCTGGTCTTGAAGCCGTCATGGCTCGACGATGGGCTGGTTTCGGTCTGGAAGCCGCCCTTGACCGTTGGCTCGTCAGGAATCGCACGAGTCACGAAGTTGACCACACCACCGACGTTCTGCGGGCCGTAACGCACCGCGCCGCCGCCGCGCACCACGTCCACGGCATCCATGTTGCCCATGCTGATTGGCGCGAACGATAACTGCGGCTGGCCATAAGGCGCGAACGGCACCGGAATGCCGTCCATCAACACCGTCGAGCGCGCGGCCAATCGCGGATTCAACCCACGAATGCCGAAGTTCAGCGCCATGTCGTGGCTGCCAGTGCCGTTGTTTTCCGGGGCGTTGACGCCGGGAATGCGGTTGAGCACATCACGCGCCTGAGTAGCGCCCTGACGCTCGAACTCTTCGCGGCGGATTACATCACGGGCGCCGGGATGTTCGAAGACGTTGATTTGCGCAGCATCGCCGAGCCAGTCGCCGACGACTTTCGAGGTGTCCAGCTCCAGCGCAGCGTCTGCCACCGGTTGCAGACTGAACGCATTGTTGCCCTCGGCGCGTGCTTGCAGACCGGTGCCTTCGAGCAGCGCGTTCAAACCCTGTTCAGGCGTGTAGCTGCCCTCCAGACCTCGACTTTGCACACCGCTGGTGACTTGCGAACCAAATGAAATCAACACGCCTGCTTCACGACCAAACTGGTTGAGAGCGTTTTCCAGTGACGACGGCGCGATGTGATAGGCCTTGGCATCGGCAGCCACTGCGGCGGGCAGGGCACTGAAGCTCAGGCTGGCGCCGAGGACAAGATTGCGCAGGCTACGGGCCAGTGGCGTGAGGCGGGTTGGGTGCATGGTGGTTGATCCTGAGAAGGTTGAATCAAGGGGGCTTTCCTTCTCTGTCACGCCAGATCTGAAAAACGGCTCATTTATTTTTGATGTTTTTTAAACCCGTGCTTCGACGCTCACCCAGTAACGGGTAAAGCGCCTCACCTTCACCGGCAAACTGATTTCCAGCAGGTCGAGAATCCGCTCGCTGTCGTCCAGTGGGTAAGTCCCGGAAATCAGCAGATCGGCAACGCTCCTGTCGCAATTGAGCTGGCCGCGACGATAGCGGCCGAGCTCATCGAGGAAGTCGCCCAGGCGCATGTGCGCCGCCACCAACATGCCGTCGGCCCAGGCGCCGCTGTTGGCATCCAGCGGTTTGGCTTCGCTGACGGATGTCGAGGTAAAACTCAACTGACGCGCGAGCGGCAGCAACATCGGCGCGCGTCCATTGCTGTTCAGTTCGACCCGACCGTCGAACAGCGCGACCTGTGTACGATCGGCAAACTGTCGCACATTGAGGCGCGCGCCTTGGGTTTTCAGAAGGCCCTGAGCCGTGCGCACTTCGAAAGATTGCGCGGCCGTCAGGAGGATTTCGCCTTCGAGCAAGCGGATCAGTCGCGCCGAAGTGTCGACATCCACCGCGCTGGCTGTGTTGAGTTGCAACTGATCGCCGGCACCCAGTGCGACCTTGCGCCGTTGCCCGATCGGGCTGCGGAAATCGGCGAGCAGCGACGGCAGCGGTGTGTGTTCGCGCATGCCCCAAGTGAACGCCGAACCGGCGCCGAGAATCAGCAGCAGTTTCAGTGCCTGACGACGACTGCCGGACTTCGCTCCATTCAACGCCGCGTGCGCCAATGGCGACGACACTCCGCGTAAACGCTGGTTGACCCGCTGAATATGCTCCCACGCCCGACGATGCTCGCTGTGCGCATCCAGCCATTGTTGCATCGCCATTTGCTGGCGCGGACTCAGTGCGCCTTGCTGCATTTCCAGCAACCAATGCACGGCCTGTTCCGCCACTTGAGAGGAGAAATCCGGTGCGCGGTTCATAGGGCGAAATAGCAGCGCATCGCCGCTTTGTTCAAATGCCGTTTAACCGTGGCCACGGAAATGCCCAGTTCGCCAGCAATCTGTGGATAAGTCAGACCATCGACCTGCGCCAGCAAAAAGGCGCGTTTGACCTGGCGCGGCAAACCATCGAGCAACTCATCCAGTTCCATCAGGGTTTGCAGAATGATCGCCTTGTCTTCTTCCGACGGCGCGACCATGTCCGGCATCTGCGCCAAGGTGTCGAGGTAAGCGCGTTCGACATCCTGACGGCGGTAATGATTGAACAGAACGCGCTTGGCCAACGTCGTCAGAAAGGCGCGCGGCTCGATGATCACCGGCGGTTCGCGGGCGGTCAGCACCTTGATAAACGTGTCCTGGGCCAGATCCGCCGCGCTGTCCGGGCAGCCGAGCTTGCGCCGTAGCCAGCCAGTCAGCCAACTGTGATGAGCCTGATAGAGCGATTCGACGGGATGGGCGGACGACAACGGTGGACTCCGGGCGCTTTCTTGACGCGGTAGAGAGTACGTTAGAGAACAAGAACTGTTCGCATTGTAGGGGGCGAAACGCTCAACCGGCAATCAGATGCTTTTGCGTATGAGAATATTTATCATTAATATTGCTCGCCTCAGGTTCGGCTTATCGGTCGGACGTTTTTCGTTTCAGGGTCGAAACATGAAAGGCAAACTCGCCACACTTCCCATGTCCTATCGTCTGGCCGTCACCTCTCGGGTGCTGGCCGCGGTGTTTGGCGGCTATCTCGTCGCGGCGCTGGCCAGTGTCACCCTGACGCTGTGGCTGCCGTTGAGCCGAGCCGAAGCGGTGGTGACTGGCATGACCATTTCCTTTCTGGTCTATCTGGTGGCGGTGCTCTGGTGTTTTGCCTGCCGTACGGCGTGGTCGGCCTGGGTTGGCTTGCTGGTGCCGAGCGTGATTCTGGCAACCATTTCCGGCGCGGCACGTGGATTGGGCCTGGCATGAAAGAGGGCTTTCGTCAGGCGATGGCCTGGCTGCACACCTGGGCCGGACTGCTGTTCGGCTGGTTGCTGTTCGCGATTTTTCTGACCGGGACGCTGGCGTATTTCAAGGATGAAATCAGCCACTGGATGCAGCCGGAAATCCCCGCGCGATCGGTGAGTGCCGAGACGAGTCTGACACTGGCTCAGGATTATCTGCAGCAACACGCGGCCGGCGCGTCACGCTGGCTGATCGATTTGCCCGATGCCCGGGATCCCGGCCTCACCGTGCGTTGGCAACAAGCGCCGGCCAATCCCGGCGAGCGCGGGCGCTTTGAATCGAAAACCCTCGATGCGCAAACCGGCGCCGAAGTGCAGGGCCGCGCAAGCATGGGCGGCGAGTTCTTCTACCGTTTCCACTTCCAGTTGCAAATGCCTTATCCGTGGGGCCGTTGGCTATCGACCATTGCTGCGATGGTGATGTTTGTCGCGTTGATCACCGGAATCATCACCCACAAGAAAATCTTCAAGGACTTCTTCACCTTCCGCCCGCGCAAGGGCCAGCGCTCCTGGCTCGACGGGCATAACGCGGTGGGCGTACTGGTGCTGCCGTTTCACTTGATGATCACCTACAGCAGCCTGGTGATTTTCATGTCGATGGTCATGCCGGCGAGCATCGTCGCGTCTTACGGCAGTGACGTGCGCACGTTCTATGACGAAGTTTTTCCCGCCTCGAAAACCCCGGAGCGCGCCGATATCGCTGCGCCGCTGGCGGCGATGGCGCCGCTGTTGAGCAAGGCCCGCGAGCAATGGTCGGGCGGCCACACGGCGCGTCTGTCGGTGAGTAATCCGGGTGATGCCAATGCCACCGTGGTGCTGTCCCGCGCGGGTGATCGCGTGGTGCATGATTTTGGCCGTGCCGTGACCTTCAACGGTGTGACCGGGCAGATGCTCGGCAGCACACCGGAGCAGCCGCTGGCGATGGCGGTGGGTGGCGCGTTCTATGGTTTGCACATGGGCCACTTTGCCGGGTCGGTGTTGCGCTGGCTGTATTTCATCTGTGGGCTGGCCGGCACCGCGATGATCGGCACCGGGCTGGTGATCTGGCTCGGCAAGCGTCAACTCAAACATGCCAAGAGCGGCGTGATGCCGTTCGACCTGCGGCTGGTGGAAGTGCTGAATATCGCCAGCATGGCCGGGCTGGTGTCGGCGGTGGCGGTGTTCTTCCTGGCCAATCGTCTGTTGCCGGTGAATCTCGCCGGACGTGCAGATTGGGAGGTGAACGCTTTCTTCATGGCCTGGGGCCTGAGCGTGCTGCACGCGATGGTACGACCGGGGCGCAAAGCCTGGGTTGAACAGCTTGTGCTGGGGGCGGCGCTGTTTGTCGCGGTGCCGCTGATCAATGCGCTGACCACCCCTTGGAATCTCGGCGTGGCTTTGCTGCAGCGCGATTGGGCGTTGGCCGGTTTTGATCTGGCGTGCCTCGCAACAGGTTTTTTCCTCGCTTGGGCCGCATGGACAATGCAGCGCGCTGGCAACACGGTCAGCGTTAAAAAGCCTCGTCGCGAAAAGGCCCAGCCGATCATTCTTGAGCAAGGGACGAACTGATGCTTTTGCCCTTGTTGCTGACTTACGCCGGATTCACCGCGTTGTGCCTGTCGATGCCTCGCCACCACGATGAATTGCTCGGCCACAAGCCTTCCGCGCGTCGTCGTCAGAGCCTGGCATTATCCGGCTGGTTGCTGCTGGGCTTTTCGCTGTGGGCGGCGGTGACCTCCAACGGCTGGAGTTTCGGCCTGGTCGACTGGTTCGCCGTGCTGATGCTCAGCGCCCTGGCGTTGGTATTGCTGCTGCCGTATCGCCCGCGTCTGGCGTTGGCACTGGCCGGGGTCAGTCTGCTGGCCAGTCCGGTTGCCGCATGGGCGCAGTGCTGAAGTGCTGATCGGTCTGCCGCCGGACTCCCGCGACGACGAGCCGCGCGGGGCGCGTGCGCATTTTCTCCAGGTTTTTCTGTCCCAGCGTTCGCAGATGGAGGCGCTGGTGAACCGCCGCGTCGGTTGCCGGGCGACGGCGGCGGATCTGGTGCAGGACCTGTTTCTGCGTTTCTGGCGGCGGCCGCTGGTGCAAGTCGAAGAACTCAGCACCTATCTTTTGCGCTGCGCCGGCAACATCGCCATCGATCATCTGCGCAGCGAAGGCACGCGCACGCGGGTCAACGAGGGCTGGCAACCGGACGCGCCGGACAGCCACGGCAGCGAACCGCAAGCGGCGCTGGAAGCGGGCAATGATCTGAAGCATGTCGAAGCGGCGTTGCGCGCCTTGCCCGAGCGCACCCGGCAGATCTTTTTGCTCAATCGCATCCACGGCCGCAAATACGCGGACATCGCCAAAGCCATGGGCTTGTCCCAAAGTGCCGTGGAAAAACATATGATGCGCGCCCTCGAGGCCTGCAAGGCCAGCCTGCGCGAACCCGCGCCACGCCTGCCAGGGAAAGCACCGTGAAGCCATCCGACTCCATTATTCCGACGCCCGCGCAAGAGCAGGCTGCGTTTGCCTGGCTGAGCCTGTTGCATGACCGGCCGAGTGCCGGCGATCAACTGACCTTCAGTCAATGGCTGCGTGCCGATCCGGCGCATGCCGAGGCCTATGCGCAGGCGCAAGTGCTCTGGGAATTGAGCGAAAGCCCTGCGCGCACGCTGGCCGATGAAGAGGCCTTGGCATTGCAGGGCTATCTCGATGCGATGGATCGCCCGCGTCGTCCGCAGCTTTTGCGTTGGTCGGGGGCGCTGGCGATGGCGGCGTGTCTTTTGCTGATGGTCAGCCTCGGCACCGGCTGGCAACCGCAGCGCTGGATCGATGATCTGGGCGCGGATTATGTCTCGGCGCCCGGTGAAATCCGCACGGTGATACTCGCCGATCAATCGCAAGTGACGCTGGATGGCGATAGCGCGATTGCCGTGGATTTCAGTCAGGGCGAGCGACATGTTCAGTTGCGTCGTGGTGCCGGTTTTTTCACGGTAACGCACACTGGCGAGCCGTTTGTGGTGGAGGCCGAAAAGGGCGAGGCGCGGGTGCTCGGCACGCAGTTCGAAGTGCGACTGCAACCGCATGGCGCGCAGGTCACGGTGTTGTCCGGACGCGTTGGGGTGACGGCGGATCGCGACGGCGAACAGCAGGTTCTCACCGCTGGTCAGCAGGTTGCTTACGGCGAAGGCACGGCGCAAAAGCTTCACGCGGTGGACAGCGAAGCGCAACTGGCCTGGCGTCAGGGCTGGCTGACTTATTACAAGTCGACGCTGGGCGATGTGGTGGACGATCTGCGGCGTTATTACCCGGGGCGGATTGTATTGCTCAACGATGAGCTGGCGGCGCGCAAGGTCAGTGGCAGTTTTCCGAGCAAGGATCCGCACGCGGTGCTCAGTTCACTGCAAGGGGTGATGGGATTTGAGCAGCATCAGGTGTTGGGGCATCTGATTATTTTGCGTTGAGGCGCTAAAGCCATCGCGAGCAGGCTCACTCCTACAAGGGAACGCATTCCAAATGTAGGAGTGAGCCTGCTCGCGATGGCGCCCGATCGAACACCACAAAAAATAATTTTCAAATGTTGGTGAGGTAAACCCAAGCCCCATCCGTGTAGTGACTGAAACTGCGAGTCATTCGCATCCGTTGCGGTTCTACACAGGTCATTGAGTCATGAAGTCCAGGGCAAAATCGGGTTCGGTCAAACAGTGGTTGGGCGTGTCGGCATTGAGTTTTTCGGCATTGGCATTGCTGCCGATGAGCGTGTCTCTGGCCGCTGAAACCGTCAGCAGCCAGGCGCAAAAGCAGTTCAATTTTTCCCTGGCCGCCAAACCGCTGCCGCAAGCCTTGAGTGACTTCAGCCGCGTCACCGGGCAAAGCGTGGTCTACACCGACGAAGCGCCGTACGGCCTCACCGCGCCGGCCGTCAATGGCCAGATGAGTGCCGAACAGGCGCTGCAACGCTTGCTCAGTGGCTCTGGCCTCAACTTCCGCCGTACCGATAGCCACACGCTCGCACTGGAGCCCAAACCCACCGAAGGCGCGTTGAACCTCGGCGCCACCACCATCACTTCACTGCGCGACGAATCGATGAGCTATCAGCCGCCGGAAACCAGTTCGGTGATGCGTTCTTCGGCGTCGTTGCAGGAAATCCCGCAGACCGTCAACGTTATCCCGGCGCAAGTCATCCGTGATCAGGCGCCGCGCAATCTTGACGATGCACTGGCCAATGTCAGCGGCATCACCCAGGGCAACACCTTGGGCAGCACTCAGGATTCGGTGATGACCCGCGGTTTCGGTGACAACCGCAACGGCTCGATCATGCGCGACGGCATGCCGATCGTGCAGGGCCGTGGCATGAACGCCACCGTTGATCGGGTTGAAGTGCTCAAAGGCCCGGCTTCGTTGCTGTACGGCATTCAAGACCCGGGCGGCGTGGTCAACCTGGTCAGCAAGAAGCCCGAACTGACGCAGTACAACGCCCTGACCTTACGCGGCTCAACCTACGGCGAGGGCAAGAACGGTAGCGGCGGCAGCCTCGACAGCACCGGCCCGTTGGGCGATTCCGGGCTGGCCTACCGCATGGTGCTCGATCACGAAGACGAAGATTACTGGCGCAACTTCGGCACCCACCGTGAAACCCTGATCGCCCCGTCGCTGGCCTGGTTCGGTGAGAGCACCAAGCTGTTGTTTGCCTACGAACACCGCGAATTTCTCACGCCTTTCGATCGCGGTACGCTGATCGATCCGCGCACCAATCACCCGCTGGACATCTCGCGCAAAGAGCGTCTCGACGAGCCGTTCAACAACATGGAAGGCCGTTCGGATCTGTATCACTTTGAAGCCGATCACGAACTCAACGACGACTGGAAAGCGCATTTCGGCTACAGCTGGAACCGCGAAACCTACGACGCCAGCCAAGTCCGCGTGACCGCCATCGACACCAAAAAAGGCACGCTGACCCGCAGCATGGACGGCACCCAGAACGCGATCAGCACTGACCGTTTCACCACCGCCAGTCTCGAAGGCAAGGTCAACGTGCTGGGCATGCAGCATGACCTCGTTTTCGGCGTTGATGACGAGTACCGCAAGATCTACCGCGAGGACCTGATCCGGCAGAAAAGCCTGACCACCTTCAGTTACCTCAATCCGGTGTATGGCCGCGAAGTCGCCGGTACGACGGTCAGCGCTCCCGATAGTGCGCAGACCGATGAACTGCGCAGCGATTCGGTGTTCATGCAGGACTCGATTCACCTCAACGACCAGTGGATTCTGGTCGCCGGCGGGCGCTTCCAGGAGTACGACCAGTACGCCGGCAAAGGCGTGCCGTTCAAAGCCAACACCGACAGCAACGGACAGAAGTGGGTGCCGCGCGCCGGTCTGGTGTATCGCTACACCGACGCCTTGTCGTTCTACGGCAGCTACACCGAATCGTTCAAACCCAACTCGACCATCGCCCCGCTGAGCGGCAGCAGCACCGTGCTCGACGGCAGCATCGCGCCGGAAGAAGCCAAGTCGTGGGAGCTCGGTGCGCGCCTGGATCTGCCGGGGCGTGTGACCGGCAACATTGCGTTGTTCGACATCAAGAAACGTAACGTGCTGGTGGCCAACTCCGAAGGCCCGACGACGATCTACAGCGCGGCCGGTGAGGTGCGTTCGCGCGGTCTGGAAATGGACCTGACCGGTCAGTTGAGCGATCACTGGAGCATGATTGGCAGCTACGCCTACACCGATGCCGAAGTCACCGAAGACCCGGACTATAAAGGCAAGCGCCTGCAAAACGTGGCGAAGAATTCCGGCTCGTTGTCGGCGGTGTATGACTTCGGCAGTGTGATTGGCGGTGACCAGTTGCGCGTAGGGGCTGGAGCGCGTTATGTCGGTGAACGTGCGGGGAACGCGGTCAACGATTTCGACTTGCCGAGTTATACCGTGGCTGATGCATTTGCCACTTACGACACCAAAGTCGAGGGGCAGAAGGTCAAGTTTCAGCTCAATGTGAAGAACCTGTTTGATCGCACGTATTACACCTCGGCGGCGAGCCGGTTCTTTGTGTCGATGGGCGATTCGCGACAGGTATCGCTGTCCAGCACCCTAGAGTTTTAAGGCAAGATCAGAAGCCCCTCACCCTAACCCTCTCCCCGAGGGAGAGGGGACTGACTGTGGGATATTGGAGAACTCCGCCGACGTGATCGATCTTTACCGAATCCATAATCGACTCGGTTATTCAGGTCGATGTATAACGCCAGACACCTCGGTCGGGCCCCTCTCCCTCAAGGAGAGGGGATTGATTGGGGGATATTGGAGAACTGCGCCGACGTGATCGATCTTTACCGAATCCATAATCGATTCGGTGGTTCAGGTCGACGTATAGCGCCAGACACCTCGGTCGGCTCCCTCTCCCTCCGGGAGAGGGCTGGGGTGAGGGGAAAAGGGCTCAACGCAAAAACGCCTGCCGATACTCTCCCGGCGTCCCGCCCAACACCTGCTTGAACCGATTAGTGAAATGACTGGCACTGGCAAACCCGCACGACAGCGCAATCTCGCCCAACGGCAACGCCGTCCCGCGCAACAACTCCCGCGCGCGGCTCAAGCGCCGCGCCAGCACATATTGATGCGGCGGCAGGCCGAAACTCGTCCGGAACATCCGCGCAAAGTGGTATTCCGACAGCGCGCACAACCCGGCCAGTTGCCCCAGGCTAATCGGCTCGGCCAACTGAGTGTCGATGAACTCCACCAATTGCCGACGCTGATGCGGTGCGAGCCCGCCCTTCAAACGCAAACCCTGACGTGCGCCGACCTGACTGAGCAAAGTGTGGCTGATCAATTCATGGGCGAGGCTGCTGGTTAGCAGACGCTCGGCTGGCTCGTCCCAATTCAGCGTCAGCAACTGCCGGAAGCGTTGTGCCTGTTGTGGGTCTTCGAGGAAGGTCTGCTCGCGCAATTGCATCTCACGGGGTTCGCGATCCAGCAGCGTGACGCAACCGAGGGCAAATTGTTCGGCGCTGAAATACAGGTGCGCCAAGCGAATATCGCCGTTGATCACCCAGCCTGACTCGTGATCGGCCGGCAGGATGCACAGCTTGTCCGGCCCGCCTTTTTGACCGGGTTGATCGCGACGGAATGTGCCGGTACCACCGGCGATATAGCAGGACAGGGTGTGGTGGCTCGGCGCTTCATAATCCTGCGCATCGTGGTGGTTGGTCCACAAAGCGGCAGACAAGCCGTCACCGAGCTCGGCGCTGTGCACAAGGCGTGCGTTCGGCGAGCTGTTTAACGCTTGAAAGACTTGCAGGGTATCGATGGCGGCCATGGTCGGTTCTCTTCAACGCCTTGCATCCTACTCCGTGGGCGCCGCGCTGCCAGCCTCCCGCCAGACAAAAGCGCAAGAATCTGCAAGCGCGCAACGCCCGCCCGGGCAGACACTCAAGGCCTATCGAGGAGTGTGTGCCATGAACCTGTCGTTGTATTTGCTGACCGTGCTGATCTGGGGCACCACGTGGATTGCCCTGAAATGGCAACTGGGCCTGGTGGCAATTCCGGTGTCGATCGTCTATCGCTTCGGCCTCGCCGCGTTGGTGCTGTTTGTGCTGTTGCTGCTCAGCCGGCGCCTGCAACCGATGAACCGCCGTGGGCATTTGATCTGCGTGGCGCAGGGGTTGTGTCTGTTCTGCGTCAACTTCATGTGCTTCCTGACCGCCAGTCAGTGGATCCCCAGCGGTCTGGTTGCAGTGGTGTTCTCTACTGCGACGTTGTGGAACGCGCTGAATGCGCGAGTGTTCTTTGGCCAGCGCATCGCACGCAATGTGCTGATGGGCGGTGCGCTTGGGTTGTTTGGGTTGGGCATGTTGTTCTGGCCGGAATTGGCCGGGCATCAGGCCAGCCCGCAAACCTTGCTCGGTCTGGGCCTGGCGTTGTGCGGCACCTTGTGTTTCTCGGCGGGCAACATGCTTTCGAGTCTGCAGCAGAAGGCCGGACTCAGACCGCTGACTACCAACGCCTGGGGCATGGCCTATGGGGCGGCGATGTTGTCGGTGTGGTGCCTGGTCAAGGGCATTCCGTTCGACATGGATTGGAGCCCGCGTTACGTCGGTGCGCTGCTGTATCTGGTAATCCCGGGTTCAGTGATCGGTTTCACTGCGTATCTGACGCTGGTCGGACGCATGGGCCCGGAGCGCGCGGCTTACTGCACCGTGCTGTTCCCGGTTGTGGCGCTGAACGTCTCGGCATTTGCTGAAGGTTATCAGTGGACAGCGCCGGCGCTGGTCGGTCTGGTGTTAGTGATGCTGGGCAACGTGCTGGTGTTTCGTAAACCGAAAGCGGTGGTGGCGCCGGTACAGGGAAAGTTGGCTTGAAATAAACGAGCGCTGAACTTCAGCGCTCGACTTTCAATGTGATGTAAATCATTACCGGGAAGATGAAGTCAACGATATGTCGCGCCCAATCCTTGGCATTCCAAGATTGCGAAGTGTCCATGTCAAACCATTCCACACCCACGGTTTGCAGGCACACGTAATAAATGAAAATGGCTGCCAATATGCCCATGATCGAGAACTTTTTTGCCTCGTGGAATACTTCTGCGGAAGCATCGATGTGGCGATATAACTGATAAGTGCCTATCAGGCACAGGACGGTATACGTGACTTCCAGCGTGATGATGAACCAGTAGATCCGGTGATGAATCATCGGTGATTCAATGGCTCGGTACTTGATGGATTCACTGGCGGTGGTGGTGTCCATACTCAGGATATGAGCCACGTAGGTGTAGTTTGAATTGTAATCGGTGAAATTGTGGATCATTACAAGCACGCCAAAGAAGCTGATGTAAGCCATTAATATGACTTTGCTGTAACGAATGAGTTTGTCGGTTGTCAGGGTGTTCAAGGTATTGGCTCTCCATAGCGTTTGTCGATCATTCGACAGGCAGGCAGAGCTTATAATGCTGTTGTTTAATTGGCTTTGTTGTTCAATTTCAAGTTGTGTAAGGCATAACTAACGGGCAAGTGCGATAACGCACTTGCCCGTGTTTTTTTATCCGCGCCAGACTTGCGGGTTGACCAGATCCTGCGGGCGTTCGCCGAGCAGGGCGCTGCGCAGGTTGGCCAGTGCACGATTGGCCATGGCTTCACGGGTTTCATTCGTCGCCGAGCCGATGTGCGGCAGGGTCACGGCGTTACTCAATTGGAACAGCGGCGATTCGGCCAGCGGTTCTTTTTCGTAGACGTCGAGGCCGGCGCCACGAATGCGCTTGGTTTGCAGGGCTTCGATCAAGGCCGGTTCATCGACGACCGGGCCACGCGATATGTTCACCAAAATGGCGTCCGGTTTCATCAGGGCCAGTTCGCGATGGCTGATCAGGTGGCGGGTCTTGTCGCTGAGCGGCACGACCAGGCAGACGAAATCGGCTTCGGCGAGCAGTTGATCGAGGCTGCGAAATTGTGCGCCGAGTTGGTGTTCAAGGTCGGTCTTGCGGCTGTTGCCGCTGTAGATGATCGGCATGTTGAAACCGAGGTGGCCACGGCGTGCGATGGCGGCGCCGATGTTGCCCATGCCGACAATGCCGAGGGTTTTACCGTGCACGTCGCAGCCGAACAGCGGGGCGCCGACGCTGGCTTGCCATTGGCCGGCCTTGGTCCAGGCGTCGAGTTCGGCGACGCGGCGGGCGCTGCTCATGATCAGGGCGAAGGCGAGGTCTGCGGTGCTTTCGGTGAGCACATCCGGGGTGTTGGTGAGCATGATCCCGCGTTCGTTGAAGTAGGCGAGGTCGTAGTTGTCGTAGCCGACGGAGACGCTTGAGACCACTTCCAGTTTTGTCGCGGTTTCGAGTTGGGCCTGGCCGAGTTTGCGGCCGACGCCGATGAGGCCGTGGGCGTGGGGCAGGGCTTCGTTGAATTGGGCGTTGATGTCGCCGGCTTTTGGATTGGGGACGATGACGTCGAATTCTTGCTGGAGGCGTTCGATCATGGGTGGGGTGATGCGGCTGAAGGCCAGGACAGTCTTTTTCATCGTTGTTGGCTCTTGTTCGGGCTTGATACCAAGCACGCTAACATTTCTGGCTTGGGGTTGTCTTGGCGGCCTCTGGGCCGACCATGTTGTGGTTGTTCGGTGTGTATATCCGTTTCTTCGGTAACGGCGGCTTAGGGTTTCGCCCTGACGGCGACTCACTTTTTTTACAAACGCCTAAAAAAAGTAAGCAAAAAAACGCTTGCTCCTACGTGCGGCCCGCTCGCTGGGGCTCGGGGTTCCTTCGCTGCGGGATCGATCCGGGCGCAGCGCCTACGGTTTGCTTCGCTGCACCTCCTCTCGCTGTGTTTGGCTTCGCCAAACGGTCGCTGCGCTCCCACGCCCGGATCAATCCCTCCACTCAGCCTTCCGACGTCGCCCGTGGATCAAGATCAAGAGCAGGCGAGCTGACACTCGGCCTATTGAGTGGTGAAGAGCGGGTGTTCGGCTTTGGTTTTGTGGTGGATTCGCCCCTCACCCCAGCCCTCTCCCCAAGGAGAGGGAGCCGATTTGTGGGCTTTTCAAGATCTGAGTTCAACGCGGTATTTCAAGTCGGCGTAACTCGCCCAAACACCTCCGTCAGTCCCCTCTCCCTCCGGGAGAGGGCTAGGGTGAGGGGCTTTTGATCTGATTCAAAATCTGAGGGTCGACTCGGTATTTCACGTCGGCGTATCTCTCGCAATCACCTCGGTCAGTCCCCTCTCCCTCCGGGAGAGGGCTAGGGTGAGGGGCTTTTGATCTGTTTCAGAATCTGAGTTCGACTCGGTATTTCACGTCGGCGTATCTCTCGCAATCACCTCGGTCAGTCCCCTCTCCCTCCGGGAGAGGGTTAGGGTGAGGGGCTTTTGATCTGTTTCAGAATCTGAGTTCGACTCGGTATTTCACGTCGGCGCACCTCTTCCAAACCCCACGGTCAGTCCCCTCTCCCTCCGGGAGAGGGCTAGGGTGAGGGGCTTTTAGTTGTGTGCCGGGGATTGCGGGATTTCGTGGTTATCCAGTACGCGGTTCACCGCCAGTTCGGCAAGCATGATGATCTGCTGAATCGCCAGAATCGTCCGTCGTTGCGGCAGGTCGATGTAGGCGGCGATGTCGCTGGTCATCAGGCTGGCCTGGGCCAGTGATTCGCAGGCGTGGACCAGCAGGCTTTCGCTGTCCTGTTCCGGGGCGACCTGGAACATGGTGCTGGGTTTGTGAAAGCGCAGGGTGAGGGCGTTGGGTTTGAGGTAGTGGTCGAGGGCGCGCTCGGCGGCTTCGTGGAATTTCTTCGAGCCGGGGAATTCGTAGGGGGTGGTGTCGTCGGTTTCGGGTGGATTAGGCGTTGGTTTGAACATAGGAAACATACTCGTGGCAAGTTGGGTGAAGCCGCCACTGTTCGTTTTCCAGACGATAGGGTGGCAGCTGTGCGCGGACTGGAAAAACCGGCCAACTTCCCAAAACCGGCAGGCCCTAGGGCCTCCCGCGCACAGCCGCCATAACATTGCGAGCTAAAAAGCGCCGCAGTATGCCATGAGCTTTGGTAGTTGAAATCGAGTTTTCCAGACCCGGTCGCTGATGCGTCAGCGACACCCAAATCCTAGCCACCGCACTTCCGACGGACAACCGTCAAAACCTGTCGGAAAGATCCGCGAAACCCTGATTTCTGTAGGCTCTGCCGTAGGCTGCGATCTGTTGATTTTTAAACATCAAGATCAAAAGATCGCAGCCTGCGGCAGCTCCTACACGTTTCGTGGTGTGTTGAAATCAGTTAGCGACGCGCGCGCCGGCAAGGCTGCCGCTTAATTCGTAAGCGGCCAATTCCGCCTGATGCGCCGCCAGAATCTCCGGCAACGACCCACGCAGATACTCGACCCACGTCTTGATCTTCGCATCCAGATATTGCCGCGACGGGTAGATCGCATACAGGTTCAGCTCTTGCGAGCGGTAGTTCGGCATGACCCGCACCAGTGTGCCGTTACGCAAACCTTCGATCGCCGCATACACCGGCAGCACGCCCACGCCCATGCCGCTGGTGATCGCGGTTTTCATCGCGTCGGCGGAGTTCACCAGAAACGGCGAGCTGTTGATGGTGACCATTTCCTGACCTTCCGGGCCGTCGAACGCCCATTTCTCCAGGGGGATCACCGGGCTGACCAGGCGCAGGCAGGCGTGGTTGAGCAGGTCGCTGGGCTTTTGCGCGGCGCCGTTGGCTTTCACGTAGGCGGGTGAGGCGCAGACGATGCTGTAGGTGATGCCCAGCCGTTGCGAAACAAAACCCGAATCCGGCAGTTCGCTGGCGAGCACGATGGACACGTCGTAGCCCTCGTCGAGCAGGTCCGGCACGCGGTTGGCCAGGGTCAGGTCGAAGGTCACGTCGGGGTGGGTCTTGCGGTAGCGGGCGATGGCGTCGATGACGAAGTGCTGGCCGATGCCGGTCATGGTGTGCACTTTCAATTGCCCGGCCGGGCGCGCGTGGGCGTCGCTGGCTTCGGCTTCGGCCTCTTCGACGTAGGCGAGGATCTGTTCGCAGCGCAGCAGGTAGCGTTTGCCCGCTTCGGTGAGGGCGATGCGCCGCGTGGTGCGGTTGAGCAAGCGGGTTTGCAGGTGGGCTTCCAGGTTGGAGACCGCGCGCGAGACGTTGGCGGTGGTGGTGTCGAGTTGCACGGCGGCGGCAGTGAAGCTGCCGGCTTCGGCGACACAACTGAAGGCGCGCATGTTTTGCAAAGTGTCCATGGGGTGCTCTCAAGGGAGATGGCAAATTGTGACACGAAGTTTCCGGGGCGAGACCCCCGACTTAGGGATTATCTCGTTAACCGTAACAAAGATTCACAGAAATCCCAGCTTATCGCCGTACAGGGCCTTCCATAGAATTGCGCCGATCCCTGTAGGAGCTGCCGCAGGCTGCGATCTTTTGATTTTGTTTTAAGGGAATCAAGATCAAAGGATCGCAGCCTGCGGCAGTTCCTGCACGGGTCCTCGATCTACCCCTCTCTCAGGAATTCGCAGCTGTGCCGCGTCGCATCAACAGAGCGCTTTTGCCGCTCAGTGTTCTGGCTTTTACCCTGGGTCTTGGCGGCTGCATCTCAACGGACGGAATTGCTCCACAGGGCAAGGCGCTGGAGGCCAATTCACTGGCCACCGACGACGCCATCGCGCACGCCGCCCGTGACGCTAACTGGCCCACCGCGCAATGGTGGCAAGCCTACGGCGACCCGCAACTCAATCGCTGGATCGACCTCGCCGTGCAGGGCAGCCCGAGCATGGCCATGGCCGCCGCACGAGTCCGCCAAGCCAAAGCCATGGCCGGCGTCGCCGAGGCGGCTGAGTCGTTGCAGATCAATGGCGAGTCGACCCTCAAACGCCACAACTGGCCGACCGATCAGTTCTATGGCCCTGGCGAGCTGGCCAACACCACCACCTGGGACAACAACGCTGCGCTGGGTTTCAGCTACGCCCTCGACCTCTGGGGCCGTGAAAGCAATGCCAGCGAGCGGGCGGTGGATCTGGCGCACATGAGCGCGGCCGAGGCGCGATTGGCGCAGCTCGAATTGCAGAACAACATCGTGCGCGCCTACATCGAACTGTCGCTGCATTACGCCCAGCGCGACATCGTCGCGGCGACGCTTAAGCAGCAACAGCAGATTCTCGATCTGGCACAGAAGCGTTTGAACGGCGGGATCGGCACGCATTTCGAAGTCAGTCAGGCGGAAACGCCGCTGCCGGAAACCCATCGGCAAATCGATGCGCTGGATGAGGAAATTGCCCTCAGTCGCAATCAACTTGCAGCGCTGGCGGGGAAAGGGCCGGGGGAGGGCGCGCAGTTGCAGCGTCCGACCTTGTCCCTCGGTGCGGCGTTGAAACTGCCGTCGGCATTGCCCGCCGAACTGCTCGGTCAGCGTCCGGACGTGGTCGCCAGTCGCTGGCAAGTGGCGGCGCAGGCGCGTGGCATCGATGTGGCGCATGCCGGGTTTTACCCCAACGTCGATCTGGTCGGCAGCCTCGGCTACATGGCCACCGGCGGTGGCGCGCTGGAGTTTTTGACCGGCAAGAAACTCAACTACAACGTCGGGCCGGCGATCTCGCTGCCGATCTTCGACGGTGGCCATTTGCGCTCAGAGTTGGGTGAGGCCTCCGCCGGTTACGACATCGCCGTGGCGCATTACAACCAGACGCTGGTGAATGCGCTGAAGAGTATCTCCGATCAACTGATTCGCCGCGAGTCCATGGACAAGCAGCAAGGCTTCGCCGCCGAGTCGGTGGCCACGGCGCAGAAGACCTACGACATTGCAATGATCGCTTATCAACGCGGCCTCACCGATTACCTCAACGTGCTCAATGCGCAGACGTTGCTGTTCAAGCAGCAGCAAGTGCAGCAGCAGGTGCAGGCGGCGCGGTTGAGTGCGCATGCCGAGTTGGTGACTGCGCTGGGCGGTGGCCTCGGTGCCGGCAATGACGTGCCGACTGCCGAGAAAACCCAAGCGCCGAAAACCCCGGCACTCCTGCGTTGAACACACGACCCATTGTAGGAGTGAGCCCGCTCGCGATAGCGGTGTTTCAGTCGACAGAAATGTTGAATGTGAAATGGCTATCGCGAGCAGGCTCACTCCTACAGGGACCGCGTCTTGCCTGAATCCATGAGCACAATTCAATGACTCCCTTGCCCGCACCTTTGCGCTGGCTCTACTCCCTGGAATGGCGCCGTGGTTTTTTCGACTGGGCGCGCAGCGATGGCGTGACCTGGGTCTACATCTTCAAGGTGTTGATCGCTGCATTCCTTACGTTGTGGCTGGCCATGCGTCTGGAATTGCCGCAACCGCGCACGGCGATGATCACTGTGTTTATCGTCATGCAGCCGCAGAGCGGCCAGGTGTTCGCCAAGAGTTTCTATCGCTTTCTCGGCACGTTGGCCGGCTCGGCGATGATGGTCACGCTGATCGCATTGTTCGCGCAGAACACCGAACTGTTCCTCGGCTCGCTGGCGATCTGGGTCGGCATCTGCTCGGCCGGTGCCGCACGTTGCCGTAACTTCCGCGCCTACGGTTTTGTCCTCGCCGGTTACACCGCAGCGATGGTCGGATTACCGGCGCTGGCGCACCCGGACGGCGCATTCATGGCGGCGGTGTGGCGGGTGCTGGAAATCTCCCTGGGGATTCTCTGCTCGACTCTGGTCAGCGCCGCGGTCCTGCCGCAAACCGCCAGCGCCGCCATGCGCAACGCCTTGTATCAGCGTTTCGGTGTGTTCGCATTGTTCGTGACCGATGGCCTGCGCGGGCGCAGCAAAGCCGAGTCTTTCGAGGCGAGCAACGTGCGTTTTATCGCCGAAGCCGTGGGGCTGGAAGGGCTGCGCAGCGTGACCGTGTTCGAAGACCCGCACATGCGTCGGCGCAACGGTCGCCTGAGCCGCTTGAACAGCGAGTTCATGGGCATCACCACCCGGTTCAACGCCCTGCATCAGTTGCTTGAACGCTTGCGTGGCAATGGCGAAGAACATGTGGTCGCGGCGATCAGACCGGGTCTGCAGGATCTCGCCGAAGTGCTCGACGGCTTCAGTGGTCGCGCCCTGACCAGCCCCGATGCAGCGCGCTTGGCGACAGCGCTGGAGAGCTACAAGGAAGGCCTGCCGGCACGCGTGCGCAGCCTGCGCGCTATCTTCCAGGAAACCGAGCCGAGCGACGCCGAGCAACTGGATTTCCACACCGCTTACGAACTGCTCTATCGCTTCGTCGATGATTTGCACAGTTATGCACAGACCCACGCATCCTTGGCCGATCACCGCCACGAACGTGAGCGCTGGGACGAGCCGTTCACCCCGCAAACCAATTGGTGGGCGGCTGCTGCGTCGGGCATTCGCGCCTCGTTCATTCTGGTTGTGCTGGGCAGTTATTGGGTCGCCACCGCTTGGCCAAGCGGCGCAACGATGACCCTGATTGCGGCCGCCACCGTGGGCCTTTCGGCCGCCACGCCAAACCCGAAACGCATGGCTTTCCAGATGGCGTGCGGCACGTTTCTCGGTGCCCTGATCGGCTTTGTCGAGATGTTTTTCATCTTCCCGTGGATCGACGGTTTCCCACTGCTGTGCGTGATGCTCGCACCGGTGATCGTGCTCGGTTCATTCCTCACGTCGCGGCCGCAATACGCCGGTGTAGGCCTCGGTTTGCTGATCTTCTTCAGCACCGGTTCGGTGCCGGACAACCTGACCATCTACAACCCGTACACCTTCATCAACGACTACATCGCCATGGTCATGGGCATGCTGGTCTGTGCCGCTGCCGGGGCGATTATTTTGCCGCCGAACAGTCGCTGGTTGTGGAAGCGTCTGGAGCAGGATCTGCGCGGCCAAGTGGTCTACGCGATCAGCGGCAAACTCAAAGGCCTGGCGTCGAGTTTCGAGAGCCGTACCCGCGATTTGCTGCATCAGGCTTACGGTTTGGCGGCTGGGGAGCCGAAGGTGCAGAAGAACCTGCTGCGCTGGATGTTCGTGGTACTGGAAGTCGGCCACGCGATCATCGAGCTGCGCAAGGAGCAGGCGATCCTGCCGGTGCACCCGGCCTATGCCGAATCGCAGCCGTGGCGCCAGGCAATCCGCGTGATGGGCCGCGCGCTGGTGCGACTGTTTCTGCAGCCGAACGCCAGCAATCTCGAACGCGCGCTGGTGGCGGTCGACCATGCGATCAGTCGTGTCGCCGCCACCGATGAACCGTTCGCCCCACACTTCGACACCTCGGCATTGCGCCGGGTGAAGAGCTATCTGCACTTTATCCGCACTTCGCTGCTCGACCCGCAATCACCGCTCGCTGCCTACGCCATCGCCAAGCCCGAAGGACTTGCCCATGCCTCGTGAAATCGCCTTCCACGGCGTGTACATGCCGACCATGACTTTGATGTTTTTCATCGCTGCGGCGCTGGCCTGGGCGGTGGATCGATTCCTGTCCGGGTTCGATCTGTACCGCTTCTTCTGGCACCCGGCGCTGTTGCGTCTGAGTCTGTTTACCTGTCTGTTCGGCGCCATGGCGCTGACTGTCTACCGTTGAGAACGATCTGATGAAAAAGTTTTTCAGCCTGCTCGCGACCCTGCTGGTGCTGGCCCTGGCGTTGTGGATCGGCCGCACGTTGTGGGAGCACTACATGAACACGCCGTGGACCCGCGACGGTCGCGTGCGTGCCGATATCATCAACGTCGCCGCCGACGTCACCGGTGAAGTGATCGATGTGCCGGTGCGTGACAACCAACTGGTCAAGAAAGGCGATTTGCTCATGCAGATCGACCCCGAGCATTACCGCATCGCAGTGAAACAGGCGCAGTCGCTGGTTGCCTCGCGCAAGTCGACCTGGGAGATGCGCAAGGTCAACGCCCACCGCCGCGCCGACCTCGACAACCTGGTGATCTCCAAGGAAAACCGCGACGACGCCAGCAACATCGCCGACGCGGCGCTGGCCGATTACCAACACGCCCAAGCGCAACTGGAAGCCGCCGAACTCAACCTCAAACGCACCGAAGTGCGTGCGGCGGTCGACGGCTACGTGACCAACCTCAACGTACATCGCGGTGACTATGCGCGCATCGGCGAGGCGAAAATGGCCGTGGTCGACATGAACTCGTTCTGGGTTTACGGCTTCTTCGAAGAGACCAAACTGCCCCACGTGAAACTCGGTGATAAAGCCGACATGCAATTGATGAGCGGCGAAGTGCTCAAGGGCCATGTGGAAAGTATTTCCCGCGGTATCTATGACCGCGATAACCCGGAAAGTCGCGAGTTGATCGCCGATGTGAACCCGACGTTCAACTGGGTGCGGTTGGCCCAGCGAGTGCCGGTAAGGATTCACATTGATGAAGTGCCGGAGGGTGTTTTGTTGGCAGCGGGGATTACTTGCACGGTGGTGGTAAATCAGAGCGCTGTGGATAACTGATGGATCGAGTCGTCTGCATCGCGAGCAGGCTCACTCCTACAGGGGATCTGTGTCACACCGCAGATCCCCTGTAGGAGTGAGCCTGCTCGCGATAAGGGCGGCTCGGTATTTCAGGAAACTGCCGAATATTCACTCACTGCAAAACGTCTCTTGCAAATGCAGCCACAACACCCGTCCGGATTCGAGTTTTTCAAACACCACCGTCGAGCGCCGATCCGTCTGCGCACCGCTCGCATCGCTCTGCTGTTCGCGGTAACTCACGGTCGCGCCGCGCTGATGCAGGGCAATCACGCGTAACTCACTGAGCTGGATTCTGAAACCTTTCTTCTGCCCGCCTGCGGCTTGGAACAGCAGGCGCAGGGCATCGACATCCAGCGCTCGGCCCAACGGCGTCACCATGGAAAAACGCGGTGAAAAACGCGCCAGCAATCGCTGCAGCGCGGCGTCATCTTCTTCTACGGCAAACCATCGTTCGATGGCTTCGTGCGCCTGGATCACTTCGTCCAGGTAGGGGGTGGCGTCATTCATGCAGTTTTTTCCTCAAGGGCAGGTGGGTTCAATAGTGCGAGCACGTGGGTCGAGTCGAAACGCAGGACGGCGACCATTGGCAACACGGTCAGCAGCGCGGCGGCGATAAAGCAGGCACTGAAACCGTCACCACCCAACGCGCCCAGCAGTGAGCTGAGCAGCGCCGCCGCGAGGCAGAAACCGAGTTGGCGATTGATGTTCCACAGGGCGCTGGAGTGGCCCATTTTTTCTGGCGTAATGCCGACGAAGGCCAGGGTCTGCGCGGTGACGCTGCACAGGCTGCCGCCCAGCCCCATCAGGGCGTAGGCGATGATCAGCGGTGTGCTCGCCGGTTGTTCGATGCGCATCAGCAGAACAATACCCAGGCATTGCAGGAGCATGCCGACGCTGAGCAATGGCTTGGGGCCGATGCGGTTGAAACTGCGTTTGCCGAGCATGATCGCCACGCCCGAACCGACGGCCCATGGCAGCATCAACGCGCCGGTCTGCGCCGCGCCGACACCGAGGGTGTGCAGGTACAACACGGCAATCATGTGGGTGCCGGTGAACACCCCGGGCACACACAAGTAGATCAACATCGCCAGACGCAGCGACGGGTGCTTGATCAGTTGCAGGTCGAGGATCGCGCCGGGTTTGCGCCAGCCATCGCGCAGGTAAAGGCCCAGGATCAGGATGCTGAGTATCAGCACAATGATGCCGAGTGCTCGGGTGCTGGCGTCGCTTACCAGACTGACGGCGATCAATAACAAACTCAGTGCCGACGCCGCCAGCAGCAGGCCACGAGCATCCAGCGTCGGACGCTCATTGAACGGTTGATCGGCTTTCAACCAGAGCAGGCCAAGCCCGAATGCGAGCAGTGTCAGCGGCAGATTCAGGTAGAAAATCCAGCGCCACGACAATGCCTGAACGATCAACCCGCCGGCCGCCGGCGACAGTGCCGGCACCAGCAGCGCCACCAGCAACACCATACCGGTGAAGTGCGCGCGTTGCGTCGCCGGAAATTGTCGATAGGCCAGGGCTTGGCCCACCGGCAGCAGCAGTCCGCCACCGAGGCCTTGCAGGAGTCGCCAGGCAATCAGGCTTTCAATCGATCCGGCTTGTGCCACCAGCGCCGAACCCAGGCCGAACAACAGCAGCGACGCGAGGATCAGCCGCCGTTCGCCGACCCGTGTTGCCAGCCATACGCTCAGTGGAATGATCAGCGTCAGACCAAGCATGTAGGCGTTGCTGATCCACGCCAGTTGCGTCACCGAGGCGTGCAGTTGTTGAGCAATGTCGGGGTAAGCGATGCTGGCGACGAACATGTTCAGCAGGTCGAGCGCGAAGCCCAACAAATACACCAGCGCGACTTTCGAGCGATAAGCCATGTCAGCTTCCCTGTAGTGAGACGTGCAGGGTAGGGCGCTTCTGCTCATGGAAAAACGCTGGTTTGGCTGCTAGTTTGTCAAAATTATTTTGACAAGGAGTGCCGTGGATATGGTCAGCCTGGATCGTTTTGACACCTTCAAAGCCGTGGTCGAGGCCGGTTCGCTGACCGCTGCTGCCGATACGCTAGGGCAAACACGGGCGGTGGTCAGCTTCAACCTCAAGCGCCTGGAGGAAGAACTGGGCGTGACCTTGCTCACGCGCAATACCCGGCAACTGGCGCTGACCGATGCCGGTGAACGCTTTTATCGACGCTGCCTGCGCACGCTGGATGAAGCGCGGCTGGCGATCGAAGAGGCGCGTTCTGAGCATGCACAGCTCAAGGGCACACTGCGTATCACCACGACGGTCGAGTTTGCCTTGGCTCAGGTGGTGCCGGCGCTTGAGGTGTTTCGCCAGCAGCAACCACAGCTGAACATTCATCTGTCCACATCCTCGACCCATGCCGATCTGATTTCCGAGCGCTTTGACATGGCGATTCGGCTGGGACGCATGCACGACTCCAATCTGCGTGCGGTGCAGTTGTCGACGTTCGAAATATTTGCCGTGGCGGCGCCAGGGTTGGTCGAGCGCTTCGCGCCGGTGGTCACGCTGGCCACGCTGGAGTCGATGCCGACGTTAGGGCATGGGCGGGTGCCGGAACTGACCGTGACCGATCCGGCCGGTACAGAGCATTTCTACCAGCCGAAACCGGGAACCACCGCCATCGTCGCGGACAACTCGGCGACGCTGCGGGCGTTTGCATTGACCGGGCAAGGCGTGGCGATTCTGCCGCAATGGCTGATTCAGGACGATCTTGATGCCGGGCGGCTACAGCGTTTGCTGGTGGATTACCGGTTTGCGTCGCAAGGGGTGTATGCGCTGTACCCGGACACCCGGCATTTGCCGCTGAAAGTGCGGGCGTTCATTGATTTCATGAAGGGCTGGGGCTGAGTGTTTGAGGTGTATTTTCTGGCCTCTTCGCGAGCAGGCTCGCTCCCACAGGAGATCTTCGGCATGACAGAGAGCCAATGTGGGAGCGAGCCTGCTCGCGAAAGCGTCAACCCGGTCTCAGAGCTTTGCGCGCAATCCGAACCGCTTCATCAACGTCGATTCGAGCAAGCCCTTGGGCAACAACGCCGCCAGCAACGGCAACGCCCGGCTGCCATTACCAATGCGGATCAACCGCGGCGGTTTGCTCTGCTCTACAGCCTTCAACAATACAGCCGCAAACTCATTGGCCGGCGTCGGTTTGTCCTGTGAAGCCTTGGCCCGTGCCCGGATGCCTTCACGCAGTGGAAACCACGGTGACTGCTCGTTGATCAACTGCTCGGCTTCATGCCCGGCATTCTTGGCGAAACTCGATTGAATCGCCCCCGGTTGAACCTCCATGACGCGTACACCAAACGGCGCGAGTTCCATGCGCAAGGCATCACTCAATGCGTGCACGGCTGCTTTCGAGGCGCAGTACGCACCGGCAAACGGCGTGACCAGCACACCCGACACACTGCCGATATTCACCACCAGACCCTTGGCCCGGCGCAGCACCGGAAACAACGCGCGAGTGACGCCGACAATCGAAAACACATTGGTCTCGAACTGACGCTGTATCGCCGCCACTCCGCCATCGAGCAGCGGCCCCATGGCGCCGTAACCGGCGTTGTTGATCAGCACGTCGAGGCCGCCGTGTTGCTGGTTGATCCGCTCGCCGAGTTGCTCCAGCGCCGCATTGTCGTTGACGTCGAGTTGCACGGCGGTGAACCCGGCAGACGCCAGCAACGCGACATCTTCAGCCTTGCGCGCACTGGCCCAGACTTCGAAACCGGCGGCTTTGAACGCATCGGCGAGGGCACGGCCGATGCCGCTGGAACAACCGGTAATCAACGCAACGGGCATGGCGCATTCCTTGTGCAAATAGAGTGGGGAAGGGGATCAGTCGGAGAAACTGCCTTGCAATCGCTCGGCGCTAAACTCCAGGGTTTGCGGGCGATAACCGGGGCGCAGCGGCGGCATCGGCAGACAGTCTTCCCATTCGCCGCCGGCTTGCAGTTCGCCAGGGCCGCGATAGCGTGGCGCGGTGTATTGGTTGTCGGCCAGATTCACCGTGTCGCCCGGCGCATAGGCTGCAATGCGCCAGCGTAGCTCGGTGAGGGGCACGTCGTTGGCGTTTTTCATTTTCAGTTGCAGCGGACGATCGGCCGGGCATTGTTCCGGGGCGTAAGCGATACGCATCTCAAGGCGCGCCAGTTGCTTGATCTCGCGGTTGTCCAGCCACACCACCCACATGGCCACAAAGCCCAGGCCAATCGCCGCCGCCACCGAGACCGGCAAGGCCTTGGCCGGGTAGCGCAACAGCAGGATCAACCAGGTAATGACCAGCAGAATGCCGATGAACATGCGCACAACCTCGAGGAGAGAGAGGGTCATCCTACCTAAGCGTAGGTGAGGTTGGCGATGGGCATCGGGACTTGCGGTGTCTGACCGGGCCTCTTCGCGAGCAGGCTCGCTCCCACAGGAAATGCATTTCAAATGTGGGAGCGAGCCTGCTCGCGAAGGGGCCAGTTCAGACGACACAGAGTTCGAACAAAAAAAGCCCCCGCCCAACCCGCTGCGGATAGGGGACGCAGTGGGCTGGACGGGGGCTTCTTGTTCTACTGAACGTTATTGCGCGATGGTCTTCACCGACACGCCACGTTCGATCGGGGTGGAGCGGCCGTAGATATCTTCGAAGCGTTCGATATCGTCTTCACCCAGGTAGCTGCCCGATTGCACTTCGATGATTTCCAGCGGGATCTTGCCCGGGTTGCGCAGGCGGTGCACCGAAGCGATCGGGATGTAGGTCGACTGGTTTTCGCAGAGCAGGAACACGTTTTCATCGCAGGTCACTTCGGCGGTGCCGCTGACCACGATCCAGTGTTCGGCGCGGTGGTGGTGCATCTGCAGCGACAGGCACGCGCCCGGTTTCACCGAGATGTGCTTGACCTGGAAACGCCCGCCCATGTCGACCGAGTCGTACGAGCCCCACGGACGATAGACTTCGCAGTGGTTCTGGGTTTCGCTGCGGCCCTGCTCGTTGAGCGTGTTGACCATCTGCTTGACGCCCTGAACCTTGTCTTTGTGGGCGATCATCATGGCGTCTTTGGTCTCGACCACCACAATGTTTTCCAGACCGATCACCGACACCAGTTTGCCGTTGCCGTGGATCATGCAGTTCTTGCTGTCCTGAATCACCACATCGCCTTTGGTGACGTTGCCGTTGGCGTCCTTCTCGTTGACTTCCCACAGCGACGACCAGCAACCGACATCGCTCCAGCCAGCGGTCAACGGCACGACGCAGGCGCGCTGGGTTTTTTCCATGACGGAGTAGTCGATGGAGTTGTCCGGGCAGCAGGCGAAAGTGGCTTCGTCGAAGGTGATGGTGTCGGCGTCTTGCTGGCTGCGTTCGAGGGTCAGCAGGCAGGTGTCGTAGATGTCCGGATCGTGCTTTTTCAGTTCTTCGAGGAAGCGGCTGGCGCGGAACAGGAACATGCCGCTGTTCCAGTAGTAACCGCCGGATTCGACGTACTCGGTGGCACGTTTGACGTCAGGTTTTTCGACGAAGTGCGAAACGCGGCTGACGCCTTCGGGCAGCAGCGAATCGCCGGTGGATTTGATGTAGCCATAACCGGTTTCCGGTTTGGTCGCCGGTACGCCGAACAGGACCATTTCGCCATTTTCGGCGGCGACGGTGGCCAGGGCCAGTGCGCGTTGCAGGGCTTTCTGGTCTTCCAGCACGTGGTCGGCCGGCAGCACCAGCATCAACTCGTCACGACCTTCATTGACCAGCATCATCGCCGTCAGCGCCACGGCCGGCGCGGTGTTGCGGCCGAACGGTTCCATCAGGATGCGCTGGCATTCCAGATTGCGGTTGCTCAACTGCTCGTTGACGATGAAGCGGTGATCCTTGTTGCAGACCACGATCGGGGTGTCCATGCCTTCGAACACCAGGCGCTCGAGGGTCTGCTGGAACAGTGTGTGTTCGCCGGTCAGGGCGAGGAATTGCTTAGGGAACTGCTTACGCGAAAGCGGCCAGAGACGCGAACCGCTACCACCTGACAAGATCACCGGAATCATATTGTTTACTCCATAAAATCGATTGGTTAGAGGCACGAACGCTGTGTCGTTTCACTCTTGTTTTTGTCTCGTATCCGAACTGACAACCCGGTCAAGGGTGGGAGCGAGCCTGCTCGCGAAAGCGGCGTATCAGTCGACATTGATGTTGGATGTCAGACCGTATTCGCGAGCAGGCTCGCTCCCACATGGGGCAATGCGTCAGTTCGGAAAATTTGTTAGCGAGTCGATACCGGGCGTTTTACCCAGACTGGCGACAGGCTGCTGCCGCTGCCGGTGACGTACAGCACCGCGGCTTCACCGCGTTCCAGGGCGACCGGTTTGACGTCGCCGACTTTCTTGTCACCTTCGTACAGCGCCAGGCTGACTTTCACCGGGTTGATTTCACGCTCGCCACGGCCCTTGGCGGCCACGTTCGGCACCACGTCGGTCTTGCCGTCGGCGGTCTTCAGGGTCAGCGGCTTGTCGCTGAGGTTCTGCACGCGCACCAGGGATTTCTGCTTGTTCTTGAACGGCGGCTCTTCGATCAGTTGCGGCGCGCCGGAAGCGTTGTTGACCAGGGTGTAGTAGTGGTCACCGGCGAGTTTCACCGGCAGGGTCTGGCTGCCGACTTTGGCGCTGTAATCACCGCCCGGCATGAAGCTGAAGTCGCTGCTGGCCAGTGGCGCAACGTCGCTCAGGTTGGTGCTGCCGACAGTCGCGCTGACTTCTGCGTTGCTGGCGTTGTAGACACGCACAAAGGTCGAGCCTTTCGGTGCGGTCGGGCCGTAGAGCGCGGCGTCGCCACCGGCGAAGGCAGGCACGGAAAGCACGCTGAGGCCAGCAACCAGAGCGAAGCTTTTAGCGAGACGACGAGGAGTAGTAGTGAAAGTCATGGTGTACCTCTCTTTCAGTTTTGCGCCCGATCGGGCGTCTCGGATTTAGTGTTTACAACTACGTTTTGTTGGCGCGCGCCGGCTTGTTTAAGCTCTGCGACCCACTGTGGGTCGGCGTCGCCGATTTCGTTGTTCACAGGCAGATAACGTTCAGGAAACTCCCAGATCAGCACCTGTGGCGGGCTGTTCTTGAAGTCATCGCTTTTCAGGTAGCTGAGCATCGGCAGGATCGGGCCGTGGCCGTCTTCGGCGTAGCTCACCACGTCGCTGTGCAGCGCTTGTTTCAGCGCACCGACGAAGTTCCAGTTGGGGTTGGCGCTGTAGCTGGTGCCGACCAGTGCCACCGGCACTTCATTGCTGGCGAACAGCGCGTCGTCACCGGCAGGCTGATCGTCGGCCGCGACGGTGTTGCGCTTTTGCAGCGGCTCTTGCGCCGGCATCAGGTTTTCGAACAGCGGATCGAGCGGCAGGAACAGACGCAGATCGCCCTTGTGCGTGACCTTCTCCGCTGGCGTGGTAACGAAGCGCTGCGGCTCGCCGCTGAGCGGGAACTTGTCGGCGATGGTTTTCGCCAGGGTGTTCGCGGCAATCTCGGCGCCTTCCGGCGTCCAGTGGGTGTCGGTGCGCAGGAACACTTGCTGACCGTTCTGCTTGGCCTGTTGGAAAGGCTTGAGCAGGTCAGGGGCGAGGATCTTGTCGGCCGCCACGCGCTGGTGGAAATCCTGATAGAGATTTTCGTGAATGCTCGCCGGTTTCACTTCACCCAGATGCTCCGGGTACAAACGAACCTTGGCCGGCACGATCGCCATCACCAGTTTCACGCCTTTCTCTTTGAGGGTCTGGCGTACGCCTTCGACCAGCGCGTAGTTGCCTTGCAGGTTCAGCTCTTCGTTGACGATCGGGTTGAATTCCTCATCGCTGTACAACCACTGATCGCGACCGAGCACCACGCCCGGACGACCTTCGTTGAACAGTTTGAAATCCAGCGCGGCCCAGAGATTGGTGCCCAGACGCTTGATCGGGAATTCATCGTCGTAATGAGTTTCCACAGCCTTGGTCCAGCGGCCGTTGAGCACCGTCGCGTCGGCGTTGGTGCTGAAGCCGAAGAAGCTGCGAACTGACCACACACCGAGGACCAACAGGGTCACCAGGAACAGGGCGATGTAGAAGATGCGTAATGAGCGGGTCATGTCAGATCCCTCAGAACTGGAAGTAAAGGAACGGCGAGAAGCTTTGCGCCGAAAGTTTGAGAATCGAGGCGATGAACAGCAGCAGGATCAAGCCGCGCATCACGTAGCGCGACCAGTCCACGCTCCAGTAGGCCGGTTGCACCTGGGCTTCGACGCCGACGGTGTAGCCAGGTTCGTGGATGCTCGCCGGGTTTTCGCCAGGCGCGGCCTTGATCATTCCCGGGGTCGCGGTGGCAGGGCCGTTGGCCTCGACGTTGACTTCAGGTTTGGTTTTGGCCGGCGGCTGGTTGGTGTACAGATCGCGCAGACCGAAGAAGGCCAGCGTCACGTACGCCACGACCAGAGTCGCCACTTGCAGGCCGGTGAGGCTGGCCTGATTGAGTTCCGACAGCGACCAGTCGCCGAAGCTGAACATCGCGCCGTACATACGCCCGGCAACGTGCAGGTTCTCGGCACGGAAGATCACCCAGCCCATCACCACGAGCAGGAAGGTCAGCGCCCAGCGGATCGGGTTGAGGCTGCGCGGCGAGGTGTTCAGGCCCAGCGCTTTCTCAATCGCCAGCCACATGCCGTGCCAGGCGCCCCAGACGATGTAGGTGATGTTCGCGCCGTGCCACAGACCACCGAGGAGCATGGTCAGGAACAGGTTGCGATAGGTCATCAGCGTGCCTTTACGGTTACCGCCGAGGGTGATGTACAGATAGTCACGCAGCCAGGTCGACAGGCTGATGTGCCAGCGACGCCAGAACTCGGTGATCGACTGGCTGATGTACGGCTGTTTGAAGTTCTCCATGAAACGGAAACCCATCATCAAGCCCAGACCGATGGCCATGTCGCTGTAACCGGAGAAGTCGAAATACAGCTGCGCGGTGTACGCCAGCGCGCCGAGCCAGGCATCACCGGTAGTCGGGTTTTGCAGGGCGAAGCAATGGTCAGCGACCACCGCGAGGGTGTCGGCGATGAAGACCTTCTTGATGAAACCCTGCATGAACCGCGTGCAGCCCTCGGAGAACTTGTCGAGGGTGTGCGTGCGGTTGTTGAACTGATCGGCGAGGTCGCGGAAACGCAGAACCGGGCCGGCAATCAAGTGCGGGAAGATCGCCACGAACGCCGCGAAGTCGATCAGGTTGCGCGTGGCCGGGGTGTCGCCGCGATACACGTCGATGATGTAGCTGATCGATTCGAAGATGTAGAACGAGATCCCGATCGGCAACAACACGTGGGTGAGGATGAACGGCTCCAGACCGACCGACGTCATCATCGCGTTGATGCTGTCGACGCCGAAGTTGGCGTACTTGAAGTAGCCGAGGATGCACAGGTCGACTGCTACGCCGAGCAACAGCCAGCGCTGCGCCGGTTTAGTCCGCACACCGGCGGCACCGACTTTGAGGCCGATCCAGTAGTTCCACAATGTGACGGCGGCGAACAGCGCGAGGAAGTCCACACGCCACCAGGCATAGAACACGTAGCTGGCGATCAGCAGCAGCAGGTTGCGATAGCGTTGCCCGCTCAAGTAGTACAAGCCGAGAAAGATCGGCAAGAACAGAAACAGGAACACGTTGGATGAAAATACCATCCCGATCTCTCCATGTTTGAACCAACAGTCAAGGGCCAAAGCCCCCCCAAACCCCCCGTGGTAGTGGAGGGGTGAAACGGTGTTTCTGTCAGGGTCGTGCAGGGCCTTGAAATCTTTCCCTCACCCCCCGCCCTCTCCCGGAGGGAGAGGGAGCCTGATCTCCATGTTTTTCAAAAATGGAGATCGACTCGGTATTTCCTTGGAGCCTGATCTCGGTTTTTTCAAAGCCTGAGATCGACTCGGTATTTCTGTGCAGCCTGATCTCGGTTGTTTTTCAACGCCTGAGACCGACTCGGTATTTCATTTCGGCGTAACTCGCACAGCCACCTCGGTCAGTCCCCTCTCCCTCCGGGAGAGGGTTAGGGTGAGGGGCTTTTGCTTTATGAGCCTTTGTTGCCCTTTTCATGGGACGGGTCGTAGACCTTGGTCAGGTCGCCACCCAGGCGGAAAGTCTTGAACGGCTGCATGCCGTGCTTCTTCTCGATCACATCAGGCGGGCAGGTATAGAGCGTGCAGAACGGTTCGAGCCAGGCGAATTTCATGTCCTCTTTCAGATCGGTCATGTCCTGCTCTTTGCCGTTCTTCTTCTCGAATTCATCCGGGTCTTTCACCCCTGACAACACCCGATCACCCAGACGTTTCAGCGCGCCATTGTTTTCCTGACGCAAATCAACCCCGTTGACCTGAGCAAAACTGGCAATCATCGCCAGCGGCGGCAGGGCGTAGTTGTGATAGGCGAGGGCGCGTTGCTGGCGCTTGAGTTCGTTCGGCAGGAAGCCGTCGGCATCGACTTGATTGACGCCAACCTTGTATTCCTTCACCGCCCAGTCAAACAGGTCACGGCGGTTGGTCGCGACCGACGTCGCCATCACCGACCATGCAGCCCAGTACGAGTGGTTGTTGGTTTTTTCCAGCGGCAGGTTGTCCCAGTCGCTGACCACCTGATCGGCCATTTTGCTGAACCACGCCTCGATCAACTGCGCTTCCTGCTGATGCTGCGCCAGCGGGTGCGAGTCGGAGAACTTCAGGCGAATGTACGAAGAGGCCATGCTGCCCAGCGCCCATTTGCGCATCGACTTGCCGGTGTGGTTGAAGTCTTTCGACATCAACGCGTCGGCCTTGGCCCACGCGGTCAGCCAGTTCAGCGTGCAATCGAGCTGCTCCGGGCGACCGTCGCGCATGAACTGCATCACCCGTTTGGCGGTGCCGCGTTCCAGCGTGGTGATGTCTTTGGTGGTGTCGCGAAAGGCCTTTTCCGACTGCACGTTCAGCGTCGCGCGGGCCTTGTCCGAACCTTCGTATTTACTGCGAAATTGCAGCGGCCCGGTATACGGCGTCGGCATCGCATCGCAGCCTTCGCTTTTGTCACCGGTCTTGAATTTATCCACAGGGGCGAAATAGCCCTGAGGTGGACGCAGTGGCGCGGCGGCCTGAGTCGCCCCGGCGAACATCGCCAGTCCGAGCAGCGTTGGCGCTAACAGAGTTTTCAGTTTCGAGTTTCGCATAGCAGACCTCATTGCCCGACCTGAGCGGTTTGTTGCCCAGCGCCCGGGAATACGTTGCGTTTGCAGATTTTCGCTTCGACTTTCTGTGGCGCGGTGCCCGCTTCCGGGCCCTGGACTTCGACCGCCAGCAGGTTTTGCGAGGCCCAGTCTTCGTCCGTGCGCAACTCAAAGGCGAAACGACCGTCGGTGTCGGAGGTTTCCGGTTTCTCGATCTTGATGTCCTCGTGGCGACCGTTCATGTACCAGAGGGTGGCTTGCAGGGTTTTCACCGAAGGGTCGGCGAAGCGGATGTCGACCTGATGGCTGCTGTTCTGCAGGTTCAGGTTCTTGCTGTTGACCAGCAGTTCTTGTTTGCTGCCCGGCTTGAGCGTAGTGCTCGCGGACATTTGCGCGTCTTTGCCTTCGCAGCCGTTGTCGAGAAGAGACATCATCTGGCGATAGATGGTTTCCTGATCGAGGCGGTACAGCGGCGAGAATTCCCAGATGAGAATTTTCGGCGGAGTCTTCTGGAATTCGTCGCTGCCGAGGTACTGCAACATCGAACCTTCCAGACCACCGCCGGGGAAGGCGACGTTGAGAATGTCGGCGCCAATGGCTTCTTCGAGGAAGCCGGCGAAGTTGTAGTTCTTGCCGCTGTGCGAAGTACCGACGAGGGTAATTTGCGGGTTGCCGGAATCACCGAACAGGTCGCCGTCACCCGCTTCGCCCTTAGGCTCGGTGGTGAATTGATCCATGTACTGGATCGCGTAACTGGTGCCACAGAGTTGCCCGGCCATGTTGTGCAGGGTGCCGGTCTTGCCCATGCGCCCGGAGCGCTTGGTCTCGAATTCACGCTTGGGAATGTCGGCGAAGGCCGGGATCTGCTTGACCTTCTCGGCGACGATTTTCGCTGTGCGCTGCGCACCGTATGGCGTCCAGTGCTGATCGCCACGGAAGTAGAAATCGTGGGCGGGCAGGGTGTCCGGCAGCGACTCGTTGGTCAGCGGCGACAGGTCCGGCACCACGTAACCCATCTTGGCAAAACGGCCGAGCATGGTCTTGTAGTTGCCCAGCGCTTTCTCGTAATCGAACGCGGCTTTTTCCTGCGGGTTGAGCTTGTTGCGGTTCACCAGGCCACGGGTTGGCTGATAGACGATCACCAGCTCAACGCCTTTGGCCTTGAACGCATCGTGCAGTTGTTGCAGGCGTTTGTAGCCGGCCGGGGTGGTGTTGAACTCGGTGCGCAAATCTTCCTGAGTCCGGAACAACCAGTCGCCCTGAGCCTGCACCAACGTGGTGAAGTTCTGCTGATAACGCGTGGTGTAGTTCTTCGCGTCATGGGCGGCCGGGCACAGGTTGCAGCACGGTTCGGCGCTGAATTTTGGCGGCGTGGCAGCGGCGCCTTCATCGGCGCGGGCGCCGTTGCTGGCCGCGAGAATGCCCACGGTCAGGGCCGACAGGCTGAGTAATCTGATCAAGTGTGGGTGCATAAAATTATCCTCAGTCCCGCATTTCGGTCTGGCGTTCGACAGGGTCGATCAGCACGGCTTTCTGCTGGCGCACCAGCAGGTCGAGAATTTCATCCTGGCGCTCGCCGAGGATGCCGTTGAAGCTGATGCCGCTGGATTTGGTCGGCGCCAGCATCGACACGCGATACAGCTCGACACTCAACGGTGAATCGATCGACAGCGGGCCGCTGCCGTTGGCCGCCAGTTCACCGCCAACGACGATCAGCGACACCTGCGCATCGAACGGGTCGAGCTTGATGTCACGGTCGGTGTCGGTGAGGTCTTTGATGTGGCCGTAGACGCCGGTCAAACCGTTGGCCATGGCAACGTTTTCGTAGAGGCGGATGTTCACGCTGTTACGAATGCGGATGCCGTGGCGCTTGTTGCTGATGACCTTGTTGCCCCACAGCAGGTTGTCGGCAGACTCGTAGAGGGTGATGCCGTCGGTGTGGTTCTTGTAGATCTCGTTGTAGGCAATGATGTTGTTGACGCTGTTCCGGTCAATCACCAGGCCCGAGAGGTGGTTGTCGAAGCTCTTGTTGTTGAAGATGAAGCTGTCGTTGACCTCACGGGAAATAATGATCCCGTGCTTCTTCTTCGTGCCGTGCACGGTGTTCTCGGCAATGATCAGACCGTGGGAACGGTCGTGCGGGTCGATGCCGTAAACGATATTGTCTTTGTAGGTGTTGCCCTTGACCACAAAGTCGCGGGTCTCGTAGCAGTAGAAGCCGTACCACATGTCGGAGAACTCGGAGCCGACGATCCAGCCAGTCGGTTCAGGACGCTTGAGGACCTTGGCCATGTTCGGCGTGTACTGGGAAATACTCACGCCGTACGACTTACTGTTGGCGTAGCCGAAACTGGCCATCTTGCTGTTGACGATGTAGGTCTCGGTGCCACCCCAGGCGAGCAGGAACGGACGGAATTCCTTCGGCGAACGGAAGGTCGCCGGGCCGTTTTCCTTTTCGCGCCAGCCGGTGACTTTGGTGTCACGCACGAACAGCTGGCCGTCGTTGACCATGAACGCACCGGCCTCTTGCGACAGGCGCAGTTCCTGGGTCTGGCCGTCGATTTCGAGGATGCCTTTACGGCCAACCACGATCGGCAGCTTCGACAGGTACACGCCCGGCGCGGTCTCGCTGAAATACTGCTTGGGCAGTTTCTGCGCCAGATCCTTGAGGTTCATGTAGCCGTCATCGACGAAGATCGCCTGCGGGATACCGTGCTGACGCACCACCCATTCGGCCATCTTGTTGTCGCCGCCGATAAAGTCCTTCAGCGCATCTTCCTGCATCATCCGGCGCACGCTGATCTTGCCCGCTTTGCTGCGGTTGATCTTCGCGGCGGCGGCTTCGGCGGTGTAGCCGGAAATGTCCGGCAGTTTCGGCGCGGCCAGATTCAGCGCTTCGGTCGGCGCGCTGCTGACGGTGTAGGTCTTGGCTTGTTGCAGTTCTTTAGCCATGGTGGCCGGCTTGGCCGGTTGTGGCACCGTCGGCTCCACGTTGGCGAAGGCGCCAGCGCTGGCCAGCAGCATCGCGCCGGCCAGCAGGCTGAGTGAGCCTATCCTGGTGCTGATCATGTCGGGCACTCCCTTGGCGGTTTGCATCAGAAGCGCCAGATCACGTCGATGAACGCGCGGTGCATGTACGAATCAACCTGCTTGCCGTAGGCATCGCCCGGTTTGAACACACCGCCACGGAAGCGCACCAGGGCCGAAGGCTCGTCGATCGACTGGCTCAACGCCGCCGGCAACAGGCCTTGCTTGAAGTACTTGGTGACGACCAGGTCCATCTCCTGACCCAGATCCTTGTTGCCGTCTTCAAGCGGCAGCGAGGTGCTGGAGAGGATCGCGCCGGTGGCGTCGTCGGTGTTGTTTTCCACGGCGTTGATACCGTTGCTGCCCACCGGCTTGTTGCCGTCGACACGCCAGAACTTGTGGTAGATCAGGCTGGCGTCGTACTCGTCGTTGACCATCCACGAACCGAACAGGGTCGCGGTCTGCATGTTGTTCATTTCGCCACGGAACGCTTCGCCGAAACGGTGCACACGCGAGCGCGTACCGGTGTAGTTGGAGCGGTTGCTCTCCAGACCGGTCTGCTCGTAATCGGCGCTGGCACGGGCATAGGCACCGCCGACTTGCCATTGCGGATCGAGGCGCAGGCGCACACCGATGTCGGTGGCCCAGCCGTTGACGTCATCGCTGCGCTTGGCTTGCGCCGGGCGCGAACCATCGGCGTTCAGCGCGTTGACCGTGTCGCGGTCACCGCTCATGCCGGTGATGCTGCCCCAGTAGTTGACGGTGTTGGTGTTGCGCCAGTTGTAGGCGTCGCTGTCAGCGGTCAGGCCGATCCAGCTGATGTCGCCGTTCTCGGTCTTGTCCAGCGAGTCGCGCGGGACGCCCGGTTCGGCGTAATCGAGTTTGCCGTCATCGTGGGTGTGATGACCGCGAATGCCGACCCAGTTGCCCGGCGTCCACTGGTAAGCGGCGTCGGCGTAGGCGTGCAAGCGATCCTTGTCTTTCGGCGCCAGCTCTTTGAGGTCGGTGCGGTATTCGCTGAAGCGTTCGGCAACACCGGCGTTGGCACGCAACAGGGTGGTGTCGAAGGTCCAGTTCAGCGCTTCGATGTTGGTGTCGCGCCATTGGCCATCGTCATTGCGTAGACGCTGGCGACCGAATTTGAGCATCTCGCCCGGGTACGGGGTGAGGCCGCTGTAACCGACCCAGAACTCGCGCATCGCCAGGTAGTTTTTCTTGGTTTTGCGATCACTGTTGTCGGTGGCTTGTTCGCCGTCGGATTGTTGCAGGGTGTCGGTTTCGATGATGTCGGTCGAGGTCACGGCCTGGCCCATGGCGTAGGCGCTCCACGCGCCGCTTTCACCATAGATCCACGGACGCAGGTCGAGGCCGACACCGTTGACGTCGCCGCCGCTGGCGGTGCCGAGGTCACGGTCGTCTTCGGACTGGCCGGTGACTTTCACTTCGAGGCCGAAGTTCTTGGTTTCAGTCATCGCGGCCAGTGTCGGGCAAGACCAGATCAGCGCGAACGAAAGGCCAATGCCGGCCTTCACGAATGGATTCAACTTCATAATTTTTCCTCGCCGTCTTCTTCTTGCAGGGCGTGCAGTTGCAGCGTGTTCGGGTTCAGAGCGCCACGGCTGGCTTGCTCTTGTTGCAGCAGACGTTGCGCTTCGGCCAGACGCTCGGGCGGCAGTTGCGCGGCGAGGGTGGTCGCCAGCTCATCGGCTTGCGGAGTGTTTTGTGCCTTGGCCAATTGGCTGAACACGTAGGCGTTGAGCGGGTCGGGTTTGGTGCCCTTGCCTTGGGAGAACAGTTGCGCGATGGCGAAGTCGGCGCTGTTCTGGCCGTTGCGCGCAGCGGTCAGCAAGTGGTCGAGAGCCTTCTGCGGGTAGACCTTGCCGAGGTAGCCACGGCGATAGATCTGGCCGAGGTAGTAGTCGGCGGCGACTTCACGGCCAACGGCTTTCTGGAAATGTTCTTCGGCGACTTTGGCGTCGGCCGGGACCATTTTGCCTTCGTAGTAGAGCTTGCCCAGCAACAGCTCGGCGCGCGGCTGGTCGGCGGCGCGGCCGTTGTCGAGGTACTTCATCATCTGATCGACGTCGCCCAGTTCCGGGTAGTCGTAAAGCAGTTGTGCGAGGGTCACCCACGACGCCGGGTAGCCCGGAGCGATCGGCTCCAGCAGCGACTGCGCGGTTTTCTCGTCGGTCTTGCCCAGGGTCGAATCGGCCAGGACACGGGCGACGGAATCGACGCGCTGCGCGGTGACGGTGCCACGGCTGTAACCGGCCTGCATCTGCTTGATCAGCTCGGCTTGCTGTTCTGGCTGGGCACGTTTCTGATAAACCGTGGCCAGTTCGACGTAGCAGATGTCGGTGGTGTTGAGCGCGGCTTTGCAGATTTTTTCCACGTCATCCAGGTGCTGGTCGTAGGTGCCCTGAGTGCGATACAGCAGCACCTGCGCCAGACCCGCTTCCGGGTAACCGGATTTGCGCCACTGATCGATCTGCTGCTGCGCGTTGATGTTGGGGAAGCTGTGCGGGTATTGCAGATAGAGCATCGCCAGCGGGATCAACGTGTTGCCTTCGCCATTGGCGGCGGCTTTTTTCAACAGGGTTTCGGCTTCGTGGTGCTCGGCTTCGGTGGAACCCGGTTTGGCCACCAGCAGGCGGCCCAAACGGGCTTGGGCACGCGGCGAAACACTGGCGGCGGCACGGTAAGTCGCCTCGGCCTGTTTCATTTGCGCAGGGTCGCGGCTGTCGACCTGGATATCGGCGAGGCCGACTTGCGCTTCGCTGTAACCCAGATCGGCCAGTTGCTGATAGTTCTGCGCAGCGGTGGCGGTGTCGCCACGCTTGAGCGCTTCGTTGGCCAGACGCTGATCGGGCAGGCCGGCACAACCGGCCAGACTGACCGCCAATGCCAAGGCACACACCGTCCCCATGTAGGAGTGAGCCTGCTCGCGATGCAGGCGATGCGGTACATCAGACACACCGCGCTGATCCAATCGCTGGCAGGCCAGCTCCCACAGGGATCGCGGTGTTTTCAGGATGGGTGGAGTAGTCACAGGCATGTCCTCGACTTAAAGACCGGCAGCCATGGCTTTGTCGATCAGCCAGTTCAGGTTCGGGCCACGGTCGCTGTTCACTTCCACCGGGCGGCCGGCGAGGCTGCTGTCGAGCGGCTCGTCAGGCTGGATCTGCACGCGGATGTCGGAGGACAGGTCGGCGCTCTTCAGGCTGGTGCTGCTGACGATCTTGCCAGTGCGGGTCTTGTCTTCGCCGGCAATCTGGAAGCTCACCGGGGTGCCCGGACGCACGTCGCCGAACTGGCGATAGGAGAAGCGCGCATCAACGGTGGCCTGGGTGTTGCGCGGTACCAGTTGGAAGATCACGTCACCCTTGCTCGCGTACTGACCGTCCGCCACCAGTTGCTGGGCCACGGTGCAATCGCATGGCGAGGTCAGGGTGCCGGTCATTTGCTTGCCGAACAGTTCTTCAACCTTGGCCGGCGACAATTGATCTTCTTCCAGATGACCCTTGAGCACGTCGAGCATGCTGGTGCTGAAGGTCGCCAGTGGCGCGCCTTTGGCCGCAACGCCGTCGGACTTGACCAGGCTCTGCACGGTGCCGTCGCGCGGCATGGTGATGTTCATCCCCGGCACGCTGACCAGACCGGCCTGCGCGTGGCTGACGAAGTACATGCCGTACACCGATTTGAAAATGAACCCCGCCGCGACCAGGCCGACCGCGAAGATGCCGGCGCTGAAGGTCACGGCCTTCAAGCGACCGAACGGGGTCATGCCGGAGCCGCCGTCCTTGACCTTGCGCGCTTTGGTGAAGTTGTCGCGCTGCAGGGTCGCCAGCACTTCGCCGATGCTGACGATGTCGCCGGCCAGGTGCGAAGTGATCAAGTGGCGCAGGGTGGAAATGTCCTGCTGCTCGAGGTTCTGGAACTGGCAGCCGACGCGGCCGGTCTGGCGGTCGTAGGAACGCACTTGCAGTTCAACGTCCATCGCCAGGCCGAGGTTGTCGATGACGAATTGCAGACGCGCCTTGTACACCTCGCCGATGGTCAGCGGCATCTGCCCGGCGTTGAACGCCAGACCACCGGCGGACAGGTCAAGCACCCGCGCTTCTACCGGGGTCCGGTCGGGACCGAAGAAGCGCAGTTTGGCCGGGATTTTCACACGGGCGTGTTGGCGCTGGGCTTCGGATTCATGCACTACGTTGGCGTTGACGGCGGTATTCATAGGGGCGATTTCCTTGTTAATTCAATAGGGGCGGGTCAGACCATCATCAGCAGCACGGCGACGAAAATGCTGCCGGCGGAGAAGGTCATGGTCCGAGACGACCAGGTGTTGAACCAACGTTGAAAGCTGGCGAGATCACGGGTCAGGGATGTGGGTTGGCGCGTCCAGGATTGTTGGTCGAGGCGGAAGAACACGTAGATCTTCACCAGCGCGCCGACGATCTGGTTGTAATAAAGAATCGCCGGGTAAGCCGGGCCGATGCGGTGACCGGAACACGACAACAGCAGGGTCAGAATCAGGCGGGTGATGCCGATCCACAGCAGGTACACGAGGATGAACGCGGTGCCGTATTTGAAGCTGGCGATCATCGCCACGGTCAGGCCGAGCAAGGATGTCCACATCGACACGCGCTGATCGAACAGCACCACCGAGGTGAAGGCGCCGAGGCGTTTCACACCCAGGCCCAGTGCTCGCGAGTTCTGGCGCAGGTTGTTGCCGTACCAGCGGAACATCAGTTTGCGGCTGGCCTTGATGAAGCTTTTTTCCGGCGGGTGTTCAACGGTGTTGATCGCCGCGTCAGGCACGTAGAAGGTGTCATAACCGAGGCGCATCAGGCTGAACCAGCTCGACTTGTCGTCGCCGGTCAAGAACTTGAAGCGGCCCAGACGCCAGTGTTGCAGCGAGTCGCTTTCCACATCGGCGATGAATTCCGGGTTGGTCACCACGGTGGCGCGGAACACCGACATCCGACCGGTCATGGTCAGCACGCGTTTGGACAGGGCCATCGAGCACATGTTGATGTGGCGCTGGGCGAAACGCAGCTTGTGCCATTCGCTCATGATGTAGCCGCCGCGCACTTCGCAGAACTCGTTGGTGGTCAGGCCGCCGACGTTGCCGAACAGCTGGAACCACGGCACGGTCTTGCGCACGGTGCCTTCGCCGAGCACGGTGTCGCCGTCGATCACGGCTACCACGGCGCGGTCGTCCGGCAGGTGACGGGAGATCGCGCGGAAACCATAGGCCAGGCCATCACGTTTGCCGGTGCCGGGAATGCGCACGAAGTCGAGCTTCACGCGTTCTGGCGGATTCATCCGCGCCCACAGGGCCTTGACCAGCAGCTCATCGGACATTTCGACGATCGAGCAGACCACGGTGGTCGGCAGTTCGCAGTCGATGGCTTCACGGATCACCGAGCTGTAGACCTGCGCGGTGGTGAGCGCGTCGATACGGAAACTGGTGACCATCAGGAACACATGCGACGGGTCCGCCGCTTTACCCAGCTTGCGCACTTTGCGGCGCAGGTGCGGGTAGACGATGTAGAGAAAAATCATGCCGCGCACAAAGTGCGTTGCACCCATCGAGTAGCGCCAGATACCCACGGCGCCAATCAGGAAAATGAAGTCCTTCGACTCGGAGTCGAATGTGGACGTGGGCAGCATCAAGGCCAGGCCCATCAGCAGACTGAGATAAAAAAGCCAGCCGGCTGATTGCAGAAAAAAATGTTTGAGCTTGCTCATCAACGTCATCCGAAGGTAAGAGAGGCTTCAAGTTGCAAGCCTCAAGCTGCAAGCAAATCGCTTTGACTTGCAGCTCGAAGCTTGTCGCTTGGCGCTGAGTTACCAGCAGATACCTTCGGTACGGGTGCCAGCGTCGGTGGCTTTGGCCATGAAGCCGACCAGGTCGATGACCTGCTTGCCGTGCGGCGCTTGCTGGGCCAACGGGCGGAATTTCTCGTCGCGGTTGCCGAGGATGATTACGTCGGAGTTGTCGATCACCGAATCGAAGTCCGCGTTGAGCAGGGACGAAACGTGGGGGATCTTCGACTCGATGTAGTCCTTGTTCGCGCCGTGAACACGGGCGTACTCGACGTTACTGTCGTAGATGCTCAGGTCGTAACCCTTGCCGATCAGCATCTCGGCCAGTTCCACCAGCGGGCTTTCGCGCAGGTCGTCGGTGCCGGCCTTGAAGCTCAGACCGAGCAGGGCGACTTTGCGTTTGTCGTGGCTTTCAACGATGTCGAAGGCGTTCTGCACTTGCGATTCGTTGCTGCGCATCAGCGAGTTGAGCAGCGGTGCTTCGACGTCCAGCGAACCGGCGCGGTAGGTCAGGGCGCGCACGTCTTTCGGCAGGCACGAACCGCCGAAGGCGAAACCTGGGCGCATGTAGTACTGGGACAGGTTGAGGGTCTTGTCCTGGCAGACCACTTCCATCACTTCACGGCCATCGACGCCGACCGCTTTGGCGATGTTGCCGATCTCGTTGGCGAAGGTCACTTTGGTCGCGTGCCAGACGTTGCAGGTGTACTTGATCATCTCGGCAACGGCGATGTCCTTGCGGATGATCGGCGCGTCGAGTTCTTCGTACAGCGATTGCAGAACGTCGCCCGAGGCCTTGTCGAACTCGCCGATAACGGTCATCGGTGGCAGGTCGTAGTCGGCGATGGCGGTGGATTCACGCAGGAACTCAGGGTTGACCGCAACGCCGAAGTCGACACCGGCCTTCTTGCCCGAGCAGTCTTCGAGAATCGGGATCACCACGTTGGCCACGGTGCCCGGCAGCACGGTGCTGCGCACGACGATGGTGTGGCGGGTGGTTTTTTCACGCAGAACAAAACCGATCTCGCGGCATACCGCTTCGATGTAGTTCAGTTCGAGGTCGCCGTTCTTCTTGCTCGGCGTGCCAACGCAGATCATCGACAGGTCAGTGTCACGAATCGCTTCGGCGAAGTTGGTCGTGCCACGCAGACGACCGGTCTGGATACCCTGTTGCAGAAGTTCACCCAGGCCCGGTTCAACAATCGGCGACTTGCCGGCGTTGATCATGTCGATCTTGTCTTTGGCAACATCGACGCCAACCACGTCATGGCCCCGTGCAGACAGGCAACCGGCACATACTGCGCCAACGTAACCCAAACCAAATATGCTGATGCGCATCGCAATTACCTCTGTATATATCAGGCCTTAGAAGGGCGGAGTTAATGGTGTTCAGCGTTCATTAGTGCACTCGAAAGTGCGGCTTACAGGCGCCACAATGCCGTGTGCAGGCATACTAAGTTTCGAGTGTCTAAATAAGTGCACTCAAGATGTGCGCAACCAGGCCTTGTTGTTATGACTTGCCCTGTTATGCAGCCGATCTTCCTTGTGGAAGACTCTTGTGCAATCGTCTTGCGCGCTCGATGTCAGGATGAAAGTCCTGTGAATCAAGCGGTTGGGTGCTCAGGCGAGCACGTTTATAAGGGCGCGGCCATGGCCTTTGTAGGGGATATAAATGGTGCGTATCTCCTGTCCATCGTCTGTTTTGAGACTAGTTAGTCATCTAGGCAAGTTGCTGTGACAACTTGGTTACATGGCTATCTGCTCTGCGTAAGTTATCTCGTACAAACTCGGCGAGAATCGTTACCGGTGGTATGAGCTATGCATTCGGACGAAGTTCCTGTCCGCTCATCGCGAAATCTGAAATTTCTTGAAATATTGTCAGAGATGGCACTAGTCTCAATTTGATAGCACTTTCGTTTTCGACCTTTAATAACAGGCGAAAAATCACGTTAGATAGTTTTGTGCCACTACGCTGAAAAAATTTAGGTGCCACTACTGAAAAAAATGATCAGTGTCGAGTGAAACTAATCTTAGAAAAGACAGGGAGGATTTTCTGGCGCCATAAAAATGGCGAAAAACAGCGGGGGTTTTTTGACATCGTGCGAGCTGCACGACTCTATATAGAAAGAGTCGTGCATTGGGCATGCTTTATTCGGGGGCGTGATCGCGCAGAAATACCAGATTGTCGGGTTTCGACTGCTCGGCGCTGTAGCGATACCCCTGCACATCGAATTGTTTGAGCAGGGCCGGATCGTTGATTTTTTCCTGGATCACGAAACGGCTCATCAGGCCGCGAGCCTTCTTCGCGTAGAAGCTGATGATCTTGTATTGGCCGTTCTTCTGATCCTTGAACTCGGTGTTGATGATCCGTGCCTTCAATGCCGTGCGTTTGACCGCCGAGAAGTATTCGTTGGAGGCCAGGTTGAGCAGAACGTCGTCGCCCTGATCGGCCAACGCTTCGTTCAGCCACTCGCTGATGCGCGTGCCCCAGAAGGCATACAAGTCCTTGCCCCGGGCGTTGGCCAGTTTGGTGCCCATTTCCAGACGATACGGTTGCATCAGGTCGAGTGGGCGCAGCAAGCCATACAGGCCGGAGAGCATGCGCAGGTGTTTTTGCGCGTAGTCGAAGTTGGCTTCGCTGAAGGACTGTGCGTCGAGACCGGTGTAGACGTCGCCTTTGAATGCGAGCAGCGCCTGCTTGGCGTTGTCCGGGGTGAACGCGGGTGTCCAGCTGCCGAAGCGCGCGGCGTTGAGCCCGCCGATCTTGTCGGACACGTGCATCAGTTCGCTGATCTGCGCCGGGGTCAGCTCGCGCAGTTGCTGGATCAGTTCCTGGGAGTGGTCGAGGTATTGCGGCTGAGTGAAGCGCTGGGTCGCCGGCGGTGTTTCGTAATCGAGGGTCTTGGCGGGGGAAATCACCATCAGCATGAAGTCGTCTCCTTTAATCGTGGGGGCGATTCTAGGGGGTTGGCGCGGTTGACTCCAGCTATGGGGGTTATAGGTCGGGGTTAGCAGGGGCATTTGCGACGGTTGGTGGATTTTTTTCCCTCACCCTAACCCTCTCCCAGAGGGAGAGGGGACCGACCGTGTTGTTCTCAAGTAATACATCGACCTGAGATATCCAGTCGAACTCAGGTTTGAAAACATGAAGATCGGCTCCCTCTCCCTCCGGGAGAGGGCTGGGGTGAGGGCAGCGTCCTTCAGCCTTGCACATCAGCTATAGTGCCGCGCGGGTTTTGTTATGGAGACATCCCTTTTGCGCATTGTTCTTTTATTCACCGCGTGGCTGTTGAGCTTCGGTGCCGTCGCGGCGCCGGGTGATGTGGCGACGCTGGATCGCGGCACCTGGCCAGAGCAACTGAGCAATCCGACGCTGTTTGACGTCGCCTCACGGGCGGAAATCCTCATGTTCGCCCGTGGCCTGCTCGGCACCGAATCAATGGACGAAGCCGCGCTGGCTCAGCGCCTGGGACTGCGCACGATCAACATCGACGCAGTCAACAGCCTGCGGCAACGTCTTTGGCAGCGCCTGTTGGCGAACTACAACTACGCCCAGCAAAGCTGCGATCAGGACGCCTCGTTCTGTTTCCTCGTCGAAGACCTGCCGACCCTGCGTGAGCAAGCCGCCAAGTTCGTGGTCAGTGACGACAGCTATTACACCAAGTGGGCCGAACCGAGCCGGATCTTCCATTTGCAGTATCTGGATGAGTTGATGCGCAAGGCTGCGTTGTCACCGCAGACCAGCAATGAATTCGATCGTTTCGGCGACTACGAGCGTAATGGCGACGAGATGCACGACCGGTTGTTTCTGCTGACCTTCGACAGCGCCGCCAACGTGCAACCGGATAACACCGGTTGGCTCGCCGAATACCTGCGCAAAGCAAACCTGAGCGGCACGTTCTTTGTGTTGGGCAAGGATATTCAGGCGCGGCTGGCTGATCGCTCGGTGAGCAGCCTGCAGGCGGGCTTCTCGAAACAGTGCGTCGGCGTTCAAGGTTGGGAGTTCCGCTCCCACAGCCATTGGCAGGACTGGCAGGATTCGGTGCGGCGCAGTGCTGATCTGGTGAAGAACAAATTGCCGGAAAACTATGTGCCGATGTTCCGCCCGCCAGAAGGTCAGCGCCGCAGCGATGCACAAGGTTTCTTTAACACTCAGGGCCTGCAAGTGGCGCTGTGGGACATCGATGCCCAGGACGGCGCCGGCAAGCTCAAGGGCGCAGCTAGCGCGCAACGGGTACTGACGCTGATGCTGTTGTGGCGCCACGGGGTGATCAATTTCAACATGAAACAGGACGCGGTGAAGACCTCGTTGCCGTGGCTGATCACGCAAACCGCGCAGAGCGGCATCGGTTGGGAAGACTGTCAGGACGCGTTTCGCTGAGAAACGGGGAAAGCCCGGAAACATTGGGCTTGGGGCGATTTTTTTGCAGGATTCGGTGCAGGCGGACTTCCGACTTTAGCGGGGTCTTGGCAGTCCGCCAAGGGCTTTTCGTCACTCTGCAAAATAAACTTAAAAAAACCGTCAAAGTACTTTTTTATGTCATCGGTTTTGGAGTATTACGAAGACAGACCGCCGAAACCTGCAACACAGGTGGCGTCTTCCAAGACCCGTTTGTTTGCAGTCACTTGAATCTCCGCAGGTGAGATTTCGGCAGTCACTTCGAGGCGCAGCACCGCTCAGGTATTGCGTCTACTGGCTCTGACAAAGGTGACCGAGTATGGATGATCACGGACGTAGCCCTTCCTCCAACCAGCCAATCCTTTATGTACTCGATACCAACGTATTGATTCACGATCCAAACGCCCTGCTGAATTTCGAAGAACACCACGTCGCGATCCCGATGACCGTGCTTGAAGAGCTGGACAAGCTCAAGAGCGGGCATCACAGCGTGGCCGCTGAATGCCGTCAGGCCATCCGGCTGATCGACAAGACCCTGGGCGATGCGTCCCCGGAAGATGTCGAGCTGGGTGTGCCGATCCAGCGTGGCAAGGGCGGGCCGAAGGGCTTGCTGTCAATTCTGATGAGCAAGCAGGCGGAATCGAACCTGATTCTGCCCGAGCATCTGAACGACAACAAAATCATCAACCAGCTGATCGACCTGCACACCCGCGACCCGAAAAAACCGGTGGTGCTGGTCACCAAAGACATCAACATGCGCCTCAAGGCGCGCGCCTGCGGCATCGATGCCGAGGATTACAGCACCGACCAACTGGTCGATGACGTGTCCCTGTTGCCCAACGGCTACCACAACATGACCGGCTCTTTCTGGGACCGCGTGAGCAAGGTCGACACCCGTCAGGATCACGGCCGCACCTGGCATCAAGTGCAACTGATCGATAACCTGCCGGCCGTGCACATCAACGAGTTCATCATTGATGAACAGGGCTTTGTCGGCTGGATCAAGGAGATTGACGAGGCCAAACTGCTGATCCTCGACCTGCATCAGGAACCGCTGCTGCACCAAGAGGCCTGGGGCCTCAAGCCGCGCGACATCTATCAAAGCCTGGCGTTGTACGCGCTGCTGGATCCGGACATTCATCTGGTCAACCTGTCGGGTGCCGCCGGTTCCGGTAAAACCATTCTGGCACTGGCCGCGGCGATCGAGCAGACCATGGTCAGCAAGCGTTATCGGCGCATCATCGCGACCCGTAGCGTGCAGGGCCTGGACCAGGAAATCGGCTTCCTGCCCGGCACCGAAGCGGAAAAAATGGAGCCGTGGCTGGGCGCCATCACCGACAACCTCGAAGCCTTGCACATGGATGACGAAAACACCCATGGCAGCGTCGATTACATCCTCAGCAAAGTGCCGTTGCAGTTCAAATCGCTCAACTACATTCGCGGTCGCAGCTTCCAGCAGAGCCTGATCCTGATCGACGAATGTCAGAACCTGACGCCGCACCAGATGAAAACCATCATCACCCGTGCCGGCGCCGGTTCGAAAGTGGTGTGCCTGGGCAACCTCGCACAGATCGACACCCCTTACCTGTCCGCGACCAGCTCCGGGCTGACCTACCTGACCGAACGCTTCAAGGATTTCCCCAACGGTGTGCACATCACCCTGCAAGGGGTGCCTCGTTCGATCCTGGCTGAATACGCCGAAACCCACCTGTAACTGCATCACAACCAAAACCGGGCGGCCGCAAAGCCGCCCGGTTTTTTATGCCCTACGCAAATCAAAATGTAGGAGTGAGCCTGCTCGCGATAGCGTTCGATCAGTCGACATCGATGTTGAATATCAGACCGCTATCGCGAGCAGGCTCGCTCCTACAGGGGATAGTGGTGATTTCATAATCAGTGATGCAGAAATTTGACCCGCAGGTTTACAATCCACGCTCCTGATCAGGAGTAATCCCGTGCTGACTCATCTCGATTCCCAAGGTCGCGCCAACATGGTCGACGTCACCGAAAAAGCCGTGACGTTCCGTGAAGCGACGGCCCAAGCGCTGGTGCGCATGCTCCCCGCGACGCTGCAGATGATCGTCAGCGGCGGCCATCCCAAGGGCGACGTGTTCGCCGTGGCGCGCATTGCCGGCATTCAAGCGGCGAAGAAAACCAGCGATCTGATTCCCCTGTGCCATCCGCTGATGCTCACCGGCGTCAAAGTCGAACTCAGCGCGGATGGCGAAGACACCGTGCGCATCGTCGCCCGTTGCAAACTGTCCGGGCAGACCGGTGTGGAAATGGAAGCACTGACTGCCGCCAGCGTCGCCGCGCTGACCATTTACGACATGTGCAAAGCCGTCGATCGCGGCATGACCATTGAAAGCGTGCGTCTGCTGGAGAAGGTCGGTGGCAAGAGCGGGCACTTTCAGGCGGAGCAGCCATGAACCTGACGGTGAAGTTTTTTGCCCGTTACCGCGAAGCGCTGGGCGTGGATTCGGTAAAGGTTGAGGGTGATTTCGCCACCGTCGACGACGTGCGGGCATTGTTGGCACAACGCGATGGCGCCGAGGTGCTGAGCGAACAGAACCTGATGTGCGCGCGCAATGAAGACCTCTGCCAGCTCGACGAGCCAGTGGTCGATGGCGACGAAGTGGCGTTTTTTCCTACCGTGACCGGAGGCTGATCCATGGCGATTCGCGTGCAGGCCACGCCGTTCGATCCGGGTGCTGAAGTCAACGCGATGCACGCGGCCAATGTCGGCGTCGGCGCAGTGGTGAGTTTTGTCGGCTACGTGCGCGACTTCAATGATGGCCTGGATGTGGCGGGGATGTTCCTCGAACACTATCCGGGCATGACCGAAAAAGCCCTCGGCAAGATCGCCATCGAAGCCGAACAGCGCTGGCCGCTGCTGAAGCTGGAAGTGCTGCATCGCATCGGCGCGCTGGAACCGGGCGAACCCATCGTGTTTGTCGGCGCCGCCAGCGCCCATCGTCAGGCCGCATTCGATGCCTGCGCCTTCGTCATGGACTACCTGAAAACCCGCGCGCCGTTCTGGAAGAAAGAAAACACCAGCGACGGGCCGCGTTGGGTTGAAGGGCGCGACAGTGATCATGCTGCCGCCGATCGCTGGAAGAAATAAACCCTGAGTCGCCCTCTAGTCAGCCATCGCGAGCAAGCTCACTCCTACAATTGGAATGCGTTCCCCCTGTAGGAGTGAGCCTGCTCGCGATGACGTCATCTGCAACACCAAAAACCTCTGTCTTTGCCTGATTGACTGCCTATACATATAAGTCCAATATGGATTTATAAGTACAAAAAAGTGTCTCCCTCCGTTTCAGCTCTTTCTTGCCAAACCAACAACAACCCGCGAGAGAACGAACATGAAGAAACTCCCCCTCATCACCGGTCTTGCCCTCAGCCTGTTGGCCTCCGCCAGTGTGTTCGCCGCCGAACAAACCCTGCGCATCGGCATCGAAGCCGCTTACCCGCCGTTCGCCTCGAAAACCGACAAAGGCGAAATCGTCGGTTTCGACTACGACATCGGCAATGCCCTGTGTGCGCAGATGAAGGTCAAGTGCGTGTGGGTCGAAGGTGAGTTCGACGGTCTGATTCCTTCGTTGAAAGTGAAGAAGATCGACATGGCCCTGTCGTCGATGACCATCAACGAAGACCGCAAGAAGTCGGTGGATTTCAGCCACAAGTACTACTTCACCTCGTCGCGGCTGGTGATGAAAGAAGGCGCCAGCGTTGACGATCAATACGCCAGCCTAAAGGGCAAGAACGTCGGCGTGCAGCGCGCGACCACCACTGATCGTTATGCCACGGAGGTGTTCGAACCGAAGGGCATCAACGTCAAGCGCTACAGCAACAACGAAGAGATCTACATGGATTTGGCGGCAGGGCGGCTGGATGCGATTTTTGCCGACACCATTCCGCTGAATGACTTTCTGTCGATGCCGCGTGGCAAGGGTTATGCGTTTGTCGGGCCTGAGTTGAAGGATCCGAAGTACGTGGGCGAGGGCGCGGGGATTGCGGTGCGCAAGGGCAATGCCGAACTGGTCAGCCAGTTGAATGGCGCCATTGATGGCATTCGCGCGAGTGGCGAGTATCAGAAGATTTCCGAGAAGTATTTCAAGTCCGACATCTACGGCGACTGATAGTCCGCTATCGCGAGCAGGCTCACTCCTACATTTGGAATGCGTTCCCCCTGTAGGAGTGAGCCTGCTCGCGATGGCGTCAGAGAAATCACCGCAAATCTCTAGCCCTTCAATTCCTTCAAATGCTTGTACACCGTCGCCCGCCCCATATTCAGCACATTGGCCACATAGTTCGAGGCGCTCTTGCCCTTGAACGCGCCTTCCGCGTGCAGCGCCAGCACCAATTCACGCTTGTGATCGCGGGTCAGCACATTCAGGCTCAACTGCCGCTCGCGCAGCCAGGCGTGCAGGAAGGTGTTGATGCGCTCCTGCCAGTCATCGCGAAACAGTGAGTCCGGTTGCGGGATCAGTTTGCTCGGCGACAGAAACAGGTCCAGCGCAGCCTTGGCGTTCTCGAACAGCGAAATATTCAGATTGATGCACAGCACCGCCAGCGGCATGCCTTCACTGTCGCGCAGGACGCTGCTCAGGCTGCGAATCTTCTGGCCGTCCCAATTGAGCTTTTCGTACGGACCGATATTGCGGTCGCTGACATCCTCGCTGAGCATGTCTTCCAGTGACGAGTCGTCGCCGATCTCACGTTTGGACAGGTTATTGGCGATGTAGTCGACCTTCTGCGTGCGCAGGTCGTGCAGCACCACTTCGGCGTGCGGAAAGAACAGCGTGGCGATGGCATCGGCGATGGCACGGAAGTTATCCAGCGCCGGGTCGAATTCAGGGGCGGTCATGACAGTGGAACTCCAGGCAGCGTCAACGCCCCCTTGATCAGGAGGCGTTGCGAGTGTGCCGCAATCCGTTGGGCGCGTCATCCGGGTGGACGATCAGGCGAGGCGGGCAGGCGAGAGCATGGCGCTGCTCAGGCCGAAGTTGCGCAAGTGCTCGGGCAGTGGCTCGCCGCGCACCAACGCCGCGCTGGCCTTGCCCATCGCTGGCGAAGTCTGGATGCCGTAGCCACCTTGCGCGGCGACCCAGAACAATCCCGGCACTTGCGAATCGAAACCGCTGAGCAGATCACCGTCGGCGACGAAACTGCGCAGCCCGGCCCAGGTGCGAGTCGGGCGGCGGATGGTCAGCGTGGTGGCTTCTTCGATCTGGTAAATGCCCATGGCGATATCCAGTTCTTCCGGCTGCACGTCGTGGGGTTCGACCGGGTCGGCGTTGGCCGGCGAGCCGAGAAACATGCCGGCGTCTGGCTTCATATAGAAGGATTCGTCGAGGCTGACCAGCATCGGCCAATGATGAATATCGACACCTTCGGGGCCGGCGAAGATGAACGCGGCGCGGCGTTTTGGTTGCAGGCCCAGCGGCTTGGCACCCGCCAGTGAACCGATCTTGTCGGCCCAGGCGCCGGCGGCGTTGATGATCACCGGCGCGCTGAAGGTCTCACCGTTGGTCTGCACATGCCAAAGGCCAGCGGTGTCACGGCTGAGGCCAAGCACTTCGCAATCAGTGCGCACTTCGCCATTGTTGCGACGAATGCCGCGCAGGTAGCCCTGATGCAAGGCGTCGGTGTCGATGTCGCTGGCGCTTGGATCGTAGATCGCGCCATGGACTTTTTCCCGGCGCAGGATCGGCAGGCGTGCGCAGGCTTCGTCGGCGCTGAGCAATTGCATCTCAGGCACGGTGGCTTTGGCGCTGAGGTATTGGTTGTTCAGTTCGGCGGGGTCGCCGGTGAAATCGACGGTCATTTCGCCGCGCGGGGTCAGCAGCGGGTGTTCGCAGAAACCGGCCGGCGGATGATCGAAAAACTCGCGGCTGGCTTGGGTCAGTGCACGTACCTGCGGTGTGCCATAGGCTGCAGTGAACAGCGCGGCGGAGCGCCCGGTGGAGTGATAGGCCGGGTGGGATTCGCGTTCGAGCACGATCACTTTGCCGTGCGGCGACAACCAGAAACCGCTGGAAGCGCCGGCAATCCCGCCGCCGATGATGATGAAATCTGCCTGGCTCATGAGGTTCTCCAGTGGGTACGCAATATCCAATAGTTCGCTATCCCCTGTAGGAGTGAGCCTGCTCGCGATAGCGGTGTATCAGGCAACAATAATGCTCAATGTAAGACCGCTATCGCGAGCAGGCTCACTCCTACAGGGATATGTGGTGTTAGTGGGTTAAGAGATAAATCGCATTGGCGAGGGCTATGTCTTCCAGTCCCAGGCCAATAGAACGGAAAAACACGTGACGGTCGTAATCCGGGCGCTGGACTTTCTCGCTGAGCAAGTCGGCGAGGTCACCAACAATCGAATCCTGGCTCCAGCCATGCTGTTCACTGGCAATCAACATCTCACCCGCCGACCCCGGCGTGGTCAGACGATAGTCGCAGAACACCTGCATGTCGTTGAGGCTCTGCGGCGGCACTTCGTGGGCGCGTGGGGCGTTGGTGCTGATCGAGGTGATCAGGGCCGGTTTGCTCAAGGTGTCGGGATCGATCACCGGCCCGGCTGACGAAGTGCAGAGCAAGATCACGTCAGCCTCGGCGAGGGCGGCTTCACGGCTGTCAGCGATCGTCAGCGCAGGCGTGATGGCTTTCAACAGTGCCTGGGTTTGCGCGTCGGCGGACAGACTTGGCGAATACAGGCTGATGCTCTGCCAATCACGCAGCGATCTCACATAGTGCAAATGCGCCTGGGCAACCTTGCCGCTGCCGATGATCGCCAGTCGCGTGGCATTCAGCGGCGCGAGGGCGTCGACCGCCACGGCGGTGGTCGCAGCGGTGCGCGCGGTGGTCAGCTCACCGGCATCGCAGAGCAGCAGCGGCTGACCGGTTTTCATCGACATCAACAAAGTCCATGCCGTGACCAACGGGCCTTGCTCGCGAACGATGTACGGCGAGGTCTTCACACCGTACACGCCGTCCTCTGCCAGCACCCCCAGATAATTGATGAAGTCGCCGGCACCCTGCGGGAATTCCACCAGTTGCTGCGCCGGCTGCACGGCGTGTCCGGCAGCGAGATCGCGGAACAGCTTGCGCAGGATCTGCGGCACATCGATGCGCGCCAGCAACTCGCGGGCCTGATGCTGGTCGATCACGTAGGGCGTACTGGACATATCAGGCTCCGAAAACGAAAAATAAACTTATTTGTCCATTATGGACTTTTAGTTTTCTCTCGCAAGCACCTGATCAAACACCAGACGAAAAAAAAGCGCAGTCCGTTGCCGGCTGCGCTTTTCTTTTAAGCGTCGCTTACTGCGGACGCTTGCGCTCAACCGCACGCAACAGATGCGTCGGCGGCGTTTCGCAGCTGATCTTGCGACCAAGCTTCTCTTCGATGGACGGCAACTGGTAGGAGTCGTCCTCACCGGCGAAGCTGATCGACACGCCATCGGCGCCAGCACGACCGGTACGGCCGATGCGGTGCACGTAGTCGTCCGGGACTTCCGGAAGAGTGAAGTTGATCACGTGGCTGATGCCGTCGATGTGAATGCCGCGACCGGCGACATCGGTGGCGACGAGCACGCGAATCTTGCCTTCGCGGAAACCTTCGAGGGTCTTGATGCGTTTGTGCTGTGGCACGTCGCCGGACAACTGCGCAGCATTCACACCGTCGCGCACCAGACGCTCTTCGATACGGCGCACTTCGTCCTTGCGGTTGGCGAAGACCATCACCCGCTCCCAGCCATTATCGTTGACCAGGTTGTAGAGCAGTTTGTACTTGTCGGCACCGGCCACCGCATAGATGTGTTGCTCGACGTTTTCGCTGGCGACGTTGGTGACTTCGATTTCGACGATGGACGGATCGGTCGTCCATTGCTTGGCCAGGTTCATCACGTCTTCGGTGAAGGTCGCGGAGAACAGCAGAGTCTGGCGCTCGGACTTCGGTGGCGTCTGGCGAATGATCTGCCGCACTTGCGGGATGAAGCCCATGTCGAGCATGCGGTCGGCTTCGTCCAGCACCATCACTTCGACCATGTCCAGGTGCACGTCGCCACGCTGGTTGAAGTCGAGCAGACGGCCCGGAGTTGCCACAAGAATGTCGCAGTGGCGCGCTTCGAGGTGCTTGAGCTGCTTGTCGAAGTCCATGCCACCCACAAACGTCATGACGTTGAGGCCGGTGTATTTGGTCAGGTCGGCGGCGTCCTTGGCGATCTGCACCACCAGCTCACGGGTCGGCGCGATGATCAGCGCACGGGGTTCGCCCATGTAGCGTTCTTTCGGCGGCGGCGTTTGCAGCAGTTGGGTGATGATCGAGATCAGGAACGCGGCAGTCTTGCCAGTACCGGTCTGCGCGCGGCCAATGGCGTCTTTGCCGGCGAGGGTGAAGCCCAGCACCTGCGCCTGGATCGGCGTGCAATACGGAAAGCCCAGATCCTGAATGGCGTGCATCAGTTCTGGCGACAGCTTGAAATCGTGGAAGCGGGTTTTGCCTTCCTGTGGCTCGACGACGAAATCTTCGAGTTTCCATGGAATCACCGGTGCCTTGGGCTTCGGTTCGCGACGCGGTCTGGCCGGTTTCGGCTCTTCATTGCGCGCAGGCTCGGCGGCGATTGGCGCGGCCGGAGCGGGTTGCGGGTCTTGCTTCGGTGCTGCTACGGCAGCGGGGCGGTCGGCCTGGGGCGCATCGTTGCGATGACCGGGGGCGTGCGACGGCGCACTGGGAACTGGCGCGAGCTGCTCAGCCTCGCTTTTACCGAACATCTTCTTGAGTGCTTCGAGCACGGTCATCTCATCAATTGGTTAAGGAATGTACGCCGGCCAGTGTAATGCAAGAAACGGGCGCGGCGTAGTGTGATGATCAAAGGGCAGGCATTGCTGGCGTGATCAGCGCAGACGTTCGCTCAACCAAACGCCGATGTCGCGAATTTCCTCGGGTAACACTTCGTGCTCCATTGGGTATTCCTGCCATGTCACGGTGACACCATGCTTCACCAAATGCTCATAGGCACTGCGCCCCATCGAGTTCTGCACCACGCCATCGAACTGGCCGTGCAGGCATATCGCGGGAATCCGCTGCTGACTGGCTGAAAGCTCCATCTCATCGCTGAAGGTCGGCGCATACGTCGACAACGCCAGCACACCGCCCAACGGCCCCTGCCATTTCACAAAAGCGGTGTGCAACACCACAGCGCCACCCTGGGAAAAACCGGCGAGGAAAATCCGCGAGGCGTCTATTCCGCTGGCGCGCTCGTTTTCGATCAATTGAATGATGCGATCCGCCGACGCTTCCAACTGCTCACGGTCAATCGCCCGCGCCGGGCTCATGGCTTTGATGTCGTACCAGCTCGGCATGGCATATCCGCCATTTATCGTCACTGCAAGTGTGGGCGCCTGCGGCAGGACGAAGCGCGTGCTCAGCAGGCTTTCCTGCAACGCCTCGGCGACCGGCAGGAAGTCGTAGCGGTCGGCGCCGAGGCCGTGCAGCCAGATCACGCAGGCGTCTGCGGGCTTAACAGGCTGAAGAATCAAGGGCTCGGTCATGTCTGCTCCAAAAATGTGCGGGCGCTCTCATTAAGTGCGTGATTCGAGTGCGCGCCCGGTTGATCCGTTAAGAAGATGTCGCAAGGTTACAAGTTTTGCTATTGACCTGTCGCCGAATCGATTCCGCAGCAGGTGTGGTACGGGCTTTGCTATGGCTTGAACCGTGCAACCGATCTTGCGTGGGCGGTAACACTATCAGTGTACGACCCGCGACGGGATTGCAAAGAATCCGGTGATGGATGTTCGCCAATGGCCGCTACGGGCTTAGCGAACGTGAAAGGGCTACAGCCCGTTCGGCCGATTGGTGAGAAGTGAGTTGTCCATGATGTGGATTTTCTCCTACTAGACTCATAGCGAAGGTCTTACGTCGGTTGACCCCAAAAAAAGCCAACACGGGTCAACAACGCCTCAAAAGGGTGCGACTGGACTCAAGCTCCGACACAACAAGAGCAAAACTGGAGGTTTGAATGAAGATGTTGAAATCCACCCTGGCCATCGTGACTGCAGCAACAGTACTCGGTGTCAGCGGGTTCGCTCAGGCGGGTGCAACCCTGGATGCAGTGCAGAAGAAAGGTTTCGTGCAGTGTGGCGTGAGCGACGGTCTGCCGGGCTTCTCGGTACCGGACGCGACCGGCAAGATCCTCGGGATCGACGCTGACGTCTGCCGCGCTGTGGCCGCTGCCGTATTCGGCGACGCGACCAAGGTCAAGTTCAGTCAGTTGAACGCCAAGGAGCGCTTCACCGCGCTGCAATCGGGCGAGATCGACATTCTGTCGCGCAACACCACCATGACCAGTTCGCGTGACGCGGGCATGGGCCTGAAATTCCCGGGCTTCATTACCTACTACGACGGCATCGGCTTCCTGGTGAACAACAAGCTGGGCGTGAAGAGTGCCAAAGAGCTGGACGGTGCAACCATCTGCATCCAGGCCGGTACCACCACCGAGCTGAACGTTTCCGACTACTTCCGCGGCAACGGTCTGAAATACACCCCGATCACTTTCGACACCTCCGATGAAAGCGCCAAGTCGCTGGAATCCGGTCGTTGCGACGTGCTGACCTCCGACAAGTCCCAGCTGTTCGCCCAGCGCTCCAAGCTGGCCTCGCCGAAGGACTACGTGGTTCTGCCGGAAACCATTTCCAAAGAACCGCTGGGCCCGGTCGTACGTAACGGCGACGACGAGTGGCTGGCCATCGTGCGTTGGGTTGGCTACGCGCTGCTCAACACCGAAGAAGCCGGCATCACGTCGAAGAACGTCGAAGCTGAAGCCAAGTCGACGAAGAACCCGGACGTTGCCCGTATGCTCGGCGCTGACGGCGAGTACGGCAAAGACCTGAAACTGCCGAAAGACTGGGTTGTGCAGATCGTCAAACAAGTCGGCAACTACGGCGAAATCTTCGAGAAAAACCTCGGCAAGGGTACTCCGCTGGAAATCGACCGCGGCTTGAACGCCCTGTGGAACAACGGCGGCATTCAGTACGCACCACCAGTGCGCTAATGGTTCTATCGCCCGGCGGGCCAACCGCCGGGTGATGTTCTTGTTCCATTTTTTCCGGGGCACTTCATGCAAAATTCAATCGGCGCACCAAAGCAGAGGCTCAGCCTCAGCGATCCACGAGTGCGTGCGTGGCTATTCCAGATCATCACCGTTGTGGCGGTGGTCTCGCTGGGCTGGTACCTGTTCGACAACACGCAAACCAACCTTCAGCACCGGGGCATTACCTCCGGTTTCGGCTTTCTGGAGCGCAGTGCCGGATTCGGCATCGCTCAACACCTGATCGACTACACCGAAGCGGACAGCTATGCCCGCGTCTTTGTCATCGGTCTGCTCAACACCCTGCTGGTGACTGTGATAGGCGTGGTTCTGGCGACGATCCTCGGTTTCATCATCGGTGTAGCGCGGCTGTCGCAGAACTGGATCATCAGCAAACTGGCGACGGTGTATGTGGAAGTGTTCCGCAACATTCCGCCGCTGCTGCAAATCCTGTTCTGGTACTTCGCGGTATTCCTGACCATGCCGGGGCCGCGCAACAGCCACAACTTCGGCGACACTTTCTTCGTCAGCAGCCGTGGCCTGAACATGCCGGCCGCGCTGGCGGCTGATGGTTTCTGGGCGTTCGTGATCAGCATCGTGGTGGCCATCGTCGGCATCGTGCTGATGACGCGCTGGGCCAACAAGCGCTTTGAAGAAACCGGCGTGCCGTTCCACAAGTTCTGGGTCGGCCTGGCGATTTTGCTGGTGATCCCGGCGTTGTGCGCACTGATCTTTGGAGCCCCGTTGCACTGGGAAATGCCCAAGCTGCAAGGCTTCAACTTTGTTGGTGGCTGGGTGCTGATCCCGGAACTGCTCGCTTTGACCCTGGCCCTGACCGTGTACACCGCGGCGTTCATCGCCGAGATCGTGCGTTCCGGGATCAAGTCGGTCAGCCACGGCCAGACCGAAGCGGCGCGTTCGCTCGGCCTGCGCAACGGCCCGACCCTGCGCAAGGTGATCATTCCGCAAGCCCTGCGCGTGATCATTCCGCCGCTGACCAGCCAATACCTCAACCTGGCGAAAAACTCTTCGCTGGCCGCCGGTATCGGTTATCCGGAAATGGTGTCGCTGTTCGCCGGCACGGTGCTTAACCAGACCGGTCAAGCGATCGAGGTGATTGCCATCACCATGAGCGTGTACCTGGCGATCAGTATCAGCATTTCCCTGCTGATGAACTGGTACAACAAGCGCATTGCGCTGATCGAGCGGTAAGGAAAAGCGCATGAGTACTCATACTTTCAAACCTGACATGCCCCCACCGAACAGCAGCATCGGCGTGGTGGCGTGGATGCGCGCGAACATGTTCTCCAGCTGGCTCAACACCCTGCTGACGCTGTTTGCGTTCTACCTGATTTATCTCGTGGTGCCACCGATCCTCAGCTGGGCGATTGTCGATGCCAACTGGGTCGGCACCACCCGCGCCGACTGCACCAAGGAGGGCGCCTGCTGGGTGTTCATTCAGCAGCGTTTCGGCCAGTTCATGTACGGCTACTACCCGACGGAGTTGCGCTGGCGCGTCGACCTGACCGTGTGGCTGGCGGTGATCGGCGCGGCGCCATTGTTCATCTCGCGTGTGCCGCGTAAAGCGATCTACGGGCTGAGCTTCCTGGTGCTGTACCCGATCATTGCCTTCACCCTGTTGCACGGCGGTTTCGGTCTGACTCCGGTGGCAACCAGCCAGTGGGGCGGCCTGATGCTGACCCTGGTGATCGCCACTGTCGGTATCGCGGGAGCTTTGCCACTGGGGATCGTGCTGGCGCTGGGTCGTCGTTCGAACATGCCAGCGATTCGGGTGGTCTGCGTGACCTTCATCGAGTTCTGGCGAGGCGTGCCGTTGATCACGGTGCTGTTCATGTCCTCGGTGATGCTGCCGCTGTTCCTGCCCGAAGGCATGAACTTCGACAAGCTGCTGCGGGCGCTGATCGGCGTGATCCTGTTCCAGTCGGCCTATGTGGCCGAAGTGGTGCGCGGTGGTCTGCAAGCGATCCCCAAAGGTCAGTACGAAGCGGCTGCAGCGATGGGCCTCGGATACTGGCGTTCGATGGGCCTGGTGATTTTGCCGCAAGCCCTGAAGCTGGTCATTCCCGGCATCGTCAACACCTTCATTGCGCTGTTCAAGGACACCAGTCTGGTGATCATCATCGGCCTCTTTGACCTGCTCAACAGCGTCAAACAAGCCGCTGCCGATCCGAAATGGCTGGGCATGGCCACCGAAGGCTACGTGTTCGCCGCCCTGGTGTTCTGGATTTTCTGTTTTGGTATGTCGCGCTATTCCATGCATCTGGAACGCAAGCTCGACACTGGCCACAAGCGTTAGGAGTTCTGTAAATGAGTGAAGCAATCAAAAAGCCTGTAGGTCCTGAAGGCATTATTCAGATGCAGGGCGTCAACAAGTGGTACGGCCAGTTCCACGTGCTCAAAGACATCAACCTCAATGTCAAACAGGGCGAGCGTATCGTCCTGTGCGGCCCGTCGGGGTCGGGTAAGTCGACGACGATTCGTTGCCTCAATCGTCTGGAAGAGCACCAGCAGGGCCGCATCGTCGTCGACGGCGTGGAACTGACCAACGACCTCAAGCAGATCGAAGCGATCCGCCGCGAAGTCGGCATGGTGTTCCAGCACTTCAACCTGTTCCCGCACCTGACCATTTTGCAGAACTGCACCCTGGCGCCAATGTGGGTGCGCAAGATGCCCAAGCGCAAGGCCGAGGAAATCGCCATGCATTACCTGGAACGCGTACGCATTCCGGAGCAGGCGCATAAATTCCCGGGGCAACTGTCCGGTGGTCAGCAACAGCGTGTGGCGATCGCCCGCGCCCTGTGCATGAAGCCGAAAATCATGCTGTTCGATGAACCGACTTCAGCGCTCGATCCGGAGATGGTGAAGGAAGTACTCGACACCATGATCGGTCTGGCTGAAGACGGCATGACCATGCTCTGCGTGACCCACGAGATGGGCTTTGCCCGTACCGTGGCCAACCGTGTGATCTTCATGGACAAGGGTGAGATCGTTGAACAGGCGGCGCCGAATGACTTCTTCGATAATCCGCAGAATGAGCGGACGAAGTTGTTCTTGAGTCAGATTTTGCACTGATGGTTTGTGTGTAAATCAAACCCGGCCTTGTGCCGGGTTTGTTTTTTGTGGTTCAGGAAACGGTGAGGGTTTCGTGTTCCTTGTGTACGGTGTGCGTGAAACCTCGCAGGTCTGCGCCTTCAGCCAAGGTCTGGATATCGACGAGCATGTAGGGATGACGATCCAATAGACGCATCAGCAGCACCAATGCTTTGGGTGGAAGTAACTCGCCGCGTTCGTAGCGAGAGAATGCGTTATGCCCGCCACCAGAGAGCAGTTGCACCGTCTCTTTCTGCGTCAGGTGCAATTTGCGTCGAATACGTTTCATCTCGGCGCCGATCATTTGTCTGCCAGCGAGAACCAGCTCGTCACCGGCATCACAATAACGCTCAGCACTATCGGTGTCGAAATCCCATTCCACTTCACCGCACTTCTGGCACTCCCAACCAGATAGATCGTCTACTCGGCGCTCCATGCCTTTGACACTCAGGGTTTCTCCGCGACCCTGGAAATGCCTCATTCCCTCACGTGCACCGCAGCTGACACATTGCTGGGTTTTCATGGGTTTTTCTCCTTGAAGGAGATTACCGGTGGGCTGCCGCCGGGGCGGTAGGTCACCTTGATGTAAATCTCCTGATCTCGTGAATTGATGTGATACACGTCTTGCCAGATTCGATGATCGTCATAAGTAGTCATCGATTTGTACAACATCCTGGTTTGTAGCTCGAAAACGATCTCTAGCATTTCGCTGAGGTTGAAGCCGAGCTTCTCAGCTGATTTGACCGAAGCTTTGGTGAAAGCTTTTTGACCTAACCGCCTCACCTCAGCCTTGATCACCGCCAGCTCATAATGGGGTGTGTTCTTTTCCATAAGAAACCAAAACCCTGTCCCTGAAATTACCCTTAAAGGGTAATTTTCACCAATCGAAAATACCGCTTCATGTGTCTCCGATTGACCCTAGGTGGTTGCCGTCCTACACGGGTCTGACTAACATGTCAGAAAATTCATCCTATGATTGGATGAAAGGGCGAATCCTATGTCAGACATTTCTCCACTCGTTAAGCGATCCCTGGTCGATCAGGCCTTGGATCAACTCCGTCAGCGCATCAACAGCGGTGCCTGGCAGGTTGGCGAGCGTTTGCCGACCGAACCCGAGCTGTGCGCCGAGCTGGGCATCAGCCGCAACACCGTGCGCGAAGCCATGCGCGTGCTGGCGTTTTCAGGGCTGATCGAGATTCGTCAGGGCGATGGCAGTTATCTGCGCGCAGTGGTCGATCCGATGGATACCCTGAAAGCGCTGTCGCAATGCTCGCTGGAACAGGCACGGGAAACCCGCCACATCCTCGAAGTCGAGGCCATCGGCCTGGCGGCGTTACGTCGTACCGAAGAAGACCTCGTCGCATTGCGTGAGGCGCTCGGCACCAGCGGCAGCCACTACCACGGCGATCTCGACACCTACATCGCCTGCGATCTGGTGTTCCACCGTCGCTTGGTCGACGCCGCGCACAACCCGACCCTCAGCGAGTTGTATCGCTATTTCTCCAGCATCGTCGGCGCGCAGTTGCGCCAGACCCTGAACATCGTCCCGCGCCGTCAGGAAGTGTTCGATCTGCACATCGAGTTGCTCGATGCGGTCGAGCAACGCGACCCGGAACGGGCCAAAGCCTTGTCGAGGCAGTTGATCAATGAACCTTGAAACCGAGAAATCCATGTCCCGCAACGAGATATCCACAACCCCCAAGCGCACGGCAGAACTTGAAGAACTGCTGATCGACGCCGAGGCCGATGACGAACAAGTGCAACAAAGCCATCCGCTGGTGCGCCGGCCGTGGTTGTTGCTGCTGGGTCTGATTCTGGTGGCGCTGAATTTGCGCCCGGCGCTGTCGAGCATGGCGCCGCTGCTCAGTGACGTGTCGAAAAGCCTCGGATTATCGGCAGCTCAGGCCGGTTTGCTGACCACGTTGCCGGTGCTCTGCCTCGGTTTGTTTGCACCCTTGGCGCCTATTCTGGCGCGACGTTTTGGCGCTGAGCGGGTGGTGCTGGGGATTCTGCTGACGCTCGCTGGCGGGATTATCCTGCGCAGCAACTTCGGTGAGATCGGCCTGTTCGCCGGCAGCGTATTGGGCGGCGCCAGCATCGGCATCATCGGTGTTCTGTTGCCGGGCATCGTCAAACGCGACTTCGCCAAACACGCCGGCACCATGACCGGCGTCTACACCATGGCGTTGTGTCTGGGCGCGGCGATGGCGGCCGGTTCCAGCGTGCCGTTGAGTGAGCATTTTGGTGGCAGCTGGGCGATGGGCCTGGGTTTCTGGGTGATTCCGGCGCTGGTTGCTGCGGTGTTCTGGCTGCCGCAAGTCGGGCAAAAGCATGGCGCGCACAACGTCGCCTATCGCGTGCGCGGTCTGCTGCGTGATCCGCTGGCCTGGCAGGTGACCTTGTACATGGGCCTGCAATCGTCGCTGGCCTACATCGTCTTCGGCTGGTTGCCGTCGATCCTGATCGGTCGTGGACTGACACCAACCCAGGCCGGTCTGGTGTTGTCCGGTTCGGTGATCATTCAACTTGCCAGTTCTCTGGCCGCGCCGTGGCTGGCGACGCGTGGCAAGGATCAGCGTCTGGCGATTGTGGTGGTGATGGCGCTGACCCTTGGCGGTCTGTTCGGCTGCCTGTACGCGCCGATCGAAGGCCTGTGGGGCTGGGCGATTCTACTGGGGCTGGGGCAGGGTGGTACGTTCAGTCTGGCGCTGACGTTGATCGTGCTGCGTTCGCGCGATTCCCATGTCGCGGCGAACCTGTCGAGCATGTCTCAGGGCTTCGGCTATACGCTGGCGTCGATGGGGCCGTTCGCCGTCGGCGTGGTGCATGACTGGACCGGCGGCTGGAATGCCGTGGGCTGGATCTTCGGCATCATTGGCACCGGCGCAATCATCGCCGGCCTCGGCGCCGGGCGTGCGCTGTACGTGCAAGTGCAAAGCGAAAAAATCTGACGCGGTTCAAACTGTAGGAGTGAGCCTGCTCGCGATAGCTTTATACCAGTCAACGTTGCGCTGACTGACACACCGCTATCGCGAGCAGGCTCACTCCTACATGGGTTTTGTGTACAGCAGGTATTCGGTTTGCGAATGCCGATAGTGTTTCTGCGCATTGCAGATTATCGTGCTGGCAATCTGTACCTATTTTGGAGATTGCCCATGAGCGAAGCCCACGCCGCGTTGATCACCCGCTTTTACCAGGCCTTCCAGCGCCTCGACGCCGAAGCCATGGCCGCCTGCTACACCGATGACGTAGTGTTCAGCGATCCGGCCTTCGGTGAACTGCACGGGCGCGATGCTGGCGACATGTGGCGCATGCTCACCACTCGGGCCAAGGATTTCTCGCTGACCTTCGACAACGTCCGCGCCGATGAGCGCAGCGGCGGCGCACATTGGGTCGCGACCTACCTGTTCAGCCAGACCGGCAACATCGTCATCAACGATATCCAGGCCCGTTTCGTCTTCCGTGACGGCAAGATCTGCGAGCACCACGACCACTTCGACCTGTGGCGCTGGTCGCGTCAGGCCCTGGGTTTCAAAGGCCTGCTGCTCGGCTGGACACCGTTGGTGCGCAACGCCGTGCGCGCCCAGGCGCTGAAGGGACTGAAGGCATTTCAGGCCGGTCGCTGATAAGATCGCCGCCTGTTTTCCTACGCGTTCAGATCCCGAAGTGACCAGCCTTAGCGAAAAATCCGTCGACGCTGCCGAACCAGTGAGCAAGTCCTGGTTCGTCTACCTCGTTCGCGCCGCCAATGGCTCGTTGTATTGCGGGGTCAGCGATGATCCAGTGCGTCGCTTCGCCAAGCATCAAAGCGGCAAAGGCGCGCGGTTCTTTCTCTCCAGCCCGGCGATGGCGCTGGTCTACACCGAGCTGTGCCGCGATAAAAGCGATGCGTTGCGCCAGGAACGGTTAATCAAAAAACTCAGGAAGAGCGCGAAGGAGTGTCTGGTCGCGTCTTATCAATCTGACTGATTGGTTCCCATCAGGCAGATCTGTAGGCTGCTAAGCAAATGCACGCTAAGCTGCTGGCTCACTATCTGAGCGGCGGAGCCGAGCATGTCCGAGTTGATTCTCCACCATTACCCGACCTCTCCATTTGCCGAGAAGGCCCGTCTGCTGCTGGGCTTCAAAGGCTTGTCGTGGCGCTCGGTGCACATCTCGCCGGTGATGCCGAAACCGGATCTGACCGCCCTGACCGGTGGCTATCGCAAGACCCCGGTGTTGCAGATTGGCGCTGATATCTATTGCGACACTTCGCTGATCGCCCGTCGTCTGGAGCAGGAAAAAGCCTTGCCGGCGTTCTTTCCTGAGGGTCAGGAATTCACCGCTGCCAGTTTTGCCACGTGGGCTGACTCGGTGGTGTTTCAACATGCGGTGAGTCTGGTGTTTCAGCCGGAATCGGTGGCGGTGCGCTTCGCCAAGTTGCCGCCGGAAGCGATCAAGGCTTTTATCGCCGACCGCGCCGGTCTGTTCAGTGGTGGCAGCGCCACGCGTTTGTCTGCCGAACAAGCCAAGCATCAGTGGCCGACGATCATGGCTCGCCTTGAGCAGCAGTTACAGCGCGAGCAGGGCGACTTCCTGTTCGGCGAGCCGTCGATTGCCGACTTCGCGCTGGCGCATCCGCTGTGGTTCCTCAAGGCTACGCATGTCACGGCTCCACTGGTGGATGATTATCCGGCTGTTGCGGCCTGGTTGGGACGAGTGCTGGGCTTTGGCCATGGCGCAGCCAGTGCGATGACGTCGGAAGAGGCGCTTGAGGTTGCACGCAACGCGACACCGGCGGCATTGCCTGGCGAGCAGTTTGTAGATCCGAACGGCTTCAAGGCCGGGCAGCAGGTGGCGATCTCGGCGACGGATTACGGGGTTGATCCGGTGGTGGGGGAGTTGCTGTTTGCCGGTCGCGAAGAGTTGATCATTCGTCGTGAAGATGAGCGTGGCGGTGTGGTGCATGTGCACTTCCCGCGTTTCGGCTTCCGTATCGAAGCACGCTGATCTCTCAAGTCTGATGCAAAACTTTGTAGGAGTGAGCCTGCTCGCGATAGCGGTGTGTCAATCGGCGGATTTATCGACTGACACACCGCTATCGCGAGCAGGCTCACTCCTACAGGTTATTTCAGGGCGGCGAGGATTTCGTCCGCGTCAAACCCGCGAATCAATGTGCCGTTAACGTCGATCAGCGGAATCCCGCGTCCACCCAATGCCTCATAGGCCTTGCGCGCCTCGGCGTCCTTCTCGATATCGAACTCCTTGAACGGAATCCCCTTGCTGTCGAGAAAACGTTTGGTCTGCTTGCAGTAGCCGCACCAGTCGGTGGCGTAGAGTACGACGTTGGCCTGCGCGCGCGTCTGCTCGGCAACCATCTGCGACGGATTGAACACCCGCTCGATCTTGCCCCAGTTCTGATAGACCACGACCACCAGCAGAACCAGCGCAACCTTCTTCAGCACATTGCCAAGCATCAGTTACGGCGCTTCAGCTGATCGGTGAGCGACGTTGGCAGGCCTTTGATCACCAGGGTGCCAGCCTCTTCGTCGTATTCGATCTTCGAACCCAGCAGGTGCGCTTCAAAGCTGATCGACAGGCCTTCGGCGCGGCCGGTGAAGCGGCGGAATTGATTCAGGGTGCGTTTGTCCGCCGGAATCTCTGGCGACAGGCCGTAATCCTTGTTGCGGATGTGATCGTAGAAGGCTTTCGGGCGCTCCTCGTCGATCAGCTCGGACAACTCTTCCAGACCCATCGGTTCGCCGAGTTTGGCCTGGCTGCTGGCGTAATCGACCAGGGTTTTGGTCTTCTCGCGAGCGGACTCTTCGGGCAGGTCTTCGCTCTCGACGAAGTCACTGAACGCCTTGAGCAGCGTGCGCGTCTCGCCCGGGCCGTCGACGCCTTCCTGGCAGCCGATGAAGTCGCGGAAGTATTCCGAGACTTTTTTGCCGTTCTTGCCCTTGATGAACGAGATGTACTGTTTGGACTGCTTGTTGTTCTGCCACTCGGAGACGTTGATGCGCGCCGCCAGGTGCAACTGGCCGAGGTCGAGGTGGCGCGACGGGGTCACGTCCAGCTCATCGGTCACTGCCACGCCTTCGCTGTGGTGCAGCAGGGCGATTGCCAGGTAATCGGTCATGCCTTGCTGATAGTGGGCGAACAGCACGTGGCCGCCGACCGACAGGTTCGACTCTTCCATCAATTTTTGCAGGTGCTCGACCGCGACTTTGCTGAACGCGGTGAAGTCCTTGCCGCCTTCCATGTATTCCTTCAGCCAGCCGCTGAACGGGAACGCACCCGATTCCGGATGAAACAGGCCCCAGGCTTTGCCCTGTTTGGCGTTATAGCTCTCGTTGAGGTCGGCGAGCATGTTTTCGATGGCTGCAGACTCGGCCAGTTCCGTGTCACGGGCGTGCAGAACTGCGGGCGTGCCGTCGGGTTTTTTGTCGATCAGGTGGACGATGCAATGACGGATCGGCATGGGCTTCTCGGCTGTTGGATGGGAGGAGGGCAGGCTCCCCCGAAAAAGTGCCAAGTGTACCGCAACCACTGGTTTTGGCGCGGGTTGTAGGGCGAAACCGGGGCGCACGACCGGCCTTATGCAGTTTTTTACCGATTTAGAGCAATAAAGCTGACCAAATGGGTAGCTAGAGGCGGATATTTCCCCGTCTCTGTGCTAGTTTTGCCCGGTCTTACGCGAAGTCACTGCGTTAAGCGTGCAATCAGCATTTGTCAGGTCGAACCAAACCCTGATTTCGGTATCTATAACCCGACTCGTCGTGGTTATCGCCGAGGGTGCCAGATCCAGAAGATCGGGCTCGATGGCTGACACTGCACTCTGCAATCCATATGAATTTGATAGGGAAGGAACACTACATGGCTCTTACTAAAGACCAACTGATCGCCGACATCGCTGAAGCTATCGACGCGCCGAAAACCACCGCGCGTAACGCTCTGGACCAATTGGGCCAAATCGTTGCCGATCAGCTGGAAAACGGCGGCGAAATCACCTTGCCAGGTATCGGCAAGCTGAAAGTGACCGAGCGTCCTGCCCGCACTGGCCGTAACCCTTCGACTGGCGCTGCCATCGAAATCCCTGCTAAGAAAGTGATCAAGCTGGTTGTGGCCAAAGGCCTGACCGACGCTGTGAACAAGTAAGACGCAGTAATAAAAAACCGTGCACCGGAGCGATCCGGGCACGGTTTTTTTTGTGTCTGCGATTTGGTGGCTGAATCGCAGGGCCAATGTGGGAGCGAGCCTGCTCGCGAATGCGGTGGATCAGTCGATATTGAAGCTAACTGACACGCCGCCTTCGCGAGCAGGCTCGCTCCCACAGGGGATCTTCGGTGTCTTAGCGTACCCAGCGCTCGCGGCGCCAGATCTGCTGCTCGGACTTGGTCTGGAAAGTCCAGGCCACAAAGCGGCTCTGCTTCTGGCCCTGAGACATCTCGACGACCTGGCTTTCCAGCACGCCGGCTTTTTTCAGCGCGGTTTCGATGGCTGGCAGGTTCGAAGCTTTCGACACTAATGTGCTGAACCACAGCACTTTATGCTGGAAATTCGCGCTCTCGGCGATCAGTTGCGTCACGAAGCGCGCTTCACCGCCCTCGCACCACAGCTCTGCCGACTGGCCACCGAAGTTCAGCACCGGCAGTTTGCGTTTCGGGTCGGCCTTGCCCAGTGCGCGCCATTTGCGCTCGCTACCCTTGGTCGCCTCATCCATCGAAGCGTGGAACGGCGGGTTGCACATGGTCAGGTCAAAGCGCTCGCCCGGCTCCAGCAGACCGATCAGGATGTGCTTGCGGTTTTCCTGCTGACGCAGCTGGATAACCTTGTTCAGATCGTTGGACTGGACGATGGCGCGGGCGGCAGCCACGGCGGTCGGGTCGATCTCCGAACCGAGGAAGTGCCAGCGGTATTCACTGTTACCGATCAGCGGATACACGCAGTTGGCACCCATGCCGATGTCCAGCACGTTGACGATCGCGCCGCGCGGCACCTTGCCGTCGTTCATGCTCGCCAGCAAATCGGCGAGGAAGTGCACGTAATCGGCACGGCCCGGAACCGGTGGGCAGAGGTAGTCTGCCGGGATGTCCCAATGCTGGATGCCATAAAACGACTTGAGCAGCGCCCGGTTGAACACGCGCACCGCATCGGGGCTGGCGAAGTCGATGCTTTCCTTGCCGTACGGGTTGGTGATCACGAACTTCGCCAGTTCCGGCGTGGTCTTGATCAGCGCCGGGAAGTCGTAACGACCCTGATGGCGATTGCGCGGGTGCAGGCTGGCCTTTTCACGCGGCTCGACGGTCTTGGTCGGGGTCGCGGAGTCAGGCTTCTTGCGCGCAGGTTTGGGTGTGCGGGGGGCGTTCATGGGCGTGGTCGATTCGGGTATGGCTGAAAGTGGCGGGTATTGTCCCACATCTCAAGGCAACACCGGTCAAACTGTGGGAGCGAGCCTGCTCACGAAGGCGGTTTCACATCCGGCAGATTTGTCGACTGACCCACCGCTTTCGCGAGCAGGCTCGCTCCCACAGGGGATTCGTGGTGATCAGGAATAAAAAAGGGAGACCACCTGGGCCTCCCTTTTCACTGCGATTTGCCGTTACAGGCTGGCAATCCGCGCATGCTGCTCGGCCAGTTTGCCCAGGGCTTGTTCAGCCTCGGCCAGTTTGGCGCGCTCCTTCTCGATGACTTCGGCCGGGGCCTTGTCGACGAAACCGGCGTTGGACAGTTTGCCGCCAACGCGCTGGACTTCGCCCTGCAGACGCAGGATTTCCTTGTCCAGACGCGCGAGCTCAGCGCCCTTGTCGATCAGACCGGCCATCGGCACCAGCACTTCCATCTCGCCAACCAGAGCGGTGGCGGACAGCGGTGCTTCTTCACCAGCCTGTAGAACGGTGATCGATTCCAGACGCGCCAGCTTCTTCAGCAGCGCTTCGTTCTCGGTCAGGCGGCGCTGGTCTTCAGCGCTGACGTTCTTCAGGTAGATCGGCAGCGGCTTGCCCGGGCCGATGTTCATTTCGCCACGGATGTTACGCGTGCCGAGCATCAGTTCCTTGAGCCATTCGATGTCGTCTTCGGCGGCCGGATCGATGCGCTCTTCGTTGGCCACTGGCCAAGCTTGCAGCATGATCGTCTTGCCCTGGATACCGGCCAGCGGCGCGATGCGCTGCCAGATTTCTTCAGTGATGAACGGCATGAACGGATGCGCCAGACGCAATGCCACTTCCAGTACGCGAACCAGCGTACGGCGAGTGCCGCGCTGACGCTCAACCGGCGCGTTCTCGTCCCACAGCACAGGCTTGGACAGTTCCAGGTACCAGTCGCAGTACTGGTTCCAGATGAACTCGTACAGCGCTTGTGCCGCCAGGTCGAAACGGAACTGATCGAGTTGACGGGTCACTTCGGCTTCGGTGCGTTGCAGTTGCGAGATGATCCAGCGATCCGCCAGCGACAGCTCGTAGGCTTCGCCGTTCTGGCCGCAGTCTTCGCCCTTGTCCAGAACGTAACGCGCAGCGTTCCAGATCTTGTTGCAGAAGTTGCGATAGCCTTCGACGCGGCCCATGTCGAACTTGATATCGCGACCGGTCGACGCCAGCGAGCAGAAGGTGAAGCGCAGGGCGTCGGTGCCGTAGCTGGCAATGCCGTCAGCGAATTCGTCGCGGGTCTGCTTCTCGATCTTCTTCGCCAGTTTCGGCTGCATCAGGCCGGAGGTGCGTTTCTGCACCAGTTCTTCCAGTTCGATACCGTCGATGATGTCCAGCGGGTCAAGGACGTTGCCCTTGGACTTGGACATCTTCTGGCCCTGGCCATCACGCACCAGACCGTGCACATACACGGTCTTGAACGGTACCTGCGGCGTGCCGTCTTCGTTCTTGATCAGGTGCATGGTCAGCATGATCATCCGGGCAACCCAGAAGAAAATGATGTCGAAGCCCGTCACCAGCACGTCGGTGGAGTGGAATTTCTTCAGGAATTCGGTCTGCTCAGGCCAGCCGAGAGTGGAGAACGTCCACAGGCCGGAACTGAACCAGGTATCGAGTACGTCGTTGTCCTGTTGCAGTGCGACGTCCGGGCCGAGGTTGTGCTTGGCACGCACTTCGGCTTCGTCGCGACCGACGTAGACCTTGCCCGACTCGTCGTACCAGGCCGGAATCCGGTGGCCCCACCACAGCTGACGGCTGATGCACCAGTCCTGGATGTCGCGCATCCACGAGAAGTACATGTTTTCGTACTGCTTCGGCACGAACTGGATACGACCGTCTTCAACCGCGGCAATCGCAGGCTCGGCCAAAGGCTTGGTCGACACGTACCACTGGTCGGTCAGCCACGGCTCGATGATGGTGCCGGAGCGGTCGCCTTTCGGTACTTTCAGGCCGTGGTCGTTGACACTGACCAGCAGGCCGGCGGCATCGAACGCAGCAACGATCTGCTTGCGCGCTTCGAAACGCTCAAGACCGGCGTATTCAGCCGGAATCGCGCCATCGATGCTGTCGTTCAGCGTACCGTCGAGGTTGAACACCTGGGCTGCCGGCAGCACGTTGGCGTTCTTGTCGAAGATGTTCAGCAGCGGCAGGTTGTGGCGCTTGCCGACTTCGTAGTCGTTGAAATCGTGGGCCGGGGTGATTTTCACGCAACCGGTGCCGAATTCAGGATCGCAGTAATCGTCGGCGATGATCGGGATCCGGCGGCCAACCAGCGGCAGCTCGACAAACTTGCCGATCAGGGATTTGTAGCGCTCATCGTTCGGGTTCACCGCGACGGCGGAGTCGCCGAGCATGGTTTCCGGACGGGTGGTCGCGACGATCAGGAAGTCGTTGCCTTCAGCGGTTTTCGCGCCGTCGGCCAGCGGGTACTTCAGGTTCCACAGGAAACCCTTCTCGTCGTGGTTTTCCACTTCGAGGTCGGAAATCGCCGTGTGCAGTTTGGTGTCCCAGTTGACCAGACGCTTGCCGCGATAGATCAGACCGTCTTCGTGCAGGCGCACGAAGGCTTCTTTGACCGCTTCCGAGAGGCCGTCGTCCATGGTGAAGCGCTCGCGGCTCCAGTCAACGGACGAGCCGAGACGGCGGATCTGACGGCTGATGTTGCCGCCGGACTGATCCTTCCATTCCCAGACTTTCTCGAGGAATTTTTCGCGGCCCAGATCATGGCGATTCTGGCCCTGGGCTTCGAGTTGACGCTCCACCAGCATCTGCGTGGCGATACCGGCGTGGTCGGTGCCCGGTTGCCACAGGGTGTTGCGACCCTGCATGCGGCGGAAACGGATCAGGGCGTCCATGATCGCGTTGTTGAAACCGTGACCCATGTGCAGGCTGCCGGTGACGTTCGGCGGCGGGATCATGATGGTGTAGGAGTCGCCCGCGCCTTGCGGGGCGAAGTAGTTCTCGGACTCCCAGGTGTTGTACCAGGAAGTTTCAATGGCGTGCGGCTGGTAGGTCTTATCCATGCGCGGCGGGACCCTATTGGCATTAATTCAGGAAAAGCCGACGAGTATAGCGGGGCATGGGGCCGAGGGCGAGCGGGGCGGGCCCGGAGGGGATCTAAATGTAGGAGTGAGCCTGCTCGCGATGCTGGCGCTGCGGTTTTTCAGGAAAACCGAGGTGCTGCTATCGCCAGCAGGCTGGCTCTCACAGGGGATCGGGGGTTATTCGTACTGGCTGAGCAGCCGTTCCATGCGCGCATCGAGCCGGCGTTTGATTTCGGTTTCGATGTGCGGCGCGAAGTCGTCGATCACGTCTTGCATGATCAATTGCGCGGCGGCGCGCAGTTCACTGTCGAGGTGGAGCAGCGCATCCGGGCCCTTATTCACCGGCGCCGTTGGTTGCGCGGCGGGTGTCGGAGCTGGCGCGGGTGGTGGTTCGACAGCGGCCGGCTCGTTGCCGACCGAATCGAACAACATCGGAATCTGTTCCTGTTCGCCATCATCGACCGTGTCGGTCAACAGAGGTGGTTGCAGGTTGTCGTCGCCGAGCAACTGGCGGATCGATTCGAGATCGTCCAGCAGGTGTGCGGACTTTTGCTGCGGTTTCGGAGTGTCCATTGGAATGCTCAGAGTCGCTGTAAACGGTGATCTTGCAGAGGATAGCCCTGTTCGCGGTAGAAACGGAAACTCTCCCGCGCGGCCGCCCGAATCGTCGGATCTTCGACCACCACTTCCGCCACGCGGGCGAATTTGCTGGCGAAGGCCGGGACTTTCAGGTCGAGGTTGACCAGTAAATCCTGATGCTGACCGCAGTCCTCACCCAGGCCCAAAACGATCAAACCGTCCGGCTCACTGTCGGCAGGGCCATGCGGCACGAACGTTTCGCCCTTGAATGCCCACAGGCGCGCATCGAGATCATCACGCTGGGCGGCATCGCTGCAATGCAGGTAGATGCGGTGGCCCATGCGCCAGGCTTTCTCGGTGAGCTTGCAGGCAAAGTCCAGACGAGCCGAAGGGGCGGCGCTGGGCAGGATATAGAAGTCGACTTTGGTCATTGCGGTTCCAGAGCAGCAAGCGGCGTCACCCGAAAGTGACGCCGCCCGTCAGCGGGTTCAGGCTTTGGCGCGATCCAGCAGGTACTGGGTCAGCAGAGGCACCGGACGGCCGGTTGCGCCTTTGTCCTTGCCGCCGCTGGTCCACGCGGTGCCCGCGATGTCCAGGTGCGCCCAGTTGAGGTTCTTGGTGAAGCGCGACAGGAAACATGCAGCCGTGATGGTCCCGGCTTTCGGCCCGCCAATGTTGGCGATGTCGGCGAACGGGCTGTCCAGTTGCTCCTGGTATTCGTCGAACAGCGGCAATTGCCAGGCGCGGTCATCAGCGGCTTTACCGGCGCTGAGCAGTTGGTCGATCAGTTCGTCGTTGTTGCCCAGCAGGCCCGAGGTGTGCGCACCCAGTGCCACGACGCAGGCGCCGGTCAGGGTGGCGATGTCGATCACCGCTTGCGGCTTGAAACGCTCGGAGTAGGTCAGCGCATCGCACAGCACCAGACGGCCTTCGGCGTCGGTATTGAGGATTTCCACGGTCTGACCGCTCATGGTGGTAACGATATCGCCCGGACGCGTTGCATTGCCGCTCGGCATGTTCTCGGCGCAGGCGAGAATGCACACCAGGTTGATCGGCAGTTTCAGTTCAAGTACGGCACGCAGGGTACCGAACACGGAGGCCGCGCCGCCCATGTCGTACTTCATTTCGTCCATGCCGGCGCCTGGTTTCAGGCTGATGCCGCCGGTGTCGAAGGTGATGCCTTTACCGACCAGGGCGTACGGCTTCGCGGATTTCTTGCCGCCGTTGTATTGCATGACGATCAGGCGCGGCGGTTGCTCGCTGCCCTGGCCGACGGCGTAGAACGAGCCCATACCGAGGGATTTGATCTTCTTCTCGTCGAGGACTTCGACTTTCAGATCCTTGAACTCTTTGCCCAGATTCTTGGCTTGTTCGCCGAGGAAGGTCGGGTGGCAGATGTTCGGCGGCAGGTTACCCAGATCGCGGGTGAACGCCATGCCGTTGGCGATCGCTGTAGCGTGATTCACTGCGCGCTGCACTTCGGCTTGCGCGGCCTTGATGGTCAGCAGGGTGATTTTCTTCAGGGCGCGCGGTTCGGCTTTCTGGCTCTTGAACTGGTCGAAGGTGTATTCGCCATCCACCAGGGTTTCTGCCAGCAGACGAGTTTTGCCGTAGCTGTCGCGGTTTTTGACAATAACTTCATCCAGCGCCAGCACGGCGTCGCTGCCGCCCAGACCCTTCAGGGTGTTGAGGATGCCGGCAACGATTTTGCGGAACGGACGGTCGCCCAGTTCCTCATCCTTGCCCACACCGACCAGCAGCACGCGCTCGGCTTTCAGGTTCGGCAGGCTGTGCAGCAACAGGCTCTGGCCAACCTTGCCGGCCAGGTCGCCACGCTTGAGCACGGCGCTGATCGCGCCACCGCTCAGTTCGTCGACTTGTTTGGCGGCGACGCCGAGTTTGCGGCCTTCGCCAACAGCAACCACCAGGGTGGCGGTTTTCAACGTTTCTGGGCTAACGCTTTTTACAACCAGTTCCATGTCCGGATCCCTGAATGAATGGTCAACACGCAGGCGTTCGACGGAGGCCGCAGTCGCCTGCTTATAGATAGAAGAGGCGCAGGCCAAAGCCTGCGACAAGGGCCGCAGTTTGAACCTCGCTCCCCGCGCCTGACAACCCTAGGGGGTGTTCTCAATTAGTTTTCACACCGCGTTGTCGCCTTAAAGCCAGCCAGGCAAGGCGCAGGCCGCTGGGAATGGTTGTTCCCTTTCCAAGGCCTGCAACGCAGACTGGCCGGCTTTAAGGCACAACCCGGCGCGGTGTGAAAACTAATTGAGAACGCCCCCTAGGTTGTACGATCTGCAAAGGATTACAGACATGGATGAGTGTGCGCAGTGACAGGCGCCCCCAATCACAGGATAATGCCGCATCTTTTTTCGACGGCTCTGCGTTGCGGGCCGGTCGATGTGTTTGCTTGTTTGGCCGCCTTAGCCTGACAACCCTGGAGTGTCTGGTTTGATCGTCTTCCGTTATCTGTCCCGCGAAGTCCTGTTGACCCTCAGCGCCGTGAGTGCTGTGCTGCTGGTCATCATCATGAGCGGTCGCTTCATCAAATATCTGGCTCAGGCCGCTGCCGGCCAGCTCGATCCGGGCTCGTTGTTCCTGATCATGGGCTATCGCCTGCCGGGTTTCCTGCAGCTGATTCTGCCGCTGGGCCTGTTCCTCGGGATCCTGCTGGCCTACGGTCGCCTGTATCTGGAAAGCGAGATGACCGTGCTCTCGGCCACCGGCATGAGTCAGCAGAAGCTGTTTCGCATGACCCTGTTTCCGGCGACGCTGGTGGCGCTGGTGGTGGCGTGGCTGAGCCTGGGCCTGGCCCCGCAAGGCGCCAACCAGTTCCAGTTGCTGCTGAACAAGCAGGACGCGCTGACTGAGTTCGACACCCTCGAGCCGGGACGCTTCCAGGCCCTGCGTGACGGTACTCGGGTGACCTACACTGAAACCCTGAGCGACGATCGCGTCAATTTGGGCAGCGTATTCATCTCGCAGAAGAACCTCGGCGCCAATCAGAAGGACCGCGGGATTTCCGTGCTGGTGGCCGAAAGCGGTCGCCAGGAAGTGCGCCCCGACGGCAACCGCTATCTGATCCTCGATAACGGCTATCGCTACGACGGCAGCCCGGGTCAGGCCGATTACCGCACTATTCACTACGAAACCTACGGTGTGCTGCTGCCCAAGCCAGACGTCAGCGAAGAAGTCACCGACCGTGACGCCATGCCGACCTCGTCTCTGCTGGGCAGCGATGACATCCGCTCGAAAACCGAGCTGCAATGGCGTTTGTCCCTGCCGCTGCTGGTGTTTATCGTGACCCTGATGGCGGTGCCGCTGTCGCGAGTCAATCCGCGCCAAGGGCGTTTCCTCAAGCTGCTGCCGGCGATTCTTCTTTATATGGCTTACCTGACCATCCTGATTGCCGCACGCGGCGCCCTTGAAAAAGGCAAGATCCCGCCGGCCCTCGGCCTATGGTGGGTGCACGCGATCTTCCTGTTCATCGGTCTCGGCCTGCTCTATTGGGAGCCGCTGCGTCTGAAGATGGCCAGCCGTCGCGCTGCAGCGTTGGAGGTGGCCCGTGGTTAAACTCGATCGCTACATCGGCAGCAGCGTGTTCATGGCGATCATCGCCGTGCTGGCAATCATTCTCGGTCTGGCGACCTTGTTTGCCTTTATCGATGAGATGGGTGATGTCAGTGACACCTACACGCTGGTCGATGTTCTGAGCTTTGTATTGCTGACTGCGCCGCGCCGTCTCTATGAAATGCTGCCAATGGCCGCATTGATCGGCTGCCTGATCGGCCTCGGCAGTCTGGCCAGCAGCAGTGAGCTGACGGTCATGCGCGCCGCTGGCGTGTCCATCGGCCGTATTGTCTGGGCTGTAATGAAGCCAATGCTGGTGCTGATGCTGGCGGGCGTGCTGATCGGCGAATACGTCGCTCCGGCGACCGAAAGCATGGCCCAGGCCAACCGCTCGCTGGCGCAAGGCAGCGGCGACGCGCAAAGCGCCAAGCACGGTATGTGGCACCGTCAGGGTGAAGAGTTCATCCACATCAACGCCGTGCAACCGAACGGTTTGTTGTATGGCGTGACCCGCTATCACTTCGACAAGGAACGCCATCTACTGAGTTCAAGCTTCGCCAAGAAGGCCGAATTCGACGGCACCAAGTGGCAGCTCACCGACGTTGCCACCACGCTGTTCCATGAACGCAGCACCGAAGTCGTCAATACCCCGAGCGAGCAATGGGACGTGGCGTTGAGTCCGCAATTGCTCAGCACCGTGGTCATGGCCCCGGAATCGCTGTCGATCAGCGGTTTGTGGGGTTACATCCACTACCTGTCCGAGCAAGGCCTGAGCAACGGCCGTTACTGGCTGGCATTTTGGGTCAAGGTGTTGCAGCCGCTGGTGACCGCTGCACTGGTACTGATGGCGATCTCCTTTATCTTCGGCCCGCTACGCTCGGTGACCCTCGGACAGCGCGTGTTCACCGGCGTGCTAGTGGGCTTCACCTTCCGTATCGTCCAGGATTTGCTTGGCCCATCGAGCCTGGTGTTCGGCTTCTCGCCGCTGTTCGCGGTGCTGGTGCCGGCCGGTGTCTGTGCGCTGGCAGGCGTCTGGCTGTTGCGAAGAGCCGGTTGATGACAGGCGATTGATCTGTGCTTTAAACCTCGAAAACGCCTCGATCGACAGATCGGGGCGTTTTTGCATGCAATCCGGGTGACAGGCGAACGTGACGCTTGCGCCGTGTATCAGGTACAATTCCCGGCTATTTTTCGGCGGGCTATGCCTGCAGCCTTTTTGAGTGTTGATCCGTGAGTGATTTGAGTCATATCCGCAATTTCTCCATCATCGCCCACATTGACCATGGCAAGTCGACGCTGGCCGATCGCTTCATCCAGATGTGCGGCGGCCTGGCCGAGCGTGAAATGGAAGCCCAGGTACTGGATTCCATGGATCTGGAGCGTGAACGCGGGATCACCATCAAGGCCCACAGCGTTACCCTCTACTACACCGCCAAAGACGGCATCAAGTATCAGCTGAACTTCATTGACACCCCGGGCCACGTCGACTTCACCTATGAAGTCAGCCGTTCCCTGGCTGCCTGTGAAGGTGCGCTGCTGGTGGTCGACGCCGGTCAAGGCGTTGAAGCCCAGTCCGTGGCCAACTGCTACACCGCCATCGAGCAGGGCCTTGAGGTCATGCCGGTGCTGAACAAGATCGACCTGCCGCAGGCTGATCCTGATCGCGTCAAAGACGAAATCGAGAAGATCATCGGTATCGACGCCACCGACGCCGTCACCTGCAGCGCCAAGACCGGCCTGGGTGTCGACGAAGTGCTCGAACGTCTGGTGCACACCATTCCTGCGCCGACCGGCAACATCGAAGATCCGCTGCAAGCGTTGATCATCGACTCCTGGTTCGACAACTACCTGGGCGTTGTCTCCCTGGTGCGCGTGCGTCATGGCCGCGTGAAGAAGGGCGACAAGATCCTCGTCAAGTCCACTGGCAAGATCCATCTGGTCGACAGCGTGGGTGTGTTCAACCCGAAACACACCGCCACCACGGATCTGAAAGCCGGCGAAGTGGGCTTCATCATCGCCAGCATCAAGGACATTCACGGTGCACCGGTCGGTGACACCCTGACCCTGAGCTCCACCCCGGACGTTGAAGTGCTGCCCGGCTTCAAACGCATCCAGCCACAGGTTTACGCCGGTCTGTTCCCGGTCAGCTCCGACGACTTCGAAGATTTCCGCGAAGCGCTGCAGAAGCTGACCCTCAACGACTCGTCGCTGCAGTACACCCCGGAAAGCTCCGACGCACTGGGCTTCGGCTTCCGTTGCGGCTTCCTTGGCATGCTGCACATGGAAATCATCCAGGAGCGCCTCGAGCGCGAGTATGACCTGGACCTGATCACCACGGCACCGACGGTAATTTTCGAACTGGTGCTGAAAACCGGTGAAACGATTTACGTCGACAACCCATCCAAGCTTCCGGATGTGTCGTCGATCGAAGACATGCGCGAGCCGATCGTGCGCGCCAATATCCTCGTGCCGCAAGAGCACTTGGGTAACGTCATCACCCTGTGCATCGAGAAGCGTGGCGTTCAAGTCGACATGCTGTTCCTCGGCAATCAGGTGCAAGTCACTTACGACCTGCCGATGAACGAAGTGGTGCTGGACTTCTTCGACCGTCTCAAATCCACCAGTCGCGGCTATGCTTCGCTGGATTACCATTTCGACCGTTACCAATCGGCTAATCTGGTGAAGCTGGACGTGCTGATCAACGGCGACAAGGTCGATGCCCTCGCATTGATCGTGCATCGTGACAACTCGCACTACAAAGGTCGCCAGTTGACCGAGAAGATGAAAGAACTGATTCCTCGTCAGATGTTCGACGTAGCCATTCAGGCCGCCATCGGTGGTCAGATCGTTGCCCGGACAACCGTCAAGGCGCTCAGAAAGAACGTATTGGCCAAATGCTACGGTGGTGACGTCAGCCGTAAGAAGAAACTGCTCGAGAAGCAAAAGGCCGGTAAGAAACGCATGAAGCAGGTCGGCAACGTGGAAATTCCACAAGAAGCCTTCCTTGCCGTGCTCAGGTTGGATAGTTAGGTCCTATGTCACTAAATTTCCCGCTGTTGCTGGTCATCGCCGTGTTCGTCTGCGGCCTGTTGGCGTTGCTTGATCTGTTGATCCTGGCACCGCGTCGGCGTGCTGCCATTGCCTCTTATCAAGGCAGCGTCAGCCAGCCTGACGGGGTGGTCGTTGAAAAACTGAACAAAGAACCGCTGCTGGTTGAATACGGCAAGTCGTTCTTCCCGGTGTTGTTCATCGTGCTGGTGCTGCGTTCGTTCCTCGTGGAGCCGTTCCAGATCCCTTCGGGCTCCATGAAGCCAACCCTGGACGTCGGCGACTTCATTCTGGTGAACAAGTTTTCTTACGGGATCCGTCTGCCGGTGATCGACAAGAAAATCATCGAAGTCGGTGATCCGCAGCGCGGCGATGTGATGGTGTTCCGCTACCCGAGCGATCCGAACGTCAACTACATCAAACGTGTGGTCGGTCTGCCGGGTGACACGGTGCGTTACACCGCCGACAAGCGTCTGTTCGTCAATGGCGAGTCGATTGCCGAGCAGATGGTCGGCGCCGAGCCGGGCACACTGGGCAGCGCCGAACTGTACAAAGAGAAACTGGGCGCAGCCGAGCATCTGATCCGCAAGGAAATGAGCCGCTACCGCGCCACCCCGGATCGCTCGTGGACAGTGCCTGCCGGGCACTACTTCATGATGGGCGACAACCGCGACAATTCGAATGACAGTCGCTACTGGGATGATCCAAACATTCCCAAGGATCTGCTGGGCATGGTTCCCGACCAGAATATCGTCGGCAAGGCCTTCGCGGTCTGGATGAGCTGGCCGGAACCGAAACTCAGTCATCTGCCGAATTTCTCGCGGGTTGGCCTGATCAAGTAATCACACACGGCGCTGTTGACCACAGCGCCGAATGCATTTCTGGAGCCGGCACAATCGGCTTCGCAATCGCCAGGATTTAATTTTTGAACACAGCGTTAATTGTCCCAGGCCTGCGCCGCATCCCGGCGATGGCAGTGGAATCCAGCCACGAACTCAGCGTGGGTAAACCGTGAGCGTTTCTCTAAGCCGTCTCGAGCGCCAGCTCGGCTACACCTTCAAGGATCAGGAGCTGATGCTGCTGGCCCTGACGCACCGCAGTTTTGCCGGGCGCAACAACGAACGCCTGGAATTCCTTGGTGATGCCATCCTCAACTTCGTCGCTGGCGAGGCGCTGTTCGATCGCTTCCCGCTGGCCCGCGAAGGCCAGTTGTCGCGTTTACGCGCACGCCTGGTAAAAGGTGAGACGCTGGCCGTACTGGCGCGCGGTTTCGACCTTGGCGATTACCTGCGACTGGGCTCCGGCGAGTTGAAAAGCGGCGGTTTCCGTCGCGAATCGATTCTGGCCGACGCCCTCGAAGCGTTGATCGGTGCGATCTACCTCGATGCCGGCATGGACATGGCGCGTGAGCGCGTGCTGGCCTGGCTGGCTGGCGAGTTCGAAGGTCTGACACTGGTCGACACCAACAAGGATCCGAAAACCCGCCTGCAGGAACACCTGCAATCGCGCGGTTGCGATCTGCCACGCTATGAAGTGGTGGATATCCAGGGCGAGCCGCACTGCCGAACCTTCTTCGTCGAGTGCGAAGTTGTCTTACTGAATGAAAAAAGCCGAGGTCAGGGGGTGAGCCGTCGTATTGCCGAACAGGTAGCGGCCGCTGCAGCACTGATTGCCCTGGGCGTGGAGAATGGCAATGACTGATACAAACGCAACTCGCTGTGGCTATGTTGCCATCGTCGGCCGTCCCAACGTCGGTAAGTCGACGCTGCTCAACCACATCCTCGGCCAGAAGCTCGCGATCACCTCGCGCAAGCCGCAGACCACCCGCCACAACATGCTCGGGATCAAAACCGAAGGTGACGTGCAGGCGATCTACGTCGACACCCCCGGTATGCACAAGGGTGGCGAAAAGGCCCTGAACCGTTACATGAACAAAACCGCTTCGGCGGCGTTGAAAGACGTCGACGTCGTGATCTTCGTGGTCGATCGCACCAAGTGGACCGACGAAGACCAGATGGTTCTCGAGCGCGTGCAGTACGTGACCGGCCCGCTGATCGTCGCGCTGAACAAGACCGACCGCATCGAAGACAAAGCCGAGCTGATGCCGCACCTCAGCTGGTTGCAGGAACAACTGCCGAACGCGCAGATCATTCCGATTTCCGCGCAGCACGGGCACAACCTCGAAGCGCTGGAAAAGGTTATCGCTGATCATCTGCCGGAGAACGATCACTTCTTCCCGGAAGACCAGATCACTGACCGCAGCAGCCGTTTCCTCGCCGCTGAACTGGTGCGCGAGAAAATCATGCGCCAGATGGGCGCCGAGCTGCCGTACCAGATCACCGTCGAAATCGAAGAGTTCAAGCAGCAGGGCAAGACCCTGCACATCCACGCTTTGATCCTCGTTGAACGTGACGGCCAGAAGAAGATCATCATTGGCGACAAGGGCGAGCGCATCAAACGCATCGGCACCGAAGCGCGCAAGGATATGGAGCTGCTGTTCGACTCCAAGATCATGCTCAACCTGTGGGTGAAGGTGAAGGGCGGCTGGTCCGACGACGAGCGCGCGCTGCGTTCGCTGGGTTACGGCGACCTGTAATCAGCGTTCCAGAGAACACCGATACCCACTGTGGGAGCGAGCCTGCTCGCGAAGGGATGTAACATTCAGCATTGATGTTGACTGTCACTCCGCTTTCGCGAGCAGGCTCGCTCCCACAGTGGTTTTGGGTTGTGTGTAAATCTGCGTTTCTTCATCGAGAACTCAATGTCGCAAAACCCGCCTCCCGCCCAACCCGCCTACGTCCTGCACTCCCGCGCCTACCGCGAAACCAGCGCGTTGGTGGATTTCCTCACGCCGCAAGGGCGGCTGCGGGCGGTGTTGCGCAGTGCGCGGGGCAAGGCCGGGACATTGGCGCGGCCGTTCGTGTCGCTGGAAGTCGAATTCCGTGGCAAGGGTGAGCTGAAGAATGTTGGGCGCATGGAGAGTTCGGGCACTTCGGCGTGGCTCAACGGCGAGGCGCTGTTCAGCGGTCTCTATCTCAATGAATTGCTGATCCGTCTGCTGCCCGCTGAAGATCCTCATCCGGGCGTATTCGATCACTACGCTGCAACCTTGCTGGCACTGGCTGAAGGTCGTCCGCTGGAGCCGTTGCTACGTTCGTTCGAATGGCGACTGCTGGACGATCTCGGTTACGGTTTTTCCCTGAACACCGATATCCACGGCGAGCCCGTCGCGGCAGATGGTCTCTATCGCCTGCAAGTGGATGCGGGGCTGGAGCGAGTCTTCCTGCTGCAACCCGGCCTGTTCAACGGCGTTGAATTATTGGCCATGGCCGAAGCCGACTGGACCGCCCCCGGCGCGCTGTCCGCGGCCAAGCGCCTGATGCGTCAGGCATTGGCCGTTCACCTGGGCGGTCGCCCCCTCGTCAGTCGCGAACTGTTTCGCAAGCCCTGATCACCCCGTATGCTGTGCGCCGAATCTCTCAATTCAGGAGCGCATCCGTGACCACCAGCAATCGCATTCTTCTTGGCGTGAACATCGACCACGTCGCCACCCTGCGTCAGGCCCGTGGCACGCGCTACCCGGACCCGGTCAAGGCTGCACTGGACGCGGAAGAGGCGGGTGCCGATGGCATCACCGTGCACCTGCGTGAAGACCGTCGGCACATTCAGGAACGCGACGTTCTGCTGCTCAAGGACGTGCTGCAAACCCGCATGAACTTCGAAATGGGCGTCACCGAAGAAATGATGGCGTTCGCCGAACGCATCCGTCCTGCGCACATCTGTCTGGTCCCGGAAACCCGTCAGGAGCTGACCACTGAAGGCGGTCTGGATGTAGCGGGGCAGGAGGAACGCATCAAGGCAGCGGTCGAGCGTCTGTCGAAGATCGGCAGCGAAGTGTCGCTGTTCATCGATGCGGACGAGCGGCAGATTGCTGCGTCGAAGCGCGTCGGTGCGCCTGCGATTGAACTGCACACCGGGCGCTACGCCGATGCCGAAACCCCGACCGAAGTGGCTGAAGAACTGAAGCGTGTGGCGGACGGTGTGGCGTTTGGTCTGGCCCAAGGCCTGATCGTTAACGCGGGTCACGGTTTGCATTACCACAACGTTGAAGCCGTCGCGGCGATCAAGGGCATCAACGAACTGAACATCGGCCACGCGCTGGTGGCGCATGCGTTGTTCGTTGGCTTCAAGTCTGCGGTATCGGAAATGAAGGCGCTGATCCTGGCTGCTGCCAAGCACTAAAGGTCACCGCATAACAACTGTGGGAGCGAGCCTGCTCGCGAAAGCGTGGTATCAGTCAAAGATGATGTCGACTGACACGACGCCTTCGCGAGCAGGCTCGCTCCCACATTTATTTTTGGGGTGTTTTTTAGAGCGGGGCAGGTTCTTGAGTGGGCTTTGATTTGTCGATACCGGGCACATGTAGATTGCCCTCGGCCACTTGATCACCTTCAAGCTGCGGCTGGGTCACCCAGGTCAAAATGTCGTAGTAGCGACGAATGTTCGCCACAAAATGCACCGGCTCGCCGCCTCGGGCGTAGCCATAACGCGTCTTGCTGTACCACTGCTTCTGCGACAGGCGCGGCAGGATCTTCTTCACATCGAGCCATTTGTCCGGATTCAACCCTTCCTTGGCCGTCAGCTTGCGCGCGTCATCCAGATGGCCGCTGCCGACGTTGTACGCCGCCAGGGCAAACCAGGTGCGATCCGGTTCCTTGATCGAATCGTCGAGCTGATCCTTCATATAAGCCAGGTATTTCGCCCCGCCCATAATGCTTTGCTTCGGATCGAGGCGGTTGGAAACGCCCATTGCCTGTGCGGTGTTCTGGGTCAGCATCATCAACCCGCGCACGCCGGTTTTCGAGGTGACGGTCGGCTGCCACAGCGATTCCTGATAACCAATGGCCGCCAGCAGGCGCCAGTCGACTTTCTCTTTCTTCGCGTAGTTCTTGAAGTGCTGTTCGTATTTCGGCAGGCGCTGCTGCAGGTGCTGGGCGAAGGTCGTGGCGCCCATGTAACCGAGGACATCGACGTGGCCGTAGTAGCGATCCTTCAGGCGTTGCAGGGTGCCGTTCTTCTGCACCTTGTCCAGATACGCGTTGATCTCGTTGAGCAGGCTGTTGTCTTCGCCCGGGCCAACCGCCCAGCTCTGGCTGCGCGCATCGCCGAGGTCGAAGGCCACGCGAATATTGGTGAAGTACACCTGATTCATCGCCACTTCGTTGGAATCGACCAGAGTCAGGTCAATCTGACCTTCATCGACCATGCGCAGCAGGTCGACCACTTCAACTGCGTCGGACTCTTCGTATTCGATAGCGGGGAATTTCTTTTTCAGCTCCGCCAGTTGTTCGGCGTGAGTGCTGCCTTTAAGCACCATGATCTTCTTGCCGACCAGATCGCCGGGATCGGTCGGCCGCGACTGGCCATTGCGATAGATGATCTGCGGGGTGACTTCAAGGTAGGAGTGCGAGAACCGCACTTGCTGCTTGCGCTGTTCGCTGCTGACCAGACCGGCGGCGGCCAGCACCGGGCCGTTCGGCTTGCCGATCTGATCGAACAGGTCATCGAGGTTGTCGGCGGTCTCGATCTTCAGCTCGACACCCAAATCGTCGGCGAAGCGTTTCACCAGCTCGTATTCGAAGCCGGTTTCACCGCTGCGATCCTGAAAGTAGGTGGCGGGGCTGTTACGGGTAATCACCCGCAGCACACCATCCTCCTTTACGCGCTCGAGTGTGTTGGGTTTATCAACACAGCCACCGAGCATCAGGAAGAGTCCGGTTGCGATCAGCCATTTGGCGTACCGCGGACGCAAAGCCGTTGGGAAAAACATCTGCGCAGTATACGCAAACGGCCGCGGGCGCCATATCTCGACAGTGCAGGGCGAGTCTGCTAGCGATCACAAAACCGAGCTAAACCCCGCAGAAACGGGCCTTTACGGCTTTTTGTTACAGTAAAAATAAGCGGCCTCTGAATAGCTGATTTACCTGACTCTGAAGTCGGAAACACAGATTGATACCCGAGTGCAACCGTGCGTAGCGTTTCGGGTGATGTTGAGGGCGGTTTAGGCTAGAATGCACGGCCTCAAAGCACACCCCTTCCCGAGGCTGTCCCGAAGATGTTGATCCTGCGCGGCGCTCCTGCCCTTTCTGCCTTTCGCCACAGCAAACTCCTTGAGCAACTGAGCCAGAAGGTTCCAGCTGTCAGTGGCCTGTATGCTGAATTCGCTCACTTCGCCGAAGTCACCGGCGTCCTGACCGGCGACGAACAGCAGGTGCTAGCGCGCCTTCTGAAGTACGGTCCAAGCGTTCCGGTACAAGAGCCGACCGGTCGTCTGTTTCTGGTGTTGCCGCGTTTCGGCACCATCTCGCCATGGTCGAGCAAGGCCAGCGACATCGCCCGCAACTGCGGCCTGAGCAAGATCCAGCGTCTGGAGCGCGGTATCGCCTTCTACGTTGCCGGTCAGTTCAGCGAAGCCGAAGCCCAGCAGATTGCCGATGTGCTGCATGACCGCATGACCCAGATCGTGCTGGCCAACCTCGAACAGGCCGCCGGTCTGTTCAGCCACGCCGAGCCGAAGCCGCTGACCGCAATCGATATCCTCGGTGGTGGTCGCGCCGCGCTGGAAAAAGCCAACACCGAGCTGGGCCTGGCCCTGGCTGAAGACGAAATCGACTATCTGGTCGACGCCTTCAACGGCTTGAAGCGCAACCCGCACGACATCGAACTGATGATGTTCGCCCAGGCCAACTCCGAGCACTGCCGCCACAAGATCTTCAACGCCAGTTGGGATATTGATGGTGAGAACCAGGAAAAAAGCCTGTTCGGCATGATCAAGAACACCTACGTGATGCACAGCGAAGGCGTTCTGTCGGCTTATAAGGACAACGCCTCGGTGATCGTCGGCAACGTCGCCGGCCGTTTCTTCCCGAATCCTGAAACCCGCCAGTACGGCGCGGTGCAGGAGCCAGTGCACATCCTGATGAAGGTTGAAACCCACAACCACCCGACCGCGATCGCCCCGTTCCCGGGCGCATCGACCGGTTCCGGCGGCGAGATCCGTGACGAAGGTGCCACCGGCCGTGGCGCCAAGCCAAAGGCTGGTCTGACCGGTTTCACCGTATCGAACCTGCAGATCCCGGGCTTCGAACAGCCGTGGGAAGTGCCGTACGGCAAACCTGAGCGCATCGTCACCGCGCTGGACATCATGATCGAAGGCCCGCTCGGCGGCGCCGCGTTCAACAACGAATTCGGTCGTCCGGCGCTGACTGGCTACTTCCGTACCTTCGAACAATCGATCACCACCCCGCACGGTGACGAAGTTCGCGGTTACCACAAGCCGATCATGTTGGCTGGCGGCATGGGCAACATCCGCGAAGAACACGTCAAGAAAGGCGAGATCGTCGTTGGCTCCAAGCTGATCGTCCTCGGTGGCCCGGCGATGCTCATCGGTCTGGGCGGCGGCGCCGCTTCTTCGATGGCCACCGGCACCAGCTCGGCGGATCTCGACTTCGCTTCCGTACAGCGTGAAAACCCTGAAATGGAGCGTCGCTGCCAGGAAGTCATCGACCGTTGCTGGCAACTGGGTGACAAGAACCCGATCAGCTTCATCCACGACGTCGGCGCGGGCGGTCTGTCCAACGCCTTCCCGGAACTGGTCAACGACGGCGACCGCGGTGGCCGTTTCGAACTGCGCAACATTCCCAACGACGAGCCGGGCATGGCCCCGCACGAAATCTGGTCCAACGAATCCCAGGAACGTTACGTTCTGGCGGTCGGCCCGGAAGACTTCGAGCGCTTCCAGGCGATCTGCGAACGCGAGCGTTGCCCGTTTGCCGTTGTTGGTGAAGCCACTGCCGAGCCGCAACTGACCGTCACCGACAGCCACTTCGGCAACAACCCGGTGGACATGCCACTGGAAGTGTTGCTGGGCAAAGCCCCGCGCATGCACCGTTCGGTGGTTCGCGAAGCGGAACTGGGCGATGACTTCGATCCGTCGAACCTCGACATCAGCGAATCCATCGAGCGCGTTCTGCATCACCCGGCCGTGGCGAGCAAAAGCTTCCTGATCACCATCGGCGACCGCACCATCACCGGCCTCGTGGCCCGTGACCAAATGGTCGGCCCATGGCAGGTTCCGGTGGCCGACGTTGCCGTCACCGCCACCAGTTTTGACGTCTACACCGGTGAAGCGATGGCGATGGGCGAGCGTACTCCGCTGGCATTGCTGGACGCTCCGGCGTCGGGCCGCATGGCTATCGGCGAAACCCTGACCAACATCGCGGCTTCGCGCATCAACAGGATCTCCGACATCAAACTGTCGGCGAACTGGATGTCCGCTGCCGGCCACCCGGGCGAAGACGCGCGTCTGTACGACACCGTGAAAGCGGTCGGTATGGAACTGTGCCCTGAGCTGGGCATCACCATTCCGGTGGGCAAGGACTCGATGTCCATGGCCACCCGTTGGAGCGATAACGGCGAAGAAAAAACCGTGACCTCGCCGATGTCGCTGATCGTGACCGGTTTCGCGCCAGTGGCTGACATCCGTCAGACCCTGACCCCGGAACTGCGCATGGACAAGGGCACCACCGACCTGATCCTGATCGACCTCGGTCGCGGTCAGAACCGTATGGGTGCTTCGATCCTTGCTCAGACACACGGCAAGCTTGGCAAACACGCGCCGGACGTCGATGACGCCGAAGACCTGAAAGCCTTCTTCGCGGTGATCCAGGGCCTCAACGCCGACGGTCACCTGCTGGCTTACCACGACCGTTCCGACGGTGGTCTGCTGACCTCCGTGGTGGAAATGGCCTTTGCCGGCCACTGCGGTCTGAGCCTGAACCTCGACAGCGTTGCCGAGTCCTCGGCTGAAATCGCTGCGATTCTGTTCAACGAAGAACTGGGTGCAGTGATCCAGGTTCGTCAGGACGCCACGCCAGACATCCTCGCGCAATTCAGCGCCGCCGGTCTGGGCGACTGCGTGTCGGTGATCGGTCAGCCGATCAACAATGGTCAGATCAACATCACCTTCAACGGTGACACCGTGTTCGAAGGCCAGCGTCGTCTGTTGCAACGTACCTGGGCTGAAACCAGCTACCAGATCCAGCGTCTGCGCGACAACGCCGACTGCGCCGAACAAGAGTTCGACGTGCTGCTGGAAGAAGACAACCCGGGCCTGAGCGTCAAGCTCAGTTACGACGTCAACCAGGACATCGCCGCGCCTTACATCAAGAAAGGCATCCGCCCACAGGTTGCCGTGCTGCGTGAGCAGGGCGTCAACGGTCAGGTGGAAATGGCCGCAGCGTTCGACCGCGCCGGTTTCAACGCGATCGACGTGCACATGAGCGACATTCTCGCTGGCCGTGTCGACCTGAACGAGTTCAAAGGTCTGGTGGCCTGCGGTGGTTTCTCCTATGGCGACGTTCTCGGCGCCGGTGAGGGCTGGGCCAAGTCGGCGCTGTTCAACAGCCGCGCCCGCGATGCGTTCCAGGGCTTCTTCGAGCGTAACGACAGCTTCACCCTCGGCGTGTGCAACGGTTGCCAGATGATGTCCAACCTGCATGAGCTGATCCCGGGCAGCGAGTTCTGGCCGCACTTCGTGCGCAACCGCTCCGAGCAGTTCGAAGCGCGCGTGGCGATGGTGCAGATCCAGGAATCGAACTCGATCTTCCTGCAAGGCATGGCCGGTTCGCGTATGCCGATCGCCATCGCTCACGGTGAAGGTCACGCCGAGTTCTCCAGCGAAGAAGCACTGCTGGAAGCCGATCTGTCGGGTTGCGTGGCGATGCGCTTCGTCGACAACCATGGCAAGGTCACCGAGCGTTATCCGGCCAACCCGAACGGTTCGCCGCGCGGGATTACCGGTCTCACCAGCCGTGATGGCCGTGTGACGATCATGATGCCGCACCCGGAGCGTGTGTTCCGCGCGGTGCAGAACTCGTGGCGTTCGGAAGACTGGAACGAGGACGCACCTTGGATGCGTATGTTCCGTAATGCGCGTGTGTGGGTTAACTAAGGCCTGTGTACAAGCTCGCTTTTTTTGTTCCTGACAGTCATGTCGAGGTGGTCAAAGGGGCTGTGTTCGCTGCGGGTGGTGGGCGGATCGGTGACTATGACCACTGTGCTTGGCAGGTGCTTGGATCTGGTCAGTTTCGACCTTTGGACGGGAGTCAGCCGTTCATTGGTGAGACGGGGCAGGTTGAGCGGGTTGAGGAGTGGAAGGTTGAGCTTGTGGTGGCGGATGAGTTGATCGTTGCTGTTGTGGCGGCGTTGAAGCTCAGTCATCCGTACGAGACACCGGCTTATGAAGTGTGGCGGCTGGAAGATTTCTGATCTTTCTTGCTGCTGAAACAGGAAACCCGCAGATGAGTGATTGTCTGCGGGTTTTTTGTTGCCTGCGATTTGCTTTTCTGTAGGAGTGAGTCTGCTCGCGATGGCGCCCTGACAGGCGACCATGCTCTGGCTGACTGAGTGAATATCCGTTTCTTCGGGGGCTGCGGCTGGCGGTTCCGCCCTTACGGCGGGTCACCTTTTCCAAACGCCGAAAAGGTAACCGAAAAGGCTTGCCCCAACGTTCGGCCCACTCGCTAAAGCTCGGGGTTCCTTCGCTCCGGGATCTATCCGGGCGCATCGCCTACGGTTTGCTTCGCTGCACCTCCTCTCGATGCATTTGGCTGCGCCAAACGGTCGCTGCGCTCCCACCCCCGGATAAATCCCTCCACTCAGCCTGCCGACGGGGCCGGTGGATCAAGATCAAGAGCTGCAGCCGAGCTAACGCTCATCCTGTTGAGTGGTGAAGAGCACGGGGTGTTCGGCTTTTGATTTGTGTTGGAGCTGCCCCTCACCCCAGCCCTCTCCCGAGGGAGAGGGAGCCGATTTGTGGGCTTTTCAGGATCTGAATTCGACTCGGTATTTCACGTCGGCGAACATCCACCCCCCCCCCGGTCAGTCCCCTCTCCCTCTGGGAGAGGGCTAGGGTGAGGGTTTGCTTTTGGCTGTTTAATGATGTGTCGAATAGCCAGAACCTTCCCACAAGGTTTTCAGGTTGTCCGTCGGACGTGCGGTCTCTAGTCTTTGGCTGTCACCGCGAATCGGTGATCGGGTGTGAGAACCCGGTAAGAGGTTTTAATCAAACGTCAGTAGCACCATAATCGCCGCCAGCTCATTTGCTGCTGGTGATGTTCTATGGCGGCTGTGTGCGGGCGGACTTCGGTTCGGCCGGGTTGATCTCTTACCGGTTTCTCACTCCGCACATAGCTGCCACCTCTTCGTCGCGTGAGAAACGACCAGTGATGGCTCAATCATTGATTAGAGATCATTGCAATGACTAAGCCCGTACCCGATCCACCCGAAACCAAAACCCCACTCGAAGAAGCCCTCCGCGCCGAAGACCAGGCCCGAAACCGCGAAGCCATCAAGCGCGCGCTCGACTTCTACCTGTGCCCCGAACCCGCAAAGCCACGCCGGCCTAGCACCATGTTCATGGTCTGTCCGCAGGTCGACACTGAAAGCCTGCTCGCCCACGCTTGCGAGTCCTTAGCCTCTGCAAGTACCGCGGCCGGCAACTTCGCCAATGAGCTAAACGGTTCTCAGCGCAGCACCGTATTAGGTATCCAGCAAATCGTCATGCTCGCCGAACTGGCGGTAAATCGCGCATTGGATCGGGTAGACCCGCAAACCTGATCCATACGGGTACATCGCAAACAGGCTGGCCCCATTGGGATAGGGGCGAGCCTGCTCAAGCGCATGACTTTGGAGATTGACGTTCGCGGCTCAACTCAGTGGCAGAGGTGGTATTGACCGCTCATCGGAAACAGCCCTTGACCTGTAATTTCTGACAGTGGTGCGATACCTCCAACTCCTGTCAGATAAGCCTTCCATCCAAAACGGGTAAGAAGGAACTTGGCTATGTCTACTGAAAAAAATGTTGTGCCAGTCATCACCACTGTGAAAGACGAAAAGGGCGTAGAGATTCCCAACGGTGGCGCCACCTCGGCAACTTCTGTGCACTTGAGCGGGTTTGCAGCTGCTGGAGAAAACGTTGAAATCCTGGATGCTGGTGTTCCGAAGGGGCAAGTCGTCGCCAGTGGTGCAGGAGGCTGGACTCTGCTCCTGACAGGGCTGGCGCTGGGTGCTCATTCGATTACGGCCAAAGCAAACGCTGGTATTTCACCAACTCGTAATTTTACCGTTGTTGCAGCGAAGTGACCCGATAAAAAAGCCGCAGGGCTTGATAGCCCGGCGGCTTTTCATGGGTCAGTAAGACTGTTGGGTTTTTACTGAGGGTAAAGCTTTCGCACTTACCTCAGTGCGATTGAGCAGAACCTCAAGTGCTTCACTCAAACTCGCCGCCTTATCCCCCACCAGCAAATGCCAGACCCCACCGTCCAACTGGCTGACACCGTGACAACCCAGCTCTTTCAATTGCGCCTCAGACAACGCCTTACCATCCGCCAATTGCAGGCGAATCCGCGTCATCGCAATGCAATCCAGTTGCAGCACATTGTCGCCGCCGCCCAACGCGTTCAGCCATTGCTGTGCCTCGGAACCGGCAACGGCAACAACTTTCGGCTCAACAGCAACAACAGCGGTTTCAACCAGAACCGCACGCCCCAGTGAAGGCATGGCGAGGCGAATCTCATCCGCAATACTGTCCGCCATCGGCCCGACAACCACCTGCAAACTTCCACCCTTGCCCGGACGCACAACCGCCATCGCACCCAACGCTTTCAAATCAGCATCGGACGCCTTGTTGCGATCGACCATTTCCAAGCGCAACCGCGTAGTGCAGGCGCCGACCGTCAGTAGATTTTCAGCGCCACCCAATGCCTTGATGTAAGCACCGGCGCGTTCGTTCTCAGTCAGTACGGCTTTTTCACTGACCGCTACATCCTCGCGCCCCGGCGTCTTCAGATTGAAGCGACGAATACAGAAATCAAACACCGCGTAATACACCACGGCATAGGCCAGCCCGACTGGAATCACCAGCCAGCCATTGGTGGAACGACCCCAACCCAGCACCATGTCGATGAAACCGCCGGAGAAGGTGAAGCCGAGGTGGATGTTCAACGCATTGGTAATCGCCATCGACAACCCGGTCAGCAGCGCATGCAGCAGATACAACTGAGGCGCCAAAAACATGAAGGCAAATTCGATTGGCTCAGTCACCCCGGTCAAGAACGACGTCAATGCCATCGACAGGAAAATCCCGCCCATCACCTTGCGGCGTTCCGGCAGGGCATTGCGGTACATCGCCAGACACGCCGCCGGCAAGCCGAAGATCATCATCGGGAACATGCCGGTCATGAACTGGCCGCCCTTCGGATCGCCGGCGAAGTAGCGCGACAGGTCGCCGGTTACCAGCGCACCGGTGGTTGGGTCGGTGAAGTTGCCGAACACAAACCACGCCATGTTGTTGAGGATGTGGTGCAGGCCGGTGACGATCAACAGGCGGTTGAACACACCAAACACGAACGCGCCGATACTGCCGCTTTCCATCATCAGCGCACCAAACGCGTTGATGCCGTGCTGGATCGGCGGCCAGATATAACCGAACACGACACCGAGGCCGACCGCCGCGAACCCGGTGACAATCGGCACAAACCGCCGGCCACCGAAGAACGCCAGGTATTCCGGCAGCTTGATGTCCTTGAAGCGGTTGTACAGCGCGCCGGCCATCAGGCCGCTGACAATGCCGGCGAGCATGCCCATGTTGATGCTCGCGTCGAGCACCTTCAGCGTGGAGATCATCACCAGATAACCGATCACCCCGGCGAGGCCGGCGGTGCCGTTGTTGTCCTTGGCGAAACCGACGGCGATGCCGATGGCGAAGATCATTGCCAGGTTGGCGAAGATCACCTGGCCGGCATCGTGAATGATCGCGATGTTCAGCAGGTCGGTGTCACCCAGGCGCAGCAGCAGACCGGCAATCGGCAGGATCGCGATCGGCAGCATCAGCGCGCGGCCAAGGCGTTGCAGGCCTTCGATAAAGAGTTGATACATGGCGGTTCTCCTTCTTGTTGTTATTAGCGCAGAGGCCAGTGTTGATGGCAGGCGTGACGTACGGCGGCGGCGCTGCTCAGCTTGAGCAGGTCGCGGCTGAGGCGCTGGCACTCGGCTTCGTGCACCTGGCGCACGCGATCCTTGATTTCACCGATCTGCACCGGGCTGACCGACAGTTCGGTAACGCCCAAGCCGATCAACACGGGTGTGGCCAGCGGATCAGAGGCGAGGGCACCGCAGACGCCGACCCAACGCTTGTGCACCGCTGCACCTTCGCAGGTCATGGCGATCAGGCGCAGTAGCGCCGGGTGCAGGGCGTCGACGCGGGCGGCCAGACCTGAGTGATCGCGGTCCATGGCCAAGGTGTATTGCGACAGATCGTTGGTGCCGATCGAGAGGAAGTCGGCATGTTCGGCGAGTTGTTCGGCTTGCAGCGCGGCGGCGGGGACTTCGATCATCACGCCGATTTCCGGGCGCTGAGTCACACCCAGTTCGATGCACAACGCATCGACGCGTTGGCGGATGTGCAGCAGCTCATCCACTTCGGTGACCATCGGCAGCAGGATCCGGCAGCGGCGCAGCGGGCTGACTTGCAGCAGCGCGCGCAGTTGCAGGTCGAGGATTTCCGGACGCGCCTGAGCCAGGCGAATGCCGCGCAGGCCGAGCACCGGGTTGGCTTCGATAGGCAGCGGCAGGTAGTCGAGTTGTTTGTCGCCGCCGACGTCGATGGTGCGGATGATCACTGACTTGTTGCCCATCGCATCGATCACGGCTTGATAGGCGCTGCGTTGCTCTTCGACGTCCGGAGCGGTCTGACGATCAACGAATAAAAACTCGGTGCGCAGCAGGCCGACACCATCGGCACCGTTGGCAAAGGCATCTGCCGCTTCACCGCTGGAAGCGACATTGGCGACGACTTCGATGTGCACGCCATTTCGCGTTTCGGCTGGCAGGTGAGCTTTGGCCTGCTGCGCGTCGCGACGTTGCTGGCGATCAATTTGCATCTGTTGAACTTCAGCCAGACGATCGGCATTCGGTGTCAGTTCGAGACGTCCACCGTCAGCATCGAGCACCACCGAATGACCTTGCGGCTGATCAAGCAATGCCGAACCCAGCGCCACCATGCACGGCAGTCCTTTGCCGCGAGCGAGAATCGCCACGTGTGAAGTCGCGCCACCCGCGGCCATGCACAACCCGGCGACACCTTGCGCGCTGAGTTGCAGCAGATCCGACGGCGTCAATTCATGTGCAGCAACGATGGCACCGGCGGGTACATCGTAATTCCACGCTTCGCCGAGCAACGCGCGCAGCACGCGTTGCTTGAGGTCGCGCAGATCATTGGCGCGCTCGGCCAGCAGCGGGCTGCCGGTGTGTTGCAATACTTCGCATTGCACATTGATCGACTGGCTCCAGGCGTGAGTCGCCGCAGAACCTCGCTCGATGGATTGCTGTGCAGCGTCGAGCAGCGCCGGGTCTTCGAGCAGTGCCAGATGCGCGGCAAAGATCGCTTCTTCATCGGCATTCTTGTGTTTTTTCGCTTGAACAAGGGTGCCGTCGATTTCATTGCGTACCTGAGTCAGTGCAGCGTCGAGCACCTGCTGTTGCTGCAGCGGATCATGATTGCCCGCATCCGTTGGCAAACTGATCGCGTTCAAACGAAACAGCGGCCCGCCGACCAGTCCTGGCGCAGCGCAGACACCGTGTAATACGCCAGCTTCGGCCGGGCGTTTAATAGCGGCAACATTGACCGGCGGCGCAGCGTGATGATCATCCGGGAGCGCCGTGGCCAATGCTGTGAGCAATGCTTGCAACGCCGCTTCGGCATCCGGCCCCTGACAGCTGACCTGCACTTCATCCTGCTCGCCAACCGCCAGGCCCATCAGACCGATCAGACTGTTGCACGGCGCCGATTTGCCGGCGAAGTGCAGCTGTGACTGGCTCTTGAAACCTTGCGCAGTCTGCCGAATCAACGCGGCCGGGCGTGCATGCAAACCACCGCGATGCGCCACCAGAACATGGCCATGAACCTCTGGCCCGCTCACGTCTGCAAAATTCGCCGCCGAGCTGTTGCGCGCCACAATATGCAGTAACGGCTCACCAACTTTCACCGCTTTGAGCGTGATCGGCCGTACCTGGAAATCCTGGCTGTTGGTCAGGATCAACAAGCTGACGAGGCTTTTGCACTGTTGGCCGACCTTGTCGAGGTCATAGCGCAACAACGGCTGGCCCTTGCTGACACGCGTGCCATCCTTGACCAGCATCGAGAAGCCTTCGCCGTTCAACTCAACGGTGTCGAGCCCCAGGTGCAGGAGGATTTCCGCGCCGTTGTCGGCACGCACAGTGAGTGCATGGCCGGTGCGCGCGACGTGAATGATCACCCCGGCGCACGGCGAGTACAGGGTGTCGTTGATCGGGTCGATGGCAATGCCGTCGCCCATCGCGCCGCTGGCGAACACCGCGTCCGGGACTTTGGCGAGCGTGAGCACCGGGCCGCTGAGCGGGGCGCTGAGGGTCAGCTCTTTATTGTTGTTGTGCATGGCTCGGTCTCATCGGTTAAATCTCGGGTTCGATGTCCCCTGTAGGCGCTGCCGAAGGCTGCGATCTTTTGATCTTGTTTTTTGGATCAAAATCAAAAGATCGCAGCCTTCGGCAGCTCCTACAGGTTTGCTTCAATTAGTGCGTGCGGGTCACTTTGCTCAAGTGGCGCGGCTGATCCGGGTCCATGCCGCGGGCCACGGCCAAACCGGCGGCCATCACGTAGAAGCTCTGGATCGCCAGAATCGGATCGAGGACCGGATGTTCGGCGCGGGTCAGGGTCAGATCGCGTTCGCTGACGTCATCCGGCGCGGCCAACAACACACGGGCGCCGCGTTGACGCATTTCTGCCGCGAGACTCAGAAGGCCAGCCTGCTCTGCGCCGCGTGGGGCGAAAACCAGCAACGGATAATGTTCATCGATCAGGGCCATCGGGCCGTGACGCACTTCGGCGCTGCTGAACGCTTCGGCCTGAATCGCCGAGGTTTCCTTGAATTTCAGCGCCGCCTCTTGAGCGATGGCGAAACCGGCACCACGACCAATGACCATCAAGCGCTCGCAATCGCGCAGGGCTTCAATGGCCACGCTCCAGTCCTGTTTCGCCGCTTCGCGCAGGCCTTCGGGCAGGGCGTTACCGGCCTCAAGCAATTCGCTGTCCTCTTTCCAGTGCGCGATCAAACGAGCGCTGGCGCTGAGGGTGGCGATAAAACTCTTGGTCGCGGCGACGCTGCTTTCAGTGCCGGCGAGCAGCGGCACGCTGAATTCACACGCCGCTTCCAGTGGCGAATCGGCGGCGTTGACCATCGACACGCTCAGCGCGCCACGCTTGCGCAACAGGCGCAGGCTGTTGACCAGATCCGGGCTCTGCCCCGATTGCGAAAACGCGAACGCAACCTGACCGCTGACCTTCAATGGAGCCTGCTGCATGGTCACCACCGACATCGGCAACGACGCCACCGGCACGCCCAGTTGCTGCATGGTCAGGTAGGCGAAGTAGCTCGCCGCGTGGTCGGAGCTGCCGCGCGCGACGGTCATCGCCACTTGCGGCGGCTGACGGCGCAGGCGCCCGGCGATCTCGATCATTTGCGGGTCGAGATGTTGCAGTTGGGCTTGCACAGCCTCGAACGAGGACAGCGCCTCCTCAAGCATTTTTGAAGTCAATGTCTTCTCCTTCGACCATGACGGCGGTCAGTGTGAGTGAGCGATCCAGCCGCACGCAGTCGGCCCAGGCACCCGGTTGCAAGCGCCCGCGTTCGGTGATGCCGAGGTAATCGGCGGGGAATTGCGACAGGCGCTGCGAGGCTTCGGCGATCGGCAAACCGATCTTCACCAGATTGCGCAGGGCCTGATCCATGGTCAGAGTGCTGCCGGCCAAGGTGCCGTCGGGCAGGCGCACGCCGCCCAGGCATTTGGTCACGGTGTGGCTGCCGAGCTTGTATTCACCGTCGGGCATGCCGGCGGCAGCGGTCGAATCGGTCACGCAATACAGGCACGGGATCGAGCGCAGGGCCACGCGGATGGCGCCGGGGTGCACGTGCAGCAAATCCGGAATCAGCTCGGCGAATTGGGCGTGGGCCAGCGCAGCGCCGACGATGCCCGGTTCGCGGTGATGCAGCGGGCTCATGGCGTTGTAAAGGTGAGTGAAACTGGTCGCGCCGGCATCCAGTGCGGCGACGCCTTCCTCGTAACTGCCAAGGGTGTGGCCGATCTGCATGCGCACGCCACGGCTGCTCAGTTCGCGGATCAAACCGTCGTGGCCGGCGATTTCCGGGGCGATGGTGATCACCCGGATCGGCGCCAGTGCCAGGTATTCTTCGACTTCGGCCATCAACGCAGTGTGGGCGAAGTTCGGTTGGGCACCGAGTTTGCCGGGGTTGATGTATGGGCCTTCGAGGTGGACGCCGAGGACGCGCGCGGCACCTTTCGTACGCTGTTCGCAGAACTCTCCTACTTCCTTCAGGACGCTGGAGATCTCAGCGCTCGGCGCGGTCATGGTGGTGGCCAGCAGCGAAGTGGTACCGAAACGCACGTGGGTTCTGGTGATGGTTTCGAAAGCGCTGGCGCCTTCCATGATGTCTTTGCCGCCACCACCGTGGACGTGCAAATCGATGAAGCCGGGCAGCAGATACGGCAAATCATTGCTCGCCGGATCGCAGGGCACGCCTTCGATCGACACGACTTTGCCGTGTTCGTGGATCAGCCGGCCGCGAATCCAGCCGCTGGCGGTGAGGATGTTGTCTTCGGACATTTTGGTTCTCGCTTGTGGCTGCGCTTATCGACGCAGCTCTTTATCGACGAAGCTCTGCAACAAAGTCGTAGTAGTCGTTGCGGCAATAGGTGTCGGTGACTTCGATCGGTGTGTTGTCTTCCAGATAACCGACCCGGGTCATCAGCAGCATCGCGGTGCCGGGGGCGATGCCGACCAGCGCGGCGAACTCGTCAGAGGCGTTGATCGCCTGGATGTGCTGCAGGGCGCGGACGATCGGCTTGCCGATGCCGTCGAGGTATTCGTAGAGGGAATCGCCGACCCGTTGCGGCTTGGGCATGATCGAGGCGGGCAGCGTGCTCATCTCGATGGCCATCACCGTGTCATCGGCTTTGCGCAGCCGCTTCATGCGCGCGACCTTGTCGTTCGGCGACAGGCTGAGGCGGATCAGTTCTTCGTGAGTTGGTAGGGTGATTTCACGTTCCAGCCAGTGTGAGCTGGGTACGAAGCCCTTGAGGCGGAGCATTTCGCTGAAGCCCGAAAGGCGCGACAGCGGTTGTTCGAGGCGTGGGGTGATGAAGGTGCCGGAGCCTTGCAAGCGGCGGATCAAGCCTTGATCGAGGAGGACTTCCAGCGCCTTGCGCGCAGTCACCCGGGAGATGCCCAGTTGCTCGCTGAGGTTGCGTTCCGAGGGCATCGCCTGCTCGGACTTCCACTGCCCGGCATGAATCGCCGCTTCCAGATTGCGCGCCAGCTGCAGGTACAGCGGCGTCGGCTGGGAGTCGTCCGGGCGTAGGGTATGGAGGTCGTTCATGTAGGGCATTTCCGTCGCGAGTATAGGATTGTTGTGGCTCGCTTGTGGGGCGGAAATTAATACCACTTGAATACCATGTCAGCGCGCGAAAATGGGCTTTGGCCCAGTAGGATGGCGGGTTTCAGGGGGTATGGTTTCAAGTGGTATTAGTGGTGGCCTGTAAAAAACAAAAGATCGCAGCCTGCGGCAGCGCCTACAGTTGAGAGTGGTATCACCTCTGTAGGAGCGGCCGCAGGCTGCGATCTTTTGATTTATTTTTTTGCGGGTGACCAGCGGTCGCTGGTTAAGGGCGGATTTCGACCATCGTGCCGTCTGGCACCAGATTCCACACTTCGCGCATGTCGACGTTACGCATGGCGACGCAGCCGTCAGTCCAGTCCAGGGTGTGGAACAGGTCTTCCGGGGTTTCTTCCGAATCCGGCGTGCCGTGGATCATGATCATCCCGCCGGGCTCGACGCCTTCACGTCGGGCGCGGGCCGAATCGCTGATGTTCGGGTAGGAGATGTGCATCGACAGATTGAATTTGTCGCTGGTCTTGCGCCAGTCGATCCAATAGAAACCTTCCGGCGTGCGTTTGTCGCCTTCTATCAGTTTCGGACCTTTTTTCGCGCCTTTGCCCAGGGAAATGCGATAGGTCTTCAGTGGCTTGCCGTCGGCGATCAGTTGCAGTTGATGCGCCGATTTGAGTACCAGGACTTTCTCGATGAGCGGGGTATTCGCAGGCGTCACGGTGGTCACGAATGACGCTTGGGAGACGGTAACGAACGACAGGCAGAACAGGGCAAGCAACCAGCGCATTGAAACGATTCCCCAGGAATGAAGCAGATACATGATTTATAGGTGTTGTGCAGACGTGCTCGGGTTATCGGCTGGCCGGCGACGAAATCAAGTAATGGCAGGCTGAGCGAGCGGCGGAATCGATTCCGAACGAACCGGATACACCTCAACACGCCGATCAGCGAAGAAGCATTCTAAGGTACGCCCCACCGTGCGGAAAGCCAGCTCGTCCCAGGGAATGTCGGCTTCGTCGAATAGTTGTACTTCGAGGCTTTCGGGGCCGGCGGCAAAGTCCAGATCGACCAGCTCGGCACGGAAGAACACATGCACCTGACTGATGTGCGGCACATCGATCAGCGTATAGATGCTCAGGTTGCGCACCCGGGCGCAGGCTTCTTCGGCAGTCTCGCGCTCGGCGGCCTGCTCGATGGTCTCGCCGTTTTCCATGAAACCGGCAGGCAGCGTCCAGTAACCGAGGCGCGGCTCGATGGCGCGGCGGCAGAGCAATACTTTGGTGCCCCAGGTCGGCACGCAACCGGCAACGATATTGGGGTTCTGATAGTGAATGGTCTGACAGCTGTCACAGACAAATCGCAGCCGCGAATCGCCTTCGGGAATGCGCTGGGTGACCGGGTTACCGCAGTGGCTGCAAAATTTCATGCTGGGCTTCCTGAATGCTGCGCCTATCTTGGCGTGCAGCGGTGTCGGTCGGCAAGTTGTCGTTTCGCGACACGACGGGTTTCGGGGGCTTGGGCGCTCGCAATGATTGGTGCATGATGCAGGGTAAGGCACTGATCGAGAACACTCATGCTGGACGAGCTACTGCATAGGGTAAGCAACCACACACCGCGCACGCTGGAGACCGACACACGTTTCCCCGAGGCCGCCGTTCTGGTGCCGATCACCCGCAGTGACCAACCGGAACTGGTGCTGACCTTGCGTGCCAGCGGGCTCTCGACCCACGGCGGCGAAGTCGCCTTCCCCGGTGGGCGCCGCGATCCGGAAGACCCGGATTTGATCTTTACCGCGCTGCGTGAGGCTGAAGAAGAAATCGGCCTGCCGCCCGGACTCGTCGAAGTCATCGGCCCGCTCAGCCCACTGATCTCCCTGCACGGCATCAAGGTCACGCCTTATGTCGGCGTTATTCCCGATTTTGTCGAATACCGCGCCAACGATGCCGAGATCGCCGCCGTCTTCAGCGTGCCGCTGGAATTCTTCCGTAAAGACCCTCGCGAGCATACCCATCGCATCGACTATCAGGGCCGCAGTTGGTATGTGCCGAGCTATCGCTACGGCGATTTCAAGATCTGGGGCCTGACCGCGATCATGATCGTCGAGTTGATCAATCTGCTCTATGACGCCAAGATCAGTCTGCATCAACCACCGAAAAGCTTTATTGACACCTAAGCCATCGCTCGAATGGCCATCACACCGTGAGCCCTGAGGAAAACAAGATGAAATACCGCCTGGGCGACGCCCGTGTCGAGACCCACCCACAGAGCTGGGTCGCCCCCAATGCCGTGCTGGTGGGCAAGGTCAAACTGGAAGAGGGCGCTAACGTCTGGTTCAACGCCGTACTGCGTGGCGATAACGAACTGATCCTGATCGGCAAGAACAGCAATGTGCAGGATGGCACGGTGATGCATACCGATATGGGCTTTCCGCTGACCATCGGTACCGGCGTGACCATCGGCCATAACGCCATGCTCCACGGCTGCACCGTCGGCGATTACAGCCTGATCGGCATTAATGCAGTGATACTCAACGGCGCGAAGATCGGCAAGAACTGCATCATCGGCGCCAATTCGCTGATCGGTGAAGGCAAAGAGATTCCGGATGGCTCGCTGGTAATGGGCTCGCCGGGCAAGGTCGTGCGCGAGCTGACCGATCCGCAGAAAAAAATGCTTGAAGCCAGCGCCGCGCACTATGTGCATAACTCGCAGCGTTATGCGCGCGATCTGGTTGAGCAGGAAGAATGACTACGCCCGAAAGACCGGTAGCCTCGCCGTGCGTGAATATTTGTGCGCTGGATGAGGCTGACATCTGTACTGGCTGCCAGCGTACGGTCGAGGAAATCACCCGCTGGGGTCGCATGACCAACGACGAGCGCCGGGTGGTGTTGGGGTTGTGTCATGAGCGGGCGAAGGCGAGTGGGTTGGTGTGGATGATCCCTTCGAAGTTGTGATCGGCTTGGGATGGCCCTCACCCTAACCCTCTCCCAGGGGGAGAGGGGACTGACCGAGGTGTCTTACGCTATACGCCGACTTGGCATACCGAGTCGAACTCAGGTTTCGAAACGCCCCCGATCTGCTCCCTTTCCGCCTCGCCTGAAGGAGAGGGAGATTGTGCGAGCCACACCGACCTGCGTTATCGAGTCGAACTCGGGAGTCGATTCAACGAAGATCTGCTCCCTTTCCCCCTCGCCCCTTGGGGAGAGGGCTGGGGTGAGGGGGTGGCTCTTGATCTGCGGGTCCAGTAATCTGTGCGCCAATCTGCCAGGTCGCCTCCATGATTTTCCTCATCGCCTACATCAGCAGCGTCGTGCTGATCAACTTCGCCTTTTCCACCGCACCGCACCTGGACATCATCTGGTCGGCCTGGGGCGGCTTGGTGTTCGTGTTGCGCGACATGGTGCAAACCCGTTTCGGCCACGGTGCGCTGGTGGCTATGCTGGCGGCGTTGGTGCTGTCCTACGTAACCTCCGATCCCTCCATCGCTTTGGCCAGCGCCACGGCGTTCGCGGTGTCGGAAATCATCGACTGGCTGGTATTCAGCATCACCAAGCGCCCATTGCGCGACCGCTTGTGGATCAGTTCGGCGCTGAGCATTCCTCTTGATACCTTCATCTTCTTCGGCATGATCGACTTGCTGACGCCGCCGGTGATCATTACTGCTCTGCTGTCGAAATTCGCCGGCGTCACTGTCGTCTGGCTGATCATGGCCTGGCGTGAGCGCAAACAGGCCGTCGCCGGCTGAAGCCAAAGCCTCAGGTTCATGTAAAATGCCGCGCTTTCTCCCCATGGAAAGCGCGTCTGGCGTTGCTTTCCTCGATGATCCGCTTCTTTGAGGACCTGAGATGACCCGTATCGGAACTCCATTGTCGCCAACCGCGACCCGCGTATTGCTGTGTGGCTGTGGTGAGTTGGGCAAGGAAGTGGTGATCGAGCTGCAACGCTTGGGCGTTGAAGTGATCGCCGTTGACCGTTACGCCAACGCGCCGGCCATGCAAGTCGCCCATCGCAGCCACGTGATCAACATGCTCGACGGCGCCGCCTTGCGTGCGGTGATCGAAGCCGAGAAGCCGCACTTCATCGTGCCGGAAATCGAAGCCATCGCCACCGCCACCCTGGTCGAACTGGAAGCCGAAGGCTTCACCGTGATCCCGACCGCGCGCGCTGCGCAATTGACCATGAACCGCGAAGGCATCCGTCGTCTCGCCGCTGAAGAGCTTGACCTGCCGACCTCGCCGTACCACTTTGCCGACACCTTCGAGGATTACAGCAAAGCCGTTGAAGACCTGGGTTTCCCCTGCGTCGTCAAACCGGTGATGAGCTCGTCGGGCAAAGGCCAGAGCCTGCTGCGCAGCGTCGATGACGTGCAGAAAGCCTGGGATTACGCACAGGAGGGCGGTCGCGCCGGTAAAGGCCGGGTGATCATCGAAGGCTTTATCGATTTCGACTACGAAATCACCCTGCTGACCGTGCGCCACATCGGCGGCACTACGTTCTGCGCACCGGTCGGTCACCGTCAGGAGAAGGGCGACTATCAGGAATCGTGGCAGCCACAAGCCATGAGCCCGATTGCCCTGGCTGAATCCGAGCGTGTTGCCAAAGCGGTGACTGAAGCGCTGGGTGGTCGTGGTCTGTTCGGCGTTGAGCTGTTCATCAAGGGTGATCAGGTGTGGTTCAGCGAGGTCTCCCCACGTCCGCATGACACCGGCCTGGTCACACTGATTTCGCAGGATCTGTCGCAGTTCGCCCTGCACGCTCGCGCAATTCTGGGCCTGCCGGTGCCGCTGATTCGTCAGTTCGGACCATCGGCCTCGGCGGTGATTCTGGTGGAAGGGCAGTCGACTCAGACGGCGTTCGCCAATCTGGGAGCTGCGTTGAGCGAGCCGGACACAGCGTTGCGACTGTTTGGCAAGCCGGAAGTGAATGGTCAGCGCCGCATGGGCGTGGCGTTGGCGCGGGATGAGTCGATCGAGGCTGCTCGTGCCAAGGCGACTCGTGCTGCTCAGGCTGTTGTTGTAGAGCTGTAAACCGAGTCGCGGCATTCGCGAGCAGGCTCGCTCCCACAGGGTTCTGTGTATGTCACAGACCTAATGTGGGAGCGAGCCTGCTCGCGAAGCTTTTGATCTTCTGTCAGGCAACCCGATTCAGATCGTTATCCCTCGTCTCTTTCAGACACAGCACCGCAATCAAACTCAGCACCGCCGCCGCCGACACATACCCGCCGACATAACTCAAACCACCCATTGCTACCAGCTTCTGCGCAAAGAACGGCGCCGCCGAGGCTCCGACAATCCCGCCCAGGTTATACGCCGCCGAAGCACCGGTATAACGCACGTGGGTCGGAAACAGCTCCGGCAACAATGCGCCCATCGGTGCAAACGTCACGCCCATCAAAAACAACTCGATACACAGAAACAGCGCCACGCCCCAGGTCGAACCCTGCGTCAGCAACGGCTCCATCAGAAACCCGGAAAGAACCGCCAGCACACCACCGATGAGCAGCACCGGTTTGCGTCCATAACGGTCGCTGGCCCACGCCGACAGTGGCGTCGCGGCGGCCATGAACAGCACGGCAAAGCACAGCAATCCCAAGAATGTCTCGCGGCTATAGCCCAGCGTGGACACCCCATAACTCAGGGAAAACACCGTCGAGATATAGAACAGCGCATAGCAGACCACCATCGCCGCCGCGCCCAACAAGGTCGGTGCCCAATACTGGCTGAACAGCTCAACCAGCGGCACTTTCACCCGCTCCTGACGCGCGATGGCGTTGGCGAAGACCGGGGTTTCGTGGAGTTTCAGGCGCACATACAGGCCCACCATGACCAGAACGGCGCTGAGCAGAAACGGAATACGCCAGCCCCAGCTGCGGAACTGCTCATCATCGAGCGTCATGGCCAAGGTCAGAAACAAACCGTTGGCGGCGAGAAAACCAATCGAAGGGCCGAGCTGCGGGAACATGCCGAACCAGGCACGTTTGCCTTTCGGCGCGTTTTCCGTGGCGAGCAGGGCGGCACCGCCCCATTCGCCACCCAATCCCAGGCCCTGACCGAAGCGCAGCACACATAACAGAATCGGCGCCCAGGCCCCGATGGTGGCGTAACCCGGCAGCACGCCAATCAGCGTCGTACACACGCCCATCAATAGCAGTGAAGCGACCAGCGTCGATTTGCGCCCGATGCGGTCACCGAAATGGCCGAACAGTGCCGAGCCCAGCGGTCGGGCGAGGAAGGCGATGCCAAAGGTCAGAAACGCCGAAAGCATCTGTGCGGTGCCGGATGTCTGTGGGAAGAACACCGGCCCGATCACCAGCGCAGCCGCGGTGGCGTAAACATAGAAGTCGTAGAACTCGATCGCGGTGCCGATAAAACTCGCCGTCGCCACGCGGGTGGCGGAGTTGGTCGGTTGGGCAGGGGTGGTGTCGCTGATAGCGGTACTGGTTGTCATGCGGTGATCCCTGACAGTCATGAGCTCCGTTGGAGCGAATTATTATGGTCGAACACCCAGGGATGTGGGATGAGGCGCGGTCGCTGTTGCAGGTAGGAACAGTCGCCGGAGTACAGCGGAAATAGCCGAAACCTGTTGTGTGCGGGGTAAGCACGCGGTTTGGCGGGGCTTGGGTAAGCTGATTCGATTATAGGAAGGGGGCTAACAATCAAACAAGAGCAAAGATCGCAGGGTAGGAGCTGCCGAAGGCTGCGATCTTTTGATCTTTTACCTGGCAGGCACCAGGGCTGGCACAGAAGAGGTATGCCAGATCAACACCTTGCTCACCCGGTTCTCCTCAGTTTCAAGAATCTCCAGGCGATAACGCCCGATCTTCAAGCAAACCGCACTTTCCGGAATCGTCTCCAACGCCTCAGTCACCAGACCATTCAGCGTTTTCGGACCATCGCTCGGCAAATGCCAGCCGAGGCATTTGTTCAATTCGCGGATCGACGCGGTGCCATCAATCACCATGCGCCCGTCGCCCTGCGGATGAATGTGCGGATTATCGAGGCTGTGCTCGCTTTCGAATTCGCCAACGATTTCTTCGAGAATATCTTCCAGCGTAACGATGCCGAGCACTTCACCGTACTCGTCGACCACCATGCCGAGCCGCCGCTGCTGTTTATGGAAGTTCAGCAGTTGCAGTTGCAGCGGCGTGCTTTCCGGCACGAAGTACGGCTCGTAACTGGCGGCCAGCAAGGCTTCGAGCGTCAGATCTCCGTTGCTCAGCAGATGGCGGATCTGCCGGGTGTTGAGCACCGCTTCAACCTGATTGATGTCGCTGTGAAAAACCGGCAGGCGCGTACGTTTGTTGTGACGCAGTTGCTCAATGATCTCTTCGATCGAATCGTCGAGGTTGATGCCGTCGACGTCACTGCGCGGCACCAGAATGTCGTTGACCGTGATGTTGTCCAGCGCATGAATGCCGGAAACCGGGTGCGCGCGAACCGGATGCTCTGGATCGTCGTAGCGATCGGCGGGCGAGTCATCTTCGCTTTGCTGCACGACCTGAACTTTGCGGGCAAACGGGCTCATCAGCAAACCGCTGATACGGCTGAACAGCCAGGCAAACGGATAAACAATCTTCAGCGGCACGGCCAGCAAGGTATTGCCGAACGCCAGCACTGCGTCGGGATAACGCTGGGCGACGGTACGCGGGAAGTAATCGGCAAACACCAGCAGGATCGCACCCGCACCGAGGCATGCCGCCCACGGGCCGTTTTCTTCGCAGAGAAAAATTGCCAGCAGCGTCGCAATCACCACAGCGAGCGCACGGCACAAGGTATTGCAGAGAATCAGGCTGTCGAGCGGAAAGCTCAGCTTCGCCAGCGGTTTGTCGCTGGCGCGCGAGGCGGTGCGCTGCGCGAGCAGGTGCTGTTGCGCGATTTCGACGGCGGTAAACAGCCCTGACCACAAAATCAGCAGGACAAATACCGCGAGCATCGGCCCTAAGGGCAAACCGTCCATTTATGCCGCCCGTCAGATGTGCAGGATGTATTCACGAACCAGTTTGCTGCCGAAATACGCCAACATCAGCAAACAGAAACCGGCGAGGGTCCAGCGAATCGCCTTGTGACCGCGCCAGCCGAGACGATTGCGGCCCCACAGCAGTACGCTGAACACGATCCACGCCAGGCAGGCCAGTAGGGTCTTGTGCACCAGATGCTGGGCGAACAGGTTCTCGACGAACAGCCAGCCGGAAATCAGCGACAGCGACAGCAGCGTCCAGCCGGCCCAGAGGAAGCCAAACAGCAGGCTTTCCATGGTTTGCAGCGGCGGGAAGTTCTTGATCAGCCCGGACGGGTGCTTGTGCTTGAGTTGGTGGTCTTGCACCAGCAGCAACAAGGCCTGGAACACCGCGATGGTGAACATGCCGTAGGCGAGGATCGACAACAGAATGTGCGCGAGGATGCCTGGCTCTTCATCGATGATCTGCACCGTGCCGGTCGGCGCGAACTGCGCCAGCAGCACGGTGATTGCGCCGAGCGGGAACAGCAACACCAGCAGGTTTTCCACCGGGATCCGCGAGCAGGCGATCAACGTCAGGGCGATCACCGCCGCCGCGATCAGGCTCGAGGCGCTGAAGAAGTCCAGGCCCAGACCGATTGGCGTCAGCAAATGCGTGAGCAGGCTCGCGGCGTGGGCCGCCACGGCGAGAGCGCCGAGGCTAACCAGCAGGCGTTTGTTCGCCTTGGCGCCAGTGGCCAGACGAGTGCTCTGATAAAGGGTCGCAGCGGCATACAGAAGGGCGGCGGCGAGGGTGGTCAATAAACTGGGTGACAAGGGGAGCATAAATCCTGTTAGGCAGGCCCGAAAGGGGCTGAGTTTGGCATAGAACCGCCATGGCACGAAAGACTCAGGAAGCTGACAGCGAGGTGTCCGCCGGGCGCAGTCTTCGCTATAATCCGCGACCTGCCCACGCCGCAGGCTCGCCGAGCACATGTTGATTCCGGTCTGGGCCGCCATTATCCCGGTCTACACAGGGCCTGAAAGGATCGCGCAATGTTTGAAAACTTAACCGACCGTCTCTCGCAGACGCTGCGCCATGTCACCGGCAAGGCGAAGCTGACCGAGGACAATATCAAAGACACCCTGCGTGAAGTGCGCATGGCGTTGCTCGAAGCCGACGTCGCCCTGCCGGTGGTCAAGGACTTCGTCAATTCGGTCAAGGAGCGCGCTGTCGGCACCGAGGTGTCGCGCAGCCTGACGCCGGGCCAGGCATTCGTGAAGATCGTCCAGGCTGAGCTCGAAAGCCTGATGGGCGCGGCCAACGAAGATTTGAACCTGAGCGCCGTACCGCCTGCCGTGATTCTGATGGCCGGTCTGCAGGGCGCCGGTAAAACCACCACCGCTGGCAAACTGGCGCGCTTCCTTAAAGAGCGCAAGAAGAAGTCGGTCATGGTCGTGTCGGCGGACGTTTACCGTCCTGCTGCTATTAAACAGCTGGAAACCCTGGCCAACGACATCGGCGTGACGTTCTTCCCGTCCGACCTGAGCCAGAAGCCGGTCGACATCGCCACCGCAGCTATTAAAGAAGCAAAACTGAAGTTCATCGACGTGGTCATCGTCGACACCGCGGGTCGTCTGCACATCGACGAAGAGATGATGGGCGAGATCAAGGCGCTGCACGCCGCGATCAACCCGGTCGAAACCCTGTTCGTGGTCGACGCCATGACCGGCCAGGACGCCGCCAACACGGCCAAGGCCTTCGGTGATGCGCTGCCGCTGACCGGTGTGATCCTGACCAAGGTCGACGGCGACGCCCGTGGCGGTGCTGCATTGTCGGTACGTGCTATCACCGGCAAGCCGATCAAGTTCATCGGTATGGGCGAGAAGAGCGAAGCGCTCGATCCGTTCCACCCTGAGCGCATCGCCTCGCGCATTCTCGGCATGGGCGACGTGCTCAGCCTGATCGAACAGGCCGAAGCGACCCTCGACAAAGACAAGGCCGACAAACTGGCCAAGAAGCTGAAGAAGGGCAAGGGCTTCGACCTCGAAGACTTCCGCGATCAGCTGCAACAGATGAAGAACATGGGCGGCCTCGGCGGGCTCATGGACAAACTGCCGAGCATCGGTGGCGTCAACCTGTCGCAAATGGGCAATGCCCAGAACGCCGCAGAGAAACAATTCAAACAGATGGAAGCCATCATCAATTCCATGACCCCGGCCGAGCGCCGCGACCCTGAGCTGATCAGCGGTTCGCGCAAACGTCGGATCGCCATGGGTTCCGGCACTCAGGTGCAGGACATCGGTCGCTTGATCAAGCAGCACAAGCAGATGCAGAAGATGATGAAGAAATTCACCGCCAAAGGCGGAATGGCGAAAATGATGCGCGGCATGGGCGGAATGTTGCCCGGCGGCGGCATGCCAAAGATGTAAAGACTTCGCCGGTCGTCGCACCGGCGCAGACCCTGCAAGGACGCAGGATCAACAGCAAACCCGCACTCGGCGGGAGCTGACTGGCCGTTTTCATCGACGGCTCTATATGCAGATCTGCACGGCATGCCATAGGCGCCGGAAAAAGTCATTTGCAAAAGTCCGGATATTCCTTAGAATATGCGGCCTTTCGGGCACCCATGCCCGCTGTGCATTTAGATTTGCAGCACCGACTACAGGAACGATGTTCACATGCTAACAATCCGTCTTGCCCTTGGCGGCTCCAAAAAGCGCCCGTTTTACCACCTGACCGTAACCGACTCGCGTAACCCGCGTGACGGCTCCCACAAAGAACAGGTTGGTTTCTTCAACCCTGTTGCCCGTGGTCAGGAAATCCGTCTGTCCGTGAACCAAGAGCGCGTAGCCTACTGGCTGAGCGTTGGTGCACAGCCTTCTGAGCGTGTTGCTCAGTTGCTGAAGGAATCTGCAAAGGCTGCGGCCTGAGCAATATGAACGCGACGCCTGCTGTTGCCGATGATTTGATCGTTATTGGCAAAATTTATTCTGTTCATGGCGTTCGCGGCGAAGTGAAGGTTTATTCCTTTACTGATCCGACTGAAAACCTGTTGCAGTACAAAACCTGGACGCTCAAGCGCGAAGGCAATGTCAAACAGGTCGAGCTGGTCAGTGGACGTGGGAGCGACAAGTTCCTGGTCGCAAAGCTCAAGGGTCTTGATGATCGTGAAGAAGCTCGTCTTCTGGCCGGTTATGAGATCTGCGTGCCGCGCAATCTGTTCGCTGAATTGACCGAAGGCGAGTACTACTGGTACCAGCTGGAAGGTCTGAAGGTTATTGATCAACTGGGGCAATTGCTCGGGAAGATCGATCATCTTCTGGAAACCGGCGCCAATGATGTAATGGTCGTCAAGCCTTGCGCTGGCAGCCTGGATGATCGCGAACGTCTGTTGCCCTATACGGAGCAATGCGTGTTGGCAATCGATCTGGCAGCGGGCGAGATGAAGGTGGATTGGGACGCGGACTTCTAAACGTGGCTAATTTGCGCGTAGAAGTGATCAGTTTGTTTCCCGAGATGTTTTCCGCCATCGGCGACTACGGCATCACCAGTCGTGCGGTCAAACAGGGGCTCTTGCAGCTGACCTGTTGGAATCCGCGGAACTACACGACGGATCGGCATCACACTGTGGACGATCGCCCGTTTGGCGGTGGTCCGGGCATGGTGATGAAGATCAAGCCCCTGGAAGATGCTCTGGTTCAGGCCAAGGCAGCAGCCGGGGAGGCGGCGAAGGTGATTTACCTGTCCCCCCAAGGCCGTCAACTGACTCAGTCGGCGGTACGCGAGTTGGCACAATCGGATGCATTGATCCTGATTGCCGGCCGCTATGAAGGCATTGACGAGCGCTTTATTGAGGCTCATGTCGATGAAGAGTGGTCGATTGGCGACTATGTACTGTCTGGCGGCGAGCTGCCGGCGATGGTCCTGATCGATGCGGTTACACGACTGCTGCCTGGAGCTTTAGGGCATGCGGATTCCGCTGAGGAAGATTCCTTTACGGATGGTCTGCTGGATTGCCCGCACTACACCCGACCTGAGGTGTATGCGGATCAGCGTGTTCCCGACGTGTTGCTGAGTGGCAATCACGCGCATATCCGGCGTTGGCGTTTACAGCAGTCCCTTGGTAGGACCTTTGAACGACGCGCCGATCTTCTGGAAAGCCGCTCGCTTTCTGGAGAAGAGAAGAAGCTGCTCGAGGAATACATCCGCGAGCGGGACGATAGTTAACAACGTATCGATGGTAGATCGAACGATTTACCTTAGGAGCACAGCATGACCAACAAAATCATCCTTGCACTCGAAGCAGAGCAGATGACCAAAGAAATCCCTACCTTCGCCCCAGGCGACACTATTGTCGTTCAGGTGAAAGTGAAGGAAGGCGATCGTTCCCGTCTGCAAGCGTTCGAAGGCGTTGTAATCGCCAAGCGTAACCGCGGCGTGAACAGTGCGTTCACCGTTCGTAAAATCTCCAACGGTGTTGGCGTAGAACGTACTTTCCAGACCTACTCCCCGCAGATCGACAGCATGGCTGTCAAACGTCGCGGTGACGTACGTAAAGCCAAGCTGTACTACCTGCGCGACCTGTCGGGTAAAGCAGCTCGCATCAAGGAAAAACTGGCTTAAGTCCAGCTTCCGATGCAGAAAAAAGCAGCCTACGGGCTGCTTTTTTGTTGCCCGAAATTCCTCCCATTCCCCTGTAGGAGCTGCCGAAGGCTGCGATCTTTTGATCTTGCTTTGCTCGGCACCCGTATACACGAGCAGCAATTGCCATGACCCTCCGCGACCAGGAAATCGAACGCCGCACCGAACTCTCGGTGACCCGCGTGACCAAAGCCGTCTTCCCGCCGACCACCAATCACCACAACACCCTGTTCGGCGGCACCGCGCTCGCATGGATGGACGAAGTGTCGTTCATCACCGCCACGCGCTTCTGCCGCTTGCCACTAGTGACCGTGTCCACCGACCGCATCGACTTCAATCATGCGATCCCGGCAGGGTCCATCGTTGAGCTGGTGGGAAAGGTGATCAAGGTCGGCAACACCAGCCTCAAGGTCGAGGTGGAAGTGTTTGTTGAGAGCATGAGCTGTGATGGCCGCGAGAAGGCGATTCATGGGCAGTTCAGCTTTGTCGCCATTGATGATGACAAGCGGCCAGTGCCGGTGCTGCCAGGGTTTGCTGCCTGATCTGATAGCCAGTCGCGCCATTCGCGAGCAGGCTCGCTCCCACAGTGATCGGGGTAAACATAACATTTGTGTCCGGCACAGAACCTGTGGGAGCGAGCCTGCTCGCGAAGGCGTCAGCTCAGACGCCGCTGGCCTCCGGCTGAATCAAGGCCAGCAACGTCCACCCCGCACCAGGCTTCACCGCCGTCTCCGGCGTCACCACATGCACCCAGCCACTGTCATCGCGCATGAACAACAACGTCGCGCGATTCCCATGCAGTGCGCGGTAATCCTCCCAGCCGAATCCATCCGTCAGCGTCGTGCTGTACAACTCGGCGCCCTGGCCCATCTGACTGGCCAGTTTCGCGTAGGTAAACGCCTCGCTGCCCAACTGATTGCCGCGATGTTCCAGACTCGCCCGATGTTTATCGCTGCGCCGACTCTCATGACCACTGGCCAACCCAAACAAGCGCTGATGGCCGAAGTCATGCCGAAAGCGCATTGCCGCCAAGGTATTCAGCTCACCCGAAGGCGACAGCGCCAGCAAATGCCCGAGCCCGACCAGGTCCAGATGCGCATCGGCATGTTGCGAGGCCGGGTTGCCGAAATACGTCGGCAAACCTTCCATGCGTGCAGCGCGAATGTTTTCCCAGCTCGAATCGGTCAGCAGCACGCGGCTGCCCAGTTGCTGCAGCGATTTGCCCAGCTCCCGCGCGGGGCCGTTGGCACCGACGATCAGAAAACCGCTCGGCGCCGGTTCTGCAACCTTCAACAGGCGAGCCAGCGGTCGTGCCGTGGCGCTCTGCAGCACGACGGTGCCGATAATCACCGCGAAGGTCAGCGGCACCAGCAGCAGCGCCCCCTCATGTCCGGCTTCATGCAGGCGAATCGCGAAAATCGCCGAGACCGCCGCCGCGACAATCCCGCGTGGCGCAATCCAGCACAGCAATGCCCGCTCACGCCAGCTCAGGCTGGAGCCCGCGGTACTGAGCAACACGTTCAGCGGCCGGGCGATCAACTGAATCACCAGCAGCAGAATCAACACCAGCGGCCCCAGTCCGATCAATGCGTACAGATCCAGCCGCGCCGCGAGCAAAATGAACAACCCGGAAATCAGCAGCACGCTGAGGTTCTCCTTGAAGTGCAGGATGTGCCGTACATCCACGCCTTTCATGTTCGCCAGCCACATGCCCATCAGCGTCACCGCCAACAGACCGGACTCGTGCATCACGGTGTTCGAAGCAATGAAAATCCCCAGCACCGCCGCCAGCGAGGCGAGGTTATGCAGATACTCCGGCAGCCATTGCCGGCGGATCACCGTGCCGAGCAACCAACCGCCGACAATCCCGAACACCGCGCCACAGACAATCACGCCGCCAAAAGTGAACAGGCTCTGCTTGAGGCCATGACCTTCAGCGCTGGCAATGATGAAGCTGTAAACCACCACGGCGAGGAGGGCGCCGATCGGGTCGATGACGATGCCTTCCCAGCGCAGAATGTTGGCAATCGAGGCTTTCGGCCGCACCACGCGCAGCATCGGCACAATCACCGTCGGCCCGGTCACCAGCGTCAGGCTGCCGAACAGGATGGCCAACATCCAGTCGAAACCGAGCAGGAAGTGCGTAGCCACCGCGATAACGATCCAGGTCGAAATCGCGCCAAGGGTCACCAAACGATGGACGACGCTGCCGATCTCCTTCCATTCCGACAGGTGCAGGGTCAGGCTGCCCTCGAACAGAATCAGCGCCACGGCCAGCGACACCAACGGCATCAGCAGCGGCCCGAACATTTCCTGTGGGTCGAGCCAGCCCAGCACCGGGCCGACCAGAATACCGGTCAGCAACAGGAACAGAATCGCCGGCAGCTTCAGGCGCCAGGCCAGCCATTGGCACCCCAGCGCCGCCGCGCCAATCCCGCCAAATGCCAGTAGAATTTGCTGCTCGTTCATTGATGCTCCCTGTTCCTTGAAATAGCGGGCTATGAAAGACTAGCGTCCATTCCTACAGTTCACTCTACATTTGCGCGTCGGCCTCAAGGTCGCGTGTCTTGAGCGCCCATGCCTGCCATCGACCATCCATTGATTGACCAATTCCTCGACGCTTTATGGCTGGAGAAGGGCCTGTCCGACAACACCCGCGGCGCCTATCGCAGCGATCTGGCGCTGTTCAATGGCTGGCTGCAGGAGAAAAACCTTGAGTTGATCAACGCCGGTCGCGAACTGATCCTCGATCATCTGGCCTGGCGTCTTGAGCAAAACTACAAACCGCGTTCCACGGCGAGATTTCTCTCCGGTGTGCGTGGCTTTTATCGCTATCTGCTGCGGGAAAAGCTGATCAGCGTCGACCCGACGTTGCGCGTCGACATGCCGCAACTCGGTAGGCCACTGCCCAAGTCCTTGTCGGAAGCCGACGTCGAGGCGCTGCTCAAGGCACCGGACCTGAGCGAAGCCATCGGCCAGCGTGACCGCGCCATGCTTGAAGTGTTGTATGCCTGTGGCCTGCGCGTGACCGAACTGGTCAGCCTGACACTGGAACAGGTCAATCTGCGCCAGGGCGTATTACGAGTAATGGGCAAAGGCAGCAAGGAACGGTTGGTGCCGATGGGCGAGGAGGCGATTGTCTGGATTGAGCGCTACATGCGCGATGGTCGTGGCGAACTGCTCGGTGGGCGGCCCAGTGATGTGCTGTTTCCCAGTCAGCGCGGCGAGCAGATGACTCGCCAGACCTTCTGGCACCGCATCAAGCATCAGGCCAAGGTCGCCGGGATCGGCAAGTCGCTGTCGCCGCATACCTTGCGTCACGCGTTTGCCACGCACCTGCTCAACCATGGCGCAGATTTGCGTGTGGTGCAGATGCTGCTCGGCCACAGCGACCTTTCCACCACGCAGATCTACACCCACGTCGCCCGCGCCCGGCTGCAAGACCTGCACGCCAAACATCACCCAAGAGGCTGAACAAAAAATTCTGTGGGAGCGAGCCTGCTCGCGAAGAGGGAGTGTCAGTCAGCGTTCATTTAGCTGACACACCGCTTTCGCGAGCAGGCTCGCTCCCACAAGGATCTGTGCAGTCCTGAAAGTGTGGCGACAGGCGCATTCGGCCACCGTGGCCTTATGTGTTAGGCTTTGCCGGTTTGCACGATGGACGGTTATGACCCGGTGTTCCGGCACGGGCGTTCTGATCGTTCCATTTGTCCGCCTTCAGGAGTTCTCATGCGTCTGACCCAGATTTTCGCCGCCGCAGCCATTGCGTTGGTCAGCACCTTTGCCGTCGCCGATGACGCGGCCGACAAAGCGATTCGTCAAAGCCTGGAAAAACTCGAACTCGAGGTTCCGGTAGAAAGCATCAGTGCCAGCCCGTTGCCGGGCATGTACGAAGTCAAGCTCAAGGGCAGCCGTGTGCTCTACGCCAGCGCCGATGGCCAGTACATCGTTCAGGGTTACCTGTTCCAGCTCAAGGATGGCAAACCGGTCAACCTGACCGAGAAGACCGAACGCCTGGGCATCTCCAAACTGATCAACGCTATCCCGGTGGCCGAAACCGTGGTTTATCCGGCCGTGGGCGAGACCAAATCGCACATCACCGTGTTCACCGACACCACCTGCCCGTACTGCCACAAGCTGCACGCCGAAGTGCCTGAGCTGAACAAGCGCGGCATTGAAGTACGCTACGTTGCGTTTCCGCGTCAGGGTTTGAACTCGCCGGGTGACGAGCAACTGCAAGCCGTGTGGTGCTCGAAAGACAAGAAAGCCGCCATGGACAAAATGGTCGATGGCAAGGAAATCAAGGCCGCCAAGTGCGATAACCCGGTTTCCAAACAGTTCGCCCTCGGTCAGTCGATCGGCGTGAACGGTACACCGGCCATCGTTTTGGCTGACGGACAAGTGATTCCGGGCTACCAGCCTGCGCCACAAGTCGCCAAACTGGCGCTGGGCGCGAAGTAAATTCGCATCGTCACGGTCAACCGTGACGATCATGGTCCGGCAGCCACATCGCCGGGCCATCAATAGAGAGCCGCGAGCACGCGGTTGTTTTCCGGCCGACCCCGCGTCGGCCGTTTTATGGGGAGTTCACAGTGAATCCGGTCAAAGTAGGCATCTGTGGGTTAGGGACCGTCGGTGGCGGTACCTTCAACGTACTTCAGCGCAACGCCGAGGAAATTGCTCGTCGTGCCGGGCGTGGAATCGAAGTGGCACAAATTGCCATGCGCACGCCAAAGCCTCAGTTCCAGACGACCGGTATTGCGATTACCAACGATGTCTTCGAAGTGGCCACGAACCCTGAGATCGACATCGTCATAGAGCTGATGGGCGGCTACACCGTTGCCCGCGAGCTGGTACTCAAGGCCATCGAGAATGGCAAGCATGTGGTCACCGCGAACAAGGCTCTGATTGCCGTTCACGGTAATGAAATTTTCGCCAAGGCTCGCGAGAAAGGCGTGATCGTGGCGTTCGAAGCGGCTGTGGCCGGTGGCATTCCGGTGATCAAGGCGATCCGTGAAGGTCTGTCCGCCAACCGCATCAACTGGGTCGCCGGGATCATCAACGGCACCGGTAACTTCATCCTCACCGAAATGCGTGAGAAGGGCCGTACCTTCGAAGACGTGCTGGCCGAAGCGCAGGCACTGGGTTACGCCGAAGCCGATCCGACCTTCGACGTTGAAGGCATCGACGCCGCGCACAAACTGACGATTCTGGCCTCCATCGCCTTCGGCATTCCGCTGCAATTCGACAAGGCTTACACCGAAGGTATCACCAAGCTGACCACCGCTGACGTCAACTACGCCGAAGCGCTGGGCTACCGCATCAAGCACCTCGGTGTGGCGCGCAGCACTGCCGCCGGCATCGAGTTGCGCGTACACCCGACGCTGATCCCGGCCGATCGCCTGATCGCCAACGTCAACGGCGTGATGAACGCGGTGATGGTCAACGGTGACGCCGCCGGTTCGACACTGTTCTACGGCGCTGGCGCCGGCATGGAGCCAACCGCTTCGTCGGTGATCGCCGATCTGGTCGACGTGGTTCGCGCCATGACTTCCGATCCGGAAAACCGCGTGCCGCATCTGGCCTTCCAGCCGGACTCGCTGTCGGCCCATCCGATCCTGCCGATCGAAGCCTGCGAAAGCGCGTACTACCTGCGCATTCAGGCCAAGGACCATCCGGGCGTACTCGCTCAGGTGGCGAGCATCCTCTCGGAGCGCGGCATCAACATCGAGTCGATCATGCAGAAGGAAGTCGAGGAACACGACGGTCTGGTGCCAATGATCCTGCTGACCCACCGTGTGGTCGAGCAGCGCATCAACGATGCCATCGCCGCCCTCGAAGCGCTGGCCGGCGTCAATGGTCCGGTTGTCCGGATCCGCGTCGAGCACCTGAACTAAACAGAAGCAGCTGCAAGCTTCGAGCTGCAAGCTGCAAGAGAAAAGCGGTCTGGCTTTTACTTGCAGCTTATAGCTCGTAGCTTGAAGCTCAAACCGAAGGTTTGAAATCATGCGTTATATCAGTACCCGCGGCCAGGCACCGGCCCTGAATTTCGAAGACGTCCTGCTGGCTGGTCTGGCGACCGACGGCGGTCTGTACGTTCCGGAAAACCTGCCACGTTTCACCCAGGAAGAAATCGCTTCCTGGGCCGGCCTGCCGTATCACGAGCTGGCTTTCCGCGTCATGCGCCCGTTCGTCACCGGCAGCATTCCGGACGCCGATTTCAAAAAGATCCTTGAAGAAACCTACGGCGTGTTCGCCCATAGCGCCGTGGCGCCGCTACGTCAGCTGAACGGCAACGAATGGGTGCTGGAACTGTTCCACGGCCCGACCCTGGCGTTCAAGGACTTCGCCCTGCAACTGCTCGGTCGTCTGCTCGACTACGTGCTGGAAAAGCGCGGCGAGCGCGTCGTAATCGTCGGCGCCACCTCCGGTGACACCGGTTCGGCCGCCATCGAAGGCTGCAAGCACTGCGAAAACGTCGACATCTTCATCTTGCACCCGCACAACCGTGTGTCCGAAGTGCAGCGCCGGCAGATGACCACGATTTTCGGCGAGAACATCCACAACATCGCCATCGAAGGCAACTTCGATGACTGCCAGGAAATGGTCAAGAACAGCTTCGCTGACCAGAGCTTCCTCAAAGGCACGCGCCTGGTGGCGGTGAACTCGATCAACTGGGCGCGGATCATGGCCCAGATCGTCTACTACTTCCACGCGGCCCTGCAGTTGGGCGGCCCGGCGCGTTCGGTGTCGTTCTCGGTGCCGACCGGCAACTTCGGCGATATCTTCGCCGGTTACCTGGCGCGCAACATGGGCCTGCCGATCAACCAGTTGATCGTCGCCACCAACCGCAACGACATCCTGCACCGCTTCATGAGTGGCAATCAGTACGTCAAGGACACTCTGCACGCCACGCTGTCGCCGTCGATGGACATCATGGTCTCGTCGAACTTCGAACGCCTGCTGTTCGACCTGCACGGTCGCAACGGCGCAGCGATCGCCGGCCTGATGGACACGTTCAAGCAAGGTGGTGGTTTCAGCGTCGAGCAAGAGCGCTGGACCGAAGCGCGCAAACTGTTCGATTCGCTGGCCGTGGACGACGCGCAGACTTGCGAAACCATCGCCGAAGTCTACGAGCAGACCGGTGAAGTGCTGGATCCGCACACCGCGATCGGCGTCAAGGCTGCACGCGAATGCCGACGCAACCTGGACATCCCGATGGTGATCCTCGGCACCGCGCATCCGGTGAAATTCCCGGATGCAGTGGAGAAAGCCGGCGTAGGAAAAGCGCTCGAGCTACCTGCACATCTTTCTGATTTGTTTGAGCGAAACGAGCGTTGCACCGTTCTGCCAAACGAGCTGAAAGCCGTGCAAGCCTTTGTCAGCCAGCATGGCAACCGCGGCAAGCCGCTTTAAGCCAGTAAAACCTGTCACATTTTGAAGCCCGTCTCCTGACGGGCTTTTTTGTTTCTGCTGCCACACTGCTCGGGTTTTCACCCACGAAGGACGGGTGAGTCGATCACGAAGGAAGTGGCAATGCTGTTTTATAGAGGTTTGAAACCGGCACTGGGTGTGTTGTTCATGTTCGGATTATTGGCGTTGATGCGCTGCAGCGTGGCGGCGCAACTGGCGCTGCACGATGATGCCGGGGCGTCCAGAGTCCAGCCCATCGAACTGGCTGCACACGAGCGTCAATGGATTCGCGACAACCCCAAAGTGACGGTGACGTCGGTGCAGTATCCGTTGTATCTGTTTCAGGATGAGCACGGGCAGTGGAGCGGCTTGAACAACGACGTGCTCAAGCGCGTCACGGCGATGACCGGGCTGCAGTTTGTGCATCAGGAGTCATTTTCCACTGATCACATGCTTGAACGTCTGGAGAGCGGCGCGGCCGATATCAGTACGACCCTGGCCATGAGCGAGGAGCGCAAGGCATTCCTCGATTACAGCCATGCGTTCGGTGGCGCGGGCTGGGTGTTTGTCGGCCGCGCTGACGCACCTCGGCTGGATGCCTTCGAGCAGTTGAGCAAACGCGTGCTGGTGCTACCGGCCCGGCATGCGCTGGAAGACATGATCAGGCGTGACTTTCCCTCGATCGAGATTCGCTCGGTCAAGACTTACGCCGAGGCGCGGGCGCTGGTTGAAAGCGGTGAAGCCTACGCCACCATCGAAAACGAAATTGGCGCGCAGCTTTACCCGCTGGGTTTGCTCAAGGTCGGCGGTCTGGTCGAGGGCAAATGGGAAGCGGATAACCTGGCCGTGCGCAAAGGCATGCCTGTGCTGCTGAGTATTCTCAACAAGGCCCTTGAGGCGTTTCCCGCAGCCGAATTGCGGGCGATCCGCCTGAAATGGCTGGAAGGTATTGCACCGGCGCCCGTGCCGTCAGTCTGGCAGCAGATGCTTGAATGGGGTTGCTGGGCAATGGGCGGGCTTGGCGTGTTCGGCCTGCTGTCGCTGATATGGAATCGGCGTCTGACCGCCGTGATCAAGCTGCGGCGCGCGGCGGAAAAGGATCTGGGCGATCAACTGGCATTTCAGCATGCATTGATCGACTCCATGCCGGACCCTGTGTTCGTCCGTGATCTGCAAGGGCGGCTGATCATGTGCAATCGTAGCTATGAGGAAGCGCTCTCGGTTCGACTGGATCAAGTGCTGGGGCGGCTGCTGATTGAAGTCAACGCGTTGCCTGAAGCCACGGCGCTGATGTTGCACGATGAGTTCATGGTGCAGTTGCGCACGCGCAAGTCGCGCTTCAGCAAACGGCGATTGCAGTTCAAGAGCGGTACCCGTGAGGTCTATCAGTGGACGGTGCCGTTCTACAGTGCCGACGGTAAATTGCGTGGGCTTTTGGGTGGCTGGACGGACATCACCCAGCGCCGCACAGAGAGCGGGTGCCGATGTCTGTATTGAAGATGGGAAATGTCCTATACGACGCGGCTACTTTTCCGATGGGAGGCTTAGGACGGCTGCCCTAGAGTGACAACCACTGCGGTGAGAGTCCGCGATTGTCGCTTCAGAGGCCGCTTATGCGCTCGCTTAAAGTCCTGATACTTGAACCCAATCCGTTCCAGCTGATGGCATTGCATCAAATGCTCAATGCCATTGGCATCTATGACGTGCTGACGGCGCCGTCGCTGGCGTCGGCCCTGTCTTCATTGGGCCATCGCGGCGTGGTCGATATCGCCATTTGCGATCCGCAGCTCAAGGGCGGCGATGGCCTGGCGCTGATCCAGCATCTGGCGGTTCAGCAGGAGGCACGCGCGCTGATCCTGCTGGGAACGGTCGCGCCAAGCCTGCTGAACGATCTCGACCCCTTGCTGAACGAACACAAAGTGCGGCTGTTGGGCCGCCTGCAAACCCCGGTGTCGGCGGTACTGATGCGCGGTTTGCTCGATAGCTACCTGATCGCCGCTTCGCCACCCGTGCGGGTTTGACGGGTACGGTTATTTTTCTGTCATCTTCGCCGTGCATGCTCTGACAGACCGGTGACACTCCAGGAATGGGGCAATCGGTATGCAGAACTTTCTTCTCGGGCCGGTGGTCATTTATTGTGAACACGCCCCAGGCACACAGTTTTCGGACTATTGAGTGGAGATCGAGATGGAAAGTATCAGTCTATTGCTCGGTGAGGCTCTGAGCCCGTATCAGGTTTCGTTGTCTCCAAGCGGTTCCCATGGCGAATGCCTGGTGACCTTGAAGAACAGTCACGGCGCCATCGTGGTTGAACGCGAATTCAATCAGGCACAGTTGACCGACAAGCGCCAGTTGACCGATGTCGTTGACGGCTTGCACCGCGACGTTCTGATTGCTGAAGGACGGCTGGAGCCTTGTGTGATCGCGGCCTTGCGCAATGCCGCACTGGACAAACGTGCGACGCTGTAAAGATGAAATATTTTTTGTGGGAACCTTCCTGCATCCCTGTCAGTCAGACCACGTAACAGCAGGATCAAGCATTGTGCTCCGGTGCTTGTCGCTTGCTGCTACGGGTCTTTATGTAGGCCACGTTTAACCCCGAGTCGTCTCCCCACTTCTCGGGGTTTCTTTTGTCTGCGATTTGCCTACTGCGCAGCCTGGCGTTCGAAGAATGTGCGGGCCTGTTCCAGATAATCCTCACGTCTGTCGGGATCCAGCCAAGCGGCGTAGAGCTGATTCAGGTGTTCATGCGGCAGGGTGCGCAGCAGATGATTGATCTCGCTGATGGCCTGGCGGCCTTGCGTGGTGTCGGAACAGGCGACGTAGCCTGACAGATACTTCCCATTGCCCTGAATCGGATAGAACTCCAGTTCATCTTCATTGATCTGTGCCTGTTTCGCCTGATAGCGAATCTCCGGCCAATAGCCCAACACCACCTGCAACCGACCGAGGCGCTGCATCGACAGCAGATTGGTCAGCGCATCGTTGCCGTAATGCGCAGTCAACGCACCGCTGGGCGCTTGATGCAAAAGGGTGTCGATGAACTCGCCGTAGCTGCGTTCCGCCACCACACCAACTTTGCGCTCCGTAGCGGCCAGCAGCGCCGCCAGGTCCACTTCACCGTCGACCAGATACGGTTCGAGCACCGAGCGATCTTGCTGGCGCACCACCAGGCCATTGCTCACGGCGCGAATCGCCGGGATCGAATACGCCACCCACTGCGCGCGCTCCTTGTTCCACAGCAGCGCGGGGTCACAGGCAAACGGGTTTTCATGGAGCATCTGCAGACCACGGGCGCGATTGACCCGCATCAGCGTGTGTTCGTATTGCGGCATGCCGGCGATCAGCAACGGCATCAGTTGGTCGATCACGCCCTGGCCCTTTTTCGGGCCTTCGAAAATGGTCAGTGGCGGCAAGTCGCGCAGCAACCAGATCAGCGTCGGTTTCGCTTGCGCTCCGGTCGACAGGGCGAGCAAAAACAACAGGCCGAACAGCCGCCACGTCCACCAATGGTGGGCGCGGTTGGCGTGCGATGTCTGCCGGTGTTTCAGCTTAAATGGCTCCGTCTTCACGCAGCTTGGCGATCTGTCTCTCGTCGTAGCCGAGGTCGTGAAGTACCTGCGCATTGTGTTCACCCAGTTGCGGTCCGACCCATTCTGAACTGCCCGGTGTCTCAGAGAGTTTCGGCACGATGCCCGGCATCTTGAAATCTTTGCCGTCGGGCAGTTTGGCGTGCAGGAACATCTCCCGGGCCAGATACTGCGGATCGTTGAACATGTCCTCGGCACTGAAGATCCGGCTGGCCGGTACCTCGGCCTGATTGAGCAGGTCGAGCACGCTTTGCAGCGGCAGCGAATTGACCCAGCGATCAATCACGCCATACAGCTCGTCGCGGCGATTATCGCGTCCGTCGTTGCTGGCCAATGTCGGATCGTTGGCCAGATCGTCGCGGCCGATGATCAGCATGAAACGTTTGAAGATCGCGTCACCGTTGGCGCCGATCTGCACATGCTTGCCGTCAGCGCTGGTGTGAATCGAAGAGGGCGTGATGCCGGGCATGATGTTGCCGCTGCGCTCGCGGATAAAACCGAACACGTCGAATTCCGGCACCATGCTTTCCATCATTGCGAAAATCGCTTCATACAGCGCCACGTCAACGACTTGGCCAAGGCCGCCGTTGACTTCGCGATGACGCAGCGCCATCAGCGCGCCGATCACACCCCACAGCGCGGCAATCGAATCGCCGATGGAAATGCCGGTGCGCACCGGCGGCCGGTCTTCGAAACCGGTGATGTAGCGCAGACCGCCCATGGACTCGCCAACCGCGCCGAAGCCTGGCTGATCTTTCATTGGTCCGGTCTGACCGAAACCGGACAGGCGCACCATCACCAGTTTCGGGTTCAGCGCGTGCAGGGTTTCCCAGCTCAGGCCCAGTTTTTCCAGCACGCCGGGGCGGAAGTTCTCGATGAGGATGTCGGCTTCGCTGAGCAATTTTTTCAGGATCGCCAAACCGTCAGGATGCTTGAGATTCAGCGTCAGAGATTTTTTGTTGCGCGCCTGGACGAACCACCACAGCGAAGTGCCTTCGTACAGTTTTCGCCATTTACGCAGAGGATCACCGCCGTCTGGCGACTCGATCTTGATCACTTCGGCGCCGAACTCGCCGCAAATACGCGAGGCAAACGGCCCGGCAATCAACGTACCCAATTCAATGACTTTCACACCGCTGAGCGGTTTGTTGGCGAACGGCATACTGAATCCTGTAGGACAAGGCTAAGCAGATACAGCGTTTTAACATAGCCGGCTGTCAGACGCCGCAGGTTGATCGCCATCAATTCGATGATTGCCTACCGCATCGGTTAGACTTGCCGACTTTCCTCGTATCAAGAAGCCCGTTCATGGCCCAGCCGTCCACTACCTACAAATTTGAACTGAACCTCACCGACCTCGACCGCAGTGTCTACGAGAGCGTCAAGCAGACCATCGCCCGTCACCCTTCGGAAACCGAAGAGCGCATGACGGTGCGCCTGCTGGCCTACGCCCTCTGGTACAACGAGCAGTTGTCGTTTGGTCGCGGTCTGTCAGACGTGGATGAACCTGCACTGTGGGAAAAGAGCCTGGACGACCGTGTTCTGCACTGGATTGAAGTCGGCCAGCCAGACGCCGACCGACTGACCTGGTGCTCGCGTCGTACCGAACGCACCAGCCTGCTCGCCTACGGCAGCCTGCGCGTCTGGGAAACCAAAGTGATCCCGGCGATCAAGAATCTGAAGAACGTCAACATCGCAGCAGTCCCGCAAGAAGTGCTGGAAACCCTGGCCAAGGACATGCCCCGCGTTATCAAGTGGGACGTGATGATCAGCGAAGGGACGATCTTCGTCACCGACGACCGTGGTCAGCACGAAGTCCAGTTGCAATGGCTGCAAGGTGAGCGCGGCTGATCCCGCGTCACCACCGGAATAATCCCACGTAATCAAGAGAAGTCTCCGTCACCCCATGCGTATCGAACCTCGTCAACTGCCCGAAACTCTGCCTTTTCTCGGTGATCTGCCGCCGCTGTTGACCCGCTTGTACGCGGCGCGGGGCGTGCAGTCCGAGGCAGAGCTGGACAAGAGCCTGGCGCGGTTGATCCCGTTTCAGCAACTCAAGGGCATCGACGCAGCGGTGGACCTGCTGGTGACGGCGCTGGAACAGCGCCAGCGCATCCTCATCGTTGGTGACTTCGATGCGGACGGCGCGACGGCCAGCACTGTCGGCATGCTTGGCTTGCGCTTGTTGGGCGCTGCGCACGTCGACTATCTGGTGCCGAATCGCTTCGAATATGGCTACGGCTTGACTCCGGAAATCGTCGAGGTCGCGATGACCCGCGATCCGCATTTGCTGGTGACCGTCGATAACGGCATCTCCAGCGTCGAAGGCGTGGCCGCCGCCAAACGTCATGGGCTCAAAGTGCTGATCACCGATCACCATTTGCCGGGCGATGAACTGCCATTGGCCGACGCGCTGGTCAATCCGAACCAGCCCGGTTGCGAGTTTCCGAGCAAGGCACTGGCCGGCGTCGGGGTGATTTTCTATGTGTTGATGGCGTTGCGCGCGCGTTTGCGCAGCCTCGGCTGGTACGAGAACAAGCCGCAGCCGAACATCGGTGAACTGCTTGATCTGGTGGCGCTGGGCAGCGTTGCCGACGTGGTGCCGCTGGACGCCAACAACCGGATTCTGGTGCATCAGGGCCTCGAACGAATTCGTGCTGGGCGTGCGCGGCCGGGGATCAAAGCGATCCTTGAAGTGGCCAAGCGAGACGCTGCACGCATTACCTCTACCGATCTCGGTTTCATCGTCGGCCCGCGTCTGAATGCCGCCGGGCGTCTGGATGACATGAGTCTGGGCATCGAATGTCTGCTCACCGCCGACGCCAATCTGGCACGGGAAATGGCCGCGCAACTCGACGGCATGAACCAGGATCGTAAATCCATCGAGCAGGGCATGCAGCGTGAAGCGCTGGCGCAGCTCAAGGACTTGCCGGTCGAGTCGATGCCGTTTGGTCTATGCCTGTTCGATCCGGAGTGGCACCAGGGCGTGATCGGAATTCTCGCGTCGCGGATGAAAGAACGTTATTTCCGTCCGACCATTGCCTTTGCCGATGCGGGCGATGGTTTGCTCAAGGGCTCGGGCCGCTCGGTTCAAGGTTTCCACATTCGCGATGCCTTGAGCGTGGTCGCAGCGCAGCATCCAAACCTGATAGCCAAGTACGGTGGCCACGCTATGGCGGCCGGTCTGACCTTGCCGCAGGAGAATTTTCCGCTGTTCGCCGAGGCCTTTGACGCTGAAGTGCGTAGGCAACTTCGCGAAGACGACCTGACCGGGCGCATGCTGACCGATGGCACGCTGGCGGTCGAAGAGTTCCACCTCGAACTGGCCCGCGCCCTGCGCCACGCCGGGCCTTGGGGGCAGCACTTCCCGGAGCCACTGTTTCATGGCGTGTTTCAGTTGGTCGAACAGCGAGTGGTCGGCGAGCGGCATCTGAAAGTGGTGCTGAAGAGCGAATGTGGCTCGGTGAAGCTGGATGGTATTGCCTTTGGCGTTGATCGCGATATCTGGCCGAACCCGACGATTCAGTGGGTTGAGCTGGCTTATAAGCTCGACGTTAACGAGTTTCGGGGTAATGAGACGGTACAACTGATGATTGCCCATATCGAACCGCGTTGACCCCTTCGCGAGCAGGCTCGCTCCCACAGGTACGGTGTTGTCCTTGTGGGAGCGAGCCTGCTCGCGAAAGCGTCCTTTCACACACTGAATCACTCTGAACCCTCCCTCATCCCCCGTTGTCGACTAGGCTCTAAGCACTGCTTGATTGGCCTTGTGACGTCTTGTCGAATTTTTTACCCGCGGGGGCGGGTGCTGCACCTTTTTCCTGTCACTCGTCGACTATTCAAACAGAACCCTGGAGCCTGCCCACTGATTTGAGAGGTGCCCCATGAGTCTGCTGCTTGAACCCTTCACCCTGCGCCAACTGACCCTGCCCAACCGCATCGCCGTGTCACCGATGTGCCAATACTCCAGCGTCGACGGCCTGGCCAACGACTGGCATTTGGTGCATCTCGGCAGCCGCGCGGTGGGCGGCGCCGGTCTGGTCTTCACTGAAGCCACGGCGATCACCGCCGACGGAAGAATCACCGCCGAAGACCTTGGCCTGTGGAACGACGAACAGATCGAACCGCTGCAACGCATTACCCGCTTCATTACGTCTCAGGGCGCGGTTGCCGGCATCCAACTGGCCCACGCCGGGCGCAAGGCCAGCACCCATCGGCCGTGGATCGGCAAGCACGGCAGCGTCAAACCCGATGATGGCGGTTGGACTCCGGTCGGGCCGTCGCCGATTGCCTTTGACCCGCAACACACTCAACCGAAACAGCTCGACGAAGGGCAGATTGCTGACGTCATTCAGGCGTTTGTCGATGCCGCCAAACGCGCACTGAAAGCTGGTTTCAGTGTGGTTGAGGTGCATGCGGCGCATGGTTATCTGCTGCATCAATTTCTCTCGCCGCTGAGCAATCAGCGTCGTGATCAATACGGTGGTTCGTTTGAAAACCGCATTCGTCTGGTGCTGCAAGTGACTGAAGCGGTGAGGGCGGTCTGGCCTGAGGAGTTGCCGCTGTTTGTTCGCGTTTCGGCCACAGATTGGGTAGAAGACGGTTGGAACCCGGATGAAACCGTGGAGCTGGCGCGGCGCCTGCACACCCTTGGCGCGGATCTGATCGACGTGTCGTCGGGCGGGACAGCGGCCAACGCCGAAATTCCGGTCGGGCCAGGCTATCAAACACGCTTCGCCGAACGTGTGCGCAAGGAGTCAGGCATCGCCACTGGCACCGTGGGAATGATTACCGAGCCGGCGCAAGCCGAGCACATTCTGCGCACCTGTCAGGCTGACATCATCTTCCTCGCCCGCGAGTTGTTGCGTGATCCGTACTGGCCGCTGCATGCCGACGATGATCTCGGTGGGCGCAAAGCGGTGTGGCCGGCGCAGTATCAGCGTGCGACTCATCGGGATCAGCCGATTCATGAGTCTGATTTGCGCGATTGAGTCAGTCGCGATAAAGCAAAAAGCCCCGGTCAGTGATGGCCGGGGCTTTGTTTTGTCTGGTTGTCGTTGCGCTGCCTGGTCGGACGCTATCGCGAGCAGGCTCACTCCTACAAGGGGCATGTGTCGTTCACAAAATACGTGTTCGACACAGATCAACTGTAGGAGTGAGCCTGCTCGCGATGAGGCCCTTGTAGGCGCTACATAACCATCAAGGGTACTTACGCTTGTCCGGCGCCGGCGGGAAGTACTGATACAACCAGGTCTCGCTCAACGTGCGGTCATTGGTGCGAATGAACAACCTCAGCTCCACCGGCTCCACGCTGTCATTGGTCGGGTACCAATCGAACAGAATCCGGTAACCCTTGATGTCATCCAGCACCAGCACGCTGAAGTCCTGCACCTTGCCGTTCGAGCAGGTCACCACTGGCTCGATCCCGGTGCCCTGCGGCAGTCGATCCAGACCGCCACCAGTGAAGTCCACGGCAAAACGACGCGCCCAAACCGGCGGATAATGCTCGCCCGGTGCCCAGCCCTCAACAAAACCGCCCATGCCGGAACGGGTTGCCTGCACTCGCGCCAACGGCGTACTTACCGGCGGCAATGCACTCCAGTAAAGCTTGTAGCCATAGTTCAGCGAATCGCCGGCAGCCACCGGTTTTTTCGGTGTCCAGAACGCGACGATGTTGTCGAGGGTTTCCCCGGTTGTAGGAATTTCCAACAGATCGATAGAGCCTTCGCCCCACGCCGTGGTCGGTTCGACCCACAGGCTCGGACGCTTGCTGTACCAGTCGACGGTGTCCTGATAGTTGGCGAATTCATGATCGGTCTGCACCAGCCCGAAACCTTTTGGATCGGTGTCGGCAAACGCATTGAATTGCAGGGTCGCCGGGTTGTTCAGCGGACGGCAGATCCACTCGCCGTTGCCGCGCCACATCGCCAGACGATCCGAGTCGTGGATCTGCGGGTGGATGGTGTCGCACATGCGGCGCTCGTGGGTGCCGCAACTGAACATACTGGTCATCGGCGAGATGCCCAATTGCTCGATCGCCGTGCGCGCATTGATGTGCGCATCGACTTCCATCACCACGCGCTCGGCCTGGCAGTCGATGTCGAAACGGTAAGCGCCAGTGGCACTCGGCGAGTCGAGCAGGGCATACACCACAAATCGGGTGGCGTTCTTGTCCGGTGTCTCGAACCAGAACTTGGTGAAGTCAGGGAATTCTTCGCGTTTTTTCGCGTACGTGTCGATCGCCAGGCCGCGCGCCGAGAGGCCATATTGGCCAGTGGCGTCTACCGCACGGAAATAGCTGGCGCCGAGGAACGACAACACATCGTGACGATCCAGCTCCGGCGCTTTGAACAGCTTGAAGCCGGCAAAACCGAGGTCACCCTTGAGCTGCTGGGTGTCGACTGAAGTGTTTTCATAGTTGAACAGCGCCGGGCGGAAATGCACTTCGCGGGCAGTGCGCGTCTTGGCGTCGACGCTGTACATGCGCACCGGCTGACGGAACCCCATGCCGACGTGGAAGAACTGCACGTCCAGCTGACCCTTGTTTTCCTTCCACAGCGAATGCTCGCCGTCGTAGCGGATCGCGTTGAAGTTCTGCGGGGTCATGGTCGCCAGGGTTGGCGGCAGCACCTGTTTGGTGTCCTGATAGGCGCTGCCAGCCAGTTGCTTGGCCTGGCGCTTCAGCGCTTCGAAGTCAAACGCCTGCGCCTCGCCATCGGCGGCGCCGCCATTGGCCGCCCACGCACGGCTGGCCAGCAGGCCAGTGGCCGAAAGACCGGTGTAAGCCGCAATGGCCATGGACGCTTTGAGCAAATTCCTGCGGTGCATAAATACAACCTGTCGTGTGCAATCCCGCGCCGTTCCTGGCACGTGCTGGATCAGAAATAACGGTTCGGACAAGCCTTCGGCCAAACGCAACGGACTATTAACAGATGCCCGCTAGCTTAAACGGTTCGCTCGCAATGCAAAATTCGTTGATTCACCGCGCCAGTGTGTCAATGAAACAAGACATGTCGGTTAAAAATCTGACAGGGCATTCTGATTTACACGGCATATCTGCTTTTTTCGACTAATTACTCTAAAAACCGCTTTTCAGCGCCGATTTAATTTCTATTCTATGGGCATGACCGGGCTGACCGGTAGGGCACACGGCGCTGCTGTAAGGGGCAGGGCGATGTGGTGGTTTAGCAATTCTTTGAAGTATTGAAGGACATCGTCCATGGCAAAAATACAAGGGATCACCGACATGTTGGGCATCTTTCCCTGCCTCGGCAGCGGCCGCAAAAGGCGTCGGCTCAGCTCTGACGAAGTGAAACTGGTGGAGCGTTATCGGGAGCTTTCGGAGAATGACCGGATTGCGATGCGGTATCTGGTGGATGCGATGCGGAGTGTTTCGCGGTTTTAACGCTGGGGTGGGCACCGTGAAAGCCATTTGGCTTTTACGGTGGCCAGGTCAATCAAATTGCCCGCGTCGGCATCGGTGATGCCGACGTGAATGGCTTTCTGAAGCTCGGCACTGTCGTTTAGTTTCAGGTAAGAGATCGCAAAGCTTTCATCACAGGGAATGACTTCCTCAATCTGAGGAAATTTGAGAGCAGTTCTACTCATCTGAATTCAACTCGCTAGAGGGGACACGCTAAACCTGTGGCGAGGGAGCTAGCTTCCTCGCCACAGGTTTTTTGTTCACTGGGGTTTAGCGACAAGTCCCCTGAACCGGATACGGCCGCTGGCCGTGCATCAACTCCGGCACATCCCGCCATTTGACCCACGCCTGCTGTTGCCAGTGCAGCAGCGGCACGGTGACGCCCGCCCAATGCATCGAGCTCAGGCTCGGGTGGTTTTCCACAGGGCTTGATTGGGTTTCGCGCAGCATCGGGATGACTTCATGGCTCAACCATTGGCGCAGGTGACGGTTTTCCGGAACGAAGTGATGGACGAGCAGGGCGAACAGGCCGGACTCGCTGACCATCGCGCAATCGATGATTTCGCCGTCCCGACGCAGAAGGACATGGCGACGCTGGTCGGGATCGAGTTTCAGGGTGAGACGTTCGTTTAGCGGATAGCCCATCAGGCGACCGAGATCCTGAACACAGAACCAGGCTTCGTGATCTTGCATGAAGGCGTGGAGGAAGCGGTTGTGGCGGGTGAATATGGTGGGGGTGAAGAAAGCAGAGGTTTCAGAAGGAATTTGTACGTGGTTAGGCATTTTTCGACTCCAATATTGAGAATAGAGCCGCCACTCAAGTGAGTGCGGTCACGCCGTTTTGATATTTACTCCGGCTCCGACACCGGGCCGATGATTTCGCCGCCAAGAAGAAGCCTATCGGCTAGCCACCCAAGACGCCAAGTTGACTCTGTCGACACCTACTGTAGGAAAGCGGGCTTGTCTCTGAAGGCAGTATCTGTAGGAAATGCCTGATTTTGCAGTGTCAGCAGCAACCGACCGCCCAAGCCGTAGTTTTTCCTTTATCTATTTGGGTCCACGGAATGAACTGCATGAGTGCCATCAGAGCTAAGAGGTCGAGGCCTGCAATCCGGTAAAAATAATCCTGCGATAAGCGGAGGTTGCAGATATCTCGATCAAGTAATACGTTGTTCCATTGAGTAATACTTTAGAGGTATGACATGTCGACGACCATGACCAGCAAGGGGCAAGTCACAATCCCCAAGCCAATTCGTGATGCGTTGCATCTTACGCCGGGCTCGGCCATTGAGTTCAGCGTCAACGATCATGGCGAAGTGGTTCTGCATAGTGCTAAGCGCGAAACGGGAAAGGCGCGAACTCCTGATCGATTTGATGCCGTAAGGGGCAAAGCCGATATCAAATGGCGAACCGATGATTTGATGGCCTTGCTCCGAGGGGATGATTGATGGTGCTGGTCGATACGAATGTGTTGATTGATGTGCTCGAAGACGATCCGGTCTGGGCCGATTGGTCGATTCAGCAACTTCGTGCTCAATCACTGATCCATGAGTTAGCCATCAACCCGATAGTTTATGCAGAGCTATCACAGACATTTTCGACGTTTGAGGCATTGGACGGAGTAGTGAGTCAACTGGGATTGGTCATGCAGGAGATTCCTAGACCCGCACTGTTTTTAGCTGGTAAGGCCTTCGTGAAGTATCGGAAGGTTGGCGGTGGAAAGCATAATGTTCTGGCGGATTTTTTCATCGGAGCACATGCGGCCGTAAAAAAATTACCCTTGTTGACGAGAGACTCCAAGCGTTACCGCAATTATTTCCCTTCAGTCGAATTGATAACGCCGTCCTGAGCTTATGGATTGCTACACGACGTGCGCTCTCGCAAATCGCCCCGGTAACAATCACCTACCGGGGCGATTCTGCTTTAGCGACTCACCTTCCACGCATCCCCAGCCGGGGCCTTGCCATGGTCATACGGCTTGCCAATCCACATATAAACCAAGCCCAAGCCAATCACGATCGCCGTGCTCAACACCATCGCATAGTTCACATACCACGCCGCATCCGGCGTACGTGGCCAGGCCATGTTGATGATTGCGCCAACGCCATACACCAGCGCGCCGATGTTCACCGGCCAGCCCCATGCGCCGAGGGTGAATTTGCCGCTGGGTTTCCAGCCTTTGCTGCGGGCGTACAGCGCGGCCAGCACGATCATCTGGAACGCGAGGTAGATGCCGATCGCGGCGAAGCTGACGATGGTGGCCACGGCGTCTTGCAGGAAGAAGCCAAGGGCGATGATCAGTGCCGGCAGGACGCCAGACACGAACAGTGCGGCAACCGGTACTTGGGTGGTAGGAGAAATCTTTTTCAGCAGTCGGCTGCCGATGACCATTTCGTCGCGAGCGTAGGAGTACAGCAGACGGCTCGCCGCGGCTTGTAGGCTGATGACGCAGGAAATGAAGGAAATCATCACCACGCCCATCACCACTTTCGAACCGACCGGGCCGAAGGCGTTGTTGAGGATGGTGGTGACCGGGTCTTTGTCGGTGCCGTTGATCACAGCTTGCATGTCCGGCACGGCGAGGATCAGCGCGAGGCAGGCGAACATTGCCGCGATGCCGCCGATGTAGATGGTCATGCGCATGGCCACCGGGATTTTTGCGCTCGGGTTCGGGGTTTCTTCAGCGACGTCGCCGCAGGCCTCGAAGCCGTAGTAGAGGAACATCCCCGCCAACGATGCGGTGAGGAACGCCGGCAGGTACGAGCCGTCGACGCTGATGTCGAAGGTGTTGAACAGCACGCTGAGCGGTTGATGGCGTTCGAACACCAGCAGGTAAACACCGACGATCACTGCGCCAACCAGTTCACAGAGAAAGCCGAACATGGCGATGCGCGCCAGCACTTTGGTGCCGCTGAGGTTGACCAGTGTGGCGAACAGGGTCAGCACCAGGGCGATGACGATGTTGGTGTTGTTGCTTGGCTCAAAACCGAGCATAGCGGCGAGGTACGGGCCAGCGCCGACCGCAACGGCGGCGATGGTGACGCAGAGGGCGATGGAGTAGATCCAGCCGACCATCCATGCCCATTTTTTACCGACCAACCGGCGCGCCCAAGGGTAAACACCGCCGGAAATCGGGAACTGCGAAACCACTTCGCCGAAGATCAGGCAAACCAGCAACTGGCCGCAACCGACCAGCAAATAAGCCCAGAACATCGGTGGCCCGCCGGCGGCGAGGCACAGGCCGAAGAGGGTATAAACCCCTACGACGGGTGACAGATAAGTGAAGCCTAGAGCGAAGTTTTCCCACAGGCTCATGCTGCGGTTGAAGTTCGAGGTGTAGCCCAGTTTGCGCAGTTGTTCGGCATCGCTGTCGGCATCGCTGTCGGCAACGTTGGCGGACAGATCGGGTGTGGCGCTCATATTGTTGGTGCTCCGTGAAATCGGCAGATTTCGGATGGCCGAGGCCGTGGCGGGGCCATGCAGGCGCCGCCCGGTTCGGTGGTTATTGTTTTGGGATCCTGGTGGTGCCTGATCCGGGTTCTTCCTGACACCGGGGTGACGCCTTCGCGAGCAGGCTCGCTCCCACAGGGAACCGCATTCCAAACTGTGGGAGCGAGCCTGCTCGCGAAGCTTTTGACCTTAGTGCTTGAACATCACATGCCGAACCGTGGTGTAGTCCTCCAGCCCATACATGGACATGTCTTTCCCGTAACCGGACAATTTCTGACCGCCATGGGGCATTTCGCTGACAAGCATGAAGTGCGTATTGACCCACGTGCAGCCGTACTGCAAGCGTGCTGACATCCGGTGCGCGCGTCCTACATCTGCCGTCCACACGGAGGACGCGAGGCCGTAGTCCGAATCGTTGGCCCACTCCAGTGCCTGTGCTTCGTCAGTGAACTTGGTCACTGAAACCACCGGCCCAAACACTTCGCGACGGACAATTTCGTCGTCCTGCTGCGCATCGGCCAGCACGGTCGGTTCAAAGAAGAAGCCGTTACCGTCAACGGCCTTGCCGCCAGTGATCAAACGAATGTGCGACTGCGCCACAGCACGCTCGACAAACCCGGCAACGCGGTCGCGATGTTGCGCAGTGATCAACGGCCCCAGCTCAGTCGATGGATCATCCTGCAAGCCGTATTTGATGCTGCCGACCGCCGCGCCGAGCTTCTCGACAAACTTGTCGTAGATGCCCTGTTGCGCATAGATCCGGCACGCGGCAGTGCAATCCTGCCCGGCGTTGTAAAAACCAAAGGTACGAATGCCTTCCACAGCCGCATCGATATCGGCGTCATCGAAGATGATCACCGGCGCCTTGCCGCCCAACTCCATGTGCATGCGTTTAACGCTGTCAGCGGTGCTGGAAATGATGTTGGCGCCCGTGGCAATCGAACCGGTCAGCGAAACCATGCGCACTTTCGGGTGGGTAACCAACGGACTGCCAACGGTAGGACCGCGACCAAATACCAGATTGAGTACACCAGCCGGGAAGATTTCAGACGCCAGTTCGGCCAGACGCAACGCGGTCAGCGGGGTTTGTTCCGACGGCTTGAGCACCACGGTATTACCGGCCGCCAGCGCCGGGGCGATTTTCCAGGCGACCATCATCAGCGGGTAGTTCCACGGCGCGATGGAGGCGATCACGCCGACCGGGTCGCGACGGATCATCGAGGTGTGGCCGGGCAGGTACTCGCCAGCGGCCGAGCCGCTCATGCAGCGGCTGGCGCCGGCGAAGAAACGGAACACGTCGGCAATCGCCGGAATCTCGTCGTTGAGCGCGGCGCTGTAGGGTTTGCCGCAGTTGTCGGATTCGAGTTTGGCCAGTTCTTCGCCGTGGGCTTCGATGGCGTCGGCGAGTTTGAGCAGCAGCAGCGAGCGATCTTTCGGCGCGGTTTGCGACCACTCGGCGAAGGCGTTGTCGGCGGCGCGCACGGCGGCGTCGACCTGGGCTTCGCTGGCTTCGTTGATTTCTACCAGGACTTCGCCGAGCGAGGGATTGAGCACTGGTTGCGCCGGGCCTTCGCCGTTGACCAGTTGGCCGTTGATCAGGAGTTTGGTTTGCATGTCTGTTGTCCTCACTAACGCTTTTATTGTTCTGCCGAAACCGGATTCAAATGTAGGAGTGAGCCTGCTCGCGATATCGGTCGTTCAGTCGACACCACTGTTGAATGACAGTCAGTCATCGCGAGCAGGCTCACTCCTACAGGGATTCGGTTTCTTCAGTTATTCGGTTATTTGCCGCCGCTACCGGCCACGCTTTCGCCACCTCGCGTCAGGTAATACGCGCCGAGAATCGGCAACATGGTCACCATCATCACCAGCATGGCGACGACGTTGGTCACCGGCACATCCCGTGGCCGGCTCAGTTGATTGAGCAGCCACAACGGCAACGTGCGTTCATGCCCGGCGGTAAACGTGGTGACAATGATCTCGTCGAACGACAGCGCAAACGCCAACATGCCGCCGGCGAGCAACGCCGAGCCAAGGTTCGGCAGGATGATGTAGCGAAACGTCTGCCAGCCATCGGCGCCGAGATCCATGGAAGCCTCGATCAAACTGTGCGAAGTGCGGCGCAGGCGGGCGATAACATTGTTGTAAACGATCACCACGCAGAAGGTCGCGTGGCCGACGATGATGGTGAACATCCCCGGCTCGATTCCCAGCGTTTTGAACGTCGCCAGCAGCGCGATCCCGGTGATGATCCCCGGCAGCGCAATCGGCAAAATCAGCATCAGCGAAATGCCCTGTTTGCCGAAGAAGTCGCGGCGATACAGCGCTGCCGAAGCCAGCGTGCCGAGCACCATCGCAATCAACGTGGCGATGGCTGCGATCTGCAGTGAAAGCTTGATCGACTCGAGAACGTCAGGCCGCGAAAACGCCACGCTGAACCAGTGCAGCGTGAAGCCCTTTGGCGGAAAACTGAACGCGGCTTCTTCGGTGTTGAAGGCGTAAAGAAAGATGATCAGTATCGGGAAGTGCAGAAACACCAACCCGCCCCAGGCTGCGATGCGCAAACCTAAAGAAGCTTTCTCCCCCTGCTTTTCTGAATTAGAGCGCATCGAAAGCCCCCAGTCGTTTGACGATGGACAGGTAAACCGCGATCAACACAATCGGCACCAGCGTGAACGCCGCCGCCATCGGCATGTTGCCGATCGCACCTTGCTGCGCGTAGACCATGCTGCCGACGAAGTAGCCCGGCGGCCCGACCAGTTGCGGCACGATGAAGTCGCCCAAGGTCAGCGAAAACGTGAAGATCGAACCGGCGGCAATGCCCGGAATCGACAGCGGCAAAATCACCTGCATAAAGGTCTGACGCGGCTTTGCACCAAGGTCAGCAGAGGCCTGCAACAGCGACGGCGGCAGACGCTCCAGCGAAGCCTGAATCGGCAAAATCATGAACGGCAGCCAGATGTAGACAAACACCATGAACCGCCCCAGATGCGAGGTCGACAAGGTGCTGCCGCCCACCCCGGGAATCCCCAAGATGAACTGCAAAACCGGCTCCAATCCCAAGTGCTGCACGAACCATTGCGCCACGCCGCCCTTGGCCAACAGCAACGTCCACGCATAGGCCTTGACGATGTAACTGGCCCACATCGGCATCATCACCGCGATATAGAAAAACGCTTTGGTCTTGCCCGTGGTGTAGCGCGCCATATAGTAGGCAATCGGGAACGCGACGATGGCGCTTGCGATCGACACGACGATGGCCATGCTCAGCGTGCGCAGGATGATGTCGAAGTTCGACGGCTGAAACAGCGCGGCGAAATTCGCCAGGGTCAGGTCAGGAGTGACCGCCATGGTGAAGTCGTCAAAGGTGTAGAAACCTTGCCACAACAGCACCAGCAGCGAGCCGAGATAAATCGCGCCAAACCACAGCAGCGGCGGCACCAGGAGCATCGATAAGTACAGGTTCGGCTTGCGGTAGAGCAGGTTGGAAAACCTGCGCAACGGCGGCGATGCAGTCATCGCGAGCGTGCTCATGTCACACCCCGCTCGCCACGGTGTCGTGCAGCGGAATCATCGCTTCCCGCGCCCAACGTGCGCTCAGGCGCTGACCGGTCTGATGCTGCGCGCTGCTGTCGATCCACTGATTGTTGGCGTGGCTGATGCTCAGGGTCTGGCCGTTTTCCAGCTTCAATTCATAACGCGTGGCGCTGCCTTGGTACTGGATGTCGTGCAGCAGACCGCTGACTTCGATTTCGTGGCTGGCCAATGGGCCTTCGGCAAACCGCACGTGTTCCGGGCGAATCGAAAACGGCTGCGGATGACCGCTGATTTCGCGGGCCAGATCACCGCGAATCACGTTTGAGGTGCCGACGAATTCAGCGACAAATGTGGTGGTCGGTTTCATGTACAGATTGCGCGGTGTGTCGACTTGTTCGATGCGGCCCTTGTTGAACACGGCGACGCGATCGGACATCGACAGCGCTTCGGTCTGATCGTGGGTGACGAAGATGAAAGTGATGCCGAGTTGGCGTTGCAGCTTCTTCAATTCGCTTTGCATTTGTTCGCGCAGTTTCAAATCGAGCGCGCCTAAAGGCTCATCCAGCAACAGCACGCGCGGACGGTTGACCAAGGCGCGGGCGAGGGCCACACGCTGGCGCTGACCACCGGACAACTGCACCGGTTTGCGTGCGCCGTAACCGCCGAGAGCGACCATGTCCAAGGCTTCTTCGGCGCGCTTGTGTCGTTCGGTTTTGCCGACGCCTTTGACCTTTAAGCCGTAGGCGACGTTGTCGAGGACATTCATGTGCGGGAACAGTGCGTAATCCTGAAACACCGTGTTGACGTCACGCTGATACGGCGGCAACCCGGCCGCTTCGACGCCGTGGATGCGGATCGAGCCGGCGCTCGGTTGTTCGAACCCGGCGATCAGGCGCAGGCAGGTGGTTTTGCCCGAGCCGGATGGGCCGAGCATGGAAAAGAACTCGCCGTCCTCGATATCGATGGAAACCCGGTCAACGGCCTTCACCTCGCCGAATTGCCGGGAAACGTTGGTGAACTGGACTGCAAGCGTCATGGTGCGGTGCTCCAAAAAGGCGAAAGCCATCGCAGCGGCCCTGCCTGGACTTCTGAAAAATCTGAATCGTTTTACGGTTTGCTTGGCTCACACATTCGGCGGACGAGATGCGATCCGCTTTTAGCTCCCTCTCCCTCCGGGAGAGGGCGGGGGGTGAGGGTGCTTTATTCGCCGTTGCTCTGAAGTCAAAGGCAAAGTCAAAAGCTACCCCCTCACCCCAGCCCTCTCCCCCAGGGGGGCGAGGGGGAAAGGGAGCAGACCGCGTCGTTATTGAGCGCTAGCGGCCACCCATGATCGCGATGTAGTCCTGAGTCCAGCGGCTGTACGGCACAAACTTGCCGCCTTCAGCCTGCGGGGTTTTCCAGAAGGCGATCTTGTCGAACTGGTCGAAACCGTTGGTCTTGCAACCTTCAGCGCCAAGCAATTCGCTCTCCTTGCACGCCGCCGGCACCGCCGGCAACGAACCGAACCACGCCGCCACATCCCCCTGGACTTTCGGTTTCAGCGACCAGTCCATCCACTTGTACGCGCAGTTCGGGTGCTTGGCCTCGGCGTGCAACATGGTGGTGTCGGCCCAGCCCGTAGCGCCTTCTTTCGGAATGGTCGAAGCAATCGGCTGCTTCTCGTTCATCAAACCGTTGACCTGATACGGCCAGGCACTCGATGCCACTACGCCTTCGTTTTTGAAGTCGCTCATTTGCACCGTGGTGTCATGCCAGTAGCGGTGGATCAACGACTGCTGCGCGCGCAACAGATCAAGCACAGCTTTGTACTGATCTTCGGTGAGTTGATACGGGTCTTTGATGCCCAGTTCAGGCTTGGTCGACTTCAGATACAGCGCCGCGTCGGCGATATAAATCGGGCCGTCATACGCCTGCACGCGGCCCTTGTTAGGCTTGCCGTCGGGCAGATTCCTGCGCGGCGAACACCACGTTCCAACTGCTCGGCGCGGTCTTGAACACGTTGGTGTTGTACATCAGCACGTTCGGGCCCCACTGGTACGGGGTGCCGTAAGTCTGCTGGTTGACCACGTACCACGGCGCGTCTTTGAGGCGCGGGTCGAGGGTGTTCCAGTTCGGGATCAACGCGGTGTTGATCGGTTGCACACGCTTGCCGACGATCAACCGCAGCGAGGCATCGCCGGACGCGGTGACCAGGTCGTAACCGCCCTTGGCCATCAAGCTGACCATTTCGTCCGAGGTCGCAGCGGTCTTCACATTGACCTTGCAACCGGTTTCCTTTTCGAAACCGGTGACCCAGTCGTAAGCCTTGTCGCTCTCGCCACGTTCGATGTAACCCGGCCACGCAACGATATCCAGCTGACCTTCGCCAGCGCCGACAGCCTTAAGCGGCTCGGCAGCTTGCAGGCTGGCGCTGGCCAGCAGGGCCGTGGTGATTGCACTGAGCAATGCGGTCTTGTGCAGGAACATGGTTGAACCCTCTTCTTTAAATTATGGTCGGGGCAGTTGTGAACGCGGTGAAGCATGCCGTTGACGGCTTGTTATTAGCGTAGTCAGAGATGCTGGCCGTGGCGGGCCATGATGTGCCGCACCACGCTGTAGTCCTGCAGCGAATCACTGGATAAGTCTTTGCCGTAACCGGAGCGTTTCAGCCCGCCGTGGGGCATTTCGCTGACCAGCATGAAATGGCTGTTGATCCACGTGCAGCCGTACTGCAAGCGCGCGGCGACCTGCATCGCCTTGTCCAGATTCTGTGTCCAGACCGACGAGGCGAGGCCGTATTCGGAGTCGTTGGCCCAGTCGACGGCTTGTGCGAGTTCGTCAAAACGGGTCACGGTGACCACCGGGCCGAACACTTCGCGCTGGACGATTTCGTCGCTCTGTTTGCAACCGGCGAGCAGCGTCGGTTGATAGTAGAAACCGGCGCCGGAGTGCACTGCTGCACCGGTCACGCGTTCGATGTGCGGCTGACCGAGGGCGCGTTCGACGAAACTGGCCACGCGGTCGCGCTGGCGGGTGCTGATCAGCGGGCCGATCTCGTTGTCGGCATCACGTTTGCCGGCGAAGCGCAGGCTGCTGACAGCGGCGCCGAGTTCGGCGACCAATTTGTCGTGAATCCCGGCCTGCGCGTAGATTCGGCAGGCGGCGGTGCAGTCCTGCCCGGCGTTGTAGTAACCGTAAGTGCGCACGCCTTCGACTACGGCTTGAATGTCGGCGTCGTTGCAGACGATCACCGGGGCTTTGCCGCCGAGTTCGAGGTGCGTGCGTTTCAGGGTTTTCGCCGCGGCCTGGAGGATTTTCTGTCCGGTGACGATATCGCCGGTCAGCGAGACCATGCGCACTTTGGCGTGGCCAACCAAATGGCTGCCGACGCCTTCACCGCCACCGCAGATAATGTTGATCACCCCGCGCGGGAGGATTTCGGCCAGCGCTGGCGCCAGGGCGAGGATCGACAGCGGCGTGTGTTCGGACGGTTTGAACACCAGCGTGTTGCCGGCGGCGAGGGCCGGGGCGATTTTCCACGCGGCCATCATGATCGGGTAATTCCACGGCGCAATCGAGGCGACCACGCCAATCGGATCACGACGGACCATGCTGGTGTAGCCGGGCAGGTATTCGCCGCTGAGCTGACCGGTCTGGCAACGCACGGCGCCCGCGAAGAATCGGAACACATCGACGGTCGCGGTCAAATCGTCCTGGCGCGCCAGGTGCAAAGGCTTGCCGCAGTTCAGCGACTCGAGGCGGGCGAGGTGGTCGGCGTGTTTTTCGACGGCGTTGGCGATGTCGAGCAGCAGGTTGGAACGTTGCTGCGGTGTGGTGCGCGACCACTCGGCGAAGGCGCGGTGGGCGGCGAGGATGGCGGCTTCGACCTGCTCGGTGCTGGCCTCGGCGATGTGCGTGAGGATTTCACCGGTGGCCGGATTAAGGATCGGCTCGACAAAACCTTCCCCAGCGACCAATTCGCCATCGATCAACAACGCGGTACACATCGGGGTCTGCACGCCAGCCATTTTCCGCGATCTCTTTTTTTGTGTGGCCATTGTTGCTCCCTGATATCGGGAGCCGGCCGTCTTATAGATGCAGCAAGACTAGTGCGCGGCTCCGAGGTCGACAAATTCTAAATACTGAAGGCAGCGTTCGATTAAATAGATGGCTTGCGTCCGCCGTGAGGTTGCTCACGGGCTACGGTCAGGAATGGGTCGACGAGAGCGGGGCGCGCAGTGCCACGGCGCCAGGCCAGACCGACGTCGAGGGTCTGGTTGAGGTCGGCGATGGGCCGCGCTTCGATGATGTCGCCTTCCAGTGACCACGGGCGATAGGTCATGTCTGGCTGGATCGACACGCCGAGACCGGCGGCGACCAGGCTTCGCACCGCTTCGGTCGAAGCGGTTCTCAAGGTGATTTTTGGCTGCAACCCGGCGCCGCGCCACAGTCGCTGGGCGTTGCGATCCATTTCATCGACGTTCAATTGAATCAGCGGCTCGCGGGCGACGTCAGCGAGGTTGATGCTGTCGTGTTCCAGCAGTGGATGTTGGGCCGGGAGCCACAAACGGTGCGGTGAGTGGGTCAGTACTTCAGTCTGCAAGGCGTGGCGATCTTCGAGGTTGGAGAGGATCAATACGCCGACATCGATCTCGCCGCTGACCAGCAAATGCTCGATGTAAGGGCGCTCGTCTTCCATCACGCGGATTTCGACATTGGGATACGCGCGCTGAAAACGGGTGAGCAAATCTGCCAGGTAATAACCGGCGACGAGGCTGGTCACGCCGACGATCAACTGCCCGGCGACCTGATCGGTGCTCTGTTGCAGGCTGCGCTTGGCGTTGTCCACGGTCGCGAGAATCAGGTGCGCCTGGCGTAGGAATTGATGACCTTGGTGCGTAAGGGTCATGCCTTTGGCGTGACGGCTGAACAGGCTGACGCCGATCTCCTCTTCCAGTTGCTGGATCGCCAACGTCAGAGTTGATTGGGAAATGAATGCAGTTTGCGCGGCGGCGGAGATCGAGCCGGTTTCGGCCACGGCGATGAAGTGACGAATCTGACGCAGGGTCATCATGAGAGGGGTACCCAGTGGGCGGTTTTTATAGATTGACCTGAGTGTATATCTATTTTTGCGAAGGGCCTGCGCCTGCTGAGCAACATCTGGAAGCACACTCGCAGGTCGGGCAGGGGCACTTTCGAACTAGGCTGAGGGCCTTATAGATCCGGATAACCCCTGTTTTGGAGGCGGAACATGAACACCCGTGGATTGCTCGATCAACTGCTCAAGTCCGGCCAGGATCTGTTGCAGAACAAGGCTGGCGGAACGCAGAACAAACCGGCTGCCGGTGGCTTGGGCGGTTTGCTCGGCGGCGCTTCTGGCTCCGGTGGCCTCGGCAGTCTGCTGTCGGGTGCAGGTGGTGGCGCGTTGGCCGCAGGCGCCATGGGCCTTCTACTTGGCAGCAAAAAGGCCCGCAAGGTCGGCGGCAAAGTTGCGATCTACGGCGGCCTCGCGGCGCTGGGTGTGTTGGCCTACAAGGCTTACGGCAACTACAACGCGCAAAAAGGCGCCGCTCCACAAAGTGAACCGCAGACCCTCGATCGTCTGCCACCGGCGCAGGCCGAGCAACACAGCCAGGCCATTCTCAAGGCGCTGGTCGCTGCCGCGAAGGCCGACGGTCATATCGATGACCGCGAACGCCAACTGATTGAAGGTGAATTCACCAAACTCGACAACGACCAGGAGCTGCAACACTGGCTGCACGCCGAACTCAACAAGCCCCTCGACCCGACCGACGTCGCCCGCGCCGCGAGCACGCCGGAGATGGCGGCGGAGATGTACATCGCCAGCGTGATGTTGGTGGATGAGGAGAACTTCATGGAGAAGAGCTATCTCGATGAACTGGCACGGCAGTTGAAGCTGGAGCCGGGGTTGAAGGTGGAGCTGGAGAAGCAGGTGCGGCTGGCCTCTGTGTAGAGACGGCGTGCTTCAACAATCGCAAATCCCCTGTGGGAGCGAGCCTGCTCGCGAAAGCGCCGGGTCAGACGACATCGATGTTGACTGTTCCGGCCTCTTCGCGAGCAGGCTCGCTCCCATTGGTTACTCCGACGGGCACGGAGCCTGCTCGCGATGAAGTTTTCAGCCTCACTAAACAAACCATGGCCGATCTATCGCCCCTTTTTGCCATTACCCCGCTGGCACGCCCACCCGCAATTGTCGGACAGTCCCAGCCCAGAGCCCTCCCGCCGACCAACGCGTACAGGCCCGAAGGTTACAAAGCGTCTTATAAATGAAACACCGCCCTCGGCTATACTCCCCGCATTTCGATCAGGCACGAGGAATCACTGTGAAGAACTGGACGTTGCGCCAACGCATTTTGGCGAGCTTTGCGGTGATTATCGCCATCATGTTGCTGATGGTCGTCGTCTCTTATTCGCGACTGTTGAAGATTGAAACCAGTGAAAACAGCGTGCGCGATGACGCGATTCCCGGCGTCTATTACAGCTCGATGATCCGTGGCGCCTGGGTCGACAGCTATCTGCAGACGCAAGAACTGCTCGGGCTCAAGGAAGGCGAGGGGATTTCCAGCGAGGACGCGGCGGACTACAAAGCCTTCGAGGCGCGTTTGCAGGAGCAGATGGCCAACTATCGCAAGACCATGGCGACCGACGAGGATCGTCTCGAGTTCGCCGCGTTCGAGAAGTACCACGACGCCTACATCCAGATTCAGGATGCCGTGCTGGACCTGCATAAACGCAATCTGGAAGCGGACGCGGTCAGGATGTTCCACGACAAGCTCACGCCTGCCTGGTACTCCGGGCGCATGAAGCTCAACGACATCATCGGCGAAAACAAGAGAGTCGCCGATCAGGCCATGAACAATATCGACGATGCCGTGGCGGCTGCCAAAGTCAGCATGTTCATTTCCCTGCTGGTCGCCGTGTTCGCCGCCGGCCTGTGTGGTCTGTTGTTGATGCGCGCAATCATGGCGCCGATGAACCGCATCGTGCAGATCCTCGAAACCATGCGCACTGGCGACCTCAGTTCGCGCCTGAACCTTGAGCGCAAGGACGAGTTCGGCGCAGTGGAAACCGGCTTTAACGACATGATGACCGAGCTGACTGCGTTGGTGTCGCAGGCACAGCGCTCGTCGGTGCAGGTGACCACGTCGGTGACCGAGATCGCCGCCACTTCCAAGCAACAACAAGCCACCGCTACCGAAACCGCCGCGACGACCACCGAGATTGGCGCGACGTCCCGTGAAATTGCGGCAACTTCGCGCGATCTGGTGCGCACCATGACCGAAGTGTCCACCGCCGCCGATCAGGCCTCGGTGCTGGCCGGCTCCGGTCAGCAAGGTCTGGCACGCATGGAAGACACCATGCACTCGGTGATGGGCGCGGCCGATCTGGTCAACGCCAAACTGGCGATCCTCAATGAGAAGGCCGGCAACATCAACCAAGTGGTGGTGACCATCGTCAAGGTTGCCGACCAGACCAACCTGTTGTCGCTCAACGCGGCGATTGAAGCCGAGAAGGCCGGCGAATACGGTCGCGGTTTTGCCGTGGTCGCCACCGAAGTGCGACGCCTGGCGGATCAGACCGCTGTCGCCACTTATGACATAGAACAGATGGTGCGCGAAATCCAGTCGGCGGTATCTGCCGGGGTGATGGGCATGGACAAGTTCTCCGAAGAAGTGCGTCGCGGTATGTCCGAAGTGCAGCAGGTCGGCGAGCAGCTGTCGCAGATCATCCATCAAGTGCAGGCGCTGGCGCCGCGGGTGTTGATGGTCAACGAAGGCATGCAGGCCCAGGCCACCGGTGCCGAGCAGATCAACCATGCGCTGGTGCAGTTGGGCGACGCCAGCAGCCAGACCGTCGAGTCGCTGCGTCAGGCCAGTTTCGCCATCGACGAACTGAGCCAGGTGGCCGTCGGGCTGCGCAGCGGCGTTTCGCGATTCAAAGTCTGATGAGCGAAATCATCGCCAAACGCAGCGCCGCGCAGGTGGCGAAGCCGGCGTTGTTCCTGCTGTTTCGCATCGGCAGCGAGCGTTACGCCCTGCGCGCCACTGAAGTCGCGGAAGTACTGCCGCGCCTGCCGTTGAAGCCGATCGCCCGGGCGCCGCAGTGGGTTGCAGGCGTATTCGCCTATCGCGGTGCGGTAGTGCCGGTGATCGACCTCAGTGCGTTGACCTTTGGCCATCCCGCCGAGGCGCGCACCAGTACCCGCTTGGTACTGGTCAATTATCGGCCGGATGAAGCGCAACCGGCGCAATGGCTCGGGCTGATTCTCGAACAGGCCACCGACACCCTGCGCTGCCATCCGCAGGAGTTTCAGCCTTACGGCCTCGCCAACCGCGAGGCGCCTTACCTCGGCCCGGTGCGCGAAGATGCCCAGGGATTGGTGCAATGGGTGCGGGTCAATGACTTGCTTGATGACGCCGTGCGCCGTTTGCTGTTCCCCGATCCGCCGTTGAATCCGGCGCAGCTTGAGGCGCAGGCATGAGCAGCGATCAGCGCTTTTTCGACTTTCTCAAGGAACGCATCGGTCTCGATGTCACCTCGGTTGGCCCGGCGATCATCGAGCGCGCCGTGCGTCAGCGCACGACGCTCTCGCAAGCTGCGCATGCCGATGAGTATTGGCTGTTGCTGCAAGGCTCGCGGGAAGAACAGCAAGCGCTGATCGAAGCGGTGATCGTCCCGGAAACGTGGTTTTTCCGCTATCCGGAATCCTTCGCGACGCTGGGCAAACTGGCGCGTAAACGCCTTGGCGAACTGAACAATATGCGTGCGCTGCGCATCCTCAGTTTGCCGTGTTCCACGGGCGAAGAACCCTATTCGATTGCCATGGCCTTGCTCGATGCCGGGCTCAAACCGCATCAGTTCAAAGTCGACGGCATGGACGTCAGCCCACTGTCGGTGGAGAAGGCGCGGCGTGCGCTGTACGGCAAGAATTCGTTTCGCGGTCAGGATCTGGACTTTCGCGACCGGCATTTCACGGCTGAGCACGAAGGCCATCGGGTCAATGACGACGTGCGTGAGCAGGTGCGTTTGCAGGTCGGCAATGTGCTCGATCCGACGCTGCTGGCCAGCGAGCCGGCGTTCGATTTCGTGTTCTGCCGCAATCTGTTGATCTATTTCGATCAGCCGACGCAAAAACTGGTGTTCGAGGTGCTCAAGCGCCTGACCCATTTCGATGGCGTGCTGTTTATCGGTCCGGCCGAGGGCAGTCTGCTCGGGCGTTTGGGCATGCGTTCGATCGGTATCCCGCAATCCTTCGCGTTCAGTCGCCACAACGATCCGCACCCCGAGCCGTTGCCGACACCTAAACCCGTGGCGGTACCTGTCAGTCAACCGCCACGCAGCACGCCGCCACCGGTGCTGCGTCAGCGACCGTTTGCCGCCGTGACGCCACTGCCAACCGCCAGCAAAAGCGCCAACCCGGACGCAGCGACCCTGCTGGCCAACATCGCCGCGCTGGCCAATGAAGGCAAAAGTGCCGAAGCCCGCGCCGCCTGCGAACAGTATTTGCGCAGCCACGAACCGGTGGCTCAGGTGTTTTACTGGCTCGGTCTGCTCAGCGACGTCGCTGGCCTGACCCTCGAAGCCCAAGGTTTCTATCGCAAAGCGTTGTACCTCGAACCGCAACACCCCGAAGCGTTGATGCACTTGGCCGCGCTGCTGCAGGCTCAGGGCGATACAGCGGGTGCCAGACGATTGCAGGAGCGCGCCGCCCGCAGCGGGCGCACCGCCGACAGTGAGCGTAAACGATGATCCCGTCCGACACCTTGAACGTCACCCACGAAGACGCACGGGCCATCGACGATTGCTGGAACCGCATCGGCATTCACGGCGACAAGTCCTGTCCGCTGCTGGAAGAGCATATTCATTGCCGCAATTGCTCGGTGTATTCCGCCGCTGCCACGCGTCTGCTTGACCGATATGCCTTGCAGCAGGACGAGCGCGATCCGGTGGCGATCGCCGTGGAAAGCGATGTGAAAACCCGTTCGCTGTTGATGTTCCGTCTCGGCGAAGAATGGCTGGGGCTGGCGACGCGCAGCCTCGTTGAAGTCGCGCCGCTGCAGGCGATTCACTCGTTGCCGCACCAGCGCTCGCGAGCCTTGCTTGGCGTGGCGAATGTGCGCGGCGCGCTGGTGGCCTGCCTGTCACTGGTCGAACTGCTCGATCTGGATGGCAGCGTTACGCCGACCACCAGCGGGCGAATCATGCCGCGCATGTTGATCATCGCCGCCCATGGCGGGCCGGTGGTGGTGCCGGTGGATGAGGTTGACGGCATTCATGCCATCGACGAGCGAATCCTCGATGCCGCCTCGCAATCCGGCGCGCAAGCCAGCGCCAAATATACTCGTGGCGTTCTGCAATATCGCGGTCGCAGCCTGCGTTGGCTGGATGAAGAACAGCTGTTGTCCGCCGTGACCCGGAGCCTCACATGACCCCCGAGCAAATGCGCGACGCCTCCTTGCTGGAGCTGTTCAGCCTCGAAGCCGAAGCGCAGACCCAGGTGCTTAGCGCCGGGCTGCTGGCACTGGAGCGCAATCCGACCCAGGCCGATCAACTGGAATCGTGCATGCGCGCGGCGCACTCGCTTAAAGGTGCGGCGCGGATTGTCGGCATCGACAGCGGCGTCAGCGTCGCTCACGTCATGGAGGATTGCCTGGTCAGCGCGCAGGAAGGGCGCTTGCTGCTGCGTCCCGAACATATCGATGCGTTGTTGCAGGGCACCGATTTGCTGATGCGCGTTGCTACCCCGGCGAATGCGCCACAGCCGAGTGATATCGACGCTTACGTGGCGTTGATGGCGAGTTTGCTCGATCCGTCGGCGCCGCGGGCAACGCTGATTGCACCGCCGATGGCCGAGTTGCAACTTCAAGCGCCGCCGGTCTTTGAACCCGCGCCAGCTCCGATCATGGACGCGTCGGTTGAGCCTTCCGAGCCGACGCCCCGCAAAAGCAAACGCACCACCGAAGGTGGCGAACGCGTCTTGCGCGTTACCGCCGAGCGCCTGAACAGCCTGCTCGATCTGTCGAGCAAATCGCTGGTGGAAACCCAGCGCCTCAAGCCGCACCTGGCGACCATGCAACGCCTCAAGCGCATGCAGAACAACGGCCTTCGCGCGTTGGAAAACCTCAACGTCCATCTCAAGGAACACGCGCTGAGTCTTGAAGCGCTCGAAGCCTTGGAGGACGCACGGCGTTTGCTCGCCGAATCCCAGCAACTGCTGAGCGAGAAAAACGCCGAGCTGGACGAATTCGCCTGGCAGGCCAGCCAGCGCGCGCAAGTGCTCTACGACACGGCGTTGGCCTGTCGCATGCGGCCATTTGCCGATGTCCTGACCGGTCAGGTACGCATGGTCCGTGATCTGGGGCGCAGCCTCGGCAAACAGGTACGCCTGGAGATCGAGGGCGAAAAGACCCAGGTCGATCGCGACGTGCTGGAGAAACTCGAAGCACCGCTGACGCATTTGCTGCGCAACGCCGTTGATCACGGCATCGAAACCCCGGAACAACGCCTGCTCAAGGGCAAACCGGATGAAGGCCTGATCCGCCTGCGCGCCTCGCATCAGGCCGGTCTGCTGGTGCTGGAGTTGAGCGATGACGGCAACGGCGTCGATCTTGAAAAGGTTCGCCGCAGCATCGTCGAGCGGCAGTTATCCCCAGCTGAAACCGCCGCGCAGTTGAGCGAAGAAGAACTGCTGACCTTCCTGTTCCTGCCCGGCTTCAGCCTGCGCGACACGGTCACTGAAGTGTCCGGGCGGGGCGTGGGTCTCGATGCCGTTCAGCACATGGTTCGCCAATTGCGCGGTGCCGTGGTGCTGGAGCAGACGGCGGGCGAGGGCAGTCGCTTCCATCTGGAAGTGCCGCTGACCTTGTCGGTGGTGCGCAGTCTGGTGGTGGAAGTCGGCGAAGAGGCGTACGCCTTCCCGCTGGCGCACATCGAGCGCATGTGTGATCTGGCCCCCGAAGACATCGTGCAGGTCGAAGGCCGCCAGCATTTCTGGCACGAAGGCCAGCACGTCGGGCTGGTCGCGGCCAGCCAGTTGCTCAACCGCCCGGCCAGCCACAACAGCGGCGAAACCCTGAAAGTCGTGGTGATCCGTGAGCGCGATGCGGTGTATGGCGTTGCCGTCGAACGCTTCATTGGCGAGCGCACCCTGGTGGTCTTGCCACTCGATGAGCGTCTGGGCAAAGTGCAGGATATCTCCGCTGGCGCCTTGCTCGACGACGGCTCGGTGGTGCTGATCGTCGACGTTGAAGACATGCTGCGTTCGGTGGACAAACTGCTCAACACCGGGCGCCTTGAACGCATCGCCCGTCACGGCAATCAGGCTGCCGAGGCCGCACGCAAGCGGGTGCTGGTGGTCGACGACTCGCTGACCGTGCGCGAGCTGCAACGCAAACTGCTGCTCAATCGCGGCTACGACGTCGCGGTGGCGGTGGACGGCATGGACGGTTGGAACGCGCTGCGTTCGGAGGACTTCGATTTGCTGATCACCGACATCGACATGCCGCGCATGGACGGCATCGAACTGGTCACTCTGCTGCGCCGCGACAATCGCCTGCAATCGCTGCCGGTGATGGTCGTGTCGTACAAGGATCGAGAAGAGGATCGCCGCCGTGGACTCGATGCCGGCGCCGACTATTATTTAGCCAAAGCCAGTTTTCATGACGACGCCCTGCTCGATGCAGTGGTCGAGCTTATCGGAGGAGCGCGGGCATGAAGATCGCAATCGTCAACGACATGCCCATGGCGGTAGAGGCGCTGCGCCGGGCGTTGGCCTTCGAGCCGGCGCATCAGGTGGTCTGGGTCGCCCGCAACGGCGCCGAGGCGGTACAACTGTGCGCCGAAAATACCCCGGATCTGATCCTCATGGATCTGATCATGCCGGTGATGGACGGCGTCGAAGCCACCCGCCGGATCATGGCCGAAACCCCGTGCGCCATCGTCATCGTCACCGTCGACCGCCAGCAGAACGTGCACCGGGTCTTTGAAGCCATGGGTCACGGCGCATTGGACGTGGTCGATACCCCGGCCCTCGGCGCCGGCGACGCTCGGGAAGCCGCAGCACCGTTACTGCGCAAGATCCTCAATATTGGCTGGCTGATCGGCGACAAAGCGCCGCGCTCACGTCCCGCGCCGACGCCTCCGCGCAGTTCGGGTTCGCGCCAACGGCTGGTAGCGATCGGTTCATCCGCAGGCGGGCCGGCGGCGCTGGAGCTGCTGCTCAAAGGCTTGCCCAAGGATTTCTCGGCAGCCATTGTGCTGGTGCAGCACGTCGATCAGGTGTTTGCTGCCGGCATGGCCGAATGGCTGGCCAGCGCCAGCGGCCTCGATGTGCGTCTGGCCCGCGAAGGCGAACCGCCGCAGGCCGGCGCGGTGTTGCTGGCCGGGACCAACCACCATATTCGCTTGTTGAAAAACGGCACGCTGGCTTACACCGCCGAGCCGGTCAACGAGATCTATCGGCCCTCGATCGACGTGTTTTTCGAAAGTGTCGCCAGTTATTGGAATGGCGACGCTGTCGGGGTTTTATTGACCGGGATGGGACGCGACGGCGCGCAAGGGCTTAAGCTCATGCGCCAACAGGGCTACCTGACCATCGCGCAGGATCAGCAAAGCAGTGCGGTGTATGGCATGCCCAAGGCTGCAGCGGCCATTGATGCCGCAGTTGAAATCCGTGCACTGGAAAAGATAGCGCCACGATTGCTGGAGATTTTCCCCAAATGAACAGGTTTATCCGCAATCCTGGCCCCCGCAGTACTCAGGTGACCGCCCATGAATGACTTACAGATCGATGACATTAAAACCGACGAAAACGCCGCCATGGTGTTGTTGGTGGACGATCAGGCGATGATCGGCGAAGCGGTGCGCCGTGGGCTGTCGAATCAGGAAAACATCGACTTCCACTTCTGCTCCGACCCGCAGCAGGCCATTGCCCAGGCGGTGCGGATCAAACCGACAGTGATCCTGCAGGACCTGGTGATGCCCGGCCTCGATGGCCTGAGCCTGGTGCGCGAATACCGCAATCATCCAGCGACCAAGGACATCCCGATCATCGTCCTGTCGACCAAGGAGGACCCGCTGATCAAGAGCGCGGCGTTTTCCGCCGGCGCCAACGATTATCTGGTGAAACTGCCGGACACCATCGAACTGGTGGCGCGCATCCGCTATCACTCGCGCTCGTACATGACGCTGCTGCAACGCGATGCCGCGTATCGCGCGTTGCGCGTCAGCCAGCAGCAGTTGCTCGACACCAATCTGGTGCTGCAACGGCTGATGAACTCCGATGGCCTGACCGGGCTGTCCAATCGCCGCCACTTCGACGAGTACCTGGAACTGGAGTGGCGCCGCTCGTTGCGGGATCAGAGTCAGTTGTCGCTGCTGATGATCGATGTCGATTACTTCAAGTCCTACAACGACAGTTTTGGTCATGTGGAAGGCGATGAAGCGTTGCGCAAGGTCGCCACGGCGATCCGCGAGGCCAGCGCACGACCGTCGGATCTGCCGGCGCGTTATGGCGGTGAGGAGTTTGTGCTGGTGCTGCCGAACACCTCGCCGGGCGGCGCGCGGCTGGTGGCGGAGAAACTACGGCAGACCGTGGCGTCGCTGAAGATTCCGCACAATACCCCGGCGGAAGGGGCGAGTCTGACGATCAGTATTGGTCTGGCGACCATGGTGCCGCAGGCGGGCAGTGATTGCCGTTTGCTGATCTCGGCGGCGGATCGTGGCCTTTACCTGGCTAAAAACAACGGGCGTAACCAGGTCGGGATCGAGTAACGGCTTTCCCTCACCCCAGCCCTCTCCCGGAGGGAGAGGGGGCCGACCGAGGTGTCTGGCGCTGTACATCGACCTGATCGACCGAGTCGATTATGGATCTTCAAGCTTGGCGATTCCGGATTCGGCAAAGCCCTTTCACGTCGGCGTACCTCCCGAACATCCCCCAACCAGTCCCCTCTACCTCTGGGAGAGGGCTAGGGTGAGGGCAGGCCCATACGCCAATTTCCGCCTGAAAGCCTTGGCGATCATGGATTCGGCAAAGCCCTTTCACGTCGGTGTACCTCTCGAATATCCCCCGATCAGTCCCCTCTACCTCTGGCAGAGGGCTAGGGTGAGGGCAGGCCCCTACGCCAATTTCCGCCTGAAAGCCTTGGCGATCATGGATTCGGCAAAGCCCTTTCACGTCGGCGTACTTCCCGAGCATCCCCCAATCAGTCCCCTCTACCTCTGGGAGAGGGCTAGGGTGAGGGCAGGCCCATACGCCAATTTCCGCCTGAAAGCCTTGGCGATCATGGATTCGGCAAAGCCCTTTCACGTCGGCGTACCTCCCGAGCATCCCCCAATCAGTCCCCTCTACCTCTGGCAGAGGGCTAGGGTGAGGGCCTGGCCCATACGCCAATTTCCGCCTGAAAGCCTTGGCGATCATGGATTCGGCAAAGCCCTTTCACGTCGGCGTACCTCTCAAATATCCCCCGATCGGTCCCCTCTCCCTCCGGGAGAGGGTTAGGGTGAGGGCAAAGGCTTTAATGATCCCCACACCCGCCAGACGGGCTGCCGTCACAGCCTGATTACGTTATACTCGCCGGCTTTCAAAAGTTCGCCAACGAGTGCTGCCCGTCATGGAAATCAACCCGATCCTGAACACCATCAAGGACCTGTCCGAGCGCTCCGAAACTATTCGGGGGTATCTTTGACTACGATCAAAAGCATGAGCGTCTGACTGAAGTCAATCGCGAGCTTGAAGATCCGAGCGTCTGGAACAAACCTGAATACGCCCAGGAACTGGGTCGCGAGCGCGCCGCGCTGGCACAGATCGTCGATACTCTCGACGAACTGAACGGCGGCCTGGCCGATTGCCGCGATCTGCTGGACATGGCCGTCGAAGAAAACGACGAAGGCGCAGTGGGCGATGTCGTCGCCGAGCTGGCCCGTCTCGAGGAAAATCTGGCCAAGCTGGAATTCCGCCGCATGTTCAGCCATGAAATGGACCCGAATAACGCGTACCTGGACATCCAGGCCGGTTCCGGCGGCACCGAAGCCCAGGACTGGGCCAACATCCTGCTGCGCATGTACCTGCGCTGGGCGGACAAGCGCGGTTTCGATGCGACCATCATGGAACTGTCAGCCGGTGAAGTCGCTGGTATCAAAGGTGCGACCGTGCACATCAAGGGCGAATACGCCTTTGGCTGGCTGCGTACCGAGATCGGCGTGCACCGTCTGGTGCGCAAGAGCCCGTTCGACTCCGGCAACCGTCGCCACACCTCGTTCTCCGCGGTTTTCGTCTCGCCAGAGATCGACGACAAGGTCGAAATCGAAATCAACCCGGCAGACCTGCGGATCGACACCTATCGTTCCTCCGGTGCCGGTGGTCAGCACGTAAACACCACCGACTCGGCCGTACGTATCACTCACGTACCGACCAACACCGTGGTCAGTTGCCAGAACGAACGTTCCCAGCACGCCAACAAGGACACCGCCATGAAAATGCTGCGGGCCAAGTTGTACGAGCAGGAAATGCAGAAACGCAACGCCGCGTCGCAAGCGCTGGAAGACACCAAGTCCGACATCGGCTGGGGTCACCAGATTCGCTCGTACGTGCTTGATGCGTCGCGGATCAAGGATCTGCGCACCAACATCGAACGCAGCGACTGCGACAAGGTACTCGACGGCGACATCGACGAATACCTGTATGCCAGCCTGAAATCCGGGCTGTAAAAGACGCATTACAGGATCGGCTGATTTAACCCGATCCCTGTAGGAGCCAGCCTGCTGGCGATCCCCGGGCTGCAAAGTCCGGGGGCAACGAACCTGATGGAATATCTAAAGACATGAGCGACCAACAACTCGACCCGCAAGCCCTGCAACAGGAAGAAAACTCCCTGATCGCCCTGCGCAAGGAAAAGCTGGCTGCCGAGCGCGCCAAGGGCAACGCCTTCCCGAACGACTTCCGCCGCGAAAACTACTGCGAAGATCTGCAGAAGAAGTACGCGGACAAGACCAAGGAAGAGCTGGCAGAGGCTGCAATCCCGGTCAAGGTTGCCGGTCGCATCATGCTCAACCGTGGCTCGTTCATGGTGATTCAGGACATGACCGGTCGCATCCAGGTCTACGTCAACCGTAAAACCCTGTCGGAAGACACCCTGGCCGCGGTGAAAACCTGGGACATGGGCGACATCATTGCCGCCGAAGGCACCCTGGCGCGTTCCGGCAAGGGCGACCTGTACGTTGAAATGACCAGCGTGCGTCTGCTGACCAAATCGCTGCGTCCGCTGCCGGACAAGCACCACGGCCTGACCGACACCGAACAGCGTTACCGTCAGCGCTACGTTGACCTGATCGTCAACGACGAAGTGCGCCAGACCTTCCGCGTACGTTCGCAAGTGATCGCGCACATCCGCAGCTTCCTGATGAAGCGCGACTTCCTCGAAGTCGAAACGCCGATGCTGCAGACCATCCCTGGCGGCGCTGCGGCCAAGCCGTTCGAAACCCACCACAACGCGCTGGACATGGAAATGTTCCTGCGTATCGCGCCTGAGCTGTATCTGAAGCGACTGGTGGTCGGTGGCTTTGAAAAGGTTTTCGAGATCAACCGCAACTTCCGTAACGAAGGCGTTTCGACTCGTCACAACCCAGAATTCACCATGTTGGAGTTCTACCAGGCTTACGCCGACTACGAAGACAACATGGACCTGACCGAAGAACTGTTCCGTGAATTGGCGCAGCTGGTGCTGGGCAGCACCGACGTGCCTTACGGCGACAAGGTGTTCCACTTCGGCGAGCCGTTCGTGCGCCTGTCGGTGTTCGACTCGATTCTCAAGTACAACCCTGAGCTGACTGCCGATGATCTGAACGACATCGACAAAGCGCGCGCCATCGCCAAGAAGGCCGGCGCCAAGGTGCTGGGCTTCGAAGGTCTGGGCAAGCTGCAGGTGATGATTTTCGAAGAACTGGTCGAGCACAAGCTGGAACAGCCGCACTTCATCACTCAATACCCGTTCGAAGTGTCGCCGCTGGCGCGTCGCAACGACGACAACCCGAACGTCACTGACCGTTTCGAGCTGTTCATCGGTGGCCGTGAAATCGCCAACGCCTATTCCGAGTTGAACGACGCAGAAGACCAGGCCGAGCGCTTCATGGCGCAGGTGGCCGACAAGGACGCTGGCGACGACGAAGCCATGCACTACGACGCCGACTTCGTGCGCGCGCTGGAGTACGGCATGCCGCCAACGGCCGGTGAAGGCATCGGCATCGATCGTCTGGTGATGTTGTTGACCAACTCGCCGTCGATCCGCGATGTGATCCTGTTCCCGCACATGCGACCGCAAGCGTAAACGTTTCAGTTGAAAAGCCGCCTAAAACAGGCGGCTTTTTATTGCCTGTCTGGTACAAATGTATCAATTGGTTAATTTCGCAATAGCAGAGGAAGTTCTGTCGTGATGGGTGCAATAGCTCAAGAGGGTGCAGCGGGTATCGCCACTGCGGTCGCTGAAAGTGTTCAGTACCAGGGCCGCAAGGCCAGCCGACAGGGCAGCGAGCAGCGTCGACAGGACATTCTCGACGCGGCGATGCGCATTGTCGTGCGCGACGGCGTGCGTGCCGTGCGCCACCGCGCCGTGGCTGCCGAGGCCGGTGTGCCGTTGTCGGCGACCACCTATTACTTCAAAGACATCGATGACCTGCTCACCGATACCTTCGCCCAGTATGTGGAGCGCAGTGCGGCGTACATGGCCAAGTTGTGGATCAACAACGAAGGTTTGCTGCGCGAAATGGTCGTCAGTGGCGACGGCAGCCCCGAGTCGCGCTCGCAACTGGCCGACGATATCGCGCGGTTGATGGCCGACTATGTTCACCGGCAATTGCTTAACCGTCGCGAGCATTTGATGGCCGAACAGGCATTCCGCCAGGAAGCGTTGCTCAACCCGCGTCTGGCGATTCTGGTGCGCTCGCATCAGCAGATTCTGCTGCAGGGCACCTGCCAATTGTTTCAGGTGCTGGGCTCGCGTGAACCGCAACAGGATGCCAAGGTGTTGACGGCGATTATCGGACGGATGGAATATCAGGGCCTGCTCAACGACGCCGAGCCTTTGGCCGAAGAGGACATGCTCGGCATTCTGACGCGCTACATGCACCTGGTGCTCGCGTCGGTGTAATCCGCTGTTGCTTCACCCTGTGGGAGCGAGCCTGCTCGCGAATGCGGTCTGACATTCAACATCTTTGTTGCCTGACACACCGCTTTCGCGAGCAGGCTCGCTCCCACAGGGTAATGTGGCGATGTTCAGGGCCGTGTGTTCATAGGGAGTATTGAATGAAAGCCTGGCGTGGCGTGCTGATCGCCTTGTCGTTCCTGCTGCTCAGTGGCTGTCTGGTGACCTTCAAGGAGCCGCTGACCGCCAGTGACCCGGCGCCCAAGGGCCTGCTCGGCAAATGGTCGAGCACCAATGCCTGGGGCGAGCCGATGAACCTTGAGCTGACGCGGTTGGGCAACGATCGCTATCAGGCCGTTACGTACTTCAAGGCCAAACCCCACGAACGTGAAGCCTATCCGTTCACCGTGTCGCGCCACGGCAGCCGCTGGTATCTGTCGGCGAAAGTCCCGGCGCAGTACGGTGGCCACTTCACCATCGCTGGTTTCGAGCTCACCGACAAACACGAACTGGTGGTCTACAACCTCGATCTCGAGCAGATCAATCAAGCGATCAAGCAGAAAGCCCTCGACGGTCAAGCCTTCCAGACCGACGATGGCGACGGCGTGCATGTCGACAGCAACCTCGACAAGGTCTTTGCTTACCTCGACGATCCGGCCAATTCCGATGTGTTCGTTGAAGCCGTGCGCTACCAGCGCCAGGCACGCGCCAAATAATTCAGTTTTCTACAGGAGTTTCGGGTGGACGATTACCAGCAGACGATACGTATGTTGTCCGACCGCATTGTGCTGGCGCAGACGCCGATTCGCGTACTCGACGCGGTCAAGTGGGACGAGAACATCCGTAAGGGCTTCCTCAAGGCCAAAGGCAAGGAAATGCCGGCGGTGGATCGCGACTATTACCTCAATCGGCCGCTGAGTTTCGATTCGAGCAAGGTCAAGCTGGAATTCCAGAACATCGAGCGCGACATCACCCGCCAGCTCGGCCAGTTCAACCCGGTCGGGCAGATCATGCGGCGCATGTGCAAGGAATACCGCATGGTGGTGCGCATGCTCGAAGCGCGCGGCACCGAGGATTTCGGCCTGATCTCGCAAGAACTGTACGGCGCCGCCTCCGATGCTTTCCACGCCGGCGACCCGACCCTGGCCGACCTCGGCCTGATGATGTCCGACTACCTGAACAACATCGATGGCCGTGGCGACTTGAAGGATGAGCCGAAAATCCTTACCGCCAAAGACGCGGTGCACTTGCTGCAGACCCGTTTGAACAAAGTCTTCGGTGAGGCCGAGGAAACCATTCGCGTGTTCGAGTCCGACGGCATTGTTGCTGACGCCGCAGCGGGCGCCGACTACATCAAGATCCGCACCGACGCGATGTTCAACGATCGCGATGTGCGCGCGCTGGAAGTCCACGAAGGTCTGGTCCATGTGGGCACTACGCTCAACGGGCTGAACCAGCCGATCTGCACCTTCCTGTCCAAAGGCCCACCGTCGTCGACGGTGACTCAGGAAGGCCTGGCGATTCTGATGGAAATCATCACCTTCGCCTCCTACCCGAGCCGCCTGCGCAAACTGACCAACCGCACGCGCGCCATTCATATGGTCGAGGAGGGCGCGGACTTCTTGCAGATCTTCGAGTTCTTCCGCGAGCAGGGCTTCGAGATGGCGGAAAGTTACGGCAACGCCAGTCGGGTTTTCCGTGGATCTACGCCCACCGGTCTGCCATTCACCAAAGACTTGTCCTACCTCAAGGGCTTTATCATGGTTTACAACTACATTCAGTTGGCCGTGCGTAAAGGCAAGCTTGAACAGATTCCGTTGTTGTTCTGTGGCAAGACCACGCTGGAAGACATGCGGACCTTGCGCCAGCTGGTGGATGAAGGGCTGGTGGTACCGCCGAAGTATCTGCCGGACCAGTTTCGCGATTTGAACGCGTTGTCTGCGTGGATGTGCTTCTCCAACTTCCTCAATCATTTGAGCCTGGACCGGATCGAAGCGGATTACTCCAATATCCTTTAACCCACAAAAAATCCCCTGTAGGAGTGAGCCTGCTCGCGATAGCGGTGTGTCAATCAACATTAATATCGACTGATGCACCGCTATCGCGAGCAGGCTCACTCCTACAGGTTTGTTCTGTATTCCAACCCGAATTTTTTGCGAGGTTTCACCGGATGAGAATCCTCGGCATCATCTGCCTGCTACTGACCCTCGGCGGTTGTAGCTCTTTGTTGTTCTACCCCGAACCGGGCCAGATATTCACTCCGGAAAAAGCCAAACTCGAATACCGCACCGTCACCCTGGTCACGGCGGATGGCTTGAAGCTCAATGCCTGGTGGCTGCCGGCCAAACCCGGCGTCGAGGTCAAAGGCACCGTCCTGCATCTGCACGGCAACGGCGGCAATCTGCCGATGCATCTCGGCGGCAGTTGGTGGTTGCCGAAAAACGGCTATCAAGTGTTGCTGGTTGACTATCGCGGTTATGGCTTGTCCGAGGGCGAGCCGAGTTTGCCGGCGATCTATCAGGACATCGACACCGCATTTGCCTGGCTGGACAAAGCGCCGGAGGTCAAAGGCAAGCCGCTGATTCTGCTCGGACAAAGCCTCGGCGGTTCGATGGCGGTGCATTGGCTGGTACAACATCCCGAAAGACAAAAGCAGCTCAAGGCTTTGGTCCTCGACGGCGTGCCCGCCAGTTACCGCAGCGTTGGCCAATATGCGCTGAGCACCTCGTGGCTGACCTGGCCGTTCCAGGTGCCGTTGTCGTGGCTGGTGCCGGACAGCGACAGCGCGATCAACTCGATGCCGCAGCTGAACGGTGTGCCGAAACTGATCTTTCACAGCATCGATGATCCGCTGGTCCCGCTTTCCAACGGCATTCGTCTGTATCAAGCTGCGCCGCCACCGCGCGTGCTGCAACTGACCCGAGGCGGTCATGTGCAGACCTTCGGCGACCCGGTCTGGCGTCAGGTGATGCTGCGCTACCTTGACGACCCCGAGCATTTCAACGGCCTGCGCCGCCTCGGCGAAATCCCCAATTACCCGACACCCCCGAATTCTGACGATGAGAGTCCGCAATGACTGAAGAACGCAACGCCATCCCGCTGATCATCACCGGTATCTGCAGCATCCTCGGCACCGTCGGGGCGCTGTGGTACTACGGCTACCTGCACTTCGCCAAACCTGAGGATGCGTTGCTGCTCAACGAATTCACCATGCTCAAGACGGTGCCGGGTGAGGATTACAAAGTCTCACTGGACCCGGCGCCGCAAGTGGCGCAGTGCATCGATGGCGTGCTGGTGTTGTTCGATACCGAGCAGAAAGGTTTGACCGGTGTGTTGATCAACGCGCAGAAAAAAGCGGTGCGCTGCATGGGCGAAGAGACCCCGCAGAAGCTCGAGCAGTGATTCTGCAGGACCAGCCCTCACCCTAACCCTCTCCCAGAGGGAGAGGGGACTGACCGAGTTGTCTTTCGAGTTACGCCGACCTGATCCATCGTGTCGAACACAAATTCTGAAAACACCACAAATCGGCTCCCTCTCCCTCGTGAGAGGGCTGGGGTGAGGGGCCGCGATTTCAGCCCGCACAAAAAAGCCCAGCCTGATCCATCGTGGCGAGCACAAATTCTGAAAGCACCACAAATCGGCTCCCTCTCCCTCGGGAGAGGGCTGGGGTGAGGGGCCGCGATTTCAGCCCGCACAAAAAAGCTCCGCCTGATCCATCGTGTCGAACACAAATTCTGAAAGCACCACAAATCGGCTCCCTCTCCCTCGGGAGAGGGCTGGGGTGAGGGGCCGCGATTTCAGCCTGTCTAGTCCTGAAATAGGTTTACACCTATTCACCCTAACGCCCGATGCACCGCATCGGGCGTTTTGTATTTTAAGGAAAGGTGCGGCCGCTCTTGGTTGTAGATCGTAATAGCCTCCCGCACCATCTGTTCAGCCTGTTCTAGATTTTCTGGCCTGTAGAGCAGCAGCTCTGTTTTCAGAATGCCGTTAACCCGCTCTGCGAGAGCGTTTTGGTAGCAATCGTAGCCATCGGTCATTGAGCAAGTGACGTCATGTTTGGCGTGCAGCTTCTGGTAAAGATCAGAGCAGTACTGTGCGCCTCGATCCGAGTGATGCACCAGTCGTTGCTTTGTTCGGCGCTCTTTTAGCGCCTTTCGGAAGGCTTGAGCCACGGATTTGGCGTGCAGGCTGTCATGTACGTGAAAGCCGACAATTTTTCTCGAGTAAGCATCTGTCACCAAACTCAAGTAAACAGATCCTTCTCGTGTGGGGATGTAGGTGATATCTGCTACCCAGACTTGTTCTGGGCCGGTCGCAATCACTTGATGCGGGCCAGGTTTCAGGAGGTTGGGATGGCAGCGAAAACGATGATGGCTGTCAGTCGTCTTGTGATAGGCCCGTTTTCTACGTACCAGTTGTCGATGATCGCGCAAAACATCGAATAGACGATCCCTTCCAACATGCAGTTCTTGTCTCTCGCGTTTGGCATGCATCATCGAATGTAACTTACGAGTACCGATGCAGGGCTGACGTAAGCGGATCTCATGCACAAACTTGATGAGCTTCTGGTCTTGCTCAAGCCTGGATCGGTAAGCCCGATCTCGCTTGTAATAGGCTTGGCGACTTATTCCCATAAACTGGCAAGCCCTGCTGACACTCAGGGTTTGGGTTTGCGCAACGACTTGCCTGGCCGCTTTTTTACAACGGATACGCCATAGTCATTCTTCAGAACATCGACCACGTCTTCAAAAAATTTGGCTTTCTGATTGGCCAGCGCCAATTGTTCTTCAAGCTCTTTGATTCTCTGCTCAGGCGTCAGCGGCAAAGTTGGCTCGTCCATCGGTCGAGTCCTCTGAGAGCGAATGGAGGCGCCTTGGCTCCAATCCTGCCGACCATGCTTGCGTAACCAAACCAGAACCGTCGACCGGCCTTGAATCCCATAGCGCCGTTGAGCCTCTTTATAACTCAACTCGCCTTTTTCGACCTGATCGACAACCGACAATTTAAAAGTCAGTGTGTAATCGCGCTGACTCCGCTTTTCGCCCGTCTCCATTGCACCCTCCTGATAAGAAGCCAGAAGGTGTAAACCTTATTTAGGACGAGGCAGCCCGCACAAAAAAGCCCCGCCTGATCCATCGTGTCGAACACAAATTCTGAAAGCACCACAAATCGGCTCCCTCTCCCTCGGGAGAGGGCTGGGGTGAGGGGCCACCATTTCAGCCTCACAAAAAAAGCCCCGCCTGATCGCTCAGGCGGGGCTTTTGCGTTACTGCAGGGCGCTTAGTTCGAGCTTACCGCCGAACGAGGTACAACCGGCTGGTTGTCGTTGGAAATGGTCACTTCCACACGACGGTTCATCGCACGGCCGGAAACACTGCCGTTCTCGGCAACCGGGTATTCCTTGCCGTAGCCTTGAGTGACGATGCGCGCTGGATCAACGCCCATTTTCACCAGTGCGGTGCGCACGGAGTTGGCGCGACGCTCAGACAGCGACTGGTTGTGGCTGGCGGTCCCGGTGCTGTCGGTGTAGCCCTCGACGATCACTTTGCGATCCGGGTTTTCCTGAAGGAATTGCGCCAGTTTGTTGATGTTGACCAGACCGCTGGATTTCAGGTCGGCACGGTCGGTGGCGAACAGTACGTCACCGAAGGTCACCAGCGTACCGCGATCGGTCTGCTTGGCGTTGAGGCTGTCCTGCAGCTGTTTGATCTGCTGGTCACGGGCATCCAGACGCGCCTGGGCACGTTGGGCTGCAGCGTTCTTCAGATTGTTTTCAGCGGTGCGCAGGGCGATGGTCTGCTTGGCCACTTCCACGCGCTGGTTGGTCAGGTAGGCCAGTTGGTCAACCTTGGCGGCGTCTTGCTTGTCCAGATAAGCCTTGTCGGCCTTGTCCAGGTAGTCGCTGGCGTCTTTGGTTTCCAGTGCTGCGACTTTGCTCGCCTGTGGGTTGGCTTGCAGGCCGGCGTAGTTGGTGCGCGCGTTTTCCAGATTCGGGTTAGGCGGAGTGGAGCAGGCAGCCAAGGCAACGCTTGCGGCGAGGAGAGCGGGGATCATCAGTTGCTTACGCATAATTTTCGTCCTTTCTATCGATAAGAGATTCAGCTTTGCGGTCGGGATGCGCGCTTACTGCACGGTGCGCTGACTTTCCTGACGCAGTTCCTGAACACCTTTCTGGGAATCCTTCACGGCTTGTTCAGCCTTGGCGGCCTGAGCTTTGCGTTCGGCTACGCGAGCGTCCCACTCGGCTTGCTCGGACAGGGTGCGAGCCTCGTCATACTTCTTGTCGTGCATGGCGATTTCGGCTTGTTTCAGCTTGTCCTGCGCCTGCTTCATCTCAACCGCAGCGAACTCGGTACCGCCGGCGCTGACCGCGCTGTTCACGGCCGATTGGGTTACGGCGTATTGCTCGGTCGGTGGGTTACCAGCGCAACCGGCCAGTACGAAGCTGGTGCCGATGGCCAGAGCCGCCAGTTTCAGACCGCGCAGGTGGGTAAACGAGGTTTGGTTTTTCATGGTCTTCAACTCCATTAGGCATCTCCTGAAAACATCTGAATCCATCCTGGTCGAGGAGCCGCAAGCGACGTGTGAAAGCGCGTTTTTGAAACGCTCGTTCCAGGCGTGGTTACAGGTTCCGACCGGCGGGATTTTTCAAAAGTTCAGAAAAGATGGCCTATCGCCAAAAAAAACTTTGACCGAATGGACAAGGCTCTAGAGCGGGAACTTTGGCGGCAGAGAGTGGTACGCGCGGGTTTTCAAGACGCCGAAAACACATCGATTTTCAGCTTGAATACGATCCCTGTAGGAGTGAGCCTGCTCGCGATGCGTCGTGTCAGACAACAAAAATGTTGAATGAAAAACCGCTATCGCGAGCAGGCTCACTCCTACAGTTTGATCTGCATGGTGTCAGTGTTTTTGCTTGCCCTCAGCCGCCGAGAGGTCATGCAAATGCCGACGCGAAAGCGCCAGAAACCGCGGCGTAGGCCCAACATCCTCATACAACGGATCACCTTCCTCATCGGTCGCCACTACCGTCGAACCCTTCACATACGGCAGGCTCGCTTCAAACTCTTCAAGGGCTGCGCCAATCAGTTCACCGAGCAGTTCTTCGGCATGCCGTTTGGGGTACATCTCGGCAATCGCTGCCAGACGCGCAGCGGCTTCGACGTCCAGATGAATCGTGTAGCCAGTGTCGGTCAGGCGACCCTTGGCGTTTTCTTCCCAATGCTGGGCGAGTTCACGAATTTTCATGATGACCTCATTTCGCGCCTGCTCATGGCAGGCCTGGGTGAGTGTCCGGCAGCGCCGGCGGCAAGCCGTTGTACGGCTTACTGTTGAGACTAGCTTTCGCCCGCAAGGTTTAACGTCCCTTCGTCGGCTGCTTGTAAGAAGCGTCGTAGAGCGGCACTCTCTAGGTCATGCACTCGTTTCTAAGCCGTCCGGATTACTGCTGGGGAATTGCTGATGACCGATATTGATGCACGCTTGCGCGAAGACGTTCACCTGCTCGGAGAGCTGTTGGGCAACACCATTCGAGACCAATACGGCGAGGCATTCCTCGACAAGATCGAGCAGATCCGCAAGGGCGCCAAGGCTGACCGGCGTGGCTCGATGGACGCAGAACTGAGCGCCAGCCTCAATCAATTGAGCGAGGACGAATTGCTCCCGGTAGCGCGGGCGTTCAACCAGTTTCTCAACCTGGCGAACATCGCCGAGCAGTATCAGTTGATCCATCGCCGCGAAGAATCGCAGCCGGCGCCGTTCGAATCCCGTGTACTGCCGGAATTGCTCGCCCGTTTGCGCAACGAAGGCCACAGTGCCGAGTCGTTGGCCCGGCAACTGGCACGCCTGGAAATCGAACTGGTGCTGACCGCGCACCCGACCGAAGTGGCGCGACGCACGCTGATCCAGAAGTACGACGCGATCGCCGCGCAACTCGCCGCGCAAGATCATCGCGACCTGACCAGCGCCGAACGCGAACAAATTCAAAACACCCTGCAACGGCTGATCGCCGAAGCCTGGCACACCGAAGAAATCCGCCGCACGCGGCCGACGCCGGTCGATGAAGCCAAATGGGGTTTCGCAGTGATCGAGCATTCGCTGTGGCAAGCGATCCCCAACCATATGCGCAAGGCTGACAAGGCTTTGCATGAAGCGACCGGCCTGCGTCTACCATTGGAAGCGGCGCCGATTCGCTTCGCGTCGTGGATGGGCGGCGACCGTGACGGCAACCCCAATGTCACCGCAGCCGTGACTCGTGAAGTGTTGCTGTTGGCGCGCTGGATGGCCGCCGATTTGTACCTGCGTGATGTCGATCATCTCGCCGCTGAACTGTCGATGCAGCAGGCCAGTGATGCCCTCAAAGCCAAGGCCGGTGACAGCGCTGAACCCTATCGCGCGGTGCTCAAACAACTGCGCGAACGCTTGCGCGCGACGCGCAACTGGGCACACGCTGCGCTGACCGCACCGACGCCAGCGCCGGCCGATGTATTGCACAACAACCGCGATCTGCTCGATCCGCTGGAGCTGTGTTTCAACTCGCTGCACGAATGCGGCATGGGCGTGATTGCTGACGGCCCGTTGCTTGATTGCTTGCGTCGTGCGGTGACCTTCGGCCTGTTCCTTGTACGTCTGGATGTGCGTCAGGACTCCTCGCGGCACAGCTCGGCGATGACCGAAATCACCGATTACCTCGGTCTCGGTCGTTATGAAGACTGGGACGAAGAACAGCGGATCGCCTTCCTGACCCGCGAGCTGAGTAATCGTCGACCACTGCTGCCGGCACATTTCAAACCGTCAGCTGATACCGCCGAAGTGCTCAACACCTGCAAGGAAATCGCCGCCGCACCGGGTGCGTCGCTCGGTTCCTACGTGATCTCCATGGCCGGTGCCGCTTCTGATGTGCTCGCCGTGCAACTGCTGCTCAAAGAGTCCGGCGTGTTGCGGCCGATGCGCGTGGTGCCGCTGTTCGAAACCCTCGCCGACCTCGATAACGCCGGGCCGGTGATGGAGCGGCTGTTGCTGCTGCCGGGTTATCGCGCACGGCTGCAAGGCCCGCAGGAAGTGATGATCGGCTACTCCGATTCGGCCAAGGACGCCGGCACAACGGCGGCAGCGTGGGCGCAATATCGCGCGCAGGAACGCTTGGTGGAGATCTGCCGCGAGCAGCAAGTCGAACTACTCCTGTTCCATGGTCGCGGCGGCACCGTGGGCCGTGGCGGTGGCCCGGCGCATGCGGCGATTCTGTCGCAGCCACCGGGGTCGGTGGCGGGGCGTTTCCGCACCACCGAGCAGGGCGAAATGATTCGATTCAAATTCGGCCTGCCAGACATCGCCGAGCAAAACCTCAATCTGTATCTGGCGGCAGTGCTTGAAGCAACGCTGTTGCCGCCACCACCGCCAACACCAGAATGGCGCCATCTGATGGATGAATTGGCCGCTGACGGAGTCAGTGCTTATCGCCAGGTCGTGCGGGAAAATCCGCAATTCGTCGAGTACTTCCGTCAGTCCACCCCGGAGCAGGAATTGGGACGTTTGCCGCTCGGCAGTCGCCCGGCCAAACGTCGGGCCGGCGGTATCGAAAGCCTGCGGGCGATCCCGTGGATCTTCGGCTGGACGCAAACGCGGCTGATGCTGCCAGCGTGGCTCGGTTGGGAATCGGCGCTGAGCAAAGCGCTGGAGCGTGGCGAAGGCGAGTTGCTCGGGCAGATGCGCGAACAGTGGCCGTTCTTCCGCACCCGTATCGACATGCTCGAAATGGTCCTGGCCAAGGCTGACGCGGATATCGCGCTGTCCTACGATCAGCGTCTCGTCGAGCCGGACTTGCTGCCGTTGGGCGCGCAGTTACGCGACCTATTGTCGCAGGCGTGCACCGTGGTGCTCGGTCTGACCGGGCAGTCGCAACTGCTGGCACATAGCCCGGACACCCTTGAATTCATCCGCTTGCGCAACACCTACCTCGACCCGCTGCATCTATTGCAGGCCGAGTTGCTGGCCCGCTCGCGACAGCAGGATGTCGAGCAGGGCAGCCCGGTGGAACAGGCGTTGCTGGTGTCTGTGGCGGGGATTGCCGCCGGTTTGCGAAATACCGGCTAACGTTTTTGTCGTGGCACGCGGCACCGGACACAAACGCCGGATGCCGCTTTGCCTGACGGGGGGAAGTGCCGCCAGGCGACAGTTAATGATGGGGTTGCGACTTGGGTTACCGCGTCGCAAGGTCGCGGGGGGCGTCGGTTTCTCCGACTTTTGGCGTCTTGTGTGGGCGCAGCCTGCTGTGTATCTTGATCAGCCTTTGGCCGTTTGTGCGGCCACGACCCGTATTTTCAGGATTCGTCCCAAGCGGCGAATCCTTTGTTTTGTAAAAGCTTTTTATAAAAAAATTGAGGAGCACATCTAATGCGCGTCATTCTGCTGGGAGCTCCCGGGGCCGGTAAAGGTACTCAGGCTAAGTTCATCACCGAAAAATTCGGCATTCCACAAATTTCCACTGGCGACATGCTGCGTGCAGCGGTCAAGGCCGGTACTCCGCTGGGCGTACAAGCCAAGAGCATCATGGATGCCGGCGGCCTGGTGTCGGATGACCTGATCATCGCACTGGTTCAGGACCGTATCGCTCAGCCAGACTGCGCCAACGGTTTCCTGTTCGACGGTTTCCCGCGCACCATTCCGCAGGCTGAAGCACTGGTGACTGCCGGCGTTGAGCTGGATGCTGTGGTTGAAATCGCTGTTGAAGACGAAGAAATCGTGCAACGCATCGCCGGCCGTCGTGTTCACGAAGCCAGCGGCCGCGTTTACCACATCGTCTACAACCCGCCGAAAATCGCCGGCAAAGACGACATCACTGGCGAAGAACTGGTACAGCGCAAGGACGACACCGAAGAAACCGTGCGTCATCGCCTGTCGGTCTACCACTCGCAGACCAAGCCGCTGGTGGAGTTCTATCAGAGCCTGTCCGCGAAAAACGCTGGCAAGCCGAAGTACAGCCACATCCCGGGCGTTGGTTCGGTCGATGCGATCACCGCCAAGGTGCTGGCCGCGCTGAGCTGAAAAGTCTGAACCGCAGCATCATCCACGGCCCGCTTGCGGGCCGTAGTTGTTTATACTGACGCACTTTTTCCCTTCCCTGTTTTGGAAACATCGATGAGCACCTTGCTGGCCCTGGACACCGCGACTGAAGCTTGCTCCGTTGCCTTGCTGCATGACGGCAAGGTCACGAGCCATTACGAGGTGATCCCGCGCCTGCACGCGCAGAAGCTGCTGCCGATGATCCAGCAATTGCTGGCCGACGCCGGCACCACGTTGCAAGCGGTCGATGCGATTGCCTTCGGTCGCGGGCCTGGCGCGTTCACGGGTGTGCGGATCGCCATTGGTGTGGTGCAGGGTTTGGCGTTTGCGCTGGATCGTCCGGTGTTGCCAGTGTCCAACCTCGCAGTGCTGGCGCAGCGAGCGTTGCGTCAACATGGCGTGAGCCAGGTCGCGGCGGCCATCGATGCGCGGATGGATGAAGTGTATTGGGGCTGCTACCGCGAGACGGCGGGGGAGATGCGTCTGGTCGGTGCCGAAGCGGTGTTGCCGCCGGAAGTCGCGGCGTTGCCGGCGGATGCCAGTGGCGACTGGTTCGGCGCCGGCACCGGTTGGGGTTATGCCGAGCGCATTGCGGTCGATCTGACGGGTTCCGACGCCGGCATGTTGCCCCACGCCGAAGACCTGCTGACGCTGGCGCGTTTTGCCTGGGAACGCGGCGAATCGATCCCGGCGGATGACGCGCAACCGGTTTACCTGCGCGACAAAGTCGCCACCCCGAAAGCCCGCTGATTCACCACTTTACCTGTGGGAGCGAGCTTGCTCGCGAAGGCGTCGGGTCAGCCTATATCAATGTTGCATGTGCTGAAATCTTCGCGAGCAAGCTCGCTCCCACAGGGAATTAAGTCGCCCGCGAATCCGCCAATCGTCAGTTTGTAACCCCTCGCTTTAAACCTTTTGCGCTTTATGTGTTCTAGTTATCACTCGGCGGTTTGCTAAGTCGGTCAAGTGCCGCTAAATTGCCATCATCGATACCGAGCATGAAATTATGCGTATAGACGGCCTTTCCTCTCAGTCCTACCCCATCAAGCGCAAGCCTCGCAAAGGCCATGTGACTGTGGATGAGTCCGTCGACGATATTGACGGCGAGCTGGAATTCCCGACTGAAGAGCAATTGGCCGCCCGCGCTGCCAAAGCCTCGGCCCAACGCCTGAGCAATCTGCCTGCCCGTCAGCAAGACATGATCTACCACCGTGCGATGAAAAAAAGCGTAGCGATGGCCCTGGCCAGTTACCTGAGCACTGCCGGTTTTGTCGATTGGGATGCAGACGTGCTGGGCCTCGATCTGTACATCTGATGGATCTGCCTTACTACCTCGGTTGCCCGTCCTGGAGCGAAAACGCCTGGCGCGAGTATTTGTACCCGGTAGACGCCAAAACCTCTGATTTCCTCGGTCTCTATTCGCAAGTGTTCAACGCCGTTGAAGGCAACACGACCTTCTACGCCAGTCCGTCGCCCGCCACTGTGCAGCGTTGGGCTGAGGTGATGCCCGAACACTTTCGCTTCACCGCCAAATTCCCCGGCGACATCAGCCACAGCGGTGATCTGCGCGAGCAACTGACCGCCGCCGAAACCTTCCTGCAATTACTCAAACCGCTCGGTGAGCGCGTCTCGCCGATGTGGTTGCAACTTTCGAAAAGCTTCACACCGCATCGGCTGCCGGAACTGGCGGCGTTCATTGATGCGCTGGATTGCCCGCTGGCGGTGGAAGTGCGGCATGAACAGTTCTTCGCCAAGGGCGAGAGCGAACGCTTGCTCAATCGGCTGCTGCTGGATCGTGGTGTCGAGCGCATCTGCCTCGACCCGCGTGCGCTGTTCAGCTGCCTGTCGACCGAGTCTTCGGTGATCCACGCGCAATCGAAAAAACCGCGCGTGCCGACACGCCCGGCGGCATTTACGCAATTTCCGCAGGTGCGCTTCATTGGCCATCCAGAGCTTGAGGCCAACGACCCGTTTCTGCTGCCATGGGTGGCGAAAATCGCCGAGTGGATCGAAGAGGGCCGAACGCCGTATATCTTTCTGCACACCGCCGACAACCTCCTGGCGGCGAAGCTGGCGCAACGTTTTCACGCACAACTGATGCAACGTTTGCCTGGCCTGCCGGCGCTGCCTGAGCTATACAGAGAACCCGCTGCGGAGCAACTTGGCCTGCTCTGAGGCGGATTTTTTTCCTGCCCTGGAGCCTGCCGATGGATGCCCAAGCCCTTAAAGCACACGCCTTCAAAGCCCTGCATGAACGTCCGGGGATTTTCGTCATTCCCAATCCGTGGGATGCGGGGTCGGCGAAAATGCTCGCCAGCCTCGGCTATCAGGCCTTGGCAACGACCAGCGCCGGTTATGCGTTTTCCCAGGGCAAGGCCGATGGTGCGTTAAGTCTCGACGAGACCCTGGCCAATGTCCGCGCGATTGTCGCCGCCACCGATTTGCCGGTAGCGGTGGATCTGGAAAACGGTTTTGCCGATGACCCGGCCGAGGCTGCAAAAAGCCTGATTCGCGCAGCAGAGGCGGGTGCGGTGGGTGGTTCGATCGAAGACGCGACGGGCCGCGCGGATGCGCCGATCTATTGCTTCGAACACGCGGTGGCACGTATCGAAGCCGCCGTCGCCGCCGTGCGCACGCTGCCATTTCCCTTCATCCTGACTGCCCGCGCGGAAAATTATCTGCACGGCAACCCCGATATCAACGACACCATTCGCCGCTTGCAGGCCTTCGCCGAGGCCGGCGCTGACGTGTTGTACGCGCCAGGTTTGCGTAACGCCGAAGAAGTGCTGGCGGTGGTACGCGCGGTGGCGCCGAAACCGGTCAATGTGCTGATGTCCGGCGGCTTGAAACTGACCGTGCAGGAACTGCAGGAAATGGGCGTACGCCGCATCAGTACCGGTTCTGCATTGGCGTTGGCAGCATTCGGCGAGTTCTTCCGCGCCGCTGAAGAGATCCAGCAATCGGGCACATTCGGCTTTACCTCGCAGTCGATGCCGTACGCCAAGGCCAATCAGTTTTTCAAAGGCTGAACATGGGGCGGTGGATATTCTGGCTGGTGCTGCTGATGATTGGCGGCGCTGCGGTCAGTGTCTGGCGCGGTTGGCTTGAAGTCCCGCCGCAGTGGAATCCGTGGGCACCGCTGGACGTGAAAGCCGCGCCTAATTGGCTGACCGGCTACAAGCTGATGCGTTTGCGCAGTGATCCTGAGCTCTGCGCGCAGGCGTTAAGCAGCTCGGATCTTCGTGTCACGCGGCAATCCGACAGCCCGGACGCCAAGTGCCCGCTGATCGGCGCCCTGCGCGTACAGGGCGGTGAGGTGGCGCTGAGCAGCAGTTTCCTCGCCAGTTGTCCGCTGGCGGTGGCCTACGCGATGTTTGAACACCACACCCTGCAACCCGCCGCTCAGTCTGTATACGGCCAGAAGGTCACACGTCTCGATCACCTCGGCAGCTTCGCCTGCCGCAATGTCTACAACCGCGAAAGCGGGGCGCTCAGTCGCCACGCCAGTGCCGATGCATTGGACATTGCCGGGTTTCGTCTGGCGGATGGCCGCAACATCAGCGTACTCAAGGACTGGCCCAAGCAAAATCAGCACGCGCAGTTTCTCCGTCAGGTGCGCGATGGCGCCTGCGAGGCATTCAGTGTGGTGTTGAGTCCGGATTACAACGCCGCCCATCGCAATCACTTTCATGTCGATGTCGGGCGCTGGAGCGTGTGTCGCTGAGGCTTAAGCGGCGAGGCGCAGGTTCTGCAGAACGATCGGGCGCGCCCAGCCGTTATCGAAGTCCAGCGCTTTCTGTTGCTCGACGATTTCTTCTGGCGGGAACGGCGGGTAAGGCTTTTGCAGCAGGTCCAGATCGAATTCGGCAATCGGCAGGTACAGCGGTTTCTTCTGCGGTGCCGGACCTGGTTCTGGTGTTGGCTGACCGTTGTTGATCACCACCGGCCGTACCCAGCTGCTGTCGAAATCCTGTTGCTCTTGCTGAGCTTTGAGTTCTTCAGGTGGGAACGGTGGGAATGGCTTGTCCAGCAAGTCCATTTCGAACTCGGCGATCGGCAGGAACAGCGGCTCTGGTGGGCGCACTTCGGTCTCCACCACATCGCACTCGCGCTGGCTGACGATGTGCGCGTGCAGCTCGCTGCCGATGGTCGGCTCTTCCGGGCTGCTCAGGTCAACCGGCGGAAACGTACCGCAGGCAGGCACCACTTCACTCGTCTGTTCGGCCAGCGCCTGGGCAAAGAAATCCTGCCACAGGTGACTGACGCCGCTCAGTGCTTGAGTGTTGTGACGGCTAAAGTCGCCATGGGGCGAGATGTAGCCAATCGATGTGGGAAGAATGCCTGACATTTTTTTCGGTTGACGCTCAGCTCTGGCAAAATGCGCGTTGAATGAATTATCGGCGGTTTTTGCCGATCCTTGAATTTTTGAGCGTGTTTTCCATGATCGAGCAACCTGCGGCCTGCCGCATCCATGTTCAGGCCCTCGGCCCTACGTTTGAAGCGCAAGCCGGGCAGTGGGCCGAGCGCTTGGGCCTGCCGCTTGAAGTGGCGGATGGCGAGTTTGCCTTGCAGGTCGGCGAGCAGGGTTTGCAGTTGCAACAGCTTGGCCCGGACGCACCGGGGCCGGTGCGCGTCGACTTCGTCGAGGGCGGCGCGGCACACCGGCGCTTATACGGTGGTGGCAGCGGGCAGATGATTGCCAAGGCTGTCGGCATTGCCCAAGGCGTGCGCCCACGGGTGCTGGATGCCACGGCGGGGCTGGGCAAGGATGCGTTTGTGCTGGCCAGTCTCGGTTGCGAAATGAGCCTGATCGAGCGCCAGCCGCTGATTGGCGCGCTGCTGGAGGATGGTCTGGCACGGGCGGCGGAGGATTTCGACGTGGCACCGATCGTGGCGCGGATGAAATTGCTCAAGGGCAACTCCATCGAGGTCATGCAGAACTGGGAAGGTGAGCCGCCGCAGGTGATTTATCTCGATCCGATGTTTCCCCATCGCGAGAAGACCGCGCTGGTGAAGAAGGAAATGCGTCTGTTCCGGCCTTTGGTGGGCGATGATCCGGATGCGCCGGCGTTGCTCGAAGCCGCGTTGGCTCTGGCGACGCACCGGGTGGTGGTCAAACGGCCGCGCAAGGCGCCGTGCATTGAGGGGCCGAAGCCGAGTCATGCGCTGGATGGCAAATCGAGCCGGTATGACATTTACCCAAAGAAAGCGCTCAAACCTTAAAACCGAGTCGCTCCTATCGCGAGCAGGCTCACTCCTACAATTGATCTGTGGTGCACACAAATCCACTGTAGGAGTGAGCCTGCTCGCGATAGGGCCAGCCCAAACAGCGCAGAAGCTAAGGTTTGTACGCCCGCATAAACAAAGCCACCACTTCCTGAATATGGCTCTCTGCAGCCTCTTCGCTCAACGGCTCCCCACAGCCATACAACAAGCGAAAATTCCCCGCACCCTTGATCAGGCAGAAGAAGTGCTCGGCGGCATTGCGCGGCAGATCGATGCTCAGCGCGCCTGTCTCGTTAATACGCGTCAACAGCCGCTCCATGCCCTGCACCATGCGCTGCGGGCCGGCCTCGAAGAAGATCAGCGACAGCTTCGGGTCCTGACTGCCGAGTGCCATGATCAAGCGGTGCAAGTTCACCGACTCATCACTGTTGATCAGGTGATGAAAGCCTCGCGCAATGTTCAGCAACACATTTTCCACGGCGATGCCTTCGGGCAATTCGAAGAACAATGGCGGCAATTGCTCCTCGCATTTGGCCACCACGGCGGCGGAGAACAGCGTCTCCTTGTCGTTGAAATGGCTGTAGACCGTCAGCTTCGACACGCCCGCTTCGCTGGCGACCGCGTCCATGCTGGTGTTGGCATAGCCATGACTCAGAAACAGAATTTTCGCCGCGTCGAGGATTGCCTGGCGCTTGGCCAGATCCTTGGGACGGCCCGGACCGTTTGGAGCTGAAAGATTGTTCGACATTCTTCGCTTTTAATACTGGACTGGTGAGTTTGCTATTAATAACATACCCGCCAGTATAATTATTCCAAGCACCATTAGCGAAAGGTCCGTCACCATGTTCCGCCATGCGTTGTCCCTCGCGTTGCCAGTGAGTCTGGCGTTCCTTTTGTCAGCGTGTGGTCAGGAAGAGGCGACGCAAGTCACCGTGCGACCGGCCATGGTGGTGCAGCCAGAGCCTTCGGCGCAGGCCATGGAAAGTTATCCGGGCGAGGTACGCGCGCGCTATGAACCCGATCTGGCCTTTCGTATTGGCGGCAAAGTCAGCCGACGACTGGTCGATGAAGGTCAGCGCGTGAAGGCTGATCAGCCACTCGCCGAACTCGATCCGCAAGATGTACGCCTGCAACTGGAAGCTACCCGCGCCCAGGTCGCCGCCGCTGAAGCCAATCTCAATCTGGTGCGTGCCGAGCGTGATCGCTACAAAACCTTGATGGATCGGCAGATGGTCAGCCGCTCGGCTTACGACAATGCCGAAAACCTTTACCGCTCCGGTGAAGCCCGCCTCAAACAAATCAAAGCTGAATTCAACGTGTCGACCAATCAGGCCAGTTACGCGGTACTGCGTGCGCCGCAGGATGGCGTGGTGGCCAAGCGTTCGGTCGAGGTGGGACAGGTCGTCGCCGCCGGGCAAACCGTGTTTACCCTCGCCACCGATGGCGAGCGCGAAGTGCTGATCAGCCTGCCGGAGCAGAGCTTCGGCCGCTTCAAGGTCGGTCAGCCGGTGACTGTTGAATTGTGGACGCAGCAAAACCAGCGCTTCGCTGGGCAGATACGCGAACTGTCGCCCGCCGCCGATCCACGCTCGCGCACCTTTGCCGCGCGCATCTCCTTCGCCGGCGGCAAAGTCCCGGCCGAACTGGGTCAGAGCGCCCGTGTGTTCGTGCAGTCGGCCGACAGCGTTTCCCTGTCGGTGCCGCTCTCGGCACTCACCGCCGAAAACGGCGCGACCTACGTCTGGGTCGTCAATAGCAACAACACCTTGAAGAAAACCCCGGTGCGCATCGGCCCGTTCGGCGAGAAAAGCGTGCCGGTACTCGAAGGCTTGAACGCCAGCGACTGGGTAGTCGCCGCCGGTGTGCATGTGTTGCTCGAAGGGCAGCAGGTGCGTCCGGTGGATCGCTCCAACCGTGTGGTCAATCTGGCGGACAAGGAGTAAGTCCCGATGCGCTTCAACCTTTCCGAATGGGCGCTGCGTAATCGCCAGATCGTACTGTTCCTGATGCTTCTTCTGGCCATCGTTGGTGCGTTGTCCTACACCAAACTCGGCCAGAGCGAAGACCCGCCGTTCACCTTCAAGGCGATGGTCATCCAGACCCGTTGGCCGGGGGCGACCGCGCAGGAAGTCTCGCGTCAGGTCACCGAACGCATCGAAAAGAAACTGATGGAAACCGGCGAGTACGAACGCATCGTGTCGTTCTCGCGCCCCGGCGAATCGCAGGTGACGTTCATTGCCCGTGACTCGATGCACTCCAAGGAAATCCCCGACCTCTGGTACCAGGTGCGCAAGAAGGTCAGCGATATTCGTCAGACCTTGCCGCCGGATATTCAGGGGCCGTTCTTCAACGATGAATTCGGTACCACGTTCGGCAATATCTATGCGCTGACCGGCGACGGTTTCGATTACGCGGTGCTCAAGGATTACGCCGACCGTATCCAGATCCAGCTGCAGCGGGTCAAGGATGTCGGCAAAGTCGACCTGCTCGGTTTGCAGGACGAGAAAATCTGGGTCGAGCTGTCCAACGTCAAACTGGCGACCCTTGGCTTGCCGCTGGCGGCGGTGCAACAGGCATTGCAGGAGCAGAACGCGGTGTCGACCGCCGGTTTTTTTGAAACCGGTAGCGAGCGCTTGCAGCTACGGGTTTCGGGGAATTTTCAGACAGTCGATGAGATAAAAAACTTCCCGATCCGCGTCGGCGATCGTACGTTCCGCATCTCCGATGTCGCCGATGTGCGTCGCGGTTTCAACGATCCACCGGCGCCGCGCATGCGCTTCATGGGCGAGGATGCGATTGGTCTCGCCGTGGCGATGAAGGATGGCGGTGACATTCTGGTGCTCGGCAAAGCGCTGGAAGGCGAGTTCTCGCGTATCCAGAAAAACCTCCCGGCCGGCATGCAACTGCGCAAGGTCTCCGACCAACCGGCGGCGGTGAAAACCGGGGTCGGTGAGTTTGTTCAAGTACTGGTCGAAGCGTTGGCGATTGTCTTGCTGGTGAGCTTCTTCTCCCTCGGCGTGCGCACCGGCATGGTGGTGGCACTGACCATTCCGCTGGTGCTGGCGATGACCTTCGCCTGCATGTATTACCTCGGCATCGGCCTGCACAAGATATCTCTTGGCGCGTTGGTGCTGGCACTGGGTTTGCTGGTGGACGATGCGATCATTGCTGTGGAAATGATGGCGATCAAAATGGAGCAGGGCTTCGACCGTATTCGTGCGGCGAGTTATGCCTGGACCAGCACGGCGTTCCCGATGCTCACCGGTACGTTGATCACTGCCGCCGGGTTCCTGCCGATTGCCACGGCGCAGTCCGGCACCGGCGAATACACCCGCTCGATCTTTCAAGTGGTGACCATCGCGTTGCTCGCGTCCTGGGTGGCAGCGGTGGTGTTTGTGCCGTATTTGGGGGAAAAACTCCTGCCGGATCTGGCGAAAATTCATGCGGCCAAACATGGCACTGGCGATGGACAGCCAGATCCGTATGGCACGCCGTTTTATCAGCGGGTTCGGCGGCTGGTGGAGTGGTGCGTGATGCATCGCAAGACCGTAATCGTGCTGACGGTGGGGCTGTTTATCGCCTCGGTGATGTTGTTCCGCTTCGTCCCGCAGCAGTTCTTCCCGGCCTCCAATCGACTGGAGTTGATGGTCGATCTGAAACTGGCCGAAGGTGCGTCGTTGGCCAATACCACTGGCGAGGTCAAACGGCTGGAGGCGATGCTCAAGGATCACGCCGGCATCGACAATTACGTGGCTTACGTCGGCACCGGATCGCCGCGTTTCTATCTGCCGCTGGATCAGCAATTGCCGGCGGCGAGCTTCGCGCAGTTTGTGGTGTTGGCGAAAACCATTGAGGAGCGTGAAGCGCTGCGCAGTTGGTTGATCGAAACGCTCAACGAACAGTTCCCGGCGCTGCGTTCGCGGGTTACTCGCTTGGAAAACGGCCCACCGGTTGGCTATCCGGTGCAGTTCCGCGTCACCGGTGAGCACATCGAGGAAGTCCGCGCGTTGGCGCGCAAAGTGGCGGCCAAGGTTCGTGAGAACCCGCATGTGGTCAATGTGCATCTGGATTGGGAAGAGCCGAGCAAGGTGGTCTATCTGAACATCGATCAGGATCGCGCTCGGGCGCTGGGTGTGAGCACGGCCAATCTGGCCAAATTCCTGCAGAGTTCGTTGACCGGATCGAGTGTCAGTCAGTATCGCGAAGACAATGAGTTGATCGAGATTCTGCTGCGCGGCACGGTGCATGAGCGCACTGAATTGTCGTTGCTGCCGAGTCTGGCGGTGCCGACGGATAACGGCCGCAGTGTGGCGTTGTCGCAGATTGCCACGCTGGAATATGGCTTTGAGGAGGGGATTATCTGGCACCGCAATCGCCTGCCGAACGTGACCGTGCGGGCGGATATTTATGGCAAGGAGCAGCCGGCGACGTTGGTCAAGCAGATCATGCCGACGCTGGATTCTATTCGTGCCGAGTTGCCCGATGGTTATCTGTTGGATGTCGGCGGCACGGTGGAGGATTCCGAGCGTGGGCAAAAATCGGTGAATGCTGGGGTGCCGATGTTCATCGTCGTGGTGCTGACGCTGTTGATGGTGCAGTTGCGCAGTTTTTCGCGCACGGCGATGGTGTTTTTGACGGCGCCTTTGGGGTTGATCGGGGTGACGCTGTTTTTGATGGTGTTCCGTCAGCCGTTCGGGTTTGTGGCGATGTTGGGGACGATTGCGTTGTCCGGGATGATCATGCGTAATTCGGTGATTCTGGTGGATCAGATTGAGCAGGATATTGCTTCGGGGCTTAAGCCTTGGCAGGCGATTATCGAGGCTACGGTTCGACGCTTCAGGCCGATTGTGTTGACGGCGTTGGCGGCGGTTTTGGCGATGATTCCGTTGTCGCGGAGTGTGTTTTTTGGGCCGATGGCGGTGGCAATCATGGGCGGGTTGATTGTTGCGACGGCGTTGACGCTGTTGTTTTTGCCGGCGTTGTATGCGGCTTGGTTCCGGGTGCGTAAGGACGCTTGATTGTTTTGTGACGTGGCGGCCTCCGGGCCGACCATGCTCTGGTTGTTCTTTGTGAATATCCGTTGCTTCGGGGGCTGCCGCTGGCGGTTTCGCTCTTACAGCGAGTCCCTTTGGCAAACGCCCCAAAGGAACCAAAGGTCTGTGCCCTGACGTTCGGCCCGCTCGCTGGGGCTCGGGGTTCCTTCGCTCCGGGATCGATCCGGGGGCATCGCTTCCGATTTGCTTCGCTGCACCTCCTTTCGATGTGTTCGACTTCGTCGAACGGTCGCTGCGCTCCCACCCCCGGATCAATCCCTCCACTCAGCCTGCCGACGGGCCTTCAGATCAAGATCAAAAGCCGCAGCCGAGCTAACGCTCATCCTGTTGAGTGGTGAGGAGCAGAAGCGATCTGCTCTCGCTTTTCTGTGGGAGCGAGCCTGCTCGCGAAGGCGGCCTGACAGCCGACCTGTTTTCCGCAGGTGTACTCAATCCAACTGTAGGAGTGAGCCTGCTCGCGAAGGCGGCCTGACAGCCGACCTGTTTTCCGCAGGTGTACTCAATCCAACTGTAGGAGTGAGCCTGCTCGCGAAGGCGGCCTGACAGCCGACCTGTTTTCCGCAGGTGTACTCAATCCAACTGTAGGAGTGAGCCTGCTCGCGAAAGCGGCCCGACAGCCGACCTGTTTTCCGCAGGTGTACTCAATCCAACTGTAGGAGCGAGCCTGCTCGCGAAGGCGACCCGACAGCCGACCTGTTTTCCGCAGGTGTACCCCATCCAACTGTGGGAGCGAGCCTGCTCGCGAAGGCGGCCCGACAGCCGACCTGTTTTCCGCAGGTGTACCCCATCCAACTGTGGGAGCGAGCCTGCTCGCGAAGGCGGCCCGACAGCCGACCTGTTTTCCGCAGGTGTACCCCATCCAACTGTAGGAGCGAGCCTGCTCGCGAAGGCGGCCCGACAGCCGACCTGTTTTCCGCAGGTGTACCCCATCCAACTGTAGGAGCGAGCCTGCTCGCGAAAGCGGCCTGACAGCCGACCTGTTTTCCGCAGGTGTACTCAATCCAACTGTGGGAGCGAGCCTGCTCGCGAAGGCGGCCTGACAGCCGACCTGTTTTCCGCAGGTGTACTCAATCCAACTGTAGGAGCGAGCCTGCTCGCGAAGGCGGCCCGACAGCCGACCTGTTTTCCGCAGGTGTACCCCATCCAACTGTAGGAGCGAGCCTGCTCGCGAAAGCGGCCTGACAGCCGACCTGTTTTCTGCAGATGTACTCAATCCAACTGTGGGAGCGAGCCTGCTCGCGAAGGCGGCCTGACAGCCGACCAGTCTCTAGCTGACGACCATAGCCCGCTCTGCCTCCGCCACTTCCTACATTTTTTTCAGAAACCTCCGATATTGAGTCTGGGTGCCGCGAGTGCTGTACTCAAGCCTCTGCTTTTCCAGAGTCCTTGAGTCCGCCTTGATGAAAAAGCCTCCACCCTTGAAGGGCCGATCCGACCCGGTGTTTGACTTATTGGTGCGCCCGCCCCACAAACATCGTCTGGCTGATTATCTTGCGCTGCTCAAGCCGCTCGATGATCAAGGTCGTTATCTGCCATTTGAAGCGTTGCGTTATCGCTGGGCGTCGGGTCTGGATGCCAGGCTGTGCTGGGCGTTGGTCAAGAAGGCGCGGGCGGCCCAGTACATTAACCTTCTGCCACTGGGCGAGCCGGCGCAGTGGGGCAAGTATCTGTTGACGCCGCTGGCACAGAAAACCATCTCCATCGTCGATCGGCAGGCCAGTACGGCCGCGCTGGAATACATGACCAGCCAGATCGGCGAGCGGGCGCATTTCAGTTATCTGCTCAATGACTTGATCGAAGACGAGGCCATCGCCAGTAGTCAGCTGGAGGGCGCGGCGACTACCACGCGCGTGGCCAAGGACATGCTCAAGCGGCAGCGTCTGCCCCGTACTCCGGATGAGCGCATGGTGTTGGGTAATTACCGGATGATGAATTTTGCCTGGGAGATGCGTTACCAACCCATGAGCGTGGAGTTGATTGCGGCGATTCATCGGGTGGGTGTCGAGGGTATCGATGACGAGCAGTATTCCCCCGGGGTGTTCAGGATCAATGACGAAGTGGTCGTTCAGGACGGGGCGGGCAACACGGTGCACCGGCCGCCACCTGCAGCAGGATTGGTGTCGCGGCTTGAGCGACTGTCGCACTGGATCAATCTGCCCGAAGGCTCACCGCAAGAGACGAGCTACCTGCATCCACTGATCAAGGCAATCACGCTGCATTTTGCTTTGGGCTACGAACATCCCTTTCGCGACGGCAACGGGCGGGTCGCCAGGGCGTTGTTTTACTGGTTCATGTTCAAGAACGAGTTTGCGGGGTTTCGCTACGTAGCGATCAGTTTGTTACTGCGTAATGCGCCGGTGAAATACGGACGTTCATACCTGCATACCGAGGCGGATGAGCTGGATCTGACGTACTTCATCGAATTCCAGTGCTCGGTGATCCAGCGAGCGGTGCTCGGGTTTACCGATGTTTACCGCAAGAGCGTGGGGTGCACCGAAGAGTTCGAGCGCAGGCTGAAGAATTGCGGCTTCTTTGATCAACTCACGGAAAAACAACGCGCGTTGTACGAGGTGGCCAAAAACGGAGTGGCGAAGGAGTTCACCGCGAGCAATGTGGCTGAGAATTTTGCTTGCTCGTATAGCGAGGCGATGTCGGCACTGGATGGATTAGACGAGTTACAGGTTTTTGAACGAAGGAAGATGGGACGGGAGTGGGTGTTCTTTTTACGTAACCCTGTCGGTGGATGGAAGCACGGGAGCGAATTCCTTCGCCCCCATGTTGTGACGGCTTAAAGCGTGCCGAACACCTTCTTCGCCAGACTGGTCGCCGCAGCAGCCGGGTTCTGGCGGATGGTTTCTTCCTGTTTGCCGATCATTTCGAACAGGCCATTCAGCGCCTGCTCGGTCACGTAGTTTTCAACGTTGGCGCTCTTCGCATCGACAACGCCAAACGCAGCGGCCTGACCCGCGAACGAGTTGTACTTCTGCGCCACGCCAACCTTGTCGGTCGCTTGCTTGACGATCGGCAGGAACTTGGCGCGGATCTGTTCGCGGCTGGATTTGTCGAGGTATTGCGTGGCCGAATCCTTGCCGCCGCTGAGGATGCCTTTGGCGTCTTCCACGCTCATTTTCTTCACGGCGTCGACGAGGATTGGCTGGGCCTGGGTCACCGCGGATTCGGCAGCCTTGTTCATCGCGGTTTCCAGTTCTTCAACCTGAGCGCCCATGCCGAAGGCTTTCATCTTGCTCGCGGCTTTGCCGAGTTTGCCCGGCAGTTCGATTTTTACGTCGGGGTTGTTGCTGAAACCGCCGGGGGTGCCCAGTTGCTTTACAGCGATTTGCGCGCCTTGGGTCAGGGCATCCTTGAGGCCGCCGGTGGCGTCCTTTTGTGACAGGTCACTGAGCGACAGGGCCAGCGCGCTGGCGGAGATCATCAGGCCTGCGCACAGGCCAGCGAAGCGAAGGGTAGGGCGGAGCATGGCGGCTTCCTTGTTGCGGAAAAGGGCTGCGGAAAATGGATTAACGAACGGCGTCGACGCGGATTTTCAGCGGCTGCGGATCGTTGCCGTCGAGTTGCACGGCGTGGTTTTCGGTGGTGATGAACATCAACTCACCGTTGACTTCAATGCGCGCGCTGACCGAGTAACGGTGGCCCGGTTTGACTTGGGCCGGATCGTAGCTCAAGTGGAAGGGCAGCGGCACCTGGCCTTTGACCGGGCCTTTTTGCTCGTCCAATACGACGGCTGGCGCGTCGGCTAGCGAGACGTCTTGCAGGCTGACGCTGAGGGTCGCGCTCGGTGGCAGGGCGATGCGCTGCAGGTAGAACACTTCACCGTCGAGGCCGACCTTGCCGGCAGGTGTGGTCGATTGGCAGGCGCTCAACAGTGTGGCGGCGGCGAGCAGGGTGAGTTTTTTCATCGGGAATTCTCCTATCAGTGTGGGAGCGACGGTGCGACGATTCGACCTGCTCGCGAAAGCGGTATTTCAGTCACTGAGATGTCGACTGACACTCTACCTTCGCGAGCAAGCTCACTCCCACCAGGTTTGCATCAGGTCTCGGGTTGGGCGACGACCTGATCGGCAGCATCTTCACTGCGATGCAGTGCAACTTGGCGGATCGACAAACGAATCTCCGCCGGCAACACGCGTTTGGCCGCGCCTTCGGCGAGTTCGCCGAGCAGTTCGTGGTAACTCAGCTTGCCGGCCTCGTCGCGACGCAGCACGTCGAGGTCGAGCATCGTCTGGATGAAGTGACGGAACAGACTCTTGTCGAAGAACTCCGGCGCATTCAGGCCGTGGAGGATCGACAGGCGCTGAGCCATGACCGTACAGAGGTCTTCCAGCTCTTCGGCGCTGATGCTGTTCTGGCCGCTGTTGAGCAGCAAGGACACGGTCATGTAGAAGCGCTGCAAGGTCTGGGCGATGCTCTTCGACAGCAGCGTCAGCAGGACGAAATGCCGCGAACTTGGCGCCGGACGCAGGTACACATCCTTCTCGAAACGCAGCAGGCCTTGCTCGACGAACGCTTCGAGCCACTGATCAACCACACCGTCCAACTCATCCAGCGTCCAGCGAATGAACAGCTCCGATTGCAGGTACGGATACAGCGCGCGGGTGTAGCGCAGGATCTGTTCGCGGCTCATGCGCGACGCGCTCTGGAAGAAGCTCGCCAGCAGCGCTGGCAACGCGAAGATGTGCAACACGTTGTTGCGGTAGTAGGTCATCAGGACGGCGTTCTGCTCGTCCAGATAGAGAATCTTGCCCAGCGCATCGTTCTGCTCGGCGAGCAGGTCCATGTCTTTCACATGCTCGATCAGCGCCCGGCCATCGCCTTCCGGCAAGGTGGTGTGCGGCGAGTACGGGACTTTGCGCAGCAGCGCCAGATACAGATCCAGCACCCGCGCCATGGCGCGATCATCCAGCGCCAGACGCGTGGTCGACAGCAGCGCCAGCGCCACTAGATTTACCGGGTTGATCGCCGCCGCTTCGTTCAAATGCTGCGCGACTTTCTCGCCGAGGCGATTGGTGGTTTCGTTGAGCCACGCCGGTTTGTACTGCGGGCCGAGTTCCTGCTGGCGCCAGTCCGGTTGCTCGGCGTCGAGGAATTCCGCCAGTTTGATTGGCTCACCGAAGTTCACTGCGACCTGACCGAAACGCTGCTTGAGCGCACCGATGACTTTGAAAATATCAAAGATCGATTCTTTCTTCTTGCTCGCGCCGCGCAGTTCGCCGAGGTAGGTGCGACCTTCCAGCACGCGCTCGTAACCGATGTACACCGGCACAAACACGATCGGCATGCGCGACGAACGCAGGAAGCTGCGCATCGTGATCGCGAGCATGCCGGTTTTCGGTTGCAGCATGCGCCCGGTGCGCGAGCGGCCACCCTCGACGAAGTACTCGACCGGGAAGCCTTTGGTGAACAGGGTGTGCAGGTATTCGTTGAACACCGAGGTGTACAGAGGATTGCCCTTGAACGTGCGGCGCATGAAGAACGCGCCGCCACGACGCAGCAGGCTGCCGATCACCGGCATGTTCAGGTTGATCCCGGCGGCGATGTGCGGCGGGGTCAGGCCGTTGCGGAACAGCAGATACGACAGCAGCAGGTAGTCGATGTGGCTGCGGTGGCATGGCACGTAGATCACTTCGTGACCCTGCGCGACTTTCTGCACGCCTTCGATGTGGTTGACCTTGATGCCGTCGTAAATCTTGTTCCAGAACCAGCTCAGCACCACTTCAAGGAAGCGGATCGCGGTGTAGGTGTAGTCCGACGCGATTTCGTTGCCGTAACGCAGGGCCTGCGCCTTGGCTTTCTCCGGCGAGATGTTTTCGCGCTCGGCTTCGTCGAGGATCGCTTGCTTGACCAACGGCTGGTTGAGCAGGCCTTTGACCAGGTTACGGCGGTGGGAAATGTCCGGGCCGATGACCGCGGCTTTGAGGTTGCGGAAGTGCACGCGCAGAATGCGCTGGGCCATGCGCACGGTGCGTTCGTGGCCCTTGTTGTGCTCGATCAGTTCACGCAGGTGGATCGGCGCGGAGAACTGCACGCGGGTTTTACGCCCCAGGACGATGATGCTCAGTAGCCGACGCAGACGTCCGGTAACGGCCCAGCTGTCGGCGAACAGCAGCTTCCACGGACTGTTTTCGCTGTCCGGCGACTGCCCCCAGAACACGCTGACCGGGATGATTTGCGCATCTTCGGCAGCATTCTGGGTGAGGGCGCTGACCAGACGGGTCAGGGTCGGCGGCGCACCGCGTTTGTCCTGGCGGCCGAGCCAGTCCGGATCCGGCGTCAGGTAGAAAAACGCTGCCGGCTCGATCAGCGAACCCACCGACACCGGCAGCACCGGACGCGGCAGGCCGGCCTTGGTGCACTCGGTGTCGAGCACGGCCAGATCGGTCAGCGAAGGGTTTTGCAGGACGTAGAACACCGGACGACTGCGGTCGAGGTTGAGGGTGAACGACGACTGGTTGATCGTCTCCGAGCGGACCCAGAGGTACAACAGTCGGCGCAGGGTGCCAAACACAAGACGGCGGAACGGGGAACGGGTCATACGGCTTCTGCATGAGTGGATAAAACCGAGCGTTTGCTCGGGAGGGCGATAGTGTGCCGGATTCACTGAAAATCGGCAAAAAAGCGGCGAAGTAATCTCCTGTTGAGACTTTTCGCACCTGTCATATACTCGGCGGTCTGTCGCCGGGGCCCTTTTATGGACGTCGGACGCAGGCTGACGTTCCTCTAAGGCTTTCCTGCGAAAAGCCTGTTCAATAATAAAAAAGGAGTATGAACAGATGGCAACACGTGAAACCGGCAACGTGAAGTGGTTCAACGACGCCAAGGGCTACGGCTTTATCCAGCGCGAAGACGGGGTGGACGTGTTCGTGCACTACCGCGCGATTCGTGGCGAAGGGCATCGGTCGCTGACCGAAGGCCAGCAGGTTGAATACGCGGTGATTACTGGCGAGAAGGGTTTGCAGGCTGAGGACGTTGTAGGCCTGTAACACAAACCTCAAGAACGCCAAAAACCATTGTAGGAGTGAGCCTGCTCGCGATTGCGCTGAATCAGTCAACATTGATATCGACTGGCACACCGCAATCGCGAGCAGGCTCACTCCTACATGGGATCGGTGTTTAGGCGGTTTTCCAGGTGATTTCTTCTTCACCGTCTTCGCTGATACGCATCCAGCGATCCGCTGTCTCTTCGCCTTCTTCTTCAACCCACGTGCCCGGCGCGCAACGCACTTCCACGTTCAGTGCAGCAAACGCTGCTCGGGCGCAGGCGATGTCGTCGTCCCATGGGGTCTGGTCGCTTTCCAGAAAAAGGCTGTTCCATTTGCCCACGGCTTTCGGCAGCCAGGTCACCGGCACGTTGCCGGCCTTGCACTTGTAAGTCTGGCCTTTCTGTACCCAGTCGCTGCACGGGCCCAGCGCGGCGCCCAGCCAGGCCGAAATGGCCTTGTGGTCGACGTCGGCGTCTTTCAGGTAAATCTCGATATCCGGTTGGCGCATGGATGTCCTCACTGCGGGTCTGAAAAATCCATTCGCGGATTTAGCCGGCCCCGGGCGTTTGCCCGGAACCAAAAGTTATTGAAGAACGAAATAATCGTAGCGCATCGACACGGTGGTCTCGAACGGCTCGGCCTGTTCGATCACCGCCGCGCGACGCTCGGCACTGGCGCGCCAGCCGTGGGGTGTCATCGCCAACAGGTTGGCGCGATCCTCGGGCTTGTCCAGCGTTAGCTTGAATTCCAGGGTTTCACTGTGCGCCAGCGCCATGCCTTGCGGCACCAGGGCCAGATGCTTGTCGTCGGTGTACTCGCGCACTTCGTCATAAAGGCGTTCGCGCAGTTCCATCAGGTGGCCGCTGGTCGGGCCGACTTTCATCAGGCCACCGCCGACACTGAGCAAACGCTTGGCTTCTTCCCAATCCAGTGGACTGAAAACGCTGGCGAGAAACTGGCAACTGCCCGACGCCAACGGCACACGGGCCATGCTGGCGATCAACCAGCTAATCGCCGGGTTGCGCTTGCAGGCGCGTTTGACCGCCTCGCGGGAAATATCCAGCGCGTAGCCATCAGCGTTCGGCAAGGCCTCGGCAATCTGCGCGGTGTAGTAACCCTCGCCACAACCGATGTCGACCCAGCGATCCGGCGCATAACTCGCCGCCAGTTCGGCCAGACGCTTGGCCACCGGCGCGTAATGCCCGGCATTCAGAAAGTCCCGGCGCGCCTCGACCATGGCCTGGTTGTCGCCAGGGTCGCGGCTGTTCTTGTGCTGCACCGGCAGCAGGTTCAGGTAACCCTGGCGCGCACGGTCGAAGCGGTGGCCGGCGGGGCAGACCACGCCATTGTCCACCGCATTCAGCGGTTCATTGCAGATGGGGCAAGCGAGCATCAGGCGAGCAACTTGATCAGGGTCTGGTAGTAGATCTCGGTCAGTACGTCGAGATCCGCCGCCAGCACGCGTTCGTTGACCTGGTGAATGGTCGCGTTGACCGGGCCCAGTTCAACAACCTGCGTGCCCATGGTCGCGATGAAACGGCCATCGGAAGTACCACCGCTGGTCGACGCTTTGGTCTCACGGCCGGTGATGTCCTTGATGCTCGCCGACACCGCGTCGAGCAGCGCACCCGGTTCGGTGAGGAACGGCAGGCCGGACAGCGCCCAGTCGATGTGCCAGTCCAGATCGTGCTTGTCGAGAATGTCAGCCACGCGTTTCTGCAGGCCTTCAACGGTCGACTCGGTGGAGAAACGGAAGTTGAACACCGCCACCAGATCACCCGGAATCACGTTGGTCGCGCCGGTGCCGGAGTTGACGTTGGAAATCTGGAAGCTGGTCGGCGGGAAGAAATCGTTACCGTGATCCCAATGCTCGGCGGCCAGTTCGGCCAGCGCCGGAGCGGCGAGGTGGATCGGGTTCTTCGCCAAGTGTGGATAGGCGACGTGGCCCTGAATGCCTTTGACGGTGAGCTTGGCGCCCAACGAACCGCGACGGCCGTTCTTCACCACGTCGCCGACCAATGTGGTGCTCGACGGTTCGCCGACGATGCACCAGTCCAGACGCTCGTTACGCGCGGCCAAACGCTCGACCACCGCTTTAGTGCCGTGGTGCGCCGGGCCTTCTTCATCGCTGGTGATCAGGAACGCGACCTTGCCCTTGTGGTTCGGGTAATCGGCGACGAAACGCTCAGCGGCGACGGTCATCGACGCCAGGCTGCCTTTCATGTCTGCCGCGCCACGGCCGCAGAGCATGCCGTGTTCGTCGATCAGTGCGTTGAACGGGTCGATCTGCCATGCGGTGACCGGACCGGTCGGCACCACGTCGGTGTGGCCGGCGAAGCACAGCACGGGGCCGTCGTTGTTGCCGTGGGTCGCCCAGAAGTTATCCACATCTTCGATGCGCATCGGCTCGAGAGTAAAACCGGCATCGCCCAGGCGCTGCATCATCTGCTTCTGGCAATCGGCGTCGACCGGCGTCACGGACGGACGGCGGATCAGGTCGATGGCGAGTTGGAGGGTCGGCGAAAGGTCGGCGTGGGCCGTCATGGAAAACTCCGGGGTCATGAATTTGAGCGAGGGCCAATGTGGGAGCGAGCCTGCTCGCGAATGCGGTGTATCAGGCAACATAAGGGTTGAATGTTACAAAGCCTTCGCGAGCAAGCTCGCTCCCACAGGGATTGGGTTCGGTCGGTTACACCGCGTATCACGCCAAGCCCCGCAAAATGGCGGTTATCTTAAAGCAAAACGGCGACCATTGGCCGCCGTTTAGTGCATCGATGAGGATTTAGACGACCGGCGCCGGCTCAGGCGCAGCGGCCGGTTTCGGCAACGACGACAGGAACGCCATGATCAGCGCCGCCAGATACGGCAGCGACTGCACCAGCAACATCACCACCCAGAAACGCATGTCGTTGCTTGGCATGCCATTGACCAGGAAGATCCCCAGCGCCGCGCCCCACAACAGCAGCATGATGAACAGCTCTTCGCGCGCTTCGGAAATCGCCACCCAGAAGCCGTGGTTATCGGCGTTTTTCGGCGTGCGGAAGAACGGAATGCTGCTGGTGAAGAAACCGTACAGCACCGCTTTGGCGATGGTGTGCGACAACGCCAGCCCGGCCAGTGCCGCGCAGAATGCATCCTTCAGGTTCACGCCGACCGCGCGACGGTAGAGGAAGATGATCTTGCCGACCTTGAACACGAACAGCGCCAGTGGCGGGATTGCGAAGATCAGCAGCGGCGGATCGACCCGTTGCGGCACGATGATCATTGCCGCCGACCACAACAGCGCACCGACGGTGAAGAAGATATTCATGCCGTCCGCGACCCACGGCAACCAGCCCGCGAGGAAATGATAACGCTGGCCACGGGTCAGCTCGGTGTCCTTGCCGCGCAACAGGCTGCCGGTGTGGCGTTTGATGATCTGAATCGCGCCGTAGGCCCAACGGAAACGCTGTTTCTTGAAGTCGATAAACGTATCCGGCATCAGGCCCTTGCCGTAGCTGTCGTGGTAATACGCCGCCGACAGGCCTTTTTCGAACACGCGCAGACCGAGTTCGGCATCTTCACAGATGCACCAGTCGGCCCAACCCAATTCTTCCAGCACCGAACGACGGGTCATGGTCATGGTGCCGTGCTGAATGATCGCGTCACGGTCGTTACGGGTGACCATGCCGATGTGGAAGAAACCTTTGTATTCGGCGTAGCAGAGCTTCTTGAAGGTGCTTTCGTTCTGGTCGCGATAATCTTGCGGCGATTGCACCACAGCGATTTTCGGGTCGGCGAAGTGCGGCACCATGTGCTTGAGCCAGTTCGGATGCACGCAGTAATCGGAGTCGATCACGGCGATCACTTCGGCATCTTTGGCGGTGTGCGGGATCAGGTAGTTCAGCGCACCACCCTTGAAACCGGCCAGCGGCGAGACGTGAAAGAACTTGAAGCGCGGGCCGAGGGTTTCGCAGTAATCGCGCACCGGCTCCCATACCGCCGGATCCTTGGTGTTGTTGTCGATGATCAGGACTTCGTAGTCCGGATAATCGAGCGCTGCCAGTGCGTCGAGGGTCTGTTTGACCATCTCCGGCGGCTCGTTGTAGCACGGCACGTGGATCGAGACTTTCGGGCGATAGCTGGAGTCGCCCTCGACCGGCAGGAATTCACGCCGACGTTTGTGAATCCACACCGCCTCGGCCAGCTCATGCGCCTCCGTCAGCAAGACGATAAACACCCCGAGCGCGCCGAGCGCCAAGAGGAACCCGACCGTCAGACTGAACCACGTGCTGTATTGCAGGCTGTAGTCGTAACCGATCCATACCAGCACCGAACCGCAGAGGAAGGCGATAAAGGTCAGGAAGATCCGCCCGCGCTGACGCAGGGCCGAGCCGTCGATCATCAGCAAGGTCAGCGACAACAGCGCCAGCACCACCGAACCGATCGCCAGCACGCGCCATTGCGGGATCGCGACCACCGGGCCTTCGAAGTTGAATTTCTGCTGGCGCGCGGCGTTGAACACGCCCCAATAGGCGCCGACCGAACCTTCGTCGCTGGCCTTCCACGGCTGGTCAAACGCTTCGATCACGAAGTAGTTGAAGCCTTGGCGATTGAGCTTGTTGACCAGGGTACGCAGGTAAATCGCTTGATCCGCCGGCGACGCATCGGCGCCACCGCGCATGCGACCGTTGCTCGGCCAGCCGACCTCGGAGAGCAGCAGCGGTTTTTTCGGGAACATCTTTTTCAGGTCGCGGGCACGGTCGAACACGAACTGCCCGGCCTTGTCGACCGGGATGAACTCCCAGTACGGCAGAACGTGGGCGGCGATCAGGTCAACGTGCTTCGCCAGCTCTGGATGTTCTTCCCAGACGTGCCATTGCTCGGAGGTGGTCACCGGCACTTTCACCGCAGCGCGCACGCGATCAAGCAATACGCTCAGCTCTTGGGCGGTGATTTCCTTGCGGAAGATCGCTTCGTTACCGACCACCACGCGCACCACACTGCGTGAGGTATTGGCCAGTTCGATCGCGCGGGTGATTTCCCGTTCGTTGCGTTCCTGGTCGGGGCTGATCCAGATCCCCAGGGTCACGCGCAGGCCGAACTCTTCAGCCAGTTTCGGGATGTCTTGCAGCGAACCGTCGACCGAGTAGATGCGGATGTTGTCCGTCAACTTGCTCATGATCTCCAGATCGCGGCGCATTTCGTCGTCAGATGGATACTGATCTTTCTGCGGATATTGTCCCTGCTGGAACGGCGAATAGGAGAAACCGGAGATCTGCTCCGGCCAGTTCGGCGCGGAAACCGGGCGATTGATCAGCGCCCAGAAACCGGTGAACAGGGCAGCGATTGCCAGAACCACCACCAGGTTGAGTCCAAATTTACGCGATGACATAGCTATTTCGGGTTCCAAAGGCTGTGGAACGGAGGATCGGTCGGCTAGACGCCCGAGGGGCGCGCATCCTACACCGGCAGTTCGCAAGTCGTACATCAGACAGGGAAATGCCCGACATTGGGCAGCCGACTTTGACTTAAGTTCTTACACTTGTAGCTCGAAGCTTAAAACTTGTCGCTGTGTAGCCCTATAATGCGCGCCGGTTTTTGGGGTAATGGTCATGAGTACAGAAGATCCGCGGTTTGCAGGCATTGCCCGTTTGTATGGCATCGAGGGCTTGGCGCGCCTGCGCGCGGCCCATGTGGCGATCGTCGGCGTCGGTGGCGTCGGTTCCTGGGCGGCGGAAGCCATGGCCCGTTGTGGCGTCGGCGAGATTTCGCTGTTCGACCTCGATGACGTCTGCGTCAGTAACGCCAACCGTCAGTTGCACGCGCTGGACAGCACCGTCGGCAAGCCCAAGGTCGAAGTGATGGCCGAGCGTCTGCGCGGGATCAACCCGGATTGCACCGTGCACGCGGTGGCGGATTTCGTTACTCGCGACACCATGGCCGAATACATCACGCCGAATATTGATTGCGTGATCGACTGCATCGACGCGGTCAACGCCAAGGCTGCGCTGATCGCCTGGTGCAAGCGCCGCAAGATCCAGATCATCACCACTGGCGGTGCGGGCGGGCAGATTGATCCAACGTTGATTCAGGTGTGCGATCTAAACCGCACCTTCAACGATCCATTGGCGTCGAAAGTGCGCTCGACGCTGCGGCGCGATTATGGCTTCTCGCGCACCGTGACCCGCCATTACAGCGTGCCGTGTGTGTTTTCCACGGAACAACTGCGTTATCCGAAGCCGGATGGCAGCATTTGCTTGCAGAAGAGTTTTGTCGGCGATGGCGTGAAACTGGACTGTGCCGGCGGGTTTGGTGCGGTGATGATGGTTACGGCGACGTTTGGCATGGTCGCGGCGACCAAGGCTGTGGACAAGATTGTCGCCGGTGTTCGGCGCCCGGCTGACCGAGTCAAACCTCAGATTTGATGGTGGGGCTTATGGCCTTATCGCGAGCAGGCTCACTCCTACAGGGGAACGCATTCCAATTGTAGGAGTGAGCCTGCTCGCGATGGCTGCGAAGCAGCCGCTTTAAAGCGCCAACTCATTCATTCGCTGGAGCACGGCATTCAGGCCATTGCTGCGCGATGGCGATAGCTGGCGCGACAGGCCGAGCTGATTAAACCAATCCGGCAAATCGATTTGCTTTAAATCAGCCACCGACAAACCGTTAACCCGCAACAGCAACAACGCCACCAACCCACGAATCATCCGCGCATCGCTGCTGGCGCTGAATTGCCAGTGACCGTCGTGCAACGATCCCACCAGCCACACCTGACTTTCACAGCCATGCACCCGGTTGGCCTCGCACTTATCCGCATCACCAAGCGGCGGCAGACGATCACCAAACTGCATCAACAACCGCGCCCGCTGTTCCCAGCCGGCCGCGCTCTGAAAGATCTGCAACGCCTCTGCCGCTTCGATCGGCAAACTCATCGCAACAACTCCAGCGCCTGATCCAGCGCTTCAAAGAAGCGTTCCAGATCTTCCGAGTCGTTGTACAGCGCCAGCGACACACGAATCGCTCCGGCCAGTTCAAAGCTTTTCAGCAATGGCATGGCGCAGTGGTGCCCGGCGCGCACGGCAATACCTTGCTCAGTCAGCAAGTGCGCCAAATCAGCGTTATGCACACCTTCAACGACAAAACTCGCCAGCGCCAGTTGTGGATTGCCGAGCAAGCGAATGCCATTACGCGCCCCGAGTCCACGCAGCAAATAGTCATGCAGCGCGGCTTCATGGGCAGACACCGCGTCCTGATCCAGACCCGCCAGATAATCCAGCGTCGCGCCGAGGCCGATCACACTGGCAATTGGCGGCGTGCCCGCTTCAAAACCCAGTGGCGCCGGGCGAAAGCGCGCGTCGTGATAATTGGCTTCCAGCACCATCTCACCGCCGAACTGCCAGGGCTTCAACTGCTCAAGTGCTGCATTGCGCCCGAATAGCACGCCGAGGCCATCCGGGCCATACAGCTTGTGACTGGAAAACACATAAAAGTCGCAACCCAGCGCCTGCACGTCATGCCGACCATGAACCACGCCCTGCGCGCCATCGACCACGGTCAGCGCGCTCTGCGCCTTGGCCATGCCCAGCAACGCCGGCAATGGCTGCCATGCACCGAGCACGTTGGACAGCTGACTGACCGCCAGCAAGCGCGTGCGCGGGCCGATCAGGTGCACAGCGGCAGCAAGGTCGATCAGACCGTCGGCATCCAGCGGCAGGATCACCAGCTTCAGATTGCGCCGTTGCGCCAGTTGCTGCCACGGCAGCAGGTTGGCGTGATGCTCCAGGGCGCTGATGACAATTTCATCGCCCGGGTGGAAAAGATGTTCGAGGCCATAGGCCAGGAGATTCAGCGCACTGGTGGCGCCGTGGGTAAAGACGATCTGCCCGCTGTCACCGGCATTCAGCCACTGGGCGACCTTCAGCCGACTGTCTTCGAACGCCTGCGTCGCGTGAGCGCCGGGCAGGTGTTGCGCGCGATGCACATTGGCCGCGCCATTGGCGTAGTAATGCGTCAGCGCGTCGAGCAGGGCTTGGGGTTTTTGCGTGGTGGCAGCGTTGTCCAGATAAGTCTGGTCTTGCCGTTGCAGCGCGGCGATGGCCGGGAAATCGGCGCGCCACGGGGAGGGAATCATCACGGTCTTTAGCCCTGGTGAAGAGGGGCGGGATGTACGCCAAATCCTGTAGGAGTGAGCCTGCTCGCGATGGCGTCCGTGAGGGCGCTAAAAGCATCGCGAGCAGGCTCACTCCTACAATGGATTATCCAAGCACTTAGTTGTGAGCGTGCAGCGCTTCGTTCAGTTCGATCGCCGACTTGTGAGTTTTGCACTCCACAGCACCGGTTTCCGAATTGCGACGGAACAGCAGGTCAGTCTGACCAGCCAATTCACGCGCTTTCACAACCTTGACCAGGTTGTTGTTTTCGTCGAGCAGCGCCACCTTGGTACCGGCGGTCACGTACAGGCCCGACTCAACGGTGTTGCGGTCGCCTAACGGGATACCGATACCGGCGTTGGCGCCGATCAGGCAGCCTTCGCCGACCTTGATCACGATGTTGCCGCCGCCCGACAGGGTGCCCATGGTCGAGCAGCCGCCGCCCAGGTCCGAGCCCTTGCCGACGAACACGCCAGCCGACACGCGGCCTTCGATCATGCCCGGGCCTTCGGTGCCAGCGTTGAAATTGATGAAGCCTTCGTGCATGACGGTGGTGCCTTCACCGACGTAAGCGCCCAGACGCAGACGCGCGGCGTCAGCGATACGCACGCCGGCCGGAACCACGTAGTCGGTCATTTTCGGGAACTTGTCCACCGAGAACACTTCCAGCAGCTCGCCACGCAGACGGGCTTCCAGTTGCATTTCCGCCAGTTCGCTCAGGTCAACAGCACCTTGGCTGGTCCAGGCAACGTTTGGCAGCAGCGGGAAGATCCCGGCCAGGCTCACGCCGTGCGGCTTGACCAGACGGTGCGACAGCAGGTGCAGCTTGAGGTAGGCCTCAGGCGTCGAGGTCAACTGTGCGTCTTCGGCCAGCAAAGTGGCGACCAGCGGCTTGTGGCTTTCAGCCAGACGGGTCAGCAGCTTGCCTTGCACGGCGTCGATGCTTTTCACGGCTTCGGCCAGTTGCGCAGCCTGAGCGGTGGTGAAGGTGATGGCCTGGTTGCCTTCGGTGTAACCGAGGATCGGCGCAACCGCCGCGACCAGCGCGGCCGATGGATTGAGCAGTGGCTGTGCGTAGAACACTTCCAGCCACGCGCCTTGACGGTTTTGAGTGCCGACACCAAAGGCGATGCTGAACAGGGAATTGGACATGTAAATACACCTCTACAAAGAGTGACGGGCTGCTTACTTCAGAGCGGCCGCGTAGATATCTGGCTTGAAGCCAATCAGGGTTCGGTCACCGAGATCGAGCACCGGGCGCTTGATCATCGAGGGTTGAGCGAGCATCAGTTCGATGGCTTTCGACTGGTCGAGATCGGCTTTGCGTTCGTCGTCGAGTTTGCGAAAGGTCGTGCCTGCGCGGTTCAACACCGTTTGCCAGCCATGTTCGTCACACCATTGGGTCAGGTGTTCACGGTCGATGCCGGCGGTTTTGTAATCGTGAAAGTCGTAACTGACAGCGTGTTCATCGAGCCAGGTGCGCGCCTTCTTCATGGTGTCGCAGGCTTTGATGCCGAAAAGGCGCAACGTTTTACTTGAAACGGTCAAGGAATCGCCCCCTTTACAGGTGCTAGAGAAAAAAGGTGTCGGATTATGCCATGACCCTTCGGTGAATACGCAAAACCTGTGGGAGCGAGCCTGCTAGCGAAGGCGCCATATCAGGCGACATCGATATTGAATGATCCACCGTATTCGCGAGCAGGCTCGCTCCCACATGGGGACTGCGTTCCAGCAGTGCGACATAGGTGCAACGGTCAGATTCATCCTAAGCGGCTAATATGGCAGTTCAACGCTGTCGATTGTCTGAGATTTCCGCTTTATGCAAACCGCTTACACCGTCCTGATCCTGCTGATGCTGGTCAGCGTCTCGCGGCTGGTCGGACGGGTCATCCCGTTGCCACTGCCGCTGGTACAAATCGCCGCTGGCGCCTTGCTCGCCTGGCCGACCCTCGGTCTGCATGTGGCCCTCGATCCCGAATTGTTCCTGTTTCTGTTCCTGCCGCCCCTGCTGTTTTCCGATGGCTGGCGCATGCCCAAGCGCGAGTTCTGGCACCTGCGCGGGCCGATCCTGACGCTGGCGGTGGGGCTGGTGCTGTTCACCGTGGTCGGCGCTGGGTACTTCATTCATTGGTTGTTGCCGTCCATTCCTCTGCCGGTGGCATTTGCCTTGGCGGCGGTGTTGTCGCCTACGGATGCCGTGGCGGTGTCGGCCATTTCGCAAAACCGTTTGCCGACCCCGCTGATGCATATATTGCAGGGCGAGGCGCTGATGAACGATGCCTCGGGTCTGGTGACCTTCAAGTTCGCCCTGGTAGCGGCCATCACGGGCGTTTTCTCGCTGACCAACGCCAGCCTGACCTTTGTCGTGGTGGCGCTCGGCGGGTTGGCGGTCGGTGTGGCCTTGAGCTGGCTGGTCGGGCGCTTGCGGGCGTGGATGATCGCCCGTGGCTGGGATGACCCGGCTACCCATGTGGTGTTCATGTTGCTGTTGCCGTTCGCGGCCTATGTGCTGGCGGAACGACTTGGTGTGTCGGGCATTCTCTCGGCCGTGGCGGCGGGGATGATGCAGAGTTGGCTAGATCTGCTGCCTCGGCAGACCAGCACTCGACTGCTTAATCGCAGCGTCTGGTCGCTGCTGGAGTTCGCATTCAACGGCTTGATCTTCCTCCTGCTTGGCCTGCAATTGCCGGACATCATCAAAGCTGTGGTCAGCCATGAACCGACGCTCTGGCCAACGTTGTTCTATCGCTGCCTCGATGTCGTGGCGATATTCTTCGCGCTGGTGTTACTGCGGTTTATCTGGGTGCAAAGCATCTGGCGATTATCTGTGCTGCTGCGCCGTTTGCGTGGCAAGGGCGAGCTGACGCAAGTCCCGACCGCGCGCTCCTGCTGGTTGCTGACCGTCGGCGGTGTGCGCGGTGCGGTGACGCTGGCCGGTGTGATGTCAGTACCGATGTTGATGGGGGCGGACGCGTTTCCCGAGCGTGATCTGCTGATTTTCATCGCTGCCGGAGTGATTCTGCTGTCGCTGGTTTCGGCTTGTATCGCGCTGCCTCTGCTGTTGCGCGGCATCGAAAAAAGCCCGGACGACAAGCGGCGCCAGGAAGTGCGTGATGCCTGGCGCAAAACCGCAGAAGCGGCGATTCATGCGCTGGAGACCGAGGAAACCACCCCGCAGGACGCCGCTCAGGCTGCGCTGTCGGCCGAGTTGAAGGCGCGGATCATGTCCGAGTATCGCCATCAGCTCGATGTCTTCAACGACTCCGCCGAAGCGCAGGCCTTGGCGTTCCAGATGGATCTGCTCGAGCGTCGCATGCGCCTGAAAGCGCTCAGGGCACAGCGCCTGGAACTGTATAGCCTCAGTCGACATCACCAGATCGGTGATGACGTCCTCAGAGAAGTGTTGGCCGATCTGGATCTGAGTGAGGCCAATCTGGGGAAGGTCAAATAACTCATCAAGAGCCCGCACAGGATTCCTTGTGCGGGCTCTTGATGATTACTTCTGGCGAGTGATGAAGGCGCGAATCCGTTCGGCGGCTTCGACACATTCGGCCAGCGGCGCAACCAGCGCCATGCGCACACGGCCAGCGCCCGGGTTGACGCCATCGACGTCGCGGGACAGATAAGAACCCGGCACCACGGTCACGTGCTCCTGCTCGAACAGATCGTGGCAGAACGCGGCGTCATCACCTTGCACGCTCGGCCACAGATAGAAGCTGCCGTCCGGACGCTGCACGTCCATCACCGGGCTAAGGATTTCCAGCACCGCATCGAATTTCTCGCGATACAGCGCACGGTTGGCGCGCACATGCACTTCGTCATTCCACGCCGCCACGCTGGCCAGTTGCGTTTGTACCGGCATCGCGCAGCCGTGGTAGGTGCGATACAGCAGGAAGCCTTTGAGGATGTCGGCATCACCGGCGACGAAACCGGAACGCAGGCCCGGCAGGTTGGAGCGCTTGGACAGGCTGTGGAACACCACGCAGCGTTTGAAATCCTTGCGGCCCAGTTCGACGCAAGCAGTCAGCAGGCCCGGCGGCGGGGTTTGCTCATCGAAGTACAGTTCGCTGTAGCACTCGTCGGCGGCGATCACGAAATCGTACTCGTCGGCCAAAGCGATCAGCTTTTTCAGGGTATCGACCGGGATCAGTGCGCCGGTCGGGTTGCCTGGCGAGCAGAGGAAGAGGATCTGGCAGCGTTTCCAGATGTCTGGCGAAACGGCATCGAAATCCGGATTGAAGCCATTTTCGTCGAGGCATGGCAGGTAGTGCGGCTTGGCCCCGGCGAGGAACGCGGCGCCCTCGTAGATCTGGTAGAACGGGTTCGGGCTGACCACCAGTGCGTCGTCGCCACGGTTGACCACGGTCTGGGTGAACGCGAACAGCGCTTCACGGGTGCCATTGACCGGCAGCACGTTGCGCGCCGGATCGATCCAGCCGCTTGGCACGCCGAAACGACGCTCGCACCAACCGCCAATCGCCTCACGCAGTGCCGGGATGCCGAGGGTGGTCGGGTATACGGCCATCTGATCCAGACTGTTCGCCAGGGCTTCGGCGACGAAGCTTGGCGAACGGTGTTTCGGCTCGCCGATCGACAGGGCGATCGGGCGTTTGTCCGGGTTCGGCGTCACGCTGCCGAGCAGAGCGCGGAGCTTTTCGAACGGGTACGGCTGGAGCTGGTTCAGAGCGTTGTTCATTGGGGCTGGGTCTCTCGCAAAGCCATTTGAATCCGGGGCGCCATCAAATACTGATGCGCGACAGTTTGATATCGGGTTCCTGATTGACGCTCAGTTGCTCAACGATCGCATCCTGCAAACGGCTGCACAGCAACGGGTCGGACAACGGTTGGTTGTGGGCGTCGGTGATGAAGAACACGTCTTCCACCCGCTCGCCGAGGGTCGCAATCTTGGCGTTCTGCAGCGACAGGTCGAATTCGAGGAAAATCCCGCCGATCCGCGCCAGCAGGCCCGGCCGATCGGGCGCGGTCAATTCCAGCACGGTCACCGGACGCTGGGCATCGTTGTGAATGGTGACCTGTGGCGCAAAGGCGAAATGCTTGAGCTGGCGCGGCACCCGGCGCTGGATGATCGTCGGGTAATCGTCGGGATTGCGCAGGGCCTCGGTCAGGCCTTCGCGGATCTGTTTGACCCGCGTCGGGTTGTCGCCGATGGACTCGCCCTCGTTGTCGAGCACGATGTAGGTGTCGAGGGTGAACTGGCTGCTCGAGGTGATGACCCGGGCGTCGTGAATGTTCAGGTTGAGCTGATCCATCGCCGCCACGGTCACCGCGAAGAAGTCGTGCTGGTCCGGTGCATAAATGAAGATCTGCGTGCCGCCCTCGAACTCGCGCTGGGTGGTTTCCTTGATCAGCACCAGCGGTCCGCCATCGACCGGCTGCTGGAGGATCGCGTCGCTGTGCCAGGCCACGTCACCGGCGGTGTGGCGCAGGAAATAGTCATCGCCCAACTGCGCCCACAACTGCTCGACATCGTCCGGATCGGTGCCGCCGCGCACCAGAATATCCAGTGCGGCGCTTTGGGTCTGGCGGATCTGCTCTTCGCGATCCACCGGGTTTTCCAGGCCGCGACGCAAGGCACGTTTGGTCTCGGTGTAGAGCTGGCGCAACAGGCTGGCGCGCCACGAGTTCCACAGCGTCGGGTTGGTCGCGTTGATGTCGGCCACGGTCAGCACGTAGAGATAGTCGAGACGGGTTTCATCGCCGACAGCCAGGGCAAAGTCGTGGATCACTTGCGGGTCGGACAAGTCCTTGCGCTGGGCGGTGGTCGACATCACCAGATGGTTCTGCACCAGCCAGACGATCAGGCGGCTGTCCCACACCGGCAACTGATGGCGCTGGCAGAACGCTTCGGCATCGACCGCGCCGATCTCCGAGTGATCGCCATGCCGGCCCTTGCCGATGTCGTGGTACAGGCCGGCCATGTAGATCAGTTCAGGCTTGGGCAGTTTGGCCATGAGCTTGGCCGCCAACGGAAATTTTTCCGAGACCTGGGTGTACTGCAATTTGCGCAGGTGCTTGATCAGGTTCAGCGTGTGCGCATCGACCGTATAAATGTGGAACAGGTCGTGCTGCATCTGCCCGACGATAAAGCCGAACTCCGGCAGATAGCGCCCGAGAATGCCGTAACGGTTCATCCGTCGCAGGTTGCGGTGAATGCCGATCTTGCACTTGAACAGCTCGATGAACAGGCTGGTGTTGCGAATATCGTTGCGGAAGTTGTCGTCGATCAGGTGACGGTGCTCGCGCAGCAGACGAATGGTGTCGGCGCGCACGCCTTTGATTTCCGGCTGCTGCGCCATCAGCACGAAGATCTCGAGCATGGCGAACGGCGTGCGGCGGAACACGTTGTCGTTGCGTGCCTCGATATAGCCGTCATGCAGTTGGAAGCGCGAGTTGATCGGCTGTGGCGGCGCTTCGTCTTCCGGCGCGAGGATGACTTCCTCGAAGTGCTGGATGATCAGGTCGCTGAGCTGGGCGATGCTCATGACCACGCGGAAATACTGCTGCATGAAGTTTTCGACGGCCTGTTTGGCGTCGTCACCTTCAAACCCGAGCAGCCCGGCGATGGTGCGTTGATGATCGAACAGCAAGCGGTCTTCGGAGCGACCGGCGAGCATGTGCAGGGCGTAGCGCACTTTCCAGAGGAATTCCTGGGAGGAGGCGAGCAACGCGTTTTCACTCTCGACCAGGAAACCTTCGCCAGCGAGTGCGCGCAAGTTAAGGGTGCCGTACTGACGTCGGGCCACCCACAGAATCGTCTGAATATCCCGCAGGCCGCCGGGCGAGCCTTTGACGTTGGGTTCCAGGTTGTATTCGGTGTCGTTGTATTTGTGGTGGCGGGCCTTCTGTTCGGCGCGCTTGGCCAGGAAGAACTCCTTGGCCGGCCACATGTGTGCGGTGCTGGTAACGTCGAGCATGCGCTGACGCAGGCGCTCGGGGCCGCAGATGGTGCGGCTTTCCATCAGGTTGGTGACCACGGTCAGGTCAGCGCGGGCTTCTTCGGCACATTCATCGACCGAGCGTACGCTTTGACCGACTTCCAGGCCGATATCCCACAGCAGCGTCAGAAAGCGCTCGATGGAGTCGCGGAAAACTTCGTGATCGGCGCTGTCCAGCAGGATCAGCAAATCGATGTCGGAATACGGGTGCAGTTCACCGCGACCATAACCGCCGACCGCGACCAGCGCGATGTCGGCGTCTTCGCTCCAGTTGAACTGCTCCCAGGCCTTTTGCAGGATGTTGTCGACGAACCAGGCGCGATCTTCGATCAGGCGGCGAATGTCGCGACCCTGGCGAAAGCGCGTGTCGAGGACCTCGCGAGCCTGGCGGATCGCCTTCTTGAACGCCGCGATAGGACTCGCTTTGAGGGCCAGTTCAGCCTGGAACTGGCCGCGGTCGAAGAGTTCGGGATCCACCTGCGGCATCGATTGGCTTTCCTTCTATAAGGCTGGGAGCGTTGTCTGGATCAGGCCGAGATGCGCGGGATGGTGTCGTCGGCGCGCAGGGTGAAGATCTCGTAGCCGGTGTCGGTCACCAGCAGGGTGTGTTCCCACTGCGCCGAGAGCTTGCGGTCCTTGGTGATCGCGGTCCAGCCATCGCCCAATACTTTGGTGTCGGCCTTGCCCTGGTTGATCATCGGCTCGATAGTGAAGGTCATCCCGGCCTTCAGTTCCATGCCAGTGCCGGCGCGGCCGTAGTGGAGGATCTGCGGCTCTTCGTGGAAAACCTTGCCGATGCCGTGACCGCAGAACTCGCGAACCACCGAGAAACCGTTCTTCTCGGCGTGCTTCTGGATCACTTCACCGATGTCGCCGAGGCGGCAGCCGGGTTTGACGATCTCGATCGCCTTGTACATGCATTCCTGGGTGATCTGCGACAGGCGTTCGGCCCAGACCGGTACTTCGCCGACGTGGAACATGCGGCTGGTGTCGCCGTGGTAACCGTCCTTGATCACGGTGACGTCGATGTTCAGGGTGTCGCCGTTTTTCAGCGGCTTGTCATTCGGAATGCCATGGCAGACCACGTGGTTGATCGAGGTGCAGATCGACTTCGGGTAGCCCTTGTAGTTGAGCGGGGCGGGGATGGCTTGCTGCACATTGACGATGTAGTCGTGGCAGATCTGGTTCAGCTCATCGGTGGTCACGCCTGGTTTGACATGTTCGGCAATCATTTCCAGCACATCGGCGGCCAGTTTGCCGGCGACGCGCATGCCAGCGATGTCCTCGGGAGTTTTGAGGTTGACGGTCATACAGGCTCTCTCTGCGCTCGGCGGCGCTTGCTGATACGGATAGGGTGGCCGGTGTTCGATCGGCGACCCTGAAAAACGCGATTCTAACAGACGCACGGCGCAATTCAGCGCCCGCGTGCATCGCTTCTCTCTATACAATGGTGCGTTCGGGGCGGATTCCAAGGGGGCTGCGCCCATGTCCTTGGTGCGAATACAGATTCCGGGTTCCGTTTCTGCGCACCCTGTGGTATAAAATGCGCCGCTTTCCGGGGATACCCCGAAAAGCTTAAATCCACACACGTGTCGACACGATGACCTGGGTGCTTTTGGCTTTATGCCACTGGTTGGTCATTGGGATACGTGGAGGCCAAACCCGACTTATTAAGGAACTATCATGTCCCAAGTCAATATGCGCGATATGCTGAAGGCCGGTGTGCACTTCGGTCACCAAACCCGTTACTGGAATCCGAAAATGGGTAAGTACATTTTCGGCGCGCGTAACAAGATTCACATTATCAACCTTGAAAAAACCCTGCCAATGTTCAACGAAGCTCTGACTTTCGTAGAGCGTCTGGCCCAGGGCAAAAACAAGATTCTGTTCGTCGGCACCAAGCGTTCCGCTGGCAAGATCGTTGCTGAAGAAGCAGCACGTTGCGGTTCGCCGTACGTCGATCACCGCTGGTTGGGCGGCATGCTGACCAACTTCAAAACCATTCGTGCTTCCATCAAGCGTCTGCGTGACCTTGAAGTTCAAGCCGAAGACGGTACTTTCGCCAAGCTGACCAAGAAAGAAGCGCTGATGCGCTCCCGTGATCTTGAGAAGCTGGATCGTTCGCTGGGCGGCATCAAGGACATGGGCGGTCTGCCAGACGCACTGTTCGTGATCGACGTTGACCACGAGCGCATCGCGATCACCGAAGCCAACAAGCTGGGCATCCCGGTAATCGGCGTTGTCGACACCAACAGCAGCCCGGAAGGCGTTGACTACATCATCCCAGGCAACGATGACGCAATCCGCGCTATCCAGCTGTACATGGGTTCGATGGCTGACGCAGTAATCCGTGGTCGCAACAATGTTGCTGGCGGCACTGTAGAATTCGCAGCTGAAGAAACTCAGGCTGCAGCTGAGTAATTAACGCCCTGGCGTTGACTCAGTAAGCAAAAAGGGGGCTTGGCCCCCTTTTTGCCACCTCGAAAACCATTTGTTGGCGCCCACGGCACTGTTTGTAATGTGCGGCAGCTAACAGGGGTGGTTCGGGAAGAATTGAACGCCCGTTCGATCGGGTGGAATGGTTGAAAACCTATCCAAGAGGAATTTGAAAATGGCAGCAATTACTGCAGCGTTGGTTAAAGAACTGCGCGAGCGTACCGGCGAAGGCATGATGGACTGCAAGAAAGCCCTGGAAAAGGCTGACGGCGACATCGAAAAAGCCATTGATGACATGCGTGCTTCGGGCGCGATCAAGGCTGCGAAGAAGGCTGGCAACGTTGCCGCTGAAGGCGCAATCGCAATCAAGGACGACGGTAAAGCTGCCGTTATCCTGGAAGTGAACTCGCAGACCGACTTCCTGGCTCTGCAAGACGACTTCAAAAACTTCGTTGCTGCCAGCGTTGAAAAAGCTTTCGCTGACAAGCTGACCGACGCTGCTCCGCTGATCGCTTCGCAAGAAGCTGCTCGTGAAGCACTGGTTGCCAAAGTAGGCGAAAACGTCAACATCCGTCGTCTGACCCGTATCGAAGGTGACGTTGTAGGTTCGTACCTGCACGGCAACAAGATCGGTGTTGTTGTGGCTCTGAAAGGCGGTGACGTCGAGCTGGCCAAAGACATCGCGATGCACGTAGCTGCAAGCAACCCTGAGTTCCTGCTGCCTTCGCAAGTTTCGGACGAAGCGATCGAGCGTGAAAAAGCTGTGTTCCTGCAGCTGAACGAAGAGAAGATCAAAGGCAAGCCAGAAAACATTGTTGAGAACATGGTCAAAGGCCGTATCAGCAAGTTCCTGGCAGAAGCAAGCCTGGTTGAGCAGGCGTTCGTCAAGAACCCTGAAATCAAGGTTGGCGAGCTGGCCAAGAAAGGCGGCGCAGAAATCGTTTCCTTCACCTACTACAAAGTGGGCGACGGCATCGAGAAGCCAGTAGACAACTTCGCTGAAGAAGTTGCTGCTCAGCTGGCTGCCGCCAAGCAGTAAGACGGTTTTTCAACTGTCGCCGAAAGAGGCTGCCCGCTAACGCGCGCAGCCTCTTTTCAGATGGGGTTGCCAATTTTTTATTGGTTTCCACTTGGAACTGACTTACAAAGCCATGTTCCGATGGCGCTGAAGCAGCGCCAAGCTAGAGTGAACGCCAGCTGTAAACAGCTCGCAAAGAATTTTTAAATACGCCGCAGGAGAGATTCGCAATGGCTCAGCAGGGCAGTGGTTATCAGGCTCGCTATAAACGCATTCTACTCAAGCTTAGCGGCGAGGCCCTGATGGGCTCGGAAGAGTTCGGGATCGATCCAAAAGTGCTGGATCGCATGGCGCTGGAAGTCGGCCAGCTGGTCGGCATCGGCGTACAGGTCGGTCTGGTGATCGGTGGTGGCAACCTGTTCCGTGGCGAAGCCCTGAGCAAAGCCGGTATGGATCGGGTCACAGGCGACCACATGGGCATGCTGGCCACTGTGATGAACGCCTTGGCCATGCGCGATGCGCTGGAACGTGCCAATATCTCGGCCATCGTGATGTCGGCCATTTCCATGGTTGGCGTGACCGATCACTATGATCGCCGCAAAGCCATGCGCCACCTGAACTCCAAAGACGTCGTGATTTTCGCAGCCGGTACCGGCAACCCGTTCTTCACCACGGATTCGGCAGCCTGCCTGCGTGCAATCGAAATCGATGCCGACGTCGTGCTGAAAGCGACCAAGGTCGATGGCGTTTACACCGCTGACCCGTTCAAAGACCCGCATGCCGAGAAGTTCGATCATCTGACTTATGATGAAGTGCTGGATCGCAAGCTGGGTGTAATGGATCTGACCGCTATTTGCCTGTGCCGCGACCACAAGATGCCGCTGCGCGTATTCAACATGAACAAGCCCGGTGCCCTGCTGAACATCGTCCATGGCGGCGCTGAAGGCACCCTGATCGAGGAAGGTCAACAATGATCAACGAAATCAAAAAAGACGCTCAAGAGCGCATGCAAAAATCCCTGGACTCTCTGGCCCACGCATTCGGTCAGATTCGTACCGGCAAGGCTCACCCAAGTATTCTGGGTAGCGTGATGGTGCCGTACTACGGCGCAGACACCTCCATCACCCAAGTGGCCAACATCACTGTAAAAGATTCGCGCACCCTGCAAGTCGTTGCGTTCGAGCGCAACATGCTCGCAGCGGTCGACAAGGCAATCCAGAGCGCTGGCCTGAACCTCAACCCGACCAACCTGGGCGAGTTGTTGCTGATTTCCATGCCTGCCCTGACTGAAGAAACCCGCAAGGGCTTCACCAAACAGGCGCGCAGTGCTGCCGAAGACGCGCGTGTTGCCGTGCGCAACATTCGTCGTGACGCCTTGGGCGAGCTGAAAAAACTGGTCAAGGACAAAGAAATCAGCGAAGACGAAGAGCGTCGTGCCGCAGCCGATATTCAGAAGCTCACCGACAAGGCCGAGGCTGATATCGACACGGCTACCAAGCAAAAAGAAGCGGATCTGATGGCCGTATAAGGTTCGAGCTTTTAATGGACAAGACCAAGCAGACTGCGCCGTCCGCGGTGCCGCGCCATGTCGCGATCATCATGGATGGCAACAATCGCTGGGCGAAAAAACGCTTTATGCCGGGTGTCGCCGGGCATAAAGCGGGCGTGGATGCTGTGCGTGCGGTAATTGAGGTGTGCGCCGAGGCCAAGGTCGAAGTGCTCACCCTGTTCGCGTTTTCCAGTGAGAACTGGCAGCGTCCGGCCGATGAGGTCAGTGCCTTGATGGACTTGTTCTTCAAGGCATTGCGTCGTGAGGCCAAGCGCCTCAACGACAACAACATCAGCCTGCGCATCATTGGCGATCGTTCGCGCTTTCATCCGGAGCTTCAGGCGGCAATGCGTGAAGCCGAGGCGATGACGGCGGGTGCCAACCGTTTCATCCTGCAGATCGCCGCCAATTACGGTGGCCAGTGGGATATCGCGCAAGCTGCACAGCGTCTGGCGCGTGAAGTTCAGGCCGGGCACCTGCGTCCGGAAGACATCACTCCTGATCTGCTGCAAACCTGTCTGGCGACCGGCGATCTGCCATTGCCTGACTTGTGCATTCGTACCGGTGGTGAGCACCGCATCAGCAACTTCTTGCTGTGGCAACTGGCTTACGCCGAGTTGTACTTCTCCGACCTGTTCTGGCCGGACTTCAAACACGATGCCATGCGCAATGCGCTGGCCGATTTCGCTTCGCGCCAGCGTCGCTTCGGTAAAACGAGCGAACAGGTCGAAGCTGGAGCCCGGGTTTAATGCTTAAACAACGAATCATCACTGCACTGATCCTGCTGCCGATCGCCTTGTGCGGGTTTTTCCTGCTGGAAGGCTCCGGTTTTGCCTTGTTTATCGGTCTGGTTGTGACTTTGGGTGCCTGGGAATGGGCGCGTCTGGCTGGCTTCACCGGGCAAGCGTTCCGCGTGGGTTTTGCCGCCGTGGTCGCGTTCATGTTGTTCATCATGTACATCCTGCCCGGGCTTGCCCCGTGGGTGCTGGGTGCGTCTGTATTGTGGTGGGCGGCGGCGACCTGGCTGGTGCTGACCTATCCGCGCTCCAGCGTGCATTGGTCGAGTGCGGCAACCAAACTGGTCATCGGCCTGCTGATTCTGCTGCCGGCCTGGCAAGGCCTGGTGCAAATCAAACAGTACCCGCTGGGTAACTGGCTGATCATGGCTGTGATGGTGCTGGTCTGGGGCGCCGATATCGGTGCCTACTTCTCTGGTCGCAAATTCGGCAAGCGCAAGCTGGCTCCGCAAGTCAGCCCAGGCAAGAGCTGGGAAGGCGTCTACGGTGGTCTGGCGCTGAGTTTGCTGATTACAGCGATTGTCGGTCTGGTGCGTGACTGGACCGTCGCCGAGCTGCTTAAGGGCTTGATCGGCGCTGCGCTGATCGTCTTTATCTCGGTTGTCGGCGATCTGACCGAAAGCATGTTCAAGCGTCAGTCCGGCATCAAGGACAGCAGTAATCTGCTGCCCGGTCATGGCGGCGTGCTTGATCGTATCGACAGTCTGACCGCGGCAATCCCGGTATTTGCCGTGCTGCTGTGGATGGCGGCACCGTGAGTCGTCCTCAACAGATTACCGTTCTCGGTGCGACGGGCTCGATCGGTCTGAGCACGCTGGATGTCATTGCTCGTCATCCTGAGCGTTATCAGGTCTTCGCGTTGAGTGGTTTCACGCGCCTCAGTGAGCTTTTTGCTTTGTGCGTGCGCCATGTGCCGCAATTTGCCGTGGTGCCCGAGGCTGCTGCCGCGCGCGGCTTGCAGGACGATTTGCGTGCCGCCGGTTTACCGACCCGTGTGCTGGTGGGGGAGGAGGGCCTGTGTCAGGTCGCTGCTGCTCCGGAAGTCGATGCGGTGATGGCGGCGATCGTCGGTGCGGCAGGTCTGCGCCCGACCCTGGCGGCTGTCGAGGCTGGCAAGAAGATACTCCTCGCTAATAAAGAGGCGCTGGTGATGTCCGGCGCCTTGTTCATGCAGGCGGTGCGCAAGAGCGGTTCGGTATTGTTGCCGATCGATAGCGAACACAACGCGATTTTCCAGTGCATGCCACAGGATTTTGCCCGTGGATTGAGTTCGGTGGGTGTTCGTCGGATTTTACTCACAGCCTCTGGTGGCCCGTTCCGACAGACACCGATGAGTGAGCTGGCGCATGTTTCACCTGATCAGGCGTGTGCACACCCGAACTGGTCCATGGGGCGCAAGATCTCGGTCGATTCGGCCAGCATGATGAACAAGGGGCTCGAGCTGATCGAGGCCTGTTGGCTGTTTGATGCAAAACCTTCGCAGGTCGAGGTGGTGATTCACCCGCAGAGCGTCATTCACTCACTGGTCGATTATGTCGACGGTTCGGTGCTGGCGCAGCTGGGCAATCCCGACATGCGTACACCGATCGCCAATGCCTTGGCCTGGCCGCAGCGAATTGATTCCGGTGTCGCACCGCTGGATCTGTTCGCCATCGCGCGGCTGGACTTCGAGGCGCCGGATGAAGAGCGCTTCCCTTGCCTGCGTCTGGCACGGCAAGCTGCCGAGGCTGGCGACAGTGCGCCAGCGATGCTCAATGCGGCCAACGAAGTGGCAGTGGCAGCGTTTCTCGACGGACGGGTCCGTTACCCGGAAATCGCGAGTATCATCGAGGAGGTCTTGGATCTCGAGCCGGTGGTTGCGCTGGCAGATCTCGAAGCTGTGTTTACGGCAGATGCCAAGGCACGAGTTCTGGCAGAACAGTGGTTGAAGCGTCACGATCGATAGAATTTGCAACACAATGGCTACACGCGGCACTGAACAGGATTGCGGAGAAAGTAGATGAGCGCGCTCTATATGATTGCCGGCACCCTGATCGCCTTGGGTGTGCTGGTCACCTTTCACGAATTCGGCCATTTCTGGGTCGCGCGTCGCTGTGGCGTCAAGGTTCTGCGTTTCTCCGTAGGCTTCGGCATGCCGCTGCTGCGCTGGCACGACAAGCAGGGCACCGAGTTTGTGGTTGCCGCGATTCCGCTGGGCGGCTACGTCAAAATGCTCGACGAGCGTGAGGGTGAAGTTCCGGTTGATCAGCTAGATCAATCGTTCAACCGCAAATCCGTACGCCAGCGTATCGCCATTGTTGCGGCCGGGCCCATTGCCAACTTTCTGTTGGCGTTGGTGTTCTTCTGGGTATTGGCGATGCTCGGCAGCGAGCAGATTCGCCCGGTCATTGGTGCAGTTGAATCCGGCAGTATCGCCGCCAGTGCCGGTTTGAACGCTGGTCAGGAAATTGTTGCTGTCGATGGTGAGCCGACTACCGGTTGGGCCGCCGTCAATCTGCAATTGGTGCGACGCCTTGGTGAAAGCGGTTCTCTGCAGTTGCTGGTGCGTGAGCAAGGCTCGTCGGCGGATACGCCGCGTGAGCTGAAGCTGGACAATTGGCTCAAAGGCGCAGATGAGCCGGATCCGATTCGTTCTCTGGGTATTCGCCCGTGGCGCCCGGCGTTGCCGCCGGTGTTGGCTGAGCTTGATCCGAAAGGCCCGGCCCAGGCGGCCGGCCTGAAGACTGGCGATCGCCTGTTGGCCCTCGACGGTCAGGCGCTGAATGACTGGCAGCAAGTGGTTGATACCGTTCGTACGCGTCCTGATACCAAAATCATGCTGCGTATCGAGCGTGACAGTGCTCAAATCGACGTCCCTGTAACCCTGGCAGCGCGCGGTGAAAGCAAATCGCCTAGCGGATATCTGGGTGCGGGCGTAAAAGCTGTCGACTGGCCACCGGAGATGATCCGCGAGGTCAGTTATGGTCCGTTGGCCGCGATTGGCGAGGGTGCCCGTCGCACTTGGACCATGAGCATTCTGACACTCGATTCACTGAAGAAAATGCTGTTCGGCGAGCTCTCGGTAAAAAACTTGAGTGGACCGATAACCATTGCTAAAGTGGCGGGCGCTTCTGCCCAGTCGGGCGTCGCTGATTTCCTGAATTTCCTTGCTTATCTGAGTATTAGCCTGGGAGTTCTGAATTTGCTGCCCATTCCTGTACTGGATGGGGGGCATTTGTTGTTTTATCTGATCGAGTGGGCGCGTGGTCGTCCCTTGTCGGATCGGGTGCAAGGTTGGGGGATACAGATCGGTATCAGTTTGGTGGTCGGGGTGATGTTGCTTGCTCTGGTCAACGATCTGGGTCGACTGTAACGCTTCGCTGAATTGCGAATCTGCCGCATTTTGCGGCAGTTTGTTTATTGCCAGTTGGAATAAGAAAGGACTTCATGAAACGTCTGCTGCTAACTGCGGTTCTCACCGTATTGATGATCGCCGAAGTTCACGCCGAGTCCTTCACTATCTCTGATATTCGCGTCAATGGCCTCCAGCGGGTCTCCGCGGGTAGCGTCTTTGGTGCCTTGCCGTTGAACGTCGGTGAGCAGGCGGATGATCGTCGCCTGGTGGAATCCACTCGTGCGTTGTTCAAAACCGGTTTCTTTCAAGATATCCAGCTGGGCCGCGAAGGCAACGTTCTGGTCATCACGGTCGTCGAGCGTCCGTCGGTCGCCAGTATCGAAATCGAAGGCAACAAGGCGATCTCGACTGAAGACCTGATGAAAGGTCTCAAGCAATCCGGTCTGGCCGAAGGCGAGATCTTCCAGCGCGCCACCCTTGAAGGCGTGCGTAACGAACTGCAGCGTCAGTACGTCGCGCAAGGTCGCTACTCGGCTACGGTCGATACCGAAGTGGTATCGCAACCGCGTAACCGTGTCGGCCTGAAAGTGAAGATCAACGAAGGCACTGTTGCGGCCATTCAGCACATCAACGTGGTGGGCAACACGGTTTTCCCTGAGGAAGACCTGACCGACCTGTTCGAACTGAAAACCACCAACTGGCTGTCGTTCTTCAAGAACGATGACAAGTACGCCCGTGAAAAGCTTTCCGGTGACCTGGAGCGTCTGCGTTCCTACTACCTGGACCGTGGCTATATCAACATGGATATCGCTTCGACCCAGGTGTCGATCACCCCGGACAAAAAACACGTCTACATCACCGTCAACGTCACCGAAGGCGAGAAGTACACCGTTCGTGACGTCAAGCTCAGTGGTGATCTGAAAGTCCCTGAAGATCAGGTCAAGTCCCTGCTGCTGGTGCAGAAGGGGCAGGTGTTCTCGCGCAAACTGATGACCACCACGTCCGAGCTGATCACCCGTCGTCTGGGTAACGAGGGCTACACCTTCGCCAACGTCAACGGTGTTCCTCAGCCACACGATGACGACCACACTGTGGACATCCTGTTTGCTGTCGATCCGGGCAAGCGTGCCTACGTCAACCGCATCAACTTCCGTGGCAACACCAAGTCCGAAGACGAAGTGCTGCGTCGTGAAATGCGTCAGATGGAAGGTGGCTGGGCTTCGACTTACCTGATCGACCAGTCCAAGACCCGTCTTGAGCGTCTGGGCTTCTTTAAAGAAGTCAACGTCGAAACCCCGGCTGTTCCGGGTGTCGACGACCAGGTTGACGTGAACTATGCCGTTGAAGAACAGGCTTCCGGTTCGATTACCGCCAGTGTCGGTTTCGCCCAGAGCGCCGGTCTGATCCTCGGTGGTTCGATCACCCAGAACAACTTCCTTGGTACCGGTAACCGCGTCAGCATCGGTCTGACCCGCAGCGAATACCAGAGCCGCTACAACTTCGGCTACGTTGACCCGTACTGGACTGCCGATGGCGTGAGCCTGGGTTACAACGCGTTCTATCGCACCACTGACTACAAAGACCTCGACGTCGACGTAGCAAGCTATGCGGTAGACAGCCTGGGTGCCGGCGTGAACGTTGGCTACCCGATCAGCGAGACTTCGCGTCTGACCTTTGGCCTGTCGGTTCAGCAGGACGAGATCAAGACCGGTACCTACACCGTTGACGAGATTTTCGACTTCGTAAACAAGGAAGGCGACAAGTACCTGAACTTCAAGGCGTCGGCCGGCTGGTCCGAATCGACCCTGAACAAAGGCGTGCTGCCGACCCGTGGTCGTTCCCAGAGCCTGACCCTGGAAACCACCGTGCCGGGCAGCGATCTGTCGTTCTACAAACTCGATTACCGTGGTCAGCTGTTCCAGCCGATCAGCGAAAACTACACCCTGCGTCTGCACACCGAGCTGGGTTATGGCGATGGCTACGGTGGAACCGACGGCTTGCCGTTCTATGAAAACTACTATGCTGGTGGTTTCAACTCGGTTCGTGGCTTCAAGGACAGTACGCTTGGCCCGCGCAGTACGCCGAGCCGTGGTAACAACCCGGGTACGCTGGCTGACCCGGATCAGGATCCACTGCCGTTCGGTGGTAACGTCCTGATCCAGGGTGGTGTCGAGGTTCTGTTCCCGCTGCCATTCGTGAAAGATCAGCGTTCCCTGCGTACTTCGGTATTCTGGGATGTGGGTAACGTATTTGACTCGCAGTGCAAGGACACTACCAATGCGAACGGCTCGACGTCGAACACCAAGTGCAACGACATCAGCCTGAGCAACATGGCCAGTTCCGTTGGTGTGGGTGTGACCTGGGTCACCGCACTGGGTCCTCTGAGCTTCGCGTTGGCCATGCCGATCAAGAAGCCGGATGAGGCTGAAACTCAAGTGTTCCAATTCTCCCTCGGCCAGACGTTCTAAGTGTCTGACCCAAGATAACGACAATGGATTTTGTAGGAGTGCATCGTGCGTAAGTTGACTCAATTGGTTCTCCTGGCCTCCTTGATGGTGGCAGGCCCGGCATTTGCCGACATGAAAATTGCCGTTCTGAACTATCAGATGGCTTTGCTGGAATCCGACGCTGCGAAGAAATACGCCGTGGATGCCGAGAAGAAGTTCGGTCCGCAACTGACCAAGCTGAAAACGCTGGAAAGCAGCGCCAAGGGTATTCAGGATCGTCTGATGGCCGGTGGCGACAAAATGCAGCAAGGTGAGCGTGAGCGTCTGGAGTTGGAATTCAAGCAAAAGGCCCGCGACTTCCAGTTCCAGTCCAAAGAGCTGAACGAAGCCAAAGCTGTTGCCGACCGCGAAATGCTCAAGCAACTGAAGCCGAAGCTGGACAGCGCAGTGGAAGAAGTCATCAAGAAAGGTGGTTTTGACCTGGTGTTCGAGCGTGGCGCAGTCATCGATGTCAAACCTCAGTACGACATCACGCGCCAGGTAATCGAGCGCATGAATCAGCTGAAGTAACCCATGACCGTGACTATCAAGCTCGGCCAGTTGGCCGAGTTCCTCGGCGCCACCCTGCGTGGCGACCCTGAGACGAAAATTACTGGGCTAGCCACTTTGCAAGAGGCTGGCCCAGCTCAGTTGAGCTTTCTGGCAAACCCTCAATATCGCAAATACCTGGCGGGCTCGCAGGCAGCTGCATTGCTGCTCAAAGAAGCTGATGCCGAAGGTTTTGCCGGTAATGCGTTGGTGGTGCCGGATCCTTACCTGGCTTACGCGCGAATCTCTCATCTGTTCGATCCCAAGCCAAAAGCCACTGCGGGTATTCATCCGTCAGCGGTCATTGCGGCGGACGCGGTGGTTGATCCAACCGCCAGCATCGGCCCATTTGTGGTGATCGAGGCCGGTGCGCGAATTGGTGCGCAAGTGACGCTGGGCGCGCATTGCGTCGTCGGAGCCCGCAGCGAAATCGGTGAAGGCGGCTGGCTTGCCCCGCGCGTGACGCTGTATCACGACGTGCGCATCGGCAAGCGTGTGGTGATTCAGTCCGGTGCCGTACTCGGCGGTGAAGGCTTCGGCTTTGCCAACGAAAAAGGTATCTGGCAGAAAATCGCGCAGATCGGTGGCGTGACCATCGGCGACGATGTCGAGATTGGCGTGAACACCGCCATCGACCGCGGCGCTCTGGCCGATACCGTGATCGGCAATGGTGTGAAGCTCGACAACCAGATCCAGATCGCCCACAACGTTCAGGTTGGTGATCACACCGCCATGGCCGCGTGTGTTGGCATTTCCGGTAGCACCAAAATCGGCAAGCACTGCATGCTCGCTGGCGGTGTTGGCCTGGTCGGCCACATTGATATTTGCGACAACGTTTTCCTGACCGGGATGACCATGGTGACCCACTCGATTACCGAGCCAGGCGCCTATTCTTCCGGCACAGCCATGCAACCGGCGGCCGAATGGCGCAAAAGCGCGGCCCGCATCCGTCAGCTCGATGACATCGCGCGACGGTTGAAACAGCTGGAAAAGCGCGTAGGGGAAGTGACCCCTGACGGCAATGCTTCATCAGATGGCTGATACCATTTCCATATCAAGTGTGCACAGCCTCTAGACTGCCTCCTTGATTTGCTAGAGGAGTGCGCTTCAGTCGCGCTCCCAATCTTTACATAGGCTTCCCCCCGAAATGATGGACATCAACGAGATTCGCGAATACCTGCCTCACCGTTACCCGTTCCTGCTGGTGGACCGGGTGGTGGAACTGGACACTGAAGGCAAGCGCATTCGCGCCTACAAGAATGTCAGCATCAATGAACCGTTCTTCAATGGTCACTTCCCGGCGCATCCAATCATGCCGGGCGTACTGATCATCGAAGCGATGGCTCAGGCTGCCGGGATCCTCGGTTTCAAAATGCTCGATGTGAAGCCTGCCGATGGCACGCTTTATTACTTCGTCGGTTCCGACAAGCTGCGCTTCCGCCAGCCGGTGTTGCCGGGCGATCAACTGATTCTTGAAGCCAAGTTCATCAGCTGCAAGCGTCAGATCTGGAAGTTCGAATGCCAGGCTTCGGTCGATGGCAAGCCGGTCTGCTCGGCTGAAATCATCTGCGCGGAACGCAAGCTATGAGTTTGATTGACCCTCGCGCAATCATCGATCCATCGGCCGTCCTGGCTGATGGCGTCGAGGTCGGCCCGTGGTCGATCATCGGCGCAGGTGTGGAAATCGGCGAGGGTACCGTGATTGGGCCGCATGTAATCCTCAAAGGCCCGACCCGCATCGGCAAGCACAATCGCATCTACCAGTTTTCCTCGGTAGGCGAAGACACGCCCGATCTGAAATACAAAGGCGAAGAAACCCGTCTGGTGATCGGTGACCACAACGTCATCCGCGAAGGCGTGACGATCCACCGTGGCACCGTTCAGGACCGTTCGGAAACCACGCTGGGCGATCACAACCTGATCATGGCCTATGCCCATATCGGTCACGACAGCGTCATCGGCAACCACTGCATTCTGGTCAACAACACCGCGTTGGCCGGCCATGTGCACGTGGATGACTGGGCGATCCTCTCCGGGTTTACTCTGGTTCATCAGTATTGCCACATTGGCGCTCACAGCTTTTCCGGCATGGGCACCGCCATCGGCAAGGACGTTCCGGCGTTCGTCACCGTGTTCGGCAACCCGGCCGAAGCGCGCAGCATGAACTTCGAAGGCATGCGCCGTCGCGGTTTCAGTGAGGACGCGATCCACACCCTGCGTCGCGCTTACAAAACCGTCTATCGCCAAGGCCTTACGGTTGAACAGGCATTGGCCGAGTTGGCCGAGCCTGCTGCGCAGTTCCCGGAAGTCGCGATATTCCGTGACTCCATTCAGTCGTCGACTCGCGGCATCACTCGCTGATCATGGCCAATCTGCGTATTGCGCTGGTGGCGGGTGAAGCTTCCGGTGACATTCTCGGCGCCGGCCTCATGCGCGCGCTCAAGGCACAGCATCCGGCGGTCGAGTTCATCGGCGTCGGTGGTCCGTTAATGCAGGCCGAAGGCCTGACGTCCTACTTTCCCATGGAACGCTTGTCGGTCATGGGCCTGGTGGAAGTTCTCGGCCGGCTGCGCGAATTGCTCAAACGCCGCAAAGACCTGATCGCCACGCTGATCGCCGAGAAGCCAGACGCGTTCATCGGTATCGACGCGCCGGACTTCAATCTCAACATTGAATTGAAGCTACGTCAGGCCGGGATCAAAACCGTGCATTACGTCAGCCCTTCGGTGTGGGCGTGGCGGCAGAAGCGTGTGCTGAAGATCCGCGAAGGCTGTGACCTGATGCTGACGCTGCTGCCGTTCGAAGCAAAATTTTACGAAGAGATGGGCGTGCCAGTGCGGTTCGTCGGTCACACCCTGGCCGATACCATTCCATTGGAGGCCGATCGTGCTGCGGCCCGTGCCGAGCTGGGCCTGCCCGACGGCCCGCTGGTGGCGTTGATGCCCGGCAGTCGCGGCGGCGAAGTGTCTCGACTGGGTGCGCTGTTCCTTGATACTGCCGAACGCCTGCGTGCGTTGCGCCCGGGTTTGCGCTTTGTCATCCCGTGTGCCAACCCGGAGCGCCGCGCGCAACTTGAAGAGTTGCTTGCCGGCCGTGATCTGCCGGTGACCTTGCTCGACGGCAAATCCCATCTGGCCCTGGCCGCGTGCAACGCCGTGTTGATCGCCTCCGGCACCGCTACCCTTGAGGCGCTGCTATACAAGCGCCCGATGGTAGTGGCGTACCGTTTGGCGCCGCTGACGTTCTGGATTCTCAAGCGCATGGTCAAGAGCCCGTACGTGTCCCTGCCGAACCTGCTAGCCCAGCGTCTGCTGGTCCCGGAATTGTTGCAGGATGATGCGACGGTCGAAGCACTGGCGCAGACCCTGTCGCCATTGATCGAAGGTGGCGAAGAACAGACGCGCGGCTTTGATGAGATTCACCGCACATTGCGGCTGGACGCCTCCAATCAGGCGGCGGACGCCGTCCTTAACCTGATCGGTCAGACACGATGAGCAAGACAAGCATGCAGATGGGCCTGGATTTCACCTTGGTCGCCGAAGTTGAAGAACTGGTGGCCGGCGTTGATGAAGTCGGTCGTGGCCCTTTGTGCGGTGCGGTGGTGACGGCGGCGGTGATCCTTGATCCGAACCGGCCGATTCTCGGCCTCAACGACTCGAAGAAACTCACCGAAGCCAAGCGCGAAAAGCTCTACGACGAAATCATCGAGAAGTCCCTGAGCTGGTGCATTGCCCGCGCCGAAGTCGAAGAAATCGACGAGCTGAACATTTTGCACGCAACCATGTTGGCCATGCAGCGCGCGGTGGCCGGCCTGCACATTCAGCCAAAACTGGCGATGATCGACGGCAACCGCTGTCCGCAACTGCCGATGCGCGCCGAAGCGGTGGTGCAGGGCGACGGCAAGGTCCCGGCTATCGCTGCGGCGTCGATTCTGGCCAAAGTCAGTCGCGACCGTGAAATGGCTGCGTTCGAATTGATCTACCCGGGTTACGGCATCGGTGGCCATAAAGGCTACCCGACGCCCGTTCATCTGGAAGCGTTGGTGCGTCTTGGCCCTACGCCGATTCACCGGCGCTCGTTCGCCCCGGTGCGTCAGGCTTATGAAGCGCTGGAAGGCCTGACACAGGTTTAGTCGCAAGGCTGATGTTTTGTTCGAGGCCCGGTACAATCCGGGCCTTGTTGTCTCTATGTAACTGGACAGGATCACTATGCCGGCTTCATTCGTTCATCTACGCCTGCACACTGAATACTCCCTGGTCGACGGGCTGGTACGGATCAAGCCGCTGGTCAAGGCGCTGACGGCCATGAACATGCCGGCGGTCGCGGTCACCGACCAGAACAACATGTGTTCTCTGGTCAAATTCTATAAAAACACCATGGGCGCCGGCATCAAGCCGATTTGCGGCGCCGACCTGTGGCTGTCGAACAAGGACCCGGACGCACCGCTGAGCCGGCTCAGCCTGTTGGTGATGAACGCCAAGGGCTATCGCAACCTCACCGAGTTGATCTCGCGCGGTTTCATCGAAGGTCAGCGCAACGGCATGATCATTGTCGAGCGTGAGTGGGTTGCTGAAGCCAACGAAGGCCTGATCATGCTGTCCGCCGCCAAAGAAGGCGAGATCGGCATGGCCATGATCGGCGGCAATCCGGCCGAAGCCGAAGTGCTGGCGCGTGAATGGATGGCGGTGTTCCCGGATCGTTTCTATCTGGAAATCCAGCGCACCAACCGTCCTAACGATGAAGAGCAACTGCACGGTGCCGTCGCCCTCGCCGACAAACTCGGCGCGCCGCTGGTGGCGACCAACGATGTACGTTTCATCAAGCAGGAAGATTTCGCCGCCCACGAAACCCGCGTGTGCATCGGTGAGGGCCGCGCCCTCGACGATCCGCGGCGTTCGAAGAATTACAGCGATCAGCAATACCTGAAAAGCGCCGAGGAGATGATCGAGCTGTTCAGCGATATTCCCGACGCCATCGAAAACACCGTCGAGATCGCCAAGCGCTGCAACATCGAAGTGAAACTGGGCACTCACTTCCTGCCCAACTTCCCGATCCCCGATGGCATGACCATCGACGAGTATTTCCGAAAAGTCTCCTTCGACGGTCTCGAAGAACGCTTGTCGGTGCTGCTGCCCAAAGACACCACCGAAGACTATGAAGCCAAGCGTCAGGTCTACGTCGACCGCTTGAATTTCGAGCTGGATATCATCATCCAGATGGGCTTCCCCGGTTACTTCCTGATCGTTATGGACTTTATCCAGTGGGCCAAGAACAACGGCGTACCGGTAGGTCCCGGCCGTGGGTCGGGTGCCGGATCGCTGGTGGCCTACGTGCAGAAGATCACCGACCTCGACCCGCTGGAATACGACCTGCTGTTCGAACGTTTCCTTAACCCGGAACGGGTCTCGATGCCCGACTTCGACGTCGACTTCTGCATGGACGGTCGTGACCGCGTGATCGACTACGTGGCCGAGAAGTACGGTCGCAACGCGGTAAGCCAGATCATCACCTTCGGTTCCATGGCCGCCAAGGCTGTGGTGCGCGACGTGGCGCGGGTGCAGGGCAAGTCCTATGGCCTGGCGGATCGTCTGTCGAAGATGATTCCGTTCGAAGTCGGCATGACCCTGGAAAAAGCCTACGAGCAGGAAGAGATCCTCCGTGACTTCATCAAGGTCGATGAAGAGGCTGCGGAAATCTGGGAGATGGCACGCAAGCTCGAAGGCGTTGTGCGTAACGTCGGTAAACACGCCGGTGGTGTGGTTATCGCACCGACCAAACTGACTGACTTCTCGCCGATCTATTGCGACGAGGCCGGTGACGGTCTGGTAACCCAGTTCGACAAGGACGACGTTGAAGCGGCCGGTCTGGTGAAGTTCGACTTCCTCGGTCTGCGCACGCTGACGGTGATCGACTGGGCGCTGAAAACCATCAACCGCGACCGGGCCAAGGTCAACGAGCCGCCGTTGGACATTGCGTTCATCCCGCTCGACGACAAGCCTACGTATACGTTGTTGCAAAAAGCTGAAACCACAGCGGTGTTCCAGCTTGAGTCCCGAGGTATGAAAGAGCTGATCAAAAAGCTCAAGCCCGACTGCCTGGAAGACTTGATCGCACTGGTGGCCCTGTTCCGTCCGGGCCCACTGCAATCGGGCATGGTTGACGACTTTATCAACCGTAAGCACGGTCGCGCCGAGCTGGCGTATCCGCACTCCGATTACCAATACGAAGGCCTCAAGCCTGTGTTGGCGCCGACTTACGGCATCATCCTGTATCAGGAACAGGTGATGCAGATTGCCCAGGTCATGGCCGGTTACACACTAGGTGGTGCGGACATGCTCCGTCGCGCCATGGGTAAGAAAAAGCCCGAAGAAATGGCCAAGCAGCGCGGCGGCTTCATTGAAGGTTGCAAGACCAACAATATTGACGCTGATCTCGCGGGTAACATTTTTGACCTGGTGGAAAAATTCGCCGGTTACGGTTTCAACAAGTCTCACTCCGCCGCTTATGGTCTGGTTTCCTATCAGACCGCTTGGCTGAAAACGCACTACCCGGCGCCGTTCATGGCTGCGGTACTGTCGGCGGATATGCACAACACCGACAAGGTCGTGACCTTGATCGAAGAAATTCGCACCATGAAGCTGCGTCTCGACGCGCCGGATGTGAATACTTCGGAGTTCAAGTTCACGGTGAACGATGAGGGCCGGATCATTTATGGCCTGGGCGCGATCAAAGGCGTAGGCGAGGGGCCGGTTGAGGCGATCACTGAGGCGCGTCTGGCAGGGCCGTTCAAGGATCTGTTCGATTTCTGCGCCCGGGTCGACCTCAAGCGCATCAACAAACGCACGCTCGACGGCTTGATTCGCAGCGGTGCTCTGGATCGCCTTGGCCCGTACTTCCACGATGAGCAAAAAGCCTACCAGGCCAACATCGACCGCAACCGCGCGGTGCTGCTGACGGCCATGGAAGAGGCGATCAAGGCCGCCGAACAAACTGCACGCACTCAGGACAGCGGGCACTCGGACCTGTTCGGTGGACTGTTCGTCGAAGAAGACGCTGACGTTTACGCCAACCATCGCAAGGCCAAGGAGTTGACGCTCAAGGAGCGGCTCAAAGGAGAGAAAGACACCCTGGGCCTGTACCTGACCGGTCACCCGATTGATGAATACGAAGGTGAAATCCGTCGTTTCGCCCGCCAGCGCATCATTGATCTGAAACCGGCGCGAGATACCCAGACCGTCGCGGGCATGATCATTGCGCTGCGGGTCATGAAGAACAAGAAGGGCGACAAGATGGGGTTCATCACCCTGGATGACCGCTCTGGACGCATCGAGGCCTCGCTGTTTTCCGAGTCGTTCCATGCGGCGCAGTCGTTGTTGCAGACTGACGCGATGGTGGTCGTCGAAGGCGAGGTCAGCAATGACGACTTCTCCGGGGGGCTGAAGCTGCGGGTCAAGCGCGTGATGAGCATGGAAGACGCCCGCACCAACCTGGCCGAAAGCCTGCGTCTGAAGCTTCAGACTCAGGACTTGAAAGGCGATCAGCTACGCTGGTTGGGCGATCTGCTCAAGCGTCACCGCGGCGCTTGCCCGATCACCATGGAGTACACCAGCCCGGATGCGAAGACCTTGCTGCAGTTTGGCGAGACGTGGCGAATCGACCCGGCGGATGCCTTGATTCAGGCTCTGCGTGACCAGTTCGGGCGAGACAACGTCTTCCTCCAATACCGTTGACCGGCGAGTGCCATTATTGCGCTTGCCCGCAACCTGAATTTTTAATCTCGACCTCAGCGCGCCTCTCCCTTAAGGTAGGGCGCGAATAGACAACCGGCCGGCCCAAGCTCATTTGGGACACGACCCAAGACGGACGCCTATGAACCCGAATTTTCTAGATTTCGAACAGCCGATCGCCGACCTGCAAGCCAAGATCGAAGAGTTGCGCTTGGTCGGTAATGACAATTCGCTGAATATCGGCGATGAGATCTCCCGCCTGCAGGACAAAAGCAAAACGCTGACCGAAGACATCTTCGGCAAGCTGACCAGCTGGCAGATCGCACGCCTGGCGCGTCACCCGAAACGCCCGTACACCCTCGACTATATCGAGCACATCTTCACCGAGTTCGACGAACTGCACGGCGACCGTCACTTCTCTGACGACGCGGCAATCGTTGGCGGTATCGCCCGTCTGGAAGATCAGCCGGTGATGATCATCGGTCACCAGAAAGGCCGTGAAGTCCGTGAGAAGGTGCGCCGCAACTTCGGCATGCCGCGTCCGGAAGGCTACCGCAAGGCTTGCCGCTTGATGGAAATGGCCGAGCGTTTCAAGATGCCGATCCTGACCTTCATCGACACCCCGGGTGCTTACCCTGGTATCGACGCTGAAGAGCGCAACCAGAGCGAAGCAATTGCCTGGAACCTGCGCGTGATGTCGCGCCTGAAGACCCCGATCATCGCCACCGTTATCGGTGAGGGTGGTTCCGGTGGTGCACTGGCGATCGGCGTCTGCGATCAGTTGAACATGCTGCAATACTCGACCTACGCGGTGATCTCGCCCGAAGGTTGCGCTTCGATTCTGTGGAAAACCGCTGAAAAGGCGCCGGATGCTGCTGAAGCGATGGGCATCACCGCTGAGCGTCTGAAAGGCCTGGGCATTGTCGACAAGGTGATTGGCGAGCCTCTGGGCGGCGCGCACCGTGATCCGGCTGCCGCCGCTGCGTCGATCCGTGCCGAGCTGAGCTCGCAACTGGCGATGCTGAAGAAGTTCGATAACGAAGCGCTGTTGAAGCGTCGTTATGATCGACTGATGAGCTACGGTCTCTAAGTCGAACGCAATACCTCTGTAGGAGTGAGCCTGCTCGCGATGAGGGCGTAACATTCAACCAATGTGTTGGCTGTCACACCGCTATCGCGAGCAGGCTCACTCCTACATTTGTTTTGGGGCAAAGAGTTAGATATGGGTCAGTCCATGATTGATTTGCCTTCCCGGCTTCTGCGCAACCTTGAGCCTTGGCGCAATGCCGCTCATTGGCGCATTGCCTTCTCTGGTGGTCTCGACTCCACCGTCCTGCTGCATCTGCTCGCCGATCTCGCAAAAACCGAATCTCTCCCCCCGTTAAGCGCTGTTCATATCCATCACGGTCTTCAGGCTGCGGCTGATGCGTGGCCACAACACTGCCAGTCTGTCTGTGATGCGCTGGGGGTGCCGTTGCTGATTGAGCGGGTGAGGGTGCAGCCGGGTGCGAGTCTGGAGCGAGCGGCGCGGGATGCGCGGTACGCCGTGTTCGGTTCACTGACGCAAGCCAATGATCTGTTGCTGACAGGTCAGCATCGCGATGATCAGGCGGAAACGCTGTTGTTTCGACTCATGCGTGGTGCCGGTGTGCGCGGATTGGCGGGGATACCTGCACAGCGGCCAGTGGGGCAGGGCATGCTGATTCGCCCGTTGCTGGACGTCTCTCGTTCCGAACTGGAGGCGTATGCGCAGGCTCATCAATTGCGCTGGATTGAAGACCCGTCGAATCAGGATCGACAGTTTTCGCGCAATTACCTGCGGCATCAGGTCATGCCGTTGCTGACCGAGCGCTGGCCGCAAGCGCAGGCGAGCATGGTCCGCAGCGCCGCGCATCTGCGTGAGGCCAAGGGACTGCTTAATGAGTTGGCGCAGATCGATCTGACAACCGCCGCCACCGCGCATGATTTCGAATGGCTGGGGCTGCCTTCGCTGGAACTGGCGCCGCTGGCTGCGCTGTCTGCTGCGCGTCAACGAAATGTAATCAGCCATTGGCTCGAACCGCTGACCCGTTTGCCCGACACTGACCATTGGTCGGGTTGGACCGATCTCTGCGAAGCCGGCCACGACGCTTCGCCCGTTTGGCGCCTGGCCGACGGTGAGTTGCACCGAAGCGCCGGTCGTGTGTGGTGGCTCAGCGGTGACTGGCTGCGTTCACCAGTGATCGGGTGCGAGTGGCAGAGCCCGGCGTCAGCGCTACGCTTGGCCGATAACGGACGTGTCATGCTCAGCGGGCAGACTCCTTCCGTGCCGCTGCGCATTGCCTATCGTCAGGGCGGTGAGGTCATGCATCTGGGGGGGCGCGGTCACCGTGATCTCAAGCGCCTGCTCAATGAGCGCGCGGTGCCGGGCTTCGTCCGTGGCAGATTGCCGCTGCTGTTTCGCGACGATGAATTGCTCGCGGTGGCGAACCTGCCGGGGCTTGATGGCAATGAGCTGGACGGCTGGAAATTGCATTGGCAGCCAACAGACGAAGATCAAGGTTTGAGCTGAAAGGAGCATTCCGGTAGACTACGCTCCCTTCTTGATACAACTTCTGTGGATTCGCCTGAATTGCAGGAGTTGCCGATTACCAAGCAGTCTTTGCTGGGCGATTCCAAAAAATGTGTAGCGAGCAACGTACCGGTGTTTCACCTGCCGGTCTGTCCCAACGCGGCGGTTTTTTTGAAAGGTGCACTGTGATTAATGCAGGTGATCGGGGGCTTCGGCCTTCCTTCGCTTTCCCCGGCGGCTCGTACCGCTTTAACGCAGACTTCTAGGGTTTTTCATGACGCGCTACATATTCGTCACGGGCGGTGTTGTTTCTTCATTGGGGAAAGGCATTGCATCGGCTTCATTGGCAGCCATCCTGGAGGCGCGGGGACTTAAGGTCACCATGCTGAAGCTGGATCCGTACATCAACGTCGATCCGGGCACCATGAGCCCGTTCCAGCACGGTGAAGTGTTCGTCACCCACGACGGCGCCGAAACCGACCTGGACCTGGGTCACTACGAGCGGTTCATCCGCACGACCATGACCCAGAACAACAACTTCACCACTGGCCGTGTCTACGAGCACGTGCTGCGCAAAGAGCGCCGTGGTGACTACCTGGGTGCGACCATCCAGGTGATCCCGCACATCACCGACGAAATCAAGCGCCGCATCATCAAAGGTGCCGGTGACGCTGACGTGGCGATGGTTGAAATCGGTGGCACTGTTGGTGACATCGAGTCGCAACCGTTCCTCGAAGCCATCCGCCAACTGCGTTTCGAAGTCGGCGCCAAGCGCGCGATGCTGATGCACCTGACGCTGGTGCCGTACATCGCCACCGCTGGCGAGACCAAGACCAAACCAACTCAGCACTCGGTAAAAGAGCTGCGTTCGATCGGTCTGCAGCCGGACGTGCTGGTATGCCGTTCCGATCACCCGATCGATATCTCGTCGCGTCGCAAGATCGCTCAGTTCACCAACGTTGAAGAACGTGCAGTGATCGCGCTGGAAGACGCCGACACCATCTACAAGATCCCGGGCATCCTGCATTCGCAGGGTCTGGACGATTTCGTCGTTGAGCGTTTCGGTCTGCAATGCGGCAGCGCTGATCTGTCCGAGTGGGAAGCGGTGGTTGACGCCAAGCTGAACCCGGAACACGAAGTGACCATCGCCATGGTCGGCAAGTACATGGAGCTGCTGGACGCCTACAAGTCGCTGATCGAAGCGATGAGTCACGCCGGCATCAGCAACCGCACCAAGGTCAACCTGCGTTACATCGATTCCGAAGACATCGAAAACCAGGGCACTGCGCTGCTCGAAGGTGTCGACGCGATCCTCGTACCGGGCGGCTTCGGTCTGCGCGGCGTGGAAGGCAAGATCACTGCGGTTCAGTACGCTCGCGAAAACAAGGTTCCGTACCTGGGTATCTGCCTCGGTATGCAAGTGGCGGTCATTGAGTTCGCCCGTAATGTGATGGGCTGGAAAGACGCCAACTCCACCGAGTTCGATCGCGCCAGCGGCCATCCGGTTGTCGGTCTGATCACCGAGTGGGAAGACGCTACCGGTGCCGTTGAAGTGCGTACCGAGTCGTCCGACCTGGGTGGCACCATGCGCCTCGGCGCTCAGGACTGCCTGCTCGAAGCCGGCTCCAAGGTGCACGACTGCTACGGCAAGGACGTGATCGTCGAGCGTCACCGTCACCGTTACGAAGTGAACAACAACCTGCTGCCACAACTGATCGAAGCCGGCCTGAAAATCTCTGGTCGCTCCGCTGATGCTGCGCTGGTTGAAGTGGTTGAAGCGGCCGATCACCCATGGTTCGTTGCTTGCCAGTTCCACCCAGAGTTCACCTCGACACCACGCGATGGCCATCCGCTGTTCAGCGGTTTCGTCAAGGCAGCGTTGGCTCAACACCAGAAGAAGGCGTAACCCCGATGGCTCAAAAGATCATCCGCGTCGGCGATATCGAGATTGCCAACGACAAACCCATGGTGCTGTTCGGCGGCATGAACGTGCTGGAAAGCCGTGACATGGCCATGCAGGTTTGCGAAGAGTACGTAAAAGTCACCGAAAAACTCGGTATCCCTTACGTGTTCAAAGCCAGTTTCGACAAGGCCAACCGTTCTTCTGTGACCTCCTACCGTGGTCCTGGCCTGGAAGAGGGCATGCGCATCTTCCAGGACATCAAACAAGCCTTCGGCGTGCCGATCATCACCGACGTCCACGAGCCTGAGCAGGCCGCGGTCGTCGCTGAGGTTTGCGACATCATTCAACTGCCGGCCTTCCTGTCGCGCCAGACCGATCTGGTTGTCGCGATGGCCAAGACCAACGCAGTCATCAACATCAAGAAAGCCCAGTTCCTCGCGCCTCAGGAAATGAAACACATCCTGAACAAGTGCGTGGAAGCGGGTAATGATCAATTGATCCTCTGCGAGCGTGGTTCGAGCTTCGGCTACAACAACCTCGTGGTCGACATGCTCGGCTTCGGCATCATGAAGCAGTTCGAGTATCCGGTATTTTTCGACGTGACCCATGCGCTGCAAATGCCTGGCGGTCGCGCCGACTCCGCCGGCGGTCGCCGTGCACAGGTTCTGGATCTGGCCAAGGCTGGCATGAGCCAGGGCTTGGCGGGTCTGTTCCTCGAAGCGCATCCGGATCCGGACAACGCCAAATGCGACGGCCCTTGCGCCTTGCGTCTGGACAAACTGGAGCCATTCCTGGCCCAGCTCAAAGCTCTGGACGAACTGGTGAAGAGTTTTCCGACGGTAGAAACCGCGTAAACCTCAATTCTCCGGTAAAGTACCGCACGATTTGTCGCTCATGCCCTCGGGCATGAGCGTTATCGTCTGCAAGCCTGCCCGCTGCACCCCCCCTTGCCGACGGTAAAAAGATTTCCTCTAGCTGCGTCGTTTTCGTCAACTTTGGAGTGTTTACAACAATGGCAAAAATCGTCGACATCAAAGGTCGTGAAGTTCTCGACTCCCGTGGCAATCCCACCGTGGAAGCGGACGTGCTTCTCGACAACGGCATCATCGGCAGCGCTTGCGCGCCGTCCGGTGCATCCACTGGCTCGCGTGAAGCGCTCGAGCTGCGTGATGGCGACAAGAGCCGTTATCTGGGCAAGGGCGTGCTCAAAGCGGTAGCCAACATCAACGGTCCGATCCGCGATCTGCTGCTGGGCACCGACCCAAGCGACCAGAAAGCCCTGGATCACGCGATGATCAAGCTCGACGGTACTGAAAACAAGGCAACTCTGGGCGCCAACGCCATCCTCGCGGTGTCCCTGGCTGCGGCCAAGGCTGCTGCACAGGACCAGGACCTGCCGCTGTACGCACACATCGCCAACCTCAACGGCACTCCGGGTGTCTACTCGATGCCGGTACCGATGATGAACATCATCAACGGTGGCGAGCACGCCGATAACAACGTCGACATCCAGGAATTCATGGTGCAGCCGGTTGGCGCCAAGTCTTTCTCGGAAGGTCTGCGCATGGGCACCGAGATTTTCCATCACTTGAAAGCTGTGTTGAAGGCCCGTGGCCTGAGCACTGCCGTTGGCGACGAAGGCGGTTTCGCACCGAACCTGGCGTCCAACGAAGACGCGTTGAAAGTGATCTCCGAAGCTGTGGCCAACGCCGGTTACAAGCTGGGCACCGACGTGACCCTGGCGCTGGACTGCGCGGCCAGCGAATTCTACGAAGACGGCAAGTACAACCTGTCCGGCGAAGGCCAGGTGTTCACCGCTGAAGGTTTCGCTGACTATCTGAAAGGTCTGACCGAACGTTATCCGATCATCTCGATCGAAGACGGTCTGGACGAGTCCGACTGGGCTGGCTGGAAAATCCTCACCGACAAGATCGGCGAGAAGGTTCAACTGGTAGGCGACGACCTGTTCGTGACCAACACCAAGATCCTGAAAGAGGGCATCGATAAAAACATCGCCAACTCGATCCTGATCAAGTTCAACCAGATCGGCACCCTGACCGAAACCCTGGAAGCCATCCAGATGGCCAAGGCTGCCGGTTACACCGCCGTGATCTCGCACCGTTCGGGCGAAACCGAAGATTCGACCATTGCCGACCTGGCTGTGGGCACCTCGGCTGGCCAGATCAAGACCGGTTCGCTGTGCCGTTCCGACCGCGTTTCCAAGTACAACCAACTGCTGCGTATCGAAGAGCAGTTGAATGGCAAGGCCAAGTACAACGGTCGCAGCGAGTTTCGCGGCTAAGTACAAATCGATGGAAGGACACCGGATTGTGTCGAAAAAGTCGTGACAGCGATGGATTTGCCACTAATCTGATGCCTTAACAGCACAAGCCTGGGTCTTCCAGGCTTCGTGCTATCAGATGCTTCAAAGTTTTGGCGTGGCTGTCTTTTTTCACTGGATACCTGATATTCGATGCGCAGTCCTTACTGGTTGTTTCTCGTTTTGCTCTTGCTACTGGCCGGTCTGCAGTACCGCCTGTGGGTGGGCAATGGCAGTTTGGCGCAGGTCGCCGAGCTGAATCAGCAGATTGCTGATCAACATGCCGAGAACGAAGGTTTGCTGGAGCGCAACCGGGTGATGGACGCTGAAGTCAGCGAGTTGAAAAAGGGCATGGAGACCGTTGAAGAGCGGGCTCGTCACGAACTGGGCATGGTCAAGGACGGCGAAACCCTTTACCAGTTGGCCCAATGATCAATTCCCTGCCGGCCTTCTGGGCCGTGATTCCTGCCGCGGGCGTCGGTGCCCGAATGGCCGCGGACCGTCCCAAGCAATACCTGCAACTGGGCGGGCGCACAATTCTCGAACACAGCCTCGGCTGTTTCCTCGATCACCCAAGCCTTAAAGGGCTGGTGGTCAGTCTTGCTGTTGATGATCCTTATTGGCCGAACCTGGCGAGCGTCAACGATCCGCGTATTCAGCGGGTTGATGGCGGGGCCGAGCGTTCCGGTTCGGTGCTCAATGCCTTGCTGCATTTGCATGCGCAGGGTGCCGATGATGAGGATTGGGTGCTGGTGCACGATGCGGCACGGCCGAATCTGAGTCGCGAAGATCTCGACAAGTTACTCGATGAACTGGCGGATGATCCGGTCGGCGGTTTGCTCGCCGTCCCTGCGCGCGACACGTTGAAGCGCGTCGATAAGCATGGGCGCGTTGTGGAAACCGTGGATCGTAGTGTGATCTGGCAAGCCTATACGCCGCAGATGTTCCGCCTCGGTGCGTTGCATCGGGCGTTGGCGGACAGTCTGGTGGCGGATGCGGTGATTACTGACGAAGCTTCGGCGATGGAGTGGGCTGGCCTGGCGCCGCGACTGATTGAAGGGCGGGCGGATAACCTCAAGGTCACCCGGCCTGAAGATCTCGAATGGTTGCGTCAGCGTTGGGCGAATCGCCGCTGAGTGCAGTGGTGCTTGTCAGATTGCCTTCGCGAGCAGGCTCGCTCCCACATTTGATTTGTGCCAGCCACACGTTTCGCATCCACTGAAAATCCCCTGTGGGAGCGAGCCTGCTCGCGAAAGCGATAGTTCAGGCAACCCATCGCTCAACTCCGATATTCGGGCCGCTCAGCCAACCCTTCCTTGAGAAAATCCACCAACTTGCGCACCTTCGGCGACAAATGCCGCTGCTGCGGGTACAACGCCCACACCGCCGTATTCGGCGGCTGATGCGCCTCCAGCAACGAAATCAGTGCACCACTGTGCAGATGCTCCAGCACGTAATAATCCGGCAACTGACACAACCCCACTCCCTGCAACGCCGCATCCAGCACCGCCTGCCCGCTGTTGCAGCGCCAGTTGCCCTGCACGCGCTGGGAAAACTCGCGCCCGTTTTGCTCAAGCTGCCAGATGTCCGAGCTACCGATCAGGCAATTGTGCCGACTCAATTCCGACAAACTATGTGGGCGACCATACCGCTCAACGTAGGACGGTGAAGCGCAGAGAAACATTCGCCGTGGCGCCAGTCGTGTCGCAACCAGCCGCGAATCCTGCAAGCGACCCAGGCGAATCGCCAGATCCAGACCTTCATGCACCAGATCGAGCTGGCGATTGCTCAATTCGATATCGATGCGCAGCTGCGGATACAGCCCCATGAAACGCGTGACCAGCGGCACGATAAAGCGCTCGCCGTAGGCGACGGCGCAGGTCATGCGCAGCATGCCTTTCGGTTCACTGGTCAGATCACCGACTGCACGCAAGGCTTCTTCGCGACCGTCCTGCAAGCGTTGGCAGTGCTGAAGAAATGTCTGACCGGCTTCGGTCAGCGTTACGCGCCGAGTACTGCGATAAAGCAGACGCGTCTGCAGCCGTTCTTCCAGGCGTACGATTTGGCGACTGATATGCGAGGACGAAACCCCAAGACGTTCGGCAGCGGCGGTGAACTGGCTGCATTCAGCAACGGCGACGAATTCGTCGATGCCTTCCCAGCGGTTTTCGGACATCGGGATTATCCCTGTGTGGCAATAATGTTTTGCTTTTGTCTGGATTATTCATCGTAAGGCTGTGTATTACACTCCTTGTCTGGTTTTTTTATTTATTGGATTCACTGGAGAGTCAGCATGATCAAGTCGCGCGCCGCCGTTGCCTTTGAGGCCAAGAAGCCGCTGGAAATCGTAGAAGTCGATGTCGCCATGCCCAAGGCCGGTGAAGTGTTGCTGCGCGTCGTCGCTTCCGGGGTTTGCCACACTGACGCTTACACCCTGTCCGGTGCAGATCCGGAAGGCATCTTCCCGTCGATTCTCGGCCACGAAGGTGGCGCCATCGTTGAAGCCATCGGCGAGGGCGTGACCTCGGTTGCCGTGGGCGATCACGTTATTCCGCTGTACACCCCGGAATGCGGCCAGTGCAAATTCTGCAAATCGGGCAAGACCAATCTGTGTCAGGCAATTCGCGCAACGCAAGGCAAAGGCTTGATGCCGGACGGCACTTCGCGCTTTTCCTACAAGGGCGAAACGATTTTCCACTACATGGGTACGTCGACGTTCTCGGAATACACCGTGTTGCCGGAAATCTCCGTGGCCAAGATCTCCAAGGATGCGCCACTGGAAAAAGTCTGCCTGCTGGGCTGCGGCGTCACCACCGGTATCGGTGCCGTGCTCAACACCGCCAAGGTCAAACCGGGTGACACCGTGGCCATCTTCGGTCTGGGCGGCATTGGTCTGTCTGCGGTGATCGGCGCGGTGAAAGCCAAGGCTGCGCGCATCATTGCCATCGACATCAACCCGGCCAAGTTCGAGATCGCCAAGCAACTCGGCGCCACCGACTGCGTGAACCCGAAAGACTTCGATCGCCCAATCCAGGAAGTGATCGTCGACATGACCGATGGCGGCGTCGACTTCTCCTTCGAATGCATCGGCAACGTGCAACTGATGCGCGCCGCACTCGAGTGCTGCCACAAAGGTTGGGGTGAGTCGGTGATCATCGGTGTGGCCGGTGCCGGCCAGGAAATCGCGACCCGTCCGTTCCAGTTGGTCACCGGTCGCGTCTGGCGCGGTTCGGCATTCGGCGGCGTGCGCGGTCGTACCGAGTTGCCAAGCTATGTCGACATGGCTCAGAGCGGCGAGATTCCGTTGGATACTTTCATCACCCACACCATGGGCCTGGAAGACATCAACAAGGCGTTCGACCTGATGCACGAAGGCAAGAGCATCCGTACCGTCATTCATTTCTAAAAGCAGCCCCAAGTTACAAGCTTCAAGCTGCAAGCAAAGGCGCTTTTGCCTTTTCTTGACGCTCGAAGCTTGCCACTTGCAGCTGGGAGAATCCCCATGAGTCTGGAAAACATCTCCTGTCAGAAGAGTTTCGGCGGTTGGCACAAGCGCTATCGCCATCGCTCTGATGTGCTCGGCTGCGACATGGTGTTTGCCGTGTACCTGCCGCCGCAGGCGGAGCAGGGCGGCAAGCTGCCGGTGTTGTACTGGTTGTCGGGCCTGACCTGCACCGATGAGAACTTCATGCACAAGGCCGGCGCGATGCGCATGGCTGCCGAACTGGGTTTGATCATCGTTGCGCCGGACACCAGTCCGCGCGGCCCTGATGTACCGGGCGATCCGGATGGTGCGTGGGATTTCGGTCTCGGCGCCGGGTTTTATCTGAATGCCACGCAGGAACCTTGGTCGCGCCACTATCGGATGCATGACTATGTCGTGCAGGAATTGCCTTCACTGGTTGAAGCGCATTTCCCTGCTTCGGATAAACGCAGCATCAGCGGCCACTCCATGGGCGGTCACGGTGCGTTGGTCTGCGCACTGCGAAACCCAGGTCGCTATCAATCGGTGTCGGCGTTCTCGCCGATCAACAACCCGATGGATTGCCCATGGGGGCAAAAGGCGTTCTCCCGTTACTTGGGCGAAGACCGTTCGAAGTGGAAAGAGTGGGATGCCTGCGCACTGATCGCCGAAGCGCATGAAAAACTGCCGCTGCTGGTCGATCAAGGCGATCGCGATGACTTCCTCGCTACCCAGCTCAAACCCGAAGCCTTGCAACAAGCGGTAAAACAAGCGGGCCATCCGCTGACGTTGCGCCTGCAACCGGGCTACGACCACAGCTATTTCTTCATCTCAAGCTTTATAGACGACCACTTGCAGCATCATGCACGCGCCCTCAAGGGTTAATGCAGGTAGAATCACGCCCTGACAAAAATCGGGGCGTTTTTTTTTATGCGTATTGGCCACGGCTATGATGTGCACCGTTTCGCTGAAGGCGATTTCATTACTCTGGGCGGCGTGCGCATTGCACACAGCTTCGGGCTGCTCGCTCATTCCGACGGTGACGTCCTGCTGCACGCCTTGAGCGATGCCTTGCTCGGCGCTGCGGCGCTGGGTGATATCGGCAAACACTTCCCGGACACCGACCCGCAATTCAAGGGTGCCGACAGCCGTGCGCTGCTGCGGCACGTGGTCGCGCTGATCCATGCCAAAGGCTGGAAAGTCGGCAACGTCGACAACACCATCGTTGCCCAGGCACCGAAAATGGCCCCGCATATCGAATCGATGCGCGCGCTGATCGCGGCGGATCTTCAAGTTGAGTTGGATCAAGTGAACGTGAAAGCTACCACCACCGAAAAGCTTGGCTTTGTCGGTCGCGAAGAAGGCATTGCCGTGCACTCCGTTGCCTTGTTGCTGCGCGCATGAATGAACTGCAATTGCTCGGCCCGCGCGCCTATGGCGAACCCCTCGGCAGTGCGGTACTGAAAGCCATCGCTGAAGATTTTCAGGTCGATGAAGTCCTCGATATCCCGTTCAGCGGCGACGGTGAACACCTGTGGATCTGGGTCGAGAAACGCGGCCTCAACACTGAAGAAGCTGCGCGGCGTATCGCCAAGGCTGCCGGCGTGCCGTTGCGCACGGTGAGCTATGCCGGCCTCAAGGATCGTCAGGCGCTGACCCGCCAGTGGTTCAGCGTGCAATTGCCGGGCAAGGCCGATCCGGACCTGTCGGCGGCGGAAAACAACACGCTGAAGATTCTCAAGACCACTCGCCATAAACGCAAGCTGCAACGCGGCGCGCATTCGGCCAATGGTTTCACCTTGCGCCTGACTCAGTTCACTGGCGACAAAGACGCGATTGAACAGCGTCTGCAACTGATCGCCAAGCAAGGCATCCCCAATTATTTCGGCGCCCAGCGTTTCGGCCATGACGGCGGCAACGTCGTTGATGCGCGTGCGTGGGCCGCGCGCAAAGCGTTGCCTGAGCAACGTAATGTGCGTTCGCGCCTGCTCTCGACCGCGCGCAGTTTTCTGTTCAATCAGGTGCTCGCTGCACGGGTCGCCGATGGCACCTGGCAAAAAGCCCAGGTCGGCGATCTGCTGGCCTTTACCGACAGCCGCAGTTTTTTCCCGGCCGGTGAGGCCGAGTGCAGCGACCCGCGTCTGGCGATTCTTGACCTGCATCCGACCGGCCCGCAGTGGGGCGAAGGTGACTCGCCGACTGCAGGCGTTGTCCATGAACTGGAGCAGGGGATTGCCGCCGATGAAGCGGATCTGCGCGATTGGTTGATCAACGCCGGTATGAGTCACGAACGTCGCATCCTGCGGCTGCCCATTGGCGGGTTGACGTGGCATTATCCCCAGCCTGACATTCTGCAACTGGAATTCGTCCTCCCGGCCGGATGCTTCGCCACTGTATTGGTGCGCGAACTCGTTGATCTGGTGCCGGTGGGGCAGACGGACAGCCCATGCGTATTCTGATTTCTAACGACGATGGGGTAACCGCACCCGGTCTTGCCGCGCTTTATGCTGCGCTGGCGGATTACACCGAGTGCGTGGTTATCGCCCCGGAGCAGGACAAAAGTGGCGCCAGCAGTTCGCTGACGCTCGACCGTCCGCTGCACCCGCAATACCTGGCCAACGGCTTTATCAGCCTTAATGGCACACCGACCGACTGCGTGCACCTGGGCCTGAACGGCTTGCTGGAGCGCGAGGCGGACATGGTGGTTTCCGGCATCAACCTCGGCGCCAACCTTGGCGACGATGTGCTGTATTCCGGGACAGTGGCGGCCGCTCTCGAGGGACGTTTTCTCGAGCGTCCCTCGTTCGCTTTTTCGCTGGTCTCGCGGCAGGTGGATAATCTGCCGACGGCGGCGTACTTTGCGCGCAAACTGGTCGAGGCCCATGCCGGGCTCGATCTGCCGCCGCGCACGGTGCTCAACGTGAACATCCCCAACCTGCCCATCGACCATATCCGTGGCATCCAGCTGACCCGACTGGGCCATCGCGCCCGCGCGGCGGCGCCGATGAAAGTGGTCGATCCGCGTGGCAAGGTCGGTTACTGGATTGCCGCTGCCGGCGATGCCGAAGATGGCGGTCCGGGTACGGACTTTCACGCGGTGATGCAGGGCTACGTTTCCATCACGCCGTTGCAACTCGATCGCACCTTTAACGATGCGTTCAGAAGCCTCGACGGCTGGCTTGAGGGACTGCGCTGATGGCCCGTGAACACGAAGACCGGCTGCGCAGCGGCATCGGCATGACCTCGCAGCGTACCCGCGAGCGTCTTATCCAGCGCCTGTACGAAGAAGGCGTGTCCAACGCCAAGGTGCTGGAAGTGATTCGGCGTACACCGCGTCACCTGTTCGTCGACGAGGCACTGGCACACCGCGCTTACGAAGACACCGCGCTGCCGATCGGCAATAACCAGACCATTTCCCAACCTTATATGGTGGCGCGCATGAGCGAGCTGCTGTTGGAGGCGGGGCCGCTGGATAAAGTGCTGGAGATCGGCACCGGGTCCGGTTACCAGACTGCGGTGTTGTCGCAACTGGTCGAGCGAGTGTTCTCGGTCGAGCGCATCAAGGTGCTGCAGGACCGTGCCAAGGAACGTCTGGTCGAACTGAATCTGCGCAACGTGGTGTTCCGTTGGGGCGATGGCTGGGAAGGCTGGCCGGCGCTGGCGCCGTATAACGGCATCATCGTGACCGCCGTGGCCACGGATGTACCGCAAGCCTTGCTCGATCAATTGGCTCCGGGCGGGCGCATGGTGATTCCCGTGGGCTCGGGAGAAGTGCAGCAATTGTTGCTGATCGTGCGTGAGGAAAACGGTTTTTCCCGACACGTTCTGGGGGCTGTTCGTTTCGTGCCGTTGCTCAATGGGCCGCTGGCCTGAGCATTTGTTTGCGTGTGCTGAATTCCTTTCGTTCGCCTGTGTCTTACTTCGGCGACGATGGTTTAAACGCAGCAGATTGTCAGCTGGCAAACGTGTGCGCGAAGCGATTTCGCTTCATTAAAGGTAAAGCCGATCCGGCCCGTTATACTTGCGACACCTCATGCCGACATCCGGCATTTCACATTTTTCAGCCACCACAAAGGGAGCGGCGGGTGAGTCTCACAGTCATTGCGCAGCGTATGGGTAACACGAGCTTTCAGCGCCTGGTGACTGGCCTTGTCTTGAGCACCTTGCTGGTCGGTTGCTCCAGCACCAAATCGAGCAATGTGCGGGTGGTCGATCGCAACAATGCGGTGGCCCAGCGTCCTACCGTGACGACCGGACAGTATGTAGTCCGTCCGGGCGATACGATGTTTTCGATCGCGTTTCGCTACGGCTGGGACTACAAAGCCCTCGCGGCCCGGAACAATATTCCTACGCCGTACACGATCCATCCGGGTCAGACGATTCGCTTCGATGGCCGCACCGGTTCTACGCCGACGGCGGTGGTGAGCAACAGCAGTTCTTCGCCTTCTTCGTCGAGCAAAACTACGGTAATCCGGCGCCAGGCAAATGGCACGACGACCACCACAACCACCGGTTCTACGGGTGGTTCTGCTGGCGTTGCACCGTCCGTCGCCAACAAGCAAGCACCCGCTCCACTGCCTCCGGCAGGCCCGGCCCCGACCGGCTGGGGATGGCCATCTAATGGCATTCTGATTGGAAAATTCTCTTCAAACGGTAGTTTGAATAAAGGAATTGATATCGCCGGGGATTTGGGACAGCCTGTTTTAGCTGCGTCTGATGGGACGGTGGTATACGCCGGGAGTGGCTTAAGGGGCTACGGCGAATTAGTCATCATCAAACACAGCGAAACCTACGTCAGTGCCTACGGACATAACCGCAGGCTGTTGGTTCGGGAGGGACAGCAGGTCAAGGTCGGACAGACAATTGCCGAAATGGGGTCAACGGGTACAGACCGGGTGAAACTGCATTTTGAGATTCGCCGCCAAGGTAAACCTGTAGATCCGCTGCAGTTCCTGCCAAGACGTTGATTTGTAAGCCAGCCTGTTCCGTCACGTAGAGGGGACAGGCTCCAGCGCTGCCAAGGATAAAGGCGCCGCTTGAGCTTGGGGTCGAACTCACCAAAGGACTATAACAATGGCTCTCAGTAAAGAAGTGCCGGAGTTTGACATCGACGATGAGGTTCTCCTTATGGAGACCGGCATCGATTCGGAATCTTCGATGTCGAATGATGAAGGGGCTGCTCCACCTTCCGTTCGTTCCAAATCCAAACACTCCGCTTCACTTAAACAACATAAGTACATCGACTACACGCGGGCACTTGATGCCACGCAGTTGTATCTCAACGAAATCGGCTTTTCCCCATTGCTCTCCCCGGAGGAAGAAGTTCATTTTGCGCGCTTGTCGCAAAGTGGCGATCCGGCCGGGCGCAAGCGCATGATTGAAAGTAACCTGCGGCTGGTGGTGAAAATCGCCCGGCGTTACGTCAATCGGGGGCTGTCGCTGCTGGATCTGATCGAAGAGGGCAACCTCGGGCTGATCCGCGCGGTGGAAAAGTTCGATCCCGAACGCGGCTTCCGCTTCTCGACCTACGCGACATGGTGGATTCGTCAGACCATCGAGCGCGCGATCATGAATCAGACCCGGACCATCCGGTTGCCGATTCATGTGGTCAAGGAACTCAATGTGTACCTGCGGGCTGCACGGGAGCTGACGCAAAAGCTCGACCACGAACCTTCACCCGAAGAAATTGCCAACCTGCTGGAAAAACCGGTGGGCGAGGTCAAGCGCATGCTGGGCCTGAACGAACGGGTTTCTTCGGTCGACGTCTCGCTGGGTCCGGATTCGGATAAAACCCTGCTGGACACCCTCACTGATGATCGTCCAACCGATCCTTGTGAATTGCTGCAGGATGACGACCTGTCGCAGAGCATCGATCAATGGCTGTCGGAGTTGACCGACAAGCAGCGCGAGGTGGTTGTACGCCGCTTCGGTCTGCGCGGCCACGAGAGCAGCACGCTGGAAGATGTAGGCCTGGAGATCGGCCTGACCCGGGAACGGGTGCGGCAGATCCAGGTGGAAGGCCTCAAGCGCCTTCGTGAAATCCTCGAGAAGAATGGCCTGTCGAGCGAGTCGCTGTTCCAGTAAGCGCCTCACACGCTCGCCCGCAAGAAGCCCCGACTGGTTCGGGGTTTTTTGTTGGCCTCGATTTAATGCTCATCTCGCAAGCCTTTTTCATTGTCAGACGTACGGTTGGCATTTCCATCGTTTGTAGTCTCGCGGTGTAAGCCTTGGCTTACTCTTTCGTAAGTGTTCACTATCTTTACAAGACGGCAGACGTCGATCGCTCTCCATGTCGCTGCATAACATATTGATTTGTATATTTATTTTTTAGTATGAAGTGCTTATTACAGCGCTTTCCCAGACTCAGGGCCGATTGCTCTCGCCGGGGAATTCTCTAGTATCTGGGTTGTGTCAACGGACAGACACGCCCTTCAAGGAAGAGGGGAACGGACATCGCAGGAAGCGATTCATCAGGACGATGAAAAGGAATACAGGGAATAGGGAAAAAATGTGGGCGGGTCATACCGCCCCTTTTTTTTGCCCGTAGAAAAGTAAAAGACAGAAAAGCAAAAAGGCCCGCAAGGGGCCTTTTCATTCGAGCGCGCGACAGATCAGCGTTCGAGATCTTTGATCTTGCCTTTGACGCCATCCCACTCTTCAGCATCTGGCAGCGATTCTTTCTTCTCGGTGATGTTCGGCCAGATTTCAGCCAGATCAACGTTCAGTTGAATGAACTCCTGCATCTCTTCCGGAACTTCGTCCTCGGAGAAGATGGCTACAGCCGGACATTCCGGTTCGCACAGGGCGCAGTCGATGCACTCATCCGGGTGAATCACCAGGAAGTTCGGGCCTTCGTAAAAGCAGTCCACCGGACACACTTCTACGCAGTCGGTGTACTTGCACTTGATGCAGTTGTCGGTGACGACGAAGGTCATTTCTAATTTTCTCCTCAGGCGGCGGCAGCGTTGCCCCTTCACGGTTGGGGTCGCCAGGTTCGGGAGCGATACCTGCTGGCCAGGCTATTAGCCAGCAGCATCCCAAACCGCGCGAGATTCTAACAGCTTGAAGCCGTTTGCGTTATATCCGCTTCTTCAGTGCTTATATCCGGTTCTTCAATGCATAGAGCATTTCGAGTGCACGGCGCGGGGTCAGGTCATCCAGATCCAGTTTAGCCAGCTCATCGAGTACCGGATGCGGCAGGCTGGCGAACATGTCGCTTTGCTGTGGCGTCGCCGGTTTGCCCTTGGCGACCGGTTTCGGCGCTTCATGCGGCAAAGCGGTTTCTTCCAGTCGGCTCAAGTGCTCGCGGGCACGCACGATCACTTCGCTCGGCACACCGGCCAATTGCGCCACTGCCAGGCCATAGCTTTGGCTGGCAGGGCCAGGCAGCACGTGGTGCAGGAACACGATGCGTTCGTTGTGCTCGGTGGCGTTGAGGTGGACGTTGGCCACCAGTGGCTCGGCTTCCGGCAACACAGTCAGTTCGAAGTAGTGCGTAGCGAACAGCGTATAGGCGCGCAAATGAGCCAGACGCTCGGCCGCCGCCCATGCCAGCGACAGACCGTCGAAGGTGCTGGTGCCGCGACCGACTTCGTCCATCAACACCAGGCTGCGCTCGGTGGCGTTGTGCAGGATGTTCGCGGTTTCGCTCATTTCGACCATGAAGGTCGAACGACCACCGGCCAGGTCATCACTGGAGCCGATGCGGGTGAAGATGCGGTCGACCAGCGACAGTTCGCAACTGGCCGCCGGTACGAAGCTGCCGATATGCGCCAGCAGCACGATCAATGCGGTTTGACGCATGTAGGTGGATTTACCGCCCATGTTCGGGCCGGTGATCACCAACATGCGCGTGTTGTCGTCCAGGCTCAGGTCGTTGGCCACGAACGGCGTGGTCAGCACCTGCTCGACCACCGGGTGACGACCCTGGGTGATGCGCATGCACGGCTCGCTGACGAAGCGCGGGCAGTTCAGGTCGAGGTTCAGCGCACGCTCGGCGAGGTTGCTCAACACGTCCAGTTCCGCCAGCGCGCCGGCGGTGTCCTGCAACGGTGGCAACTGGCTGATCAGATCTTCCAGCAGCGCTTCGTAGAGCATCTTCTCGCGGGCTAGAGCACGGCTCTTGGCCGATAGCGCCTTGTCTTCGAACTCTTTCAGTTCAGGCGTGATGAAACGCTCGGCACCTTTCAGCGTCTGGCGACGGATGTAATCCGCCGGGGCGGATTCGGCCTGCTTGCTCGGCAACTCGATGAAGTAGCCGTGAATGCGGTTGTAGCCGACTTTCAGGTGGCTCAGGCCGGTACGGGCCTTCTCGCGTGCTTCCAGGTCGATAAGGAATTGGCCGGCGTTTTCGCTCAGCGATTGCAGCTCGTCGAGCTCGCTGTCGTAACCGGTTTTCAACACGCCGCCGTCACGGATCACCGCCGGCGGGTTGTCGATGATGGCTTTATCCAGCAACGCCGCCAGTTCCGGGTAGGTGCTGGTGATGGTCGCCAGACCTTGCAGGTGCGGCGCTTCCAGATCGGTCATTGCCACTTGCAGTTCAGGCAGTGCGCCAAGGGCGTCACGCAGGCGCGCCAAGTCACGAGGACGCGCGTTGCGCAGGCCGATCCGCGCAAGAATCCGCTCGATGTCGCCGATTTCCTTGAGCTGCGGCTGCAGCTTTTCGAAGCGGTAGCGATCGAGCAGGCAAGTGATCGAAGTCTGGCGCGCCAGCAATACCGTCAGATCGCGCAACGGGCGATTCAGCCAGCGAGTCAGCAAACGGCTGCCCATGGCGGTCTGGCAGCGATCGACCACCGATTGCAGGGTGTTGTCGCGACCACCGGCCAGGTTGGTGTCGAGTTCAAGGTTGCGACGGCTCGCACCGTCCAGCACCACGGTGTCATCCAGACGTTCGTGGCGCAGGCTGCGCAGGTGGGGCAGGGCGGTGCGCTGGGTTTCCTTGGCGTAGGCCAACAGGCAACCGGCAGCGCCGATGGCCAGGGTGAGGTTCTCGCAGCCAAAGCCCTTCAGGTCTTGGGTAGAGAACTGCTGGCAAAGGCTTTTCAGTGCTGAATCACGCTCGAAATCCCACGGTGCGCGACGACTGACGCCACGGCGTTTTTCCGCTGGCAGATCCCTTGGCCAGTCATCCGGGATCAGCAATTCAACCGGATTGATCCGCTCCAGTTCCGCCAGCAGGTTCTCCCAGCCTTTGATTTCCGACACGCTGAAACTGCCGCTGGTGATGTCCAGCACGGCAAGGCCGAACAGACGCTCGTCACCCAGCAGTGCAGCGATCAGGTTGTCGCGGCGCTCGTCGAGCAGCGCCTCGTCACTGACCGTCCCCGGCGTGAGGATCCGCACGACCTGACGCTCCACCGGGCCTTTGCTGGTCGCTGGGTCGCCGACTTGCTCGCAGATCACCACCGATTCGCCAAGCTTCACCAGTTTCGCCAGATAGCCTTCCGCTGCGTGGTAAGGAATGCCACACATCGGAATCGCCTGCCCCGCCGACTGTCCGCGCGCGGTCAGGGTGATGTCGAGCAACTTGGCCGCCTTCTTCGCGTCTTCGTAGAAGATCTCGTAGAAGTCGCCCATGCGGTAGAACATCAGCTGATCTGGATGCTGATTCTTCAGTCGCCAGTACTGCTGCATCATTGGGGTGTGGGAGGACAGGTCTGAAATAGCTTTATTCATCAGGGGTTTAGCTTTACCGGAAAAAGTGACAAGGCAAAAACGGGGTCGTTTGCATCTACGAAATGGCGAGTGTTTGCCAGCGATGCGGCCCGTGGGTTGATTCAGTGGGGCTGAGTATGAAGTTTTTTTGAGGTGGATGCAGCAACGCGCGGCCGCTCGGGTTGGCATTGTGTCCTATAGTGCCGAAAAGCTATCGAATGATCGGAATTCGAGGATTGCAGATCAGTTGAGGGCGCAGCTTGGAACAGTCAGAGGGCATCGGTTCAGGAGCATCAGCGAGCGATTGTTACTACGATGCGGAAAAAATGACCCTCAGCCGGGCGCGGCAGGCAGCGGTGCTGGGCAGCAATGAAAGTGACCTGCTGCTGGCGCTGATAGCCGGCGTGACCGACAAGGAACAGCTTATCTCCCGAGTCTGGGGGGAACGCGGCCTGGTGATTTCCGACAGCAGTTATTACAAGACCCTGCACATGCTCCGCGCGCATTTCGCTGAGGTTGGTTTGCCGCGGGACAGTCTCAAGACTTTGCCACGCCGTGGCGTGGTGCTGTTGTGTGAAATCCGGTTGCTCAGCGCGCAGACTCAAGCCTCTGAGTCGCCGCCAGCGCTGGTAAATGATGCTGAACCCTTCATCGTCGACGCTCCTACGGTGAAAAAGCCATTCAGTCATTACTGGCGCTTCCTTTTGCCGGCAATCCTGGTGCCGGCAATTGCTCTTCCGGTCTTTTACGCTTATCTGGTGTTTAAAAAACCAGCCGATCTGGAAGAGTGGAAGCTCATCTGGCAAGAGGGCGAGGCGAAGTTGTATGTAGAAGAAAGTGAAAGGATGTCCAAAGAGGATATTGTCCAAGCGCTCAGTGAGTTCGAACCACCTATTGTATTGTCCGATATTAACTACTATGTGCGAAAACCGCTCTCCCAGTTACTGGTCAAGTGCATCAAGCCGGAAAGCAAGGGGGAGGCCATATGCGTGAACTACCAACTCGTTGGAAAAAAATAATCGTAGTGATTGCCGCGTTGTCTGTATTCATCTTCGGTGCTCTGGTCATAAAGCATTTTTATTTGATCAATCGCGATATTCCACGCGCACCCTGTTTTGCATCCATAGACTTTGTCCATACGCAGGATCACAAAGTTCGTTGGCATGGCGTTGGAGAAATGACCATCGACCCAACGGAAGGCGCTCTCTATGTGCACTACGTCGTTAAAACACCTGAAGGCAAAGTCTATACCTATGATCGCAAGTTCGAGATTGCCTTAACCCATCTGGATACTTCCAGGTTTCTGTTCAAGACGCGTTCGATTGTAAAGTTTGATGCGGACACCGCCGGCGATGAACTTCCGTTCATGGAAAGAGGTTTTCAAGGCGGTATGGTGACGTTCAATTACTTCTCCGATACCGAGTACTACTACAACATCAATAACCTGATCAACGGCGTCTGCCACGTCCCGCGTTAGCGAGACCCCCGGGCTGTAAGGCCTCGGGCGACTAAGTAAGATTGAGTAAGACGCCAGTAAGGCCTCGACGCTCCTGCATTGTTAATGTGATTCGAGTCAAGCCAACAGCGCCTGCGACTGCCGGAGAGTCAACGCAGGCGGCTGTTTGCTTGCCTTGAATAACATGATGATGTTTAGGCTGTTGAGGAACGTTATAAATGCTCTGGTTTTGCGTGCGCAGTGCTAATGGGGCCAAGTCTCCCGCCTGGAAGCGATCAATTGCAATAAACCGGGAAGGTATTGTGTTTGTGCCGGCGGTTATTGCCGGAAAAGAAAAGGATGTGAGTATTTCCACATTGTTTGATCGCACTCCTGTTTTGCTGTGTTTCGATCATGTTTACGTACCAGTGGCGTGGATGGTCGAACACTTCCCGATGTGTAGAGTTCGTTGTTGCGAAATGCTGAAGGCAGCACTTCTTGGTATAAGAGAAACGTTAGGTAGTTGCGAAGCATGGTCTCGTGTGAGCTACTTTCATAGGCGCGCTGGAGAAAACAACTATCTGGGGTTTGTCTGATGAGATCAAGTCTGTTGTGGAATCTGTCCCTGCTGATTGGCAGCGTTTTGATCATCGATAGTTCAAGGGCTGACTCGCGGGAAAGTTGCGCGCAGCGCCGCGCTGAACTTGTGTTGCAAATTGAGCGCGCCGATAAGACGGACAATGTATATCGCAAGTCCGGTCTGGAGCGGGCGCTGGCCAATGTCGAGCGTTATTGCCAAGAACCCTCCGCGCAAGATGACCGTTCTAGCTCCATCCAAAAGGCCGAAGCCGAAGTGCGACGCAGACAGAACTATCTGGAGGCCGCGCGTCAGTACGGCGATGTGAAAGTCATCAAGAAACAGGAAGCCAGGCTCGAACGAGCTCAGACAAAACTGCAAAAGCTCATGGATGAGTAAAGGGTCAACCACGGCGAACACGCCGCAGCAGGTTTTCTTTTTTCAACTCTGTAATTCAACAGGCTCATCAGTGACACCGGGGAACCGAATATGAAAAATATCCTTATCTTTGCTTCAGTCATTACTTCTGCTGTGCTGATCTCTGGCTGCACCGCCACTGACTGGGTGCACGCTGCCGGGGGAATCATGGGCGCCAAGGACGATTACGACAGAAAGGCCAGAACCGATCGACTTAAAAAAGCCAATGCTGCCGCGCGTCGCGTCAAAGGCTGACCGCACGTTGGAACCGGGCCGTTATTCGATGCAAAATGATGGCTTTGCAATATCATTTTGCATCTGGTTTCATATTTATGCGTTAATTATGCAAATCAGCATTTGTCTTAACGAATAACTTCAAGCACTATGCGCGTTATGCAAAAACGCAACGTAGCCTCCGTCTTAAGAGCACTGCTCGACCAGCACGGGATCTCCCCCACGGAGCTCCACCGTCGCACCGGCGTGCCCCAATCCACACTCTCGCGGATTCTCAGCGGGAAGATCGTCGATCCCTCGGATAAACACATCTCGAAGATCGCCGAGTACTTCGCCGTGAGCACCGATCAGTTGCGCGGGCGCGCGGATGTCGCGCCATCGGCCGGTGCCGCGCGTGATGATGTACACGCGGAACTCAAGGACATAATGCTGTGGGACGACGATACGCCTGTCGATGATGACGAAGTATCGGTGCCGTTCCTTCGCGAGGTTGAATTGGCTGCTGGATCAGGAAGATTCGTCATCGAAGAGAGCGAGCGCTCTAGCCTGCGCTTCGGCAAGCGTAGCCTGCGCCATAACGGTGTGCAGTTCGACCAGGCCAAATGCGTGACAGTACGTGGCAACAGTATGTTGCCAGTGTTGCGTGATGGCGCCACTGTCGGCGTCAACGCGGGCAAGTGCGGCATCGGCGACATCATCGATGGCGACCTGTACGCGATCAATCACAACGGCCAGTTACGCGTGAAGCAGCTTTACCGCTTGCCCACCGGCATTCGTCTGCGCAGCTTCAATCGCGATGAACACCCGGACGAGGACTACAGCTTCCAGGAAATCCAGGAAGAGCAGATCGTCATCCTCGGTCACGTCTTCTGGTGGGGCATGTACGCCCGCTAACCAGACCTTCTCCAGATAAACCCGTCCTTTGGCGGGTTTTTTTTCGCCTTGATGAAACCGCCAAACCCTTGAACTGCGGGGCTTCCATGCACCTACGCATTTCTAATGCATAAATAAATGCATTTGCGCATTGACTGGATATGCATACATGCATATTATTGCCACCAAGCCGCTCGACAAAGCGGCTGGCAAGAAAGCTCTTTAGTTCCACAAGAACAGGCAGCGATGAACCGGCCTCAACGGTTCAGAGGGTTGGCAACTGACCCGGGTGTGCAGCGTAAAGCACCAGAAGCAGTTATCCGGCGGGCAGGGACCGCGGTCGGAAAAACAATTTGAATGGACTCGTACCGCGCCAGTAGCGCCGAACAGTCAGCTTCCTTCTTGAACACAGGATTTGAAGGAAGGCGAAGGAGCGCATTACTGAAAAGCCCGGCGGACTGCCGGGCTTTTTGGAATGCCTGCCTGGCTTCGATCTGCTCGAGCCGCCAACCGCCAGGTGTTGTAAATCTAAAAAGGAGAACTGCATGAATCGATACGTTTTTATCGCACTGTACAACCTGAAGGTTTATCAAATTCTGGATACCGATGAAACGATGCCAGTAAACCCTCCAGATACTGTGTTGGGAGAATGGGTGGATGTCACGGGTAACACGACAGTCCAGGTCGGATGGAGTGCTTTCAGGGTCGGTGATCATTGGGAGTTTGCCGCGCCTACCTATGACCAGCTAGTACGTGAAGGCCGAGAGATTGCGACCCTGTTGCTGGCAGACACGCAAAAATGGCTGCTGCTCAATCCATTTGATTACAAGGTGGATCTGGGCGTCGCAACGCCTGCTGAAGAAGCAGCGTTACTGGCTTTCAAGCAATACGTTGTCGCCGTGAGCGAATACAAAAATCAACCTGATTTCCCGTACACCATCACTTGGCCAACGATCCCTTTCCCTTTCGTTTAAATCAGCTGTGCGGTTTTCCGGGCCGCATTACTGAAAAGCCCGGAGACTGCCGGGCTTTTTGGAATGCCTACCTGAAGAGACATCGCTTGAACCGAACACACATCACTCATCAATCATCTACGGAGGCGTGACATGACAAACGAGCAACAAGCGTTGGCAGACATGCCGATCTGGCTGGTCATCCTCCTTGCCGTTGTCGGCGGGGTGTCCGGCGAAATGTGGCGCGCCGACAAGGAGGGCGCACGTGGCTGGCCGCTGCTGCGCCGTCTGGCCCTGCGCTCCGGCGCCTGCATGATCTGCGGCGTGTCGGCGATCATGCTGCTGTATGCCGCTGGCATGTCGATCTGGGCCGCTGGCGCCTTCGGCTGCCTCACCGCAATGGCCGGAGCCGACGTGGCTATCGGTCTGTATGAACGCTGGGCCGCCAAGCGCATTGGCGTCTGCGAAGTACCACCTCGCGACCAACCTTGAACCTGGTATTTCTCCGTGCCGCCATGTTGGCGGCAGGGCTGCGCGTGGACGAATGAAAAGGAGGTCATGTATGCCCACACCGATCCAGCAGCCGTCGCAACTGTTCACCGCCATTGCGACGACGCTGCGCAACACCGCCGGATTCAACCTCAATGTCGGTAGTCATGACGATTTCGCTGCACCGGGCGATCAGGCCTGGGTGTTGATCGACTTCGATCGAAACGGGGCGGGAGTGCGTGCCGCTGACGGGCGAATTGCGCATGTCATGACGTTGTCCCTGCAAGTCATCCCGGCCCTTTCCGCCAGCGCATTTGCAGCATGCGATCTGATTGCTGTGCTGAAAAACCTGATCACCGACAACCGCTGGGACCTGCCCGCCGATCAATGCGATCTGCCGATCAACATTGATGGTTTGCCGTCGCTGCTGGTCCGTGCCGACCAGCCATACAAGACCTGGACACTGACGTTCGATCAGACCCTCTACCTCGGCCCGACCTTGCTTGACGACCCGCTGGGCACGCCGAAATTCGCTCGCACTTGGGAAGTCAGCAACATTGACGATCCCGACCAGTACACCGCGCTGGAGGCCTGACCATGTTCGACGCATTACTGCGCATGCAGCTGGGGCCGATCATCGAACGTCTGGCCGAAATGGAAGCGGAAATCGACGACCTGCACCGCCGCGCCGAAAGCTTTTGCCGCATCGGCATTTGCCAGACCGTCGACGCCGCGAGCAACACCTGTCAGGTCAGCCACGGCGGATTGCTCACGCCAGCGATCAAGTTTTTCAACCCCAGCGCCGGCGCGCAAAGCGAATCGCGGATTCCGACGGTGGGTGAGCAGTGTCTGCTGTTCAACTACGGCAGCGGCGAAAGCGGCGCACAGAGTGTGGCGTTGTTCGGCTTGAACAGTGACCGCTTTCCACCAGCCTCCGCGGTGCCGACGCTGACCCGTCGAGTGCATAAGGACGGCAGCGAAAGCGGCTACGACGATGCCAGCCACACTCTGCACTGGCAAAACGGCCCGGCAGCCTTCAGCGGTTCACGCGAATCGCTGGAGCTGAGCATCGGCCCGGCCCGGTTAGCGATGACACCACAAATCATCACCCTGCAACTCGGTGCCGTCGGCCTGACCATCGACACTTCTGGCGTGCACTTCAGCGGCCCATTGGTCGATCACCAGGGCCGCGTCATCAGCCCCTGATTCAAGAGCTTTCCATGATCGGAATCGATAGAGACAGCGGGGCCACGGTCGACGACTGGCTGCAATTTGTGCAGCGCGCGACACGGGCCCTGACTACGCCGCTCGGCACCCGGCAAAAAAGGCCCCTGTATGGCTCGTTGATCCCCTCGCTGCTGGGGCAGAACCTCGGTGACGACGTCCTGCTTCTGGCGCAGAGCCACGCGGCGCAAGCGTTCTACAACGCGCAGAACGGGATCAGCGATTTTCAGCCACAAGTGATCGTCGCCAGCCGCCAGGGCGCCGGTCTGCTGCTGCGCTTCGCCGGCACCTGGAAAAACCGTCAACAGACATTCGAGGTCGTGACATGAGCATGTTGATCCCCGGCCAGAACCAATTGGCCGAACCCGCGCTGATCACCGTTGAAGCCTTCGAAGACTTGCTCGCCGAGTTCAAGACTTTCGTCGTCGAATACGTCGGGGCGCGTTCGCCGGACAGTGCCGCAAAACTCAAGACCAGCCTGGACAACGAAAGCGAATTGCTGACCCTGGCGCTTGAGGCTTTCTGCGTGCGCCTGCAAACCCACGAGCGCAAATACAACGCTCGCATCAAACAGATGCTGGCGTGGTGGGCGACGGGCAGCAACCTTGATGCACGGCTGGCGGACATGGGCCTGGAGCGGCAGTTACTGGATGCGGGCGACCCGGCAGCATTTCCGCCGGTGCCGGCGATTTATGAAAGCGACGACGACGCCCGCTTGCGTTATTACCTGGCGCCACACGCTCCGGCGGCGGGCTCGCGCATGCAGTATCGCCGCGAAGTTTTCACCCTTGGCGAGCGTCCGACGGTGCAAGTCGAATCCACCGATGCCGGTGTGGTGAATGTCACCTACACCTTCAACCCCGATGGTCTCGCCGCGCAGGTCAAGGATGGCAACGGTCGACGCACTGCGCCGGGCGAAGTGCAAGTCACTGTGCTGTCCCGCGACGGCGATGGCACGCCTTCCCAGGCATTGCTTGAAGGCGTTCGTCAGCACTTTGCACGACCGGATGTACGACCGGAAACTGACCTCGTCACCGTCAAGGCCGCCGACATTCAGCGCTACAAGATCCGCGTGGTCGCGAAGATCAATTCCGGCCCTGATTCGGGCCTGACCAAAGTCGCCGCACAACAACAATTGCAGGCCTACGCCGACAGTTGCCATCGCCTCGAAGGCCGGGTCGATCCGAGCTGGATCGACTACACGCTGCACAGCGCCGGCGCCGTGCAACTACAGATTCTCGAACCGCTGGCGCCAATCGTGACCACGGCGTTTCAAGCGCCGTACTGCACGGCGGTCGAGGTTGAGGTGCTGACGCTATGAGTGAAAAAACTCAGCGCCCGACGTTGTTGCCTGCGAACAGCTCGGCACTCGAACGTGGACTGGATCTGGGTTTCGGCGCACTGCTTGATCGCATCGCGCCGCCGTTTCCGGAACTGATGAACCCGAGCGAAACACCGATCGCCTTTCTGCCGTATCTGGCAGCGGATCGCGGTGTTGCCGAGTGGAGCACCGCCGCGCCGGAGGCAGAAAAGCGCCTGACCGTCGAACTGGCCTGGCCCACTGCGCGCCAGGCCGGCACTCGCAAGGCGTTGGAAAACGCTGCCAAGGGTTTGCAGTTAAGACCCGAGATCCGCGCCTGGTACGAACAGACACCGCCCGGTGCGCCGTACAGCTTTTCCGTACGCGCCTTCAGCGACCAACCCTACAGCGAAGAAATCGACGCCCGTCTCGACCGGCGCCTGGCTGATGCCAAGAGCGAGCGCGATGTGCTGACGGTCTCCGTTGGCTTGAGCGCTTTCGGCAATCACGTCATCGCCGCCGCGACGTTTTGCGGCGAACTGACCACGGTTTATCCGGTGTTCATCGAAGGGCTGGAAACCTCGGGAGAGGCGTTCATGGCCGCCGGCATGTACACCGTCGAAACATCCACTATTTATCCTCAGGGGGCCTGAATGGCTGACTATTACACCCTGCTCACCAACGCAGGGATTGCCTACGAAACGGCGTGCAAGGCCGCGGGCACGCCGATCAAGTTGACGCAGATTTCCGTCGGTGACGGCGGCGAGGGCGGGGTCTACAACCCGGCCGCAACCGCCACCGCGCTGAAACGCGAAGTCTGGCGCGGGCCGCTCAATGCGCTGTTCCAGGACGAGAAGAATCCGAGCTGGCTGCTCGCCGAAGTGACCATTCCGCCGGATGTCGGTGGCTGGTATGTGCGTGAAGCGGGGCTTTGGACTGATACCGGGATTCTTTACGCCATCATCAAATATCCGGAGTCGTTCAAACCGGTGCTGGCGACGTCGGGTTCGGGTAAAGAGTTCTATATTCGCTCGATTTTCGAGACCAGTAATGCGTCGCTGGTGACGTTGTTGATTGATGACACGGTGGTTAAGGCGACGCGTGCGTGGGTCACGGGGTACGTGGCGGATGAACTTGCGAAGCTGGATGCCAAACAATCGGTACGTGTTGCGACGACGACCAACATTATTCTGACCGCTGCGCAAACTATTGATGGTGTCGCGGTGATTGCCGGTGACAGGGTGTTGGTGAAGAACCAGACCTTGGCAAAAGACAACGGTATCTACGTAGTTGCTAACGACGTCTGGATTCGTGCAAAAGATGCTGACAGCAACTTGAAAGTGACTTCTGGCCTGACGGTTTCCGTCGAGCAGGGCACAACCCAGTCCGACACGATCTGGCAATTGGTCACTGATGGAGCGATTGCGCTCGGCACCACGGCGCTGATGTTCCAGAACATTACCGTTGGCTTTGCCCCACTGAAATCACCGGCACTCCTAGACAGTCCGACAGCGCCCACTCCGGTGCAATTCAACAATAGCAAATTGTTGGCAACCACCGAGTTTGTGCAGCGGGCGTTGGGTAGTTATGCGGATCTGGTGACTTATCCGGGCAGCATTGATTTGGCGGTGAGCGATGTCGGGAAGCTGGTTTCACCTGGTGGATCCGCTTCAACAATCACACTTCCCGACGCTGGTGCCGTTCCTCAAGGATCGATCGTTACTGTTCTGGCTGGCCTGAATGGAGCTACGTTCAAAGCCAAGGCCGGACAGACGTTGATTGCTATCAATGGCGCTATTGGCCCCTTTACTCAGCCGCAATCGACTGTTTCGGCGTTTCGGCGTTTGAGTAATGGCACGGGCTGGACGATGGAGGGCGGCGACGGAGCATTGAAGTATTCTCCGATCATGTCCGGCCCGCATTGGGTAACCGCACCACAATTTGAGAATGGCAAGACGTTCGCCACCACAGAGTTCGTCCAGCGCGCGTTGGGGAATTTCAGCGGCCAGACAAACATCGATACTCTTCCAGCTTCACTGACTCCGGCAATGGCCGGGCGCAGGATTGTCGTCACCGGGCCGGGAGCTCTGACACTGCCTTCACGGCTCGCCAGCCCGGTCGGGTCCAAGTTCTACATCATCAATATCGGAACAGGTGACGTCACTGTAAATCGTCAAGGTAACGACAGTATTTCTGCCCTTGGCAAGGCGCTCAATAGCATCACGATCCAGAGTGGCTCTAACGCTGTTGTAACGTGCGGCGACAACTATTACGTCGTCGAAGAAGGCGTTTCTTCGCTGAAGTACTCCAATGAATTTTCGGCGTCGTTGTCACCGAACGGCTACCAGCAGCTCCCGAGTGGATTGATTATTCAATGGGGCACCACCACTACCACGGCAACCGCAGACCTGGCTGTCCTGTTCCCGATGACATTTCCGACGAGGTTGGTATCCCTCAATGGGACCGCTTATATCGGTGGCGGCGGTACTAGAGATACAAATGTCATGCTTCGGACTGATGGGCCGGGTAAGGCAGGTTTTAGTGCGGGTGCTTTCCTTTCCGGAACGCGAGTGGCAGAAGCGTTCTATTGGGTCGCTATTGGCTGGTAAGCCTGAGGATTTATTGTGAGCGTAAAACTGGTTGTATTTGATGAACAGCAAAACCTCTCGGGTCGTTACGACTCCGCAATACATGGAAAAAATGTTCCTGGAGGTGCAGTTGAGATCAGCGATGAGCTCTTCCTGAGAACGATCAACGAGACAGACGGTGTGTGGCGGTTGGTCGACGGCGAAGTGGTCAAGTCGCCTTTTCCGAAGATTGAGCCGAATTATCCAGCACTGTTTGCTGCTGAACGTTTTCGACACGAAACGTCAGCGATATTCGTTGAAGCTTTGAATATCGAAACAACCCGCGACAGTCAGGCTCTGATCGCCAGCACCGGCCTCTCAGCCATATTTGATCCTGATTACCGCTGCAACTTCAAGACCCTCGACGGCTTCGTCGAGATCGGCGCCGAACAAATCATTGCCATCGCCAAGGCTGTCCGGGCACACGTTCAGGCCTGCTTTGATCGCGAACTTGATCTGCTCCAGGCTTTTGAGGCTGGAACCTATAAAGATGAAATGCTCGCTGTAGGTTGGCCGGCCTAGGCACTGCCCGCACTGATCACTGCGCTTCAATAAACGCCCCACACCGTGGGGCGTTTCCATATCTGGCCACCCAGGCGGTTGGTTTTAGAGTCGTTACTTATCACACAAGGAAGAACCTATGTTTTACGCACCCTCCACCGGCGGTTTTTACGATCCAGCCATCCATGCAGAAATTCCAGGCGATGCAGTTGAAATCTCGCGTGAGTACTGGCTTGAGTTAGTGAACGGGCGGTCTACCGGCAAGATTATCGTCATGAATGATGACAACTACCCGGTGCTGGTTGATCCGCCGGGGCCAACGCCTGCGGAACTTGAGAGCATTGAGCGCTACTGGCGCAAACAGCAGATCGCACTCACTGATCCCGTGGTCAACCGGCACCGTGACGAGGTGGACCGTTGGCCAACCCAGCTGACCCCGGCGCAATACATCGAGTTGCAGAACTATCGCCACGTGCTGCGCATCTGGCCGGTCGGCGGTGAGTTGCCCTTGAGCGAACACCGCCCGGCTGCGCCGGAGTGGCTCGCTAGCCTGCCCGAATAAAAACGCCCCGCACCGTCGGGGCGTTTTCTTGTCCGCCCAAGCCCCTCCCCAAGAGGGGCTTTCCCGTTTATGGAGAAACGAAAAATGGCAACCCGCCAAACCTACACCGTGCTCGTCCCATTCCCCACCGGCGGTGGGCACTGGTCGAGCATCGGTCAAGACCTCGATCTGCTCGACGTCGAGGCCAGTGCCTTGCACTTCGCCGGTCGACTGGAACTGAAAACCCCTACCACCCAGGCCAAAAAGGCCGCTGCCAAGAAGGCTGACTGAATATGGCTGAGGTTCTGAACTTCGAGCACAACGGCATTACCGTCAATGCCACCGAATCCCCCGAGGCCATGGGTGGACTGGGTGACAACGTCATCGGTCTGGTCGGCACCGCGCCGAAAGCCGATCCGCTGATTCCGCGCAACGCGCCGTTCCGCATCAACAGCTTCACCACCCATGCACTGCTCGATCCGACCGGTTTGGAAGAGGGCACCCTGTATCACGCGGTTTACCAGATCCTCAAAGTGGTCAAGGTGCCGGTCTACGTGGTCATCGTCGAAGCGGGCGCGACTCCGGCCGACACCGTCAACAATGTGATCGGCGGTGTTGATCCACTGACCGGCCGCAAGCTCGGTCTGGCCGCGCTGGGCAGTGTCCCGGAAGACCTGACCATCATCGGCGCGCCGGGCTTCACCGGCACCAAAGCGGTGGCCAGCGAGTTCGCCTCGTTTGGCAAGCGCATCAAGGCCCGTGTGGTGCTGGACGGCAAGGACGCTTCGGTCGCCGATCAGGTGCTGTACAGCCAGGAGCTGGGCGGCGCCGACCTCGGTTTCGACCGTTGCCTGGTGGTGCACAACATGCCTGCGGTGTACTCGAAAGCGGCGAAGAAAAACGTCTTCCTGTCGCCTTCCAGCCTGGCGATTGCCGCGCTGGCCAAGGTCAAGCAGTGGGAGAGCCCGGGCAACCAGGTGACCTACGCCGAGGACGTTTCGCGAGTCGTTGAATACAACATCCTCGACACCTCCACCGAAGGCGATCTGCTCAACCGCTACGGCGTCAGCTACTACGCCCGCACCGTGCTCGGCGGTTTCTCGCTGCTGGGTAACCGCTCGATCACCGGCAAGTTCATCAGCTACGTCGGCCTCGAAGATGCGATCAGCCGCAAGCTGGTCAAGGCCGGCCAGAAGGCCATGGCCAAGAACCTCACCAAATCCTTCATGGACCAAGAGGTCAAGCGCATCAACGACTGGCTGCAAACCCTGGTCGCCGACGAAACCATTCCCGGCGGCAGCGTCTACCTGCACCCGGAACTGAACAGCGTCGAGAAGTACAAGAACGGTACCTGGTACGTGGTCATCGACTACGGCCGCTACGCGCCGAACGAACACATGGTTTATCAACTCAACGCCCGCGATGAAATCATCGAGCAGTTCCTGGAGGACGTTCTCTAATGTTTACCAACCGCGTAAGACAGGCCATCGCGGCCACCCTGCAAGGTCTGCCGCTGTCGGCGACCGTTGAAGAATTCACTCCGCCGAAGATCGAATTCGATGTGGAAGAAATGCGTGGCGGGCGCTTCATCGTCGAGGAAATGGCCAAGGGCGGCAAAGCGCTTAACGCCAAGCTGACCCTGCAAGGTCTCGGCGCCGAAGTCATGCTGGCACTGGGTGTGAAGCTGGGCGACGACATCCTGCTGAACGTGCGTGAAGCCGGTCAGGACCAGGACGGCAATACCTGGTTCACCTACCACACCGTTGGCGGCAAGCTGAAGTCCCTCGAAGAAACCGCGGTGAAAATGGGTGAAAAACCCAAGACCAATCTCGAGCTGTCCTGTCGCACCTACAACCGCCTGGAAAACGGCGTACCGGTGATCGACATCGACGTGCGCACCCAGAAATTCGTGCTCAACGGCGTCGACATCCTCGGTGATGCCCGGCGTGCGGTGCTGATGCCGTAACCCTCGGCACAACACAAAACCCTGTAGGAGTGAGCCTGCTCGCGGTGAGGTCAGCACATGCAACATCAATGTGCTTGAAAGACCGCTATCGCGAGCAGGCTCACTCCTACAAGGGAATAGCGATACCCCCTAAAAAAGAATCACCAAGGAATTCATACATGTCGTGGATGCCACCCCAGCATGACCTGCTATCGCCGATCACCGGCGACGACGGTTCGCAGATCGAAACAATCCAGCTCAAACCGCTGTTCTACGCCGAGCAAAAAGAAGCGCTGGAACGCGCCGGCGATGACGAAGACGATCAGTTCTTCGAATTGGCGCTGCTCGCCACTGGCCTGTCGGTCAAGGAACTCGACCAGCTCAAGCGCCCGGACTACGTGAGCATCGCCCAGTACGTGCACGAGATGTCGACACGCCCGGCGTCGTACTTTCTGGAGCAGGTCAAAGACGCGCAAAAGTCCGACGATCCCGACGAAGTGCAACTGCTGCAACCGCTCGCCGTGACCGGCCGCACCGTGACTTCGCTGAGCCTGGAAATGCCCGTGCTGCGCGCGACCAAAGTGATGAAGAAACTGAAAACGGCCAAGGAACGCGCCGAGTTCATCACTGCCCACTGCACCGGTCTGATGATTCCCGATCTGGCCCTGATGAGCGTCCCGGACTGGACGCAATTGCAGGTGCGCATCGACGATTTTTTAAACCAGCCGGCGGCCTACTTTCGGAACGCGACATCGAAGTAATCCTCGATATCGTCCCGCTCATTTACCCGGTAAGTGAAGCGGAAATTCTCGAATGGGACGCCGAAAAGGCGTTGCGCCGCTACGACATAGCGATCACTCGCCTTGGCGTGAAACAGGAGTAGAGCGGCAATGGCAGAGAACAGATATGCGCTCACATACGCCGGTGAGAGAGGCAATACAACGGGCGGATTAACACTGCCCGACAACCTCGGAAAACCGCTGCAGGATTTGAACCTGACACTGGCCTTGGCAAGCGTGGATATTCGTTTGCTGACTCAGGAGCAGGTCAAGCTGCGCGAGCTACTGGTCAGCCAGCAGTCGTTGTTCAAGGCTGGCGCCGCCGCCCCCGCCACGAGCGAACCAAAGTCAAAACTCAACGCCGAGATCGAGCAGCGTCCGCCGCCGATACTGATGCAGCCGGCGATGGTCAACGAGACTGCGCTGGTTGAACTCAATCAGTTGCTCAAGATGAGCAACGACCAACTGCAAACGCATTCACAGAGCACGCTGGAACTCGCCAGCGAGAAACAGGTGGCGGCCAGTGGGGCAACCAACGCTGACCTATTGCAAGTTCAAGTCGCCGGAGCACGATCCGGTATTGCCGATGGAGCCAAGGGTGACCAACGGGCGAACGAGCTGAAGTGGTTCTCCCGTGATGCCGCGATCAACGCATCGGCCTTCAGGATGGACGTCAAAACGGCTGGCGAGATGTTGGCGGCCTGGCGTTCGTCGCTGAAGCTCGATCGCTATCAGAGCCAGGATCTGGCCGATGCGACGAGCTATCTCGGAAACAGTGGCCTGGATGCCAAGGCCGCCGACATCGGTTCGGTCGTGCAACGCTCCGGCGAGACCGCAATCACTGCCGGCATGACCCCGGAACAGGTGGCCGCGTTGGCGGCTGCACTGCTTAACAGTGGCGCGGACAAGGAGGGCGCCAGCGCCGCGTTGAAGGGCATTACTTCGGTGCTGGCGAAGGGCGCAGATGCATCGACGGAGCAACGTACGGCTCTGAGCCAGTTAGGGTTGAATCCCGAATCGTTGGCAGGAGAGATGCGCAAGGACGCTCCCGCTGCCATCAACTCGGTGCTTGCTGCACTCAATAAACAACCGCTGCAAGAACGGGCAGCACTGACGAAGACGCTGTTTGGCGAAAACGACGTCAGAGTTCTTGAGCTGCTGAAGAAACCAGAGGATGTAAAAAACGCATTCTCCCAAGTGGCCGACAAGCGCCAATACGCGACGTCGGAACTTGGCGCCGATTCGGGTGCCGCCGCGAAATCCGCCGAGGCGTTTGGCAATACGTCGCAAGGGCGTTGGAATGCGCTCGATGCGAGTCTGACCCGGCTGACCACGGCATTCGGCACCGCACTGGCGCCGTTGGCCGATGGTGCCGCAGTGGTGCTCACCGTGCTGGCCAAAGGCGTGAGTACTGCGGCGGAGGCTTTCCCGGCGCTTACTGCAGGGTTGGTTCTGCTTGGTGCCGCTGCTCTTCCTTTTGTGGGAGGGGCGCTGAAAACCGGCGTTACTTCAGTCCTCGACACCGTTTCTGCGAAGCTGTTGCGTCTGGCGACGACGCGACTTCCCCCCGATATTGCTGATGCCATCGTCGGTGACGATGTCTCTGATGGCGGGCGAAAAAACAAACGATCGGGTCGTCGATCGGGTCGACGCCCGCAGGCCAGAACAGCGTTGCGCACGACAGTTCCGCGCGCCAGTGGGGGCAGTCGTTTGGGGGGGCTCACGGCTAAGGTCGCGCCTCTGTTCGATGACATCAAAATGGGTTTCAAACTGTTCGCCGATGGCCTGGGCAACAGCGAGATGACATCCCGAATCAAAGGGCCAGTTGCCAAGCTTATGCCCTTGGTCGAAAGCGTCGGCGCCAAGGTCATGCCCAAAATCGCCCAAGCGCTGCCGGCGGTAAAACTGGGCGCGCCACTGGCCATTGCGCACGCGGCCTATACCGGACTGAAAGGTTGGCGCGAAGGCGATGACCAAGCGGTCAAAGGTGCCGCCGGCGAGCTGGCCGGCACTGCCATTGGCGCCACGATCGGTACGTTCATTGCGCCCGGTATTGGGACATTCATCGGTGGGACTGTGGGCGCAATGCTCGGTTCTTACGTCGGTGAACAATGGGGCAAGCCTGCCGAGGACAAACTCGCGCCTCCCTCGCAAGTGGCCAAGGACCTGAGCAACGCTCAGACGCAAAACCAGCAGATCACCTATGCGCCGTCGATTCAGATCAGCGGCAGCGAAATAGCCAGCTCGGAAAAGGTGGGCGCAGTGATCTCGCAAGTCATGCAAAACCATTTCAATGGTCAGTTCATGACCTCAATGAGTACCAACCCCCTCGCCACCCGCCGTGACGCAGCCCTGACCGATGGAGCCGCCTGATGAAACAACAAATGGCATTAGGCAGTTTCATCTTCGGCCTCTCGCGCCAATTTGCGTACCACTCGCTGTTGCGCAAGTCCGATGGCGGCTGGACGGAAATACAGATTCTCACCAGCAAACCGAAATCCAGCCAGACCGGACAGAAACCGGAAACCCTGACCATCACCGGTAAGTCGATGTACGCCGTGGCCATGGATCGGCTGGATGAACTGCGCGCCTTGCAGGCGCTGCGAATACCGCTGCCGTTGATCGACGGGATTGGTCGCAACTGGGGTCTATGGCGGATCAACAACGTTCAGGAAACCCAGACCCAGATCATCGATGACGGCACGGCGATGGTCGTCGATTGGGTTATCGAATTGGCGGAGTTCAATAATGCGTAAGGTTCGAAGCGTGGCCGGTGATTCGGTGAATCTGCTGCTCTACCGCGAAACCGGGCGCAGCGACGATGCCGCTGAGGAAGCCCTGTGGAAACTCAATCCGACCCTGGCCGAACACGGCCCGGTTCTGCCCGCTGGCATCTGGGTCGTGCTGCCTGAACTCGACAGCAAACCCGCCGCGATCAAAGCGCTCACGGCCTGGGATTAAGGAGGTTGTATGGCACTGGGTTTTACCCCGGTCGTGCAGATTTATGGCGCAAACGCGGATTTGCTCAACCAGCGGCTGATCAGTTGGGAACACATTGATGCCGCCGGTATCGAGTCGGATCAACTGACCCTGACCATTGATCTGGAAGGCCTCGAAGGGCTGCCGAACCTCGGTGGGAAAATCGGCCTGCTGGTGGGTTATCTGGAAATGGAAGAGATGGTCGACAAGGGCCAGTTCAAAGTCACTCGCCTGACGCCGACGCTGTTTCCGTTTCGCCTGACCCTGGTGGCCACTGCCGCGCCGTTCAGCAAGGATGACGAGACCGGCTTCAAGCAGCGCCGCACTGCCAGTCATGGACCGACGACGCTCGGTCAATTGTTTAGCCAACTGGTGTCGCAGCACGGATTTTCATCGCGTGTCGCTGCGGACGTGTCGATGATCAAGATCGCCCACGTCGACCAGTCCAATGAAACTGACATGGGCTTTCTGACGCGGTTGGCAAAGAAGTACAACCTGGTCGCCAAACCTTATGGCGATGCGTATGTGCTGGCGCGGCCCGGGCAGATCAAATCCATCTCGGGGCAGAAACTGCAGGATGTGACGTTGTCGGTCACCCACGACAATCGTCCCGGCGATCACGCCTTCATCAGCGCCACGCTGGAAGAGGCCGCCCGCGAACAGGCCAAGGGCTGCAAGACCTGTTTTGTCGATGCTGTTACAGGCGTTTTGCACTGGGTCGAAACGGGACTTGCGCCGTTCAAGACCATCCGCCAGAAGCAACCCAACGAAGCGGATGCCATCGCCGTCGGCGAGGGCGAAGTGCGCAAAATGCTCCGGCAAAAGTTCAAGGTGAAGATCACCTGCCCGGGCGATCCGCGACTGGCCGCTGAAGGCCTGGTGCTGCTCGATGACACCTGGCCGGACTTCATGCGCGGACGCTGGTCGATCGACAAGGTCACCGCCAGCGGTAATCGCGAGAACAGCTATCGCTGCCTGATCGATGCCAGCGGCCTCGATCCAAAGGCTGAAGACTGATCTCTCAACACCACCAATCCCTTGTAGGAGTGAGCCTGCTCGCGATTGCGGTGTGTCAGTCACCATCGATTCTGACTGTAAGTCCGCTATCGCGAGCAGGCTCACTCCTACATGAGTCCTGCGGTAACTCCCACTATTTGGAACACCCCCATGAAGATCACCCCGATCCTCACGCAGCTGCGTGGGCAATGCCCGAGCCTGGCCAATCACATTTCGGTGGGTGTCGATCTGGCGCTGCTACAAGGCAACCCGGATCTGCCAACACCCTCGGCCTACGTGCTGCCAATTGCCGATCTGGCCAGCAACAGCACCACCCAAAACCTCACCACCCAACCAATCCGCGACCGCTTCGAAATCGTCCTGGTGCTTGACGCTACCGACGCTACAAAAGCGCTGGATCTGTTGCACGACCTGCGTGCCGAGTTGTGGCGCGCGCTGGTTGGTTTCAAACCTGATTCCACCTACAGCGCCATCGTTTACGACGGCGGCGAAATGGTCTCGATCAACAGCAGCCGCGTGTTCTACCGGCTGCGCTTTTTTGCCGAGTTCCAGCTTGGCCGCAATCTGCCGAGTCAGCCTGCGGAGAGTTGGCACGAACGCGAACTGGACGGTTTGTCGTCCTTTACCGGGGCCACCGTGCGGGTCGATGCGATCGACCCGGCCGACCCCAACCTGAAACGCCCGGGCCCCGATGGGCGCGTGGAAATGACTTTCTCTGGAGACGTAACCCCATGAGCAATCGCATCACCGTACTGCCGGCCGCCGGCCGCGTCGTACCTGACCCGGAGGCCGGCGATCTGCTGCCGCTGGAAGGCCGTGAAGTGCTGGACAGCGCCTGGTGGCGCCGACGTCTGGCCGACGGCGATATCACCCTCAAAACCGCACCAGCCAAACAAAAGGGAGCCAAATAATGGCGATCGGATTCAGCAACATCCCCGCGGACATTCGTGTACCGCTGTTCTATGCCGAAATGGACAACTCGGCCGCCAATAGCGCGAGTTCGACCCTGCGTCGTTTGATCGTCGCTCAGGTCAACGACAACATTGCCCCGACCGAAGTCGGCAAACTGGTGTTGGTCTCCAGCGTTGCGCTGGCCAAGAGCATCGGTGGTCAGGGCTCGATGCTCGCCTCGATGTACGAGACCTTCCGCAAGGCTGACCCGATCGGTGAGATCTGGTGCCTGCCGCTGCACAACACCGAAGGCGCGATCGCCAAAGGCGTGCTGACCCTGACCGGCACCGCGACCCAGGCTGGCGTGCTCAATCTGTATGTCGGCGGCGTGCGTGTGCAAGCCACTGTGGTCAACGGTGCCACAGCTGCACAGGCGGCCACCGCCCTGGCGCAGAAAATCAACGCCACCGCCGACCTGCCGGTGAGCGCTGCTGCTGCCGAAGGTGTGGTCACCCTGAGCGCCAAATGGACTGGCGACAGCGGTAACGACATCAGCCTGCAATTCAATCACCTGGGCAAGAGCAACGGCGAAGACACCCCGGCCGGCCTGACCACTGCCATCACTGCCATGACTGGCGGCGCCGGTGTGCCGGATCAAGTGGAAGCCATCGCCGCACTGGGCGACGAGCCGTTCGAATTCATCGCACTGCCATGGTCCGATCTGTCGACGCTCAACACCTGGCAAGCGGTCATGGATGACAGCAGCGGTCGCTGGTCGTGGGCCAAACAGCTGTTTGGTCACGTCTACAGCGCCAAACGCGGCACCGTCGGTACGCTGGTCGCTGCAGGTCAGGCACGCAATGACCAGCACATGACCATTCAGGCGCTGGAGCCGGGCGTTCCGCAACCATTCTGGGTACAAGCCGCGGCACTGGCTGCGCGCACCGCGGTGTTCATTTCCGCCGACGCCAGTCGTCCAACCCAGAGCGGCAGCCTGCCGGGTGTCGATCCGGCGCCGGCCAGCGAGCGCTTCACGCTGACCGAGCGTCAGTCGCTGCTCAACTACGGCATCGCCACCGCGTACTACGAGGGCGGTTACGTGCGCATCCAGCGTTCGATCACCACCTACCAGAAGAACGCTTTTGGTCAGGCCGACAACTCCTACCTGGACAGCGAAACCATGCACCAGTCGGCGTTCATCGTGCGTCGTCTGCAGAGTGTGATTACCAGCAAATACGGTCGGCACAAACTGGCCTCCGACGGCACCCGTTTCGGCGCCGGCCAACCGATCGTGACGCCGGCGACCATTCGCGGCGAGCTGATCGCGCAGTACGCCAAGCTCGAACTGGAAGGCCACGTCGAGAACGCCGAGCTGTTCGCCGAGCACCTGATCGTCGAGCGCGACGTGCAGGACCCGAGCCGCGTGAACGTGCTGTTCCCGCCGGATTACATCAACGGTCTGCGCGTGTTCGCGCTGCTCAACCAATTCCGTCTGCAGTACGACGACGCGGCTTGATCCGCGCGTTTGACGGCACGTTTTCAGCCCACCTCGCGTGGGCTTTTTTATGCAAGGGAGTAACACCATGGGTCAACTGATTGCAGGTACCTGCTACGTCAAAGTCGACGGCGCACAACTGACCATCAATGGCGGCTGCGAAGCCCCGCTGATGGCGGTCAAACGCGAAACCGTCGTACCTGGCTTCTACAAGGAAACCGACATCGCGCCGTCGTTCAAAGTGACCGCGCTGCACACCGCCGACTTCCCGCTGAAGAAGCTGATCGAAGGCACCGACATCACCGTCACCTGCGAATTCAGCAACGGCAAAGTCTACGTGCTGGCCGGTGCCTACCTGGTCGAAGAGCCAGTCTCCAAAGGCGATGACGCCACCATCGAACTGAAATTCGAAGGCATAAAGGGGACCTGGCAATGAGCGGCGCCGTGAAGCTTCAGGTTGCGATCGAAGCTCACGGCGAGCCCCTGACCGAACTCGTCCTGCGCCGTCCGACGGTGCAGGAAGTGCGAGCGATCAAGGCGCTGCCGTACAAGATCGACAAGAGCGAAGAAGTCAGCCTCGACATGGACGTGGCGGCCAAATACATCGCCGTGTGCGCCGGCATTCCGCCGTCGTCGGTCAACCAGTTGGATCTGGCTGACCTCAATGCGCTGAGCTGGGCCGTTGCGAGTTTTTTCATGAGTGCGGCGTCGGCGCCATCACCGACCTGATTGCCGTCGCCTATGACCTGGCCTGGTTCTGGAAGGTTGACCCCGAACAGATGATGGCCAGGCCACTGGATGTGCTCCGCGAATCGCTGGAGCACGCGCAACGGATCAATGCGATGCAGCAGGTGCAGTGATGGCAGACGAAGAAACGAAAGTAAAAACTCCGGTGCTGATCACGGGCATCGATGAACTGTCGCCCAAACTCGGCGCCCTGCGAGTCAAGGTCGAGAGCTTCAAGAACAACCTCGAACAGACCGGCCTCGGCAAACTGGACATCAGTGGTCTGTTCAAGGGCGGCAGCGTGATTACGCCGTTTGTGGATGGCATCAAATCGGCCGCAGCGTTTCAGGGCAAATTGGCCGAAGTGGGCGACGCGGCAAAAGCCGTCGATTTACCCGCCACGCCGAAAGTCGCTGCGCAAAACATGAACGTGTTCAGTGCGTCGATGGAAAAGGTTTCCGCAGCCGTGGACGCCGCACTGGTGCCGGCGGTGGGGGCACTGGTGGTCGGGCTGGAACCGATGCTGACTCAGGTCGGCAGCCTGCTCGCCGACAACCCGAAACTGGTCGAAGGCCTGGCGGCGGGGGCGATTGCCTTCTCTGCCATGCAAACCGCCGTCACCGGTATGACCCAGGTCATGGACGTGATGAGCATGGTGCTCAAGACCAATCCGATCATGTTGATCGCGATGGGCATCGCGGTGGCGGCCGGTTTGATTTATGCCAACTGGACGCCGATCAGTGCCTTTTTCAAGGGCATGTGGGAGGGCGTGAAAAACATCGGTGTGAGTGCGATGGCAACGTTGCGCTCGATCCTCGATTGGCGACCGCTGGATGCACTGGCGGCACTGTGGTCACCGATCGCGGGATTTTTCGCCGGGATCTGGGACAAGGTCAAAGCGGTCACCGTGCCGGTTGTCGATTTCTTCAAGTCGGTGTTCTCGTGGACGCCCGCCGGCATGATCCTGGAAAACTGGGCGCCGCTGACCGGTCTGTTTTCGGCGATCTGGGACTTGCTCAAGGCCTTGAGTGTGCCGGTGATGGCGTTCCTCAAAGGACTGTTCGACTGGACACCGCTGGGGATGATCATCAACAACTGGGGCGCGATCACCGGGTTCTTCGCCTCGATCTGGACGGCGCTGCAACCGGCGGCACAAGCCATCAAGGACTTCTTCGGCACGTTGTTCGACTATTCCCCACTGGGCATGATCGTCAACAACTGGGGCAGTATCGTGGCCTTCTTCGAACCGGTCTGGGCCGCATTGCAAACCTCGGCGCAGCAGATCAAAAGCTTCTTCCAGAGCCTGTTCGAATGGTCGCCGCTGGAACAGATCGCGATGTACTGGCAACCGATCAGCGAAGTGTTTTCGGCGCTGTGGGGCGTGGTGCAAGCGTTGGCCGCACCGGTACTGGAGTTTTTGCACAACATGTTCGAATGGACGCCGTTGGGGCAGATCATCAAGAACTGGGGGCCGATCACCGAGTGGTTCGGCGAGTTGTGGCAAAAGCTGCAAACCGTCATTGCGCCGATCAAGGAGCTGTTCGACGGCGGTTTTGCCGGACTGATCGCCAAGGTCACCGGCAAGGTTGAAACGTTCACCGAAGCGCAACGCCAGACCAATGCCGAAGGCAAAGGCGAACTGGCACCCGCGTTCTTTGGGGCAACGCCACAAGCAGCCAACGGTGCACTGCAAAGTGGTTCGTTGCCACAGAGTTCTGGCGCACTGATTCAACAAAGCGCAATCAACAACCGCACGCAACTCGAAGGCGGCCTGACCGTGCGCTTCGAAAATGCGCCGGCCGGGCTGCGCACCGATCAACCGCAAAGCAATCAACCGGGCCTGGCGCTGTCTTCGCGCATCGGCTATCGCTCGTTGTCGGCAGGAGGTTCCAATGAACTGGCGTGACCGTTTGTTGCCGGCATCCTTTCGTGGTGTCGGCTTCTGGATCGATCAGGCGAAAACCCCGGTCGGTCGCAAAGGTCAGTTGCACGAATACCCGCAACGCGACCTGCCGTATTTCGAGGATCTGGGCCAGCAGGCCAGGATTCACGACATCACGGCATTCATCATCGGCGCCGATTGCCTGGAGCAGCGCGACAAACTGCTCAAGGCATTGGAGGCGGGCAATGGTGAACTGGTGCACCCGTGGCTCGGGCGCCTGCAAGTCAAGGTCGGTGAATGCGACATGACCCATACCCGCCAGGACGGCGGGCTGGTGACCTTTACCCTGAAGTTTTATCCCGATCAGCCGTTGCCGTTTCCGACCGCTACCGTCAGCACACAGAAAGTGCTGCTGGCCAAGGCCGACACGCTGTTGGGGTCTGCGGTGGCGCGCTTCGAGCAGGCGATGACGCTGATCAAGGCCGCGCGGATCGGCATTGCCAATCTGCGTAACAGCCTGACCGGCGTTTATGAGGTGATCAAAGAACAGCTCAAGCCGCTGATCGAGCAGTACCGGCAGATCACCGAACTGGTCAAAGCGGTCAAGGAGTTGCCCAAGGAAGTGGCGGCGGAGTTCAAAGGCCTGCTCGGCGATATCAAGGAACTCAAGGAGTTTGCGAAGGAGGGCTACCGTGGCGTGATTGCCGACGTGTCGCAACAACTCGAAGCGATCCGCAAGGCGGATGCGCCAAAGATCACCACCGGCAAGGACACCAACGCCGCAGCGCAAGCCATGGCCGATCTGGTGCAGGACACGATGCTGGTCAAAGTGGCGCAGTGGGTGGCGTCGATGCCAGTGGCGACCCCCGCAGTGAAACTGTCGTCGACACCTTCGGTGGCGCAGCAGGCGGATCAACCCGTGACCCGTCCGGAAGTACCGGTGACCGACGAAATGAAAGCACTGCAGAAGGCGGTCGGGGTGGCCATTGATCCGATGCTGGACAAGGCCGATCCCAAGCACCACCAGGCAATCAACGATGTCAAGGAAGCGCTGCTGGCGCATCTCAAGGCAGTGGCGTCATCCGGTGTGCGCCAGGTCACCAAATCGTTCCAGGAAAGCTTGCCGGCGCTGGTTGTGGCCTACAAGCAATTTGCCGATGCCACACGGGTGACCCAAGTGACTCAGAGCAATGCGATGAACCATCCGGGTTTTTCACCCAACGACGTGAAAGTGTCCAGGGAGTGAGCCATGAACGAGATGGATAACCGCGTCACGTTGACCGTCAACAACATGGAATACGGCGGCTGGAAAAGCGTGGAAATCACCGCTGATCTGGAGCGCCAGTTCCGCACGTTCAAACTTGACATCACCTGGCAGTGGCCGGGGCAGGCGGTGGACCAGCGGATCAAGCCGGGTGACCCCTGCGAAGTGAAAATCGGCCAGGACCTGGTGCTCACCGGCTACGTGTTCAAGGCGCCGATCAGCTATGACGGACGCCAGATCAGCCTGAGCATCGAGGGCAGTTCCAAGACCCAGGATCTGGTCGATTGCGCCGCCAGAAACCAGCCGAATCAATGGCAGGAGCAACCGCTGCTGAGCATCGTGCAGGCGCTGGCGATGGAGTACGGGCTGATGGTGGTCAATGAAATTCCCGAGACTGCGCGGCTGACCAAGCACACCATCGTGCCGGGTGAAACCGTGTTCCAGTCGATCGACCGTTTGCTCTCGTTGCTGCGGGTGTTTTCCACCGATGACGAGCAGGGCCGGCTGGTGTTGGCCAAACCCGGCAGCGGTGGGCGGGCCAGTGATGCGCTGGAGCTGGGCAAGAATATCCTGTCGGCCAACGCCCCCATGGATCAGAGCCAGGTGTTCTCCGAATACCGGGTGATCGGCCAGCAGAAAGGTTCGGACAAGAAGAGCGGGGCGGCGGTCAGCGAGGTTGAATCCAGTGCGACCGATCTGAGCTTCAAACGTCGACGCACCACCATCATCAACGAGGGCACCGCGCTGACGTTCGAACTGGCCCAGCAACGCGCCCAGTGGGAGTGCGCCACCCGTATGGGGCGGGCGCAGACCACCACGTATCGGGTGCAGGGCTGGCGCCAGGCCAACGGTGATCTTTGGCGGCACAACACGCTGGTCAAAGTCACGGATCCGGTGCTTGGGTTTGATGGCGACATGCTGATCTCCAAGGTCACTTATTCGTTGTCGGCACAAGGCTCGGTGACCACGCTGCAAGTGGCGCCGCCGCATACCTTCGACGCCAATCCAATGCCACCGAAAAAATCCCCGGCCTGACACCGAACCCTGTAGGAGTGAGCCTGCTCGCGATAGCGTCGGCAGCCTCAACATCACAGTGCCTGACCCACCGCCATCGCGAGCAGGCTCACTCCTACAGTTGATCGCGTCGTGGCCGCCTCTTTGAAGGACACCCCATGAGCCTACTGACACGCCTGCTGGCGCGCGGCACTGTCGTGCTCGCCAACTCGGCATCCAAGCTGCAATCGCTGCAAATGCGCCTCACCGCCGGCGAAGTGAACGACGACATGGAGCATTTCGAACCCTACGGCTTCACCAGCCACCCACTGGCCGGTGCCGAAGGGGTCGTCACCTTCATCGGCGGCGACCGTTCCCACGCCATTGCTCTGGTCATCGCTGACCGCCGCTATCGCCTGCAAGCGCTGGCCGCTGGTGAAGTGGCGATCTACACCGACGAGGGCGACAAGATTCATTTCAAGCGCGGGCGGATCATCGACATCGAAACCGCCACGCTGAACATCCGCGCCAGCAGCGCGGTGAACTTCGATACGCCGGTGATCAACCAGACCGGCAAGATCGTTTCCACCGGCGATCAACTTGCCGGTGGCATCAGCCAGATCAAACACGTGCACGTCGGTGTGCAGGCCGGCAGCGGCCAGACCGGCGCGCCGGCAGGAGGCAAGTGATGCTGATCAGCCAAAACCTCCACGCTGCACTGACGCGCTCCGTACTGATCAGCCTGTTCACCTGGCGCCGCGCCGCCGATGACGACGCCCTCGACGACGACGAACGTTTCGGCTGGTGGGGCGACACGTTTCCCACCGTTGCCGACGACCGCATCGGCTCACGGCTATGGCTACTGCGCCGGGTGAAATTGACCCGACAAACGCAGATGGACGCCGAGTTCTATGCCCGCGAAGCCTTGCAATGGCTGATCGACGACGGCCATTGCAGCGCCATCGACATCATCAGCGAACGCCTCGACGCCCAGCGTCTGAACCTGCGCACGGTCCTGACCCTGGCCGACGGCGAACGTCTGGACATCAACCCCGATAACAGTTGGCAGGTGATCTATGCCGTTTGAAACCCCTTCGCTGCCGGTGCTGATCAAGCGCACCCAAAGCGACCTGGCCGGCGATTCGCTGCGCCAGTCCGATGCGCAAGTGCTGGCCCGCACCCTCGGTGGCGCGGCTTATGGTCTGTACGGTTATCTCGACTGGATTGCCGAGCAGATCCTGCCCGACAAGGCTGATGAGTCGACGCTTGAGCGTATCGCCGCACTGCGTTTGAACCAACCGCGCAAACCCGCGCAAGTCGCCACCGGCAGCGTCAGCTTTACCGCGACCGCCGGCGCTGTGCTCGACGTCGACACGTTGCTGCAATCGAACGACGGTCGCACCTACAAAGTCACTGCCGCGCGCACCACGGCCAATGGCAGCAACAGCACCACCATCGCCGCGCTGGATGCCGGCAGCCTCGGCAATGCCGACGCCGGGCTGGCGCTGACACCAGTGCAGCCGATTGCCGGTGTGGTCGGCAACAGCTTTATCGTGCTGGCGCCGGGACTCAGCGGCGGCGTGGCACGGGAAAGTCTGGAGTCGCTGCGCTCGCGGGTGATTCGTTCCTACCGCGTGATTCCCCATGGCGGTTCGGCCAGCGACTACGAGACCTGGGCACTGGAAGTGCCGGGCGTGACCCGCGCCTGGTGTCGTGGCGGCCTGCTCGGGCCGGGCACGGTGACGGTGTTCATCATGCGTGATGAAGACCCGCAACCGGTGCCGAACGATGAGCAATTGGCGGAAGTTCAGGACTACATCGAACCGCTGCGTCCAGTGACGGCGGAAGTGCACGTGCAGCGGCCGATTCAAGTGCCGGTGGTGTATCGCTTCAAGAGCGTCAATCCGGACACCACCGCTGTGCGCGCCGCCGTTGAGGCGCAGTTGCGCGACCTGCACAACCGCGAAGCCGATCTGGGTGTGCCGTTGCTGATCAGTCATATCCGCGAAGCCATCAGCAGCGCTGGTGGTGAGTACGATCACACGCTGACCGCGCCGGCTGCTGACGTGCCTGCCGGGCAAAGCGAACTGCTGACCTTCGGAGGTTGCGTATGGGGGGCATAAGAACCGCCGCGCAATATCAGGCGCAATTGCGCGCCTTGCTGCCCAGCGGCCCGGCGTGGGACCCGGAGCGCGTGCCGGAACTGGAAGAAGTGCTGCAAGGCGTCGCCGTCGAACTGGCGCGCCTCGATGCCCGCGCCGCCGACCTGCTCAATGAGATGGACCCGGCCGGCGTCAGCGAACTGGTGCCGGACTGGGAGCGGGTGATGAACCTGCCCGACCCGTGCCTGGGCGCCACACCGCTGTTCGACGACCGCCGCCTCGCCGTACGCCGGCGCTTGCTCGCGGTCGGCAGCCAGGCGGTCGGTTACTACATCGACATCGCCAAAAGCCAGGGTTACCCCAACGCCACCATCACCGAACTCGAAGCCCCGCGCATGGGCCGTGCGCGTTTCGGCTCGGCGCACTGGGGCACGTGGGAAGCGCAGTTCATGTGGACGCTCAACACCGGCGGGCGCTTGTTGCTCGGTCGGCGTTTCGGCGCGAGCTACTGGGGCGAGCGCTTTGGCGTGAACCCGGGCTCGGCGCTGGAATGCCTGATCCATCGCAGTGCCCCGGCGCATACCAAGGTGCACATCAATTATGACTAGGGAGGAATAAGCCATGGATTATCCGAACAGTGTGCCCAGCGCCGGTTTGGTGAATGGGAAGTTTGTCGATGAGAACCCAATGACCGGAACCCCGGGATCGTTGATTCCGGCGGATTGGGGGAATGGGGTTACGCAGGAAATTCTCAACGTGATCAATGCCGGGGGGCTGACCCCGGACGAGAAGAAATACGATCAGTTGTTGCAGGCGATTCAAAGCGTTTCGGCCAAGGGCTGGAATCTGGATTCGGCGTTGCCGATTGGCGCCTTGCCCACCGCTACCGTGGCTACGGCAGACGGGCGATTGCCGATCACGCCGACCGCGTTTGCTACCAGTGGCGGGCGCTTGTCGATTCTGCCCGGTGTGCTGGTCAGCTTGGGTCAGGAAGTGCTGGCAGGTCAGTTGGGTCGTCCGCGTACCTTTACGACCCAAGCCTGGAGCAGTGCCGATCTATTGCCGAATTCCGGCTACTTTTTGCGCGCACAAGTGGTTGCTGGCGTGCTGACCTTCTATACGCAGCGCGGCACGATCTACGACGCTACACCGGAAGGCTTGAAGGGCACGATCAATGGGGGGGCGGGAGGCGGTTTCCAGTCGACACCTCTGGATCTCTGTCTGGCGTGGGTGGTGACTGCCGGACCCGGGTCGGTACCGATTGTCAGGTCGATCTACAACCGGAGCCGGTTGACGTGGACACAGACAGTCAACGGCAATGGTGTGGTTTACCTTCCACTCGATCCACATGCGCGGGCGGCGCGGCTGGTGGTGGGCAATCCGACGCCGCATCCGACGGCTATCAGTGCAGTCGGGTTTGCACCCGCAGGATGGCTCGGCGGCAATTACTGTTTTTTGAACCCGACGATTGGAACATCCAGTAACTGGGACGGCTGGGCAACCGCCAATGCACCTGTATTGATTTTTTCCAGCAACGTGGTGAGCGACACGACTGTTTCGTCCCTCACTGCCAGCTTTGACCATGCTGAATTGCGCTCGCTTTGGCAAAGCTACCAGACTGAACACACTTGGGGCGCCAGCAACGCCTCAAGCGATGAGTTGCTGTTCAGCATGGGGCTCAAAAGTCACGGTTTGTCTGACTATGCATCGGGTATCGCTGTCAATTTCACCGCGGCGGTCAATATCAGTTTTTCCTGGGAGTTGATCCGATGATCATCATTCAAGAACTGCATCAGTTCGACGACGGCTTGCGCCCGGCACAACCTTCTGTTGCTCATGATTGGGACGGTGAAAAGTGGCAACTGAATCCCGTCAGAGTCGCCGAGCTGGAACAGCAGGAAGCCGAACGCCTGTGCAGCAAAGTCGACGCCGCCGCTGACGGCGCCCGTACCGCTCTGGCTGGTGACCCGCTCAAAGCCATGGAGTACGCCCAGGCCGCCGCCGATGCTCAGGCGTATCGGGACGCCGGTTACCCGAAAAAAGAAGTGCCACTGTCGGTCGCAGCCTGGGTTGCCAAAGGTCGCAGCGCTAAACAGGCCGCCGAGCAGATTCTGAGCAAGGCCGATCAACTGACCGACCATCTACTGGCGCTGCGTACGCTGCGCCTGAAGGCCAAAGCGCAAATTCGCACTCAGGCTGCCAAAGGCAACACGGATCTGGCGCGCAGCGCTGGTGACGAAGCTTTGGTCGCCATTCGCGAATTGGCCAGCGGCCTTTCCAGCTAAACCGAAAATTCTGCGTACTGCGTCAGCCAAGCCCACTTCGTTGTGGGCTTTTTATTTTCAGAAAACGGACCGTGGACAGGCACGCAGAAGACGCTGTGCCGACGCCGGTCATTTGTCATTTCAAAGGAACGAACAACCTATGGATTATCCAAAAAGCGTCCCCAGCGTCGGCCTGGTCGATGGCCGCTTCGTCGATGAAAACCCGGTGGCGGGAACACCGGGGTCTTTGATTCCGGCGGTGTGGGGCAATGCTGTCACAGAGGAAGTACTCAACGTTGTTGTTGGTGCAGGATTGACGCCTGCTGAAGGTGACAACCGGCAGTTGCTCAAAGCCTTGCAAGTGCTGTTGGCATTGGCCAGCCCAATGGCAACGTCCGTGACCAATGTATCGACCTCCAAAGCGTTGGCGGAAAATGAACTCGGGCTGGTGCTCGTCAATGCGAGCAGTGGTGCGACCACCATCAGCCTGCCGCCGGCGGACCTTACGTTAGGGGTTCGCGACGTCATAGTTCGTCGGGTCGACAACTCGACATCGCGCTTGGCAGTGCGCGCTTCGGGCACCGACAAAATCAGATTTCACACTCATCTTGTCGCAGCCGGATATCCCTTCTTTGTGCTGATGGGTTCGGGTGACTGGTGGCATCTGCGCAGTGATGGCGCAGGCAACTGGTGGCCGATCGGACGCTTCGATGGCACGCCGTTGGGCCGCACTGTCTTCGAGACTACGGCACTGCTCAATCCCGGAGGATACGGTCCGCTTAACGGGGCGGTATTCAGTCGCAGCGACTGGCCGTGGTTGTGGGATCACGCGCAGCAGTCCGGCGCCCTGACCACTGAAGCCGCGAGGGTAGGGGCCGAGGGTGGCTGGACCAGCGGAGATGGCACGTTGACCTTTCGCGGGCCGGAGGGTCGAGGTGAGTTCATCAGAGTGTGCGATGAGGGGCGTGGGGTTGATGCCGGTCGCTCGGTTGGTAGTTGGCAGGTCGACATGTTCCGCGCTCATCGACACGAACTCAAAAGCGACATGCTGGGCGTTCCACTGGTATCGGCGCCGAACGCGGCGCCTGATGCCTTGTTTAATCAGGCCAACATCAGTCTCGGATTTACCGAAAATACCGGCGGTGTCGAAACCCGTCCGCGCAACATGGCCTATCCAGGCCGGATAAAGCTCATCTAACGCGAGTTTTTCGTTTTCTGAGCACCATCAAATGGGAATGAACAATGCCCTATTACTACGTATTAAATGAAGGGACGCAAGAAATTACCGGACCGATCGAATTGCCGATCACACCCGGAATAGGCGTTCAAATACCCGGCAATGCAATCGAGTTGACTGAATTGCTGCCCACCATTGAGCCCGGTTATGTTTGGGTGTGGCGCAATGGGCAAGTATTGCAACTGATCGACTTGCGCAACCGGCTGGTTTATCGCAAAGACAATGGCAACTCGCTTTACTGGAGCGAGCTTGGGCCTATCCCTGACTATCTGACCGTCAAGCCGCGTCCCGACACTCTCTACTTCTGGAAAGATGATGACTGGGTGCCGGATGTCGACGCCCAACGTGCGGCATTGGTGACGCAGGCGGGCTTAGAGCGCGATAACCGCCTGCGCGAAGTGGTCATTCGTGTCGCACCACTGCAATACGCTTACGAACTGGGCGAGGCGAGCAGTGATCAACTGGCCACGCTGCAAACATGGAAACGCTACGCGCTTACTCTGGCCCGGATCGAGCTGCAACCGGATTATCCCTTGGTCATTGAATGGCCCGCGACGCCTGCCGAACGGGTTGTTTCACCAATCTCATAAGCACAACTCAATTGATTAAAGCCTCGTAGACGGCCTGGTGCTGTCGGTATTCGGCTGCCTGTCAGAAGCTTGAAGGCTATGGCGTGGAGGGGCTGGAACGATGCGAGTTTGTTGACAGCAGATTGACGGCCTTCAGGGCCAGAGTGGCTTGTTTAAAAAACAGGAGAAATTAAATGGATTACCCAAATAGTGTGCCCAGTGCCGGTCTTGTAAACGGTCGGTTTGTCGATGAAGAGCCGCTGAGTGGTAGGCCGGGATCGTTGATTCCGGCGAGTTGGGGAAATAGCGTTACGCAGGAAATTCTTGAAGTTATCAGAACCTCGGGAGCAGTCGCGGACGAAGCTGATAACACTCAGTTAAGAGCAGCAATTAATACGCTGATCTCGAAGAAATACAGTGAAAGCTTGGCCAGTCAAGAAGACGCGGAGTCTGGTGCCAGTACCACCAAGTTAATGACACCGTTGCGCGTAGTCCAATCCATTGCGAAGAAAATCCAACAGGCGACAGAGTCCATCGTAGGCATAGCGAGAGTTGCTTCTCAGGCAGAGGTCAATGCTGGCGTCAGCGACGCGTCTATTGTGACTCCGAAAAAACTTAGACTTGGATTCAAGGTGAATCTGGGCATTTCAGGCTACATCGTTTTTCCTTCTTGGATGGGAGGGTTGATCATCCAGTGGATTAACGGCAGCGCCAGTCAGTCAGGCAACAACAATTGTGGTGACCTGAATTTATGGCCACTCGCATTTCCCAATGCGATGTTTCTCGCGGTCGCCACCCATGAAGGTGGTTCAACGGCAACCTTCTTGACGTGGAACGATACTTCAACAGTAAGTAGGAGAGTGGGCATCAATGTGCGCTGTCCTGATTATTCCAACTCTTCCATTTCCGCCCGAATCATAGGAATAGGGTACTGACTATGTATTATTTTTCGCCGGCAACTTCTGGTTTTTATCATTCGGATGTACACGGAGTGAGTATTCCTTCCGACGCGTTTGCACTCAGCGAAGGTGAGTACTGCGGGCTGGTATCGAATGCTCCGAAAGGTACGGTTCTGTCGTTGAATAGTGAAGGACGACCGGAGCGGTTTTTTTTGGCGGAACCGTCCAGTGACGCACAAGAACGAATGTGGCGCGACAAGGCGTTGGAGCTGACTCAGTGGCTAGTCCTTCGCGATGCCGAAGAACTGGAAATGGGCGAGGGCACAACCTTGCGCGCTGAAGAGTTCAAACAACTGCTGGCGTATCGACAGGCGCTGCGCGACTGGCCAAACGATCCGGACTTCCCCCATGAACATGCTCGCCCGGTCGAACCCGATTGGCTCGACGGCGTGCTGCGCTCAAACAAATGAGGAATCAATGTGGATTACCCAAAAAGCGTTCCCAGTGTCGGGCTGGTCAACGGCAAGTTCGTCAATGAAGACGTCATAGCAGGATTGCCCGGATCCCTGATCCCGGCGACCTGGGGTAACAGCGTCACTGATGAATTGTTGAACGTCGTCAAATCCGCCGGCCTTGAGCCGAGCGAAGCCGATGCAACCCAGTTGTTGCAAGCGGTGAAAAAGCTCAGTCAGGCAGGTGAAGACAAACATGCCACTGACATCGGCGCGGCCAATCTCTACATGGCCAATTATGTGCCTGCCGTCACCGCATTGAAGGACGGCTTGGCGCTGCGCTTTACTGCCGGTAATGCCAATACCGGGGCGAGTACGTTTGCGCCGAACGGGTTGATGCCCAAGCCACTGGTCAGTCTTGCAGCGAGTGCGTTGCGCCCTGCCGAGATTGTCGGCGGTAGTGTGTGTTCGGTGGTGTACAGCGCAGCACTGGATAGTTGGGTGCTGGTGTATGCGAGTGGTGGCAGTGCTGCAAGTGGCCGGCTCCTGGGGATCAAGACGTTTACCGCGTCCGGCAGCTATGTGCCGTCAGTGGGAATGAAGAATGTATTGGTCACCATCGTCGGCGGAGGTGGTGGCAGCTCGGGAATCGGTGCGACGAACTCTACCCAGGTTTCCCTTACAGGCGGTGGCGCTTCCGGTAGCTACGCACAAGCCTGGTTATCATCTGCCGCGATCGGGCAGAGCCAAATCATTACCGTGGGGGCTGGGGGCGCGGCGGGGGTTGTCGGCACAGGCGGAGGAAGTGGCGGTACAAGTTCGCTGGGTTCATTGGTTACTGCCACCGGTGGTGGCGGGTCTCCCTGGAGTTCTCCACTCACGCTTCCTGGATTCGGCTTGTATGTGGGTGGTTTTCCCAGCCAAACCTCAAGTGGCGGCAACATTGTCAATTCGGCAGGTGCAGCCGGCAACCCAGGGATGTGCCTCACCGGATCAACACTTGCCGGGCACGGCGCAAACTCACCGCTTGGCAGTGGTGGGTATGCGAGCAGCGTCGCATTGAGTGTGGCTGCCCCCGGTTCCGGTTATGGTTCAGGCGCGGGCGGGATCGCTAACACAACCAATCAGCCGGGTAGACCGGGCGCAGCAGGCGCTCCCGGTGCCGTGATCATCTACGAGTACGCCTGATGAAAACCTACGCACGCATCACCCAGAACACCGTGGTCGAACTCTTCTCCACCGACGGAAATATGGCCGAGATGTTTCATCCGGATCTGCTCTGGGTCGACATCACTGAAATCACTCCGGTACCGCAAATCGACTGGACCGCCCACTTCGGTACCCTCGGTTGGGTGTTCGACGTGCCCGAAGAACTTGCACCGGACAGCACCCTGAAAACTCTGGCAAAAAAATGGCTGACGGGCATTGGCCGTCAACCGTGATTCAATCGAGGCAATATCCAGGGAGGATCAAGCATTATGCAATTAACTGAAAACAACCTTATCGACATCATGCCCAACGCCCGCAGCCAAGCGGGCGTTTTTGTTTCTGCACTCAACAGTGCCATGGCGCGCCGTCATATCGATTCGCCGAAACGTATCGCGGCGTTCCTTGCGCAAGTTGGCCACGAGTCGGGCCAATTGCGCTACGTGCGCGAACTGGGCAACAACCAATACCTGAGCAAGTACGACACCGGTACGTTGGCCTTGCGTCTGGGCAACACGCCGGAGGCTGACGGCGACGGGCAAAAATACCGAGGGCGGGGGTTGATCCAGATTACCGGCCGTTCGAATTACCACCAGTGCAGCCTTGGCCTGTTCGGCGATGAGCGCCTGCTGTCCCTGCCCGAATTGCTCGAACAGCCGCAATGGGCTGCCGAATCCGCGGCATGGTTCTGGGAACAGAAAGGTTTGAACGCACTGGCCGACCGCGACGAGTTCAACACCATCACCCGGCGCATCAACGGCGGGTTGAACGGGTTGCAGGATCGCCTGGAAATCTGGGCGCGGGCGAGGGCGGTGCTATGCCAATCCCCTGGCGAATGATCGGCGTCCTGTTGCTGGCTGCGGGTGCTTTTGCCGCGGCCTGGCAGTTTCAGGAGTGGCGCTACGGCCGGCAATTGGCCGAGCAGGCTCGGTTAAACGCCGAAGTCTTCAATCAACAGAATTTTGCTGCCGCCTCAGCGCAACAGGCCGAGCAGGATAAACGTCTGGCGCTGGAGCAACGACTCGCCGCCAGTGAACAAACCCACTACCGAGCGCTGAGCGATGCCCAACGTGATCAGGATCGCCTGCGCGATCGTCTTGCTACTGCTGATGTGCGCCTGTCAGTCCTTCTCGACGCCGGCGACGTTGCCTCAGGCTGCAACGTGCCAGCCACCGCCGGCGCCGGCAGCGTGGATCATGCAACCGTACGCGCCCGACTTGACCCGGCGCATGCTCAACGAATTGTCGCCATCACCGATACCGGCGACCGTGGACTGATTGCCTTGCAGGCTTGTCAGGCGTATGTCAGAGCGCTGGCGCCCGAACATTTTGAATGAGTCTGTGTATTGAAAGCGCAACCGGGTCGTGTACGGTGGAGGCATTCCACACGATCCGGAGCACGCCGTGAAAGAGATCACTCAACTGGCCGCCGACCTTGGCCGACGTCTGCAACTGCTCAATGCCCACGTCACCACCGCCGAGTCGTGTACCGGTGGCGGGATTGCCGAAGCCATCACACGGATTCCCGGCAGTTCGGCGTGGTTCGAGGCGGGCTACGTCACGTACTCCAATCGACAGAAAACCCAGCAATTGAATGTGCCGACCGAGTTGTTCGAAACGGTGGGCGCGGTCAGTCGCGAGGTGGTTGAAGCGATGGTGCGTGGTGCCCAGGACAAAAGCCTGGCGCGATTTGCCGTGGCTGTCAGCGGGATTGCCGGGCCGGACGGCGGCTCGCCGAACAAACCGGTCGGCACGGTGTGGCTGGCGTGGGGCGTTGGCGAGGTAGTGACCAGTGAGGTTCAGCACTTCCCCGGCAACCGCGATGACGTCCGCCGACAAACGGTGAAGGCCGCGCTAGAGGGGCTCCTGCGACTAGCGGCACGAGAAATCGAAAATCAGGGGTAGGCGATCCGCGAACGCTGTGGAATAATACTGGCTACTTATACAGGTGTTGGCCGTCAGGCCTTATTGATTACGTGAGGACTTTAATGGACGACAACAAGAAGAAAGCCTTGGCTGCGGCCCTGGGTCAGATCGAACGTCAATTCGGCAAGGGTGCCGTGATGCGTATGGGCGATCAAGACCGTCAGGCGATCCCGGCTATCTCGACTGGCTCTCTGGGTCTGGACATCGCGCTCGGCATTGGCGGTCTGCCAAAAGGCCGTATCGTTGAAATCTACGGTCCTGAATCCTCCGGTAAAACCACACTGACCTTGTCCGTGATCGCCCAGGCTCAAAAAGCCGGCGCGACCTGCGCATTCGTCGACGCCGAACACGCCCTCGACCCAGAGTATGCTGGCAAACTGGGCGTCAACGTCGACGACCTGCTGGTTTCCCAGCCGGACACCGGCGAACAGGCACTGGAAATCACCGACATGCTGGTGCGTTCCAACGCGGTTGACGTGATCATCGTCGACTCCGTGGCTGCACTGGTACCGAAGGCTGAAATCGAAGGCGAAATGGGTGACATGCACGTGGGCCTGCAAGCCCGTCTGATGTCCCAGGCGCTGCGTAAAATCACCGGTAACATCAAGAACGCCAACTGTTTGGTGATCTTCATCAACCAGATCCGCATGAAGATCGGCGTGATGTTCGGTAGCCCGGAAACCACCACCGGTGGTAACGCACTGAAGTTCTACGCTTCGGTTCGTCTCGACATCCGCCGTACCGGCGCGGTGAAAGAAGGCGACGAAGTGGTCGGTAGCGAAACCCGCGTCAAGGTTGTGAAGAACAAGGTCGCTTCGCCGTTCCGTCAGGCCGAGTTCCAGATTCTTTACGGCAAGGGCATCTACCTCAACGGCGAGATGATCGACCTGGGTGTGCTGCACGGTTTCGTCGAGAAGTCCGGCGCCTGGTATGCCTACGAAGGCACCAAGATCGGTCAGGGCAAGGCCAACTCGGCCAAGTTCCTGGCGGACAACCCGGAAATCGCCGCGAAGCTCGAGAAGCAACTGCGTGACAAACTGCTGACTCCAGCAGCGATCGGTGACTCCAAGGCTTCTGCAGTCAAAGAGACTGAAGACGACCTGGCCGACGCTGATATCTGATTGCAGCGATGACCACCGCCGTACTCGATACCCTCGTCGCGGTGCGGCGAACCGCCATGGACCTGCTCGCACGCCGCGAGCATGGTCGAGTCGAACTGACGCGCAAACTGCGTCAGCGCGGCGCTGAGGCGGAGATGATCGAAACAGCCCTCGACCGTTTAACGGAAGAGGGGCTGCTTTCCGAAGCCCGTTACCTTGAAAGCTTTGTTTCCTACCGTGCCCGTTCCGGCTACGGCCCTCTGCGGATTCGCGAAGAGCTGAGCCAGCGCGGTTTGCAGCGCGCCGATATCGAACTCGCCCTGCGCGAAAGCGGTATCAGTTGGCAGGAGCAACTTCAGGAAACGTGGCGTAGGAAATTCTCCGGGCATTTACCGATTGATGTAAAAGAACGGGCCAAGCAAGGCCGGTTTCTGGCCTATCGGGGGTTTTCGCTGGAGATGATCAACCGCTTGTTCAGCGGTAGAGGGATGGACGATTAAATCGATTCAATAAAAACGGCCCGCTATGAAAATAGCGGGCCGTTTTTTTTTGCCCTCAAATTACCTTGGAGGGTTCGCGCGAACGTTGTGCTGTTTGCGGTTTTGACTGAGCCCAGTTTTCCGGCAGGTTGATGTAGTCGATCAACTCCCTCAGGCGCCCGTGAGTGCGCGCGTTGAAGGCGAAGGCCAGCCGCGCCAGATGGCTGAACTGTGCTTCATCGTGTTCCTCACCGTTGTAGTCGTGCTGATGAAACTGGTCACTCAGGCACAGATCGGCGAATGCTTCCTGCATGTGCTCCAGCGCCTGATCGCTGAGCTTGTGATGCATGCGAATCACGAACTGACGCTTGAGCCAGCGACTGGAGTGGAAGTTGCTGTAGAACTGGTTGATCTGATCTACCGCCTCTTCGACGGTGTAAACCAGTCGCATCAGTTTCATGTCGGTAGGCAGGATGTAGTGGTTGGCCTCCAGTTGCTGGCGGATGAAGTCCATCGCGCCTTGCCAGAACGTTCCGCCGGGTGCATCCAGCAGCACTACCGGCACCAATGGGCTTTTGCCGGTCTGGATCAACGTCAGTACTTCCAAAGCTTCATCCAGCGTGCCGAAACCGCCCGGGCATAAAACCAGCGCGTCAGCTTCTTTGACGAAAAACAGTTTTCGCGTGAAGAAGAAGTGGAACGGCAGCAGATTGCCGGTGCCGTCTACCGTCGGGTTGGCATGTTGTTCGAAGGGCAGGGTGATGTTGAACCCGAGGCTGTGATCGCGGCCGGCACCTTCATGGGCTGCGGCCATGATGCCGCCCCCGGCACCGGTAATGACCATCATCCCCGAGCGGGTCAACGCCGCGCCGAGTTCTCGGGCCATGGCGTATAGAGGATGTTCGACCGGGGTGCGCGCCGAGCCGAACACGGTGACTTTGCGTCTGCCCTTGAATTGCTCCAGTACCCGAAAGGCCTGCTCCAGTTCGCGCAGGGCTTGCAAGGTGATCTTGGCATTCCAGCGGTTGTGATCTTCCTGGGCCATGCGCAGCACGGTCAGGATCATGTCGCGATAGATGGGAATGTTCGGGCTGTTGGGGGAAACACGGTTGAGTTGTTCTTCGACCTTACTGATGAGGTCGGGACCGCTTTCCTGAAAATGACGGCTCAAGAGGTCATTCGGTTGGTAAGGCATTCAACGTCTCCTTCTGCACAGAGCGGATGGCCCTGACGAGCGGCGTCAGTGCCGCGCTGCAAAAAACACACGATCGGCAGTTCCTTTCCTGCCGTTGAAAAATGATCGGGAATACTCTGAATCTAGACCCTTGCGCGCATTTGCGCTGACTTGATCATTGCGCCGCAACGTTTTGCCTGGCAACCGTTTATTGATTTTCCGCCGGTTCCTTCACCGCTCGTCCGAACGTGCGCCGAACGGCAAAGCCTCTGATTAACTAACTTACAGGCGCCGTACGACAACTTTGCGTCATGAGCGTACGCAAGGTGCATGCTATTCAAGGATTTGCGGGTGGCAAGGAGGCGGGACACATGGCCAGAGTGATTCTGGAGATCGATACGCAGCTGTATCGGATGTTGAAAGCGGCAGCCGAGACCAATCAACTCAGTCTCGAAGAGGAGTGCTGCCGGCGCTTGGCCGGCGGCGAGCGCCGTTCGCACTATTTACAGGCCTTGCTGGCCGAATTGCGCGCCGAGGATGAACAGCGGCGCGCCAATTCGCGATGATTACTTCTTCTTCGCCGGACCGGCTTTCGGGCAATCCGATTCCTGGTAGCTGGCGGAGCCGATCGCTTTGTTGGTTTTCACTTCCGTGAAGTCGTAACGCATGATCGCGCCCTTGGCCATCAGCTTGCGAAACGACGGGTTGTTGCACACCGAAGCGCCCAACTGGAAATACACGGCTTTAGGGTCCGCGCGCATCTTGTCGGCGTGGCTCTTCTGCACGCTCAGGTGGTTGATCAACTGCGTGCCTTCAACGGTGAAGCCCTGATCAAGAATGTCTTCACTGATGGCGCGTGGCGTGCCGACGCTGCTCTGGGCGGCGACGTTGCGCAGCTCGCGGTTCAGATTCTGCTCACTCAGGGAGGCAGCCTGAGCGGTGAAGGACGACGCCAGCAGAATGGCAGCGGTGGGAACGATAAGGCGCAGCATGAAACTCTCCTGGTTCAGTGACTGGTGGTTCGACCAGCCACGTGACTGTGCGTTCAGTGGCGGCGAATTATAGGGGAGCCGGTCGGGAGGGTACAGGCTTGTGCCCGTCGCTCTGGTAAACTGCCGGCCTTTATTGCCCTGCCGAGTGTTGTTCGTGTCGAGTTTTCCTGCTTTTCGGCGTTATCCGCGATGAACCATGCCCCCAACGCCGTTGCTCGTCTGCGCGACCAGCGCGAAGATGAAGGCATCAAGCCGATTCAGGCCCGAGGTTTTCGCTCTGAGCGTTGCCGCGACTGCCGGGTGATCATCAGCCATTGCCTGTGCGCCTGGCGCCCGAGTGTCGAAACGCGTTCGGGCGTGTGCCTGATCATGACCGGCAAGGAAGTGTTCAAGCCGAGCAACACCGGTTGGCTGATTGCCGACGTCGTGCGCGATAACCACGCGTTCATCTGGTCGCGCACCGAGCCCGATCCACAGATGCTGGCGCTGCTCAACGACCCGCAATGGCAACCGTATCTGGTGTTTCCCGGCGAATACGTCGAGCCGTCACGGGTGACCAATACGGTCGCTCCCGTTAACAGCAAGCGCCCGCTGTTCATTCTGCTCGATGCCACGTGGACCGAAGCGCGGAAGATTTTCCGCAAGAGCCCGTATTTCGATCGTTTGCCGATCTTGAGTCTGCTGCCCGACAAACTTTCGCGCTATCGCCTGCGCCGTTCGACCCGCAGCGAGCACCTGTGCACTGCCGAAGTCGCGGCGCTGTGCCTGGAACTGGCCGGCGACTCTGACGCCGCCTCTGCGCTGGACGCCTATTTTGACGTGTTCAGCCAGCATTACCTCGGCGCCAAACAGCAGGTCGACATGAATGAGTCCACCCCCGCTCACGCCGAGTTACTGCCCTATATACGAAAGCCGCAGCCGGAGTTGGCCCAATAGTGGCCCATACTGTACAAGCCAGCGGCCGTGCTGCTTGACCACCCCGTCTTCGCTGGGCATGCTTGGCGCCGATTAGGGTGCGGCCAAGGTTTGAAACGCCGTGTTTGCTGTTGATTGGCGTTGAACGTGCCCCTGTGGATATCGCTTGAAAGCGGCATCTTGAGTTGCTTTGGCCAGACCGGAATGCACCGGGTCTGCCATCAAAAACAGGATCATTTGAAAAATGGCCACATACGACATCCTGATTGCCGATGATCACCCTCTGTTTCGTAGCGCCCTGCATCAAGCGGTGACCCTGGGCCTTGGCCCGGATGTACGACTGGTGGAAGTGGCGAGCATCGCCGAACTGGAAGCCCGCCTGACCGAAAAGGCTGACTGGGATCTGGTCCTGCTGGACCTGAACATGCCCGGCGCTTTCGGGTTTTCCGGGTTGGTCATGCTACGCGGCCAATATCCGCAGATTCCGGTGGTGATGGTTTCGGCGCAGGAAGAAGCTTCGGTGATGGTCAAATCCCGTGAGTTCGGCGCCAGTGGCTTTATTCCCAAGTCCAGCGACCTCAGCGTGATTCAGCAAGCGGTGCGCAAAGTGCTCGATGGCGATGTCTTCTGGCCGCCGCAAGCGTTTGAAGCCGTCGCCGTTTCCGACGAAGCCAAAGCCGCCAGCGATGGTCTGGCCAGCCTGACGCCGCAGCAGTTCCGCGTGTTGACCATGGTCTGCGAAGGCCTGCTGAACAAGCAGATTGCTTATGAGTTGAGTGTGTCGGAAGCGACCATCAAGGCCCACGTTACGGCGATCTTTCGCAAGCTGAATGTGCGCACTCGCACGCAAGCGGCTTTACTGCTGCAACAACTTGAGTCAATTCCGAGCCAATAATGGCTGGCGTCTTCACGCTTTTTTGACTTTTGTTGCTCTAGCTTTCCCACTCCTTTTTGGTTGGTTTCTACTTTATGTCACCTTTCAAGGGCCAGACCGGCCTGAAACGTATCCTCAACGCCTCCGGTTATTCGCTGGACGGCCTGCGCGCAGCCTTCACCGGCGAAGCAGCCTTCCGCCAATTGGTACTGCTCAATGTGGTGCTGGTTCCGCTGACGTTCTTCCTCAATGTCAGCCGCGTTGAACAAGCGCTGTTGATCGCGGTGTGCCTGTTGGCGCTGATCGTCGAGTTGCTGAACTCGGCGGTGGAAGCAGCCATCGACCGCATCTCGCTGGAACTGCACCCGCTGTCGAAGAACGCCAAGGACATGGGCAGCGCCGCGCAATTCGTGGCACTGAGCATGATCGCGCTGGTGTGGGCAGTGATTCTGCTTTAAGCGATTGTCGGCAAAACGATCTCGTCGCTGCGCTGCACCCCGGCGGTGAAAGCGCGGCACAGCTCGAGAAACTCGCGCATGGCGGAAGTCTGATATTTCTGTTTGTGCCAGATGAAGTAGAACTGTCGCGCCAGATCCAGATCCGGCGTTTCCACCGGCACCAGACTGCCGCGGCGGAACGCATCGCGCAGCGCCAGCCGCGAGATGCAGCCAATCCCCAGCCCCGATTCCACCGCGCGTTTGATCGCTTCGGTGTGCTCCAGCTCCAGACGGATATTCAGCGAACTGCGATGGTGACGCATGGCCTGATCGAAGGTCAGACGCGTGCCGGAACCCTGTTCGCGGAGAATCCACGCTTCGTGAGTCAGCTCTTCCATGCTTGCACTGCCGCGTTGGGCCAGCGGATGCTGCGGCGCGCAGAACACCACCAGCTCATCCTCGACCCAGCTCTGCACTTCGATGTCCGGGTGGCTGCAATCGCCTTCGATTAGACCCAGATCAATTTCGTAGTGGGCGACTTGTTGCACGATATTGGCAGTGTTCTGCACGTGCAGCTTCACCTGGCTTTCCGGGTGGCGCTGCATGAAGCTGCCGATCAGCAAAGTCGCCAGATAATTGCCGATGGTCAGCGTCGCGCCCACCGACAGTGAGCCGAAACCGGATTTGCCGTTGAGCAGGTCTTCGATTTCCTTGGCCTGATCGAGCAGGGCCACCGCCTGCGGCAACAGCTGTTTGCCGAGGGCGTTGAGGCTCAGCCGTTTGCCGGCGCGATCGAACAGCTGGCAGCTGGATTGGCGCTCGAGCTCGGTGATCGAGGTGCTGGCGGCCGACTGCGAGAGGTTGAGCAGACCCGCAGCACGGGATACGCTTTCCTGCTGGGCGACGGCAACGAAGACTTGCAGTTGACGGAGAGTAAATCGCATATCGATATAACCGATAACCCTTATCTTAATAATCCAGTTAACAGATATTGTCGTCGCTATTAGAATGCGATGCAATTGCGCACCGTCGCCTTCAAAAGCCAGCGCAGACCCAATCTCCAGGAGTCAAACGTACATGAGCAACATGAACCACGAGCGTGTCCTCAGTGTTCATCACTGGAACGACACTCTGTTCAGCTTCAAGTGCACCCGCGATCCGGGCCTGCGCTTCGAGAACGGTCAGTTCGTGATGATCGGCCTGCAACAGCCCAACGGCCGCCCGCTTATGCGCGCTTACTCGATCGCCAGCCCGAACTGGGAAGAGCATCTGGAGTTCTTCAGCATCAAGGTGCAGGACGGCCCGCTGACCTCGCAGCTGCAGCATTTGAAGGAAGGCGACGAGATCATCATCTCGAAGAAGCCTACCGGCACCCTGGTGCTCGACGACCTGAACCCGGGCAAGCACTTGTACCTGCTGAGCACCGGCACTGGTCTGGCGCCGTTCATGAGCGTGATTCAGGACCCGGAAACCTACGAGCGCTTTGAAAAAGTGATCCTGGTTCACGGCGTGCGCTACGTCAACGAAGTCGCCTACCGCGAATTCATCACCGAGCACCTGCCGCAGAACGAGTTCTTCGGCGAAGCGCTGCGTGACAAGCTGATCTACTACCCGACCGTGACTCGCGAGCCTTTCGAGAATCAGGGCCGTCTGACCGATCTGATGCGCAGCGGCAAGCTGTTCAGCGACATCGGCCTGCCACCGATCAATCCGCAGGACGACCGCGCGATGATCTGCGGCAGCCCGAGCATGCTCGACGAGACCAGCGAAGTGCTTGATAGCTTCGGTCTGAAGATCTCGGCGCGGATGCGCGAGCCGGGTGATTACCTGATCGAGCGTGCGTTCGTGGAGAAGTAAGCCCCAAAACTGTAGGAGTGAGCCTGCTCGCGATAGCGATGGATCAGTCAAGATGGATGTCGACTGACACAGCCCTATCGCGAGCAGGCTCACTCCTACAGAAAAGCAAAAAGCCCGCGTTGCCTGAGAAGGCAGCGCGGGCTTTTTCGTTTTCGGGGGTTACGCCTCGGCAGGGATTACTTCGAGCACCCGGATCTGCTCTGGTGTCGGGTAATGCCAGCGCACATCCAGATCCCAGAACTGCGCACCGTATTCACGTTCCGGCGCCGGGGTTTGATAGGCCGGACGCGGATCCTGGGCCAGACACTGTTCAATCAGCTCAACCAGCGGCTCGTCGAGGCGCTGAGCGTGTGTGTGCGCTTGTTGCAGCGCCGAGTCCGTCCACTGCACGTCAATCAGCTGCGGCGCAGCGCTGGCGATGCTGTTGGAGGCTTCGGGAATGATGTCCGCGTAAGGCACGTAGGGTTTGATGTCGAGAACCGGTGTGCCGTCGAGCAAGTCGATCCCGGAGATAAACAACCGGTTGGCTTCGACCTTGTCCAGTTTCACCACCGATTGGCCGATGCCGTTGGGACGGTGAGTCGCGCGGGTTGCGAACACACCCATGGACTTGTTGCCGCCTAAACGTGGCGGGCGCACTTTCAAGCGAGGTTTGTCTTCCAGTGCCTGATGAAACAGAAACAGCAGCCAGACATGACTGACCTGTTCCAGACCCTGCACCGCGTCGCCCTGATCAAACGGCGTCACCAGTTCCAGCACACCACGGGCGGCGGGGGCCAGTTGTGGCTGGCGGGGGATGGCGAATTTCTCCTTGAAGCAGGAGCGCACGAAGCCGATGGGGGAGACGCTGTAAGTCATGGTTTGCATTCGAAGCGGGGCAGGGTGGGCATGATAACCCGACAGGCCTCAAGTCTGGTGCTGGTAGGCCTGGCCTCTTCGCGAGCAGGCTCGCTCCCACAGGGGTTGTGTGCATGACACAGATCCAATGTGGGAGCGAGCCTGCTCGCGAAGGCCGCACCGCCGATCTACAAACTGAATCCACCATCCAGCGGAATAATATTCCCCGTCATATAAGCCCCAGCCGTACTCGCCAGACTGATCGCCAACGCCGCCATCTCCTCTTCACGCCCCCAACGCTTCATCGGAATCAACGCCGTATCCTCAGCCAACGCCTGCTGATCATTGCCAATATGCTGCGTCATCTTGCTCGGGAACCTTCCCGGTGCAATCACATTGACATTGATGTGCTGGCTCACCAGCTCCCGCGCAAGAATCCGCGACAATTGATGCAAGGCGGCCTTACTCGGCCCGTAGGCATACGCCTGCTCGCCAAACGAAGAAATCCCCGCCACCGAACCGATATTGATAATCCGCGCCGGATTCGCCGCCGAGCCGGCCTTGCGCAACAGCGGCAGAAACTGCTGGATGCAACTGAACACCGACGTCACGTTGAGCTGCATGACCTTCTCCCAGCCCTTCACTGGATAGCTTTCCAGCGGCGCACCCCAGGTGGTGCCGGCGTTGTTCACCAGAATATCCAGATGCGTGATCTGCTCGCCCAGGCGCGCAGCCAGTTCCTGCACACCTTCTTCGGTCGCCAGATTCGCCGCCACACCGTGACACTTGCCCAAGGCGCTGAGTTCTTCAGCGGTTTGATGGCAGGCCTCGGCATCGCGTGAGCAGACATAGACGCGCGCGCCAGCCTCGACAAAGGCCTTGGCGATCATTCTGCCGATACCACGGGTGCCGCCGGTCACCAGAGCGGTGCGGCCTTGCAGGGAAAAGTACGGGTGCATGGCGAGTCCTGAGGATTAGGGATCAGTACACCCTAGTCGTCAGCCGCGAAAAGCGGAGCCACTATTTTCGAAAGGAATGGGGGGCCATGCGGCCAGCTTCGAGTGGCAAGCTGCAAGCTACAAGTTAACGCGGTGTGGCAACTTGCAGCTTGTAGCTTGTAGCTGCTTTTAAGCTCTCACGCGCAGCGTGAGACCCTTGAGGAAGTTGCGCAGCAACTGGTCGCCACACGGGCGGTAGTTGGTGTGGCCGACCTTGCGGAACAGCGCGCTCAGCTCAGGCTTGGACACCGGGAACTCGGCGGCCTTGAGGATCGCGTGCATGTCGTCTTCTTTCAATTCGAAGGCCACACGCAGTTTTTTCAGGATGATGTTGTTGGTCACCGGCACTTCGATCGGCTGTGGCGGACGGCTTTCGTCCTTGCCACGCTTGAAGATCACCAGACCATCGAGGAAGTGCGCGATGACTTCGTCCGGGCAGCGCACGAAACCTTCTTCGTCTTCTTCCTTCTTGTCGAGCCAGGTCACTACGTCGGCGAGCGCTACTTCCATGCCGCCGAGCTTGATGATTTCGACAACCTTCTTGTCGCTGATGTCGAGCATGTAGCGCACGCTGCGCAATACGTCGTTATGAATCATGTGAGTAATCCTGATAAGCGTTGTGGGCAGCACGCGGGCGCGCTGCCGAAATGTGTGGCGGCAGTGGAAGTCTTAGAACTTCTCTTTGCCGGACAGGTAGCGCCATTGGCCGACCGGGACCTTGCCGATCGAGACGCCGCCGATGCGGATGCGGCGGATGCCGATGACCTTCAGGCCGACCGCTTCGCAGAACTGGGTGATGATCCCCGGCTGCGGGTTCTTCATGGCGAAGCGCAGACGGTTTTCGTTCTGCCAGCTGGCCTTGACCGGCGGCAGCTCTTTGCCTTTGTGCGTCAGGCCATGTTGCAAGCGATTGAGGCCGTGGGCGACCATGTCACCTTCGACTTCGACCACGTATTCCTGCTCGATCTTCGCGGCGTCGGCGGTGAGCTTGCGCAGGATCTTCCAATCCTGAGTGAACACCAGCAGGCCGCTGGCCTTCGCTTGCAAGTCGGCGCTGGCGGTCAGGCGCAGGAAGTGCCCGCGCAACGGGCGCTTGCTGAAGCGGTGTTCTTCGCTGAGGGTTTCGGCGCTCAGCGATTGCATGGCGGTTTCAACGTCCATGCCGGCAGGGGCGTTGAGCAGGATGGTCACCGGCTCCGGCGCGGTGGCCTTGGCGTCCTTGTCGAGCTCGACCTTCTGGTCGCCGACCTTGAATTGCGGCTCGTCAATCACTTCGCCGTCCACGGTGACCCAGCCGCCCTCAATGAACAGCTCGGCCTCCCGGCGGGAGCAACCGACCAGTTCGATGAGGCGTTTGGAGAGGCGAATCGGGTCAGTCATGACAGGGCCGTAACAAAAAAGGGGTGGGCATTGTACCTGTGTGGCGCCGGTTAAGCCCGGTTCCATTTCGGTAATGCTTTTTGTAGGAGTGAGCCTGCTCGCGATAGCCATCTGACATTCGACATTGATGGTGGCTGATCTGGCGCTATCGCGAGCAGGCTCACTCCTACATGGGGTTGGGTTGTGTCAGCCGTTGCTTGAGCGTTGCTGATTTTGTCGCAGACGCATGTGCAGCAACGGATACGGCTGGCCCATGCCATCGACCTCCGAGCGGCCGATGACCTCGAAACCCTGCTTGAAGTAAAACCCCAAGGCCTGCGGGTTCTGTTCGTTGACGTCGAGTTCATCGGCATTCAAATGCTGCAGGGCGTAGTTCAGCAGTTTCTTGCCCAAGCCCTGACCCCGATAATCCGGATCGATGAACAGCATCTCGATCTTGCCCGCCGCGACACCGGCAAACCCGGTGATGCGCTGGTCGGCGTCCTTGGTGCAGATCAACATCACCGCATCCAGATAACGCGTGAGCACCAGATTACGCAGCAGCTCGATATAGCTGTCCGGCAGAAAATCATGGGTGGCGCGAACCGAGGCCTCCCAGACCCGGGTCAGTTCCTGATAATCGCTGAGTTTCGGCGTATGGATGACCGAATGGTGACGCATGCCCGTCTGCCTCTTGTCCGTTTCAAGGGAGTCCGTCCCCCGCTAAACGATAGCCGTAAAAAAGCCCCGCATCTTGTAAAAAGAGCGGGGCTTTGTGTATTTGTTGCGGTGTCTGGCTGGATACTTCTGTCGCCAGCAAGATCTCTCCCCCTCACCCCAACCCTCTCCCCCAAGGGGGCGAGGGGGAAGGGAGCTGATCTTCGTGCTGTTCAAAACCTGAGCACGACGCGAACTTTCAGGTCGGTGCAGCACGCAAGAACAAGTCAAGTCCCCGCTCCCTCTGGGAAGGGGCGAGGGGGAAGGGAGCTGATCTTCATGCTGTTCAAACCTGAGTTCGACCGGATAGCTCAGGTCGATGTACCTCGAAAGAACAACACGGTCAGCTCCCTCTCCCTCCGGGAGAGGGCTGGGGTGAGGGGCTTCAGATCAGATCAGATCAGATCAGATCAGATCAGATCAGATCAGATCTGCTCAGCCCATAGATCGTATTCATCAGCGTCAGTAACCTTGCACCAGACCTTGTCACCCGGCTTCAGATTGCTGCCGTTATCAATAAACACGTTGCCATCGATTTCCGGGGCGTCGAAGAAGCAGCGGCCAACCGCGCCTTGCTCGTCAACTTCGTCGACCAGCACTTCAATCTCACGGCCGATGCGCATTTGCAGGCGTGCCGAGCTGATCACCTGCTGGTGCGCCATGAAGCGATCCCAACGATCCTGCTTGACGTCGTCCGGTACGATCTCCAGATCCAGATCGTTGGCCGGAGCGCCTTCCACCGGCGAGTACTGGAAGCAGCCGACGCGGTCGAGCTGGGCTTCGGTCAGCCAGTTCAGCAGATACTGGAAGTCTTCTTCGGTTTCGCCCGGGAAGCCAACGATGAAGGTCGAACGGATGATCAGATCCGGGCAGATTTCGCGCCAGTTCTTGATCCGCGCCAGGGTCTTGTCTTCGAAGGCCGGGCGTTTCATCGACTTCAACACTTTCGGGCTGGCGTGCTGGAACGGGATGTCCAGGTACGGCAGGATCTTGCCGGCGGCCATCAACGGGATCAGTTCGTCAACGTGCGGGTACGGGTAGACGTAGTGCAGACGAACCCAGACGCCGAGGGTGCTCAGCGCTTCACACAGTTCGGTCATGCGGGTTTTCACCGGCGCGCCGTTCCAGAAACCGGTGCGGTATTTCACGTCAACGCCGTAAGCGCTGGTGTCTTGCGAAATGACCAGCAACTCTTTAACGCCGGATTTGACCAGACGCTGGGCTTCGTCGAGCACATCACCGACCGGACGGCTGACCAGTTTGCCGCGCATCGACGGGATGATGCAGAACGAGCAGCTGTGGTTGCAGCCTTCGGAAATCTTCAGGTAGGCGTAGTGGCGCGGGGTCAGCTTGATGCCTTGCGGCGGCACCAGGTCGATCAGCGGGTTGTGATCCTTACGCGGTGGCACCACTTCGTGCACGGCGTTGACCACTTGCTCGTACTGCTGCGGACCGGTCACGGCCAGCACGCTCGGGTGCACGTTGCGGATGTTGCCTTCTTCCACGCCCATGCAGCCGGTGACGATCACCTTGCCGTTTTCCTTGATCGCTTCGCCGATCACTTCCAAAGACTCAGCCTTGGCCGAATCGATGAAACCGCAGGTGTTGACGACTACAACGTCGGCGTCCTGATAGGTAGACACCACGTCATAGCCTTCCATGCGCAGCTGGGTCAGGATGCGCTCGGAGTCGACCAGTGCTTTCGGGCAACCCAGAGATACAAAGCCAACCTTTGGATTGGCCGGCGCAGGAGTGGTGGACATGTCTAACCTCGGTATTTTGTGACATCGCTTTCTTGATGCGAAAGCCGACGGATGGGCGCTTAGGGCGCGCCTCTGATCAAAAAGTGCGCAATTCTAGCGGCGGGCAACGCACTTGACCAGCTTTATGCAGGGAAATACGACGAGTGCTGCGCTATGCTTCGCGCCGTTGAGCTTTACCAATTTTTTACAGTCAACAAAACGTCTGTAACAACAGGTAAAACAGCGCATGCTGCACCACAAAGCATAGTGCTTCATTCAAGAAGCCGGTTCTGAGAAGTAGGAGTGTTGGATGGGTCAGGCAAGTAGTCATGCGGCAGGCGCCGAGGGTTCGGCCTCCAAGCCGCTGAGCATGCTGGTCGCGGCGGTCGGGGTAGTTTACGGCGACATCGGCACGAGCCCGTTGTACACCCTCAAAGAAGTGTTTTCCGGCGCTTACGGCGTATCGGTCAATCACGATGGCGTGCTGGGTATTCTGTCGTTGATCTTCTGGTCGCTGATCTGGGTCGTGTCGATCAAATACATGATGTTCGTGCTACGCGCCGACAACCAGGGCGAGGGCGGCATCATGGCGCTCACCGCGCTGGCGCGTCGTGCGGCAGGGCATCGCAAGAAATTGCGCTCGTTGCTGGTGGTTTGCGGACTGATCGGCGCGGCGCTGTTTTATGGCGACAGCATGATCACCCCGGCGATTTCCGTACTGTCGGCGATTGAAGGTCTGGGACTGGCATTCGATGGTATCGACCATTGGGTGGTGCCGCTGTCGCTGGTGGTGCTGGTGGCGCTGTTTCTGATTCAGAAACACGGTACGGCGCGGATTGGCATTTTGTTCGGGCCAATCATGGTCACCTGGTTCCTCGTCCTCGGCGCCCTCGGTGTGTATGGCATCAGCCACGCGCCAGAAGTGCTGCATGCGATGAACCCGATATGGGCGGTGAATTTCTTCGTCGTTCATCCGGGCATGGGCGTGGCGATCCTCGGCGCCGTGGTGCTGGCGCTGACCGGTGCCGAAGCGCTGTACGCCGACATGGGCCATTTCGGTCGTAAGCCGATTGCCCGCGCCTGGTTCATCCTGGTGTTGCCGGCGCTGGTGCTCAACTACTTCGGTCAGGGCGCCTTGCTGCTGGAAAACCCGGAAGCAGCGCGTAACCCGTTCTATCTGCTGGCGCCGAGCTGGGCGCTGATTCCGCTGGTCGGTCTGTCGACCCTGGCCACGGTGATCGCCTCGCAAGCGGTGATTTCCGGTGCATTCTCCCTGACCCGTCAGGCGATTCAGCTCGGATACATCCCGCGCATGTACATCCAGCACACCTCCAGCGACGAGCAGGGCCAGATCTATATTGGCGCGGTGAACTGGGCACTGATGGTCGGTGTTGTCTTGCTGGTGCTCGGTTTCGAATCCTCCGGCGCACTGGCCTCGGCCTACGGTGTGGCGGTGACCGGCACCATGCTGATGACCACCATTCTGGTGTCGGCAGTGATGCTGCTGCTGTGGAAATGGCCGCCGATCCTCGCGGTGCCGGTGCTGATCGGCTTCCTGCTGGTGGACGGCCTGTACTTCGCCGCCAACGTGCCGAAGATCGTGCAGGGCGGTGCCTTCCCGGTGATCGCCGGTATCGCGCTGTTCGTGCTGATGACCACCTGGAAGCGCGGCAAGCAATTGCTCGTCGATCGCCTCGACGAAGGAGCGCTGCCGCTGCCGATCTTTATCAGCAGCATTCGCGTGCAACCGCCGCATCGTGTGCAGGGCACCGCCGTGTTCCTCACCGCGCGCTCCGACGCCGTACCGCATGCGTTGTTGCACAACCTGCTGCATAACCAGGTGTTGCATGAGCAGGTGGTGCTGCTGACGGTGGTCTACGAAGACATCCCGCGCGTACCGCCATCGCGGCGCTTTGAAGTCGAAGCGCACGGAGAAGGCTTCTTCCGGGTGATCCTGCACTTCGGCTTCACCGATGAACCGGACGTGCCGCAGGCGCTGAAGCTGTGTCATCTGGATGATCTGGACTTCAGCCCGATGCGCACGACCTACTTCCTCAGCCGTGAAACGGTGATTGCTTCGAAGCTGGAAGGCATGGCGCGTTGGCGTGAGGCGTTGTTTGCGTTCATGTTGAAGAATGCCAATGGCAATTTGCGCTTCTTCAATCTGCCGCTGAACCGGGTGATTGAGCTCGGCACGCAGGTAGAAATGTAAGCCCCGCCGCAACTCAAAAGCCCCCGTCAGCTTCAAGGCTGTCGGGGGCTTTTTTGTGCCTGCACATAAACCTCAAACCCACGCAAATCCCCCTGTGGGAGCGAGCTTGCTCGCGAAGGCTGAGTGACAGGAGAAGCATTCTTCGGCTGACCCACCGCATTCGCGAGCAAGCTCGCTCCCACAAGGGTTCTGTGGTGTTAGTGGCTTTCAGGCAATTCTTCTTCGGATTCGGTCTTTGTGCGAGCGGGTCGCGGCATCAACGCCTGAATCACATCATCAATCAAAGCTTTGCCCATCACCGTCAGGTAATGCGCAGCCCAGGCATGGCGGTCGGTGTCTCTGATGAAGGCAGCATCCTCGGCGAACGATTTGGCGAGGGATAGCAGGTCGGAGGATTGGGACAAGGCATCGAGAATCGGGATGCCGGCGCGGACATTGAAGAACGCTTGATCCGCGTTGTAGAGGAAAGGGGTGAAGCCGATGGTTGTAAGGTCTGAAGGCGTTGACGGACTTTCTTTGCTCATTGTTTTACTCCCTAAAACGAGGAGCTGCCTCATTCGTTACCACACGAATGGGTGGCAGCTGTACGCAGGGTGGTAAACCGGGAGAGCAAAGAAACCGGCAGACCCGAAGGCCTCCCACGTACAGCTGCCATGACAGTGAATTACAGGCGTAAAAGAACGGCTGATGTCGCGATGGAGGCACTGTTGCACTCTGCCTAACCGGGTTACCACACCCGATCGCTGAATGGGTCAGCGACGTCCGGAGAGTATCCCGTCAAAAAACAGCGCAATAGAGCGACAAAGCGCCCGAACACGAGTTTCGGAGTTTGCCTACAAGGTCCGTGGGCGTCATCTGATATTGCGAGACTGGAAGTAAACGATACTAAACGTCTGACACGAACCGACGTGTGCAAAGCATTCAGGTACGTATGACAGCATCAGCGCAACAAGAAGCACAGGATGAACCGAAGGATCTTCGGCTCGAAAAGAAGGCCAGTGAACGATTGCTCATCTTTGATCTGGCCCAAGCAATCAGCCATGAAGATATGCGGGCAAGGTATGCAGCGATTAGTGATCGACCCAAGGGCTTGACGACCCGACCTCGTCAGTGAGACAAGTGTCCACGTTTTATGGAATGTGGACACTTGAGGTTTTGAGCTAAATGAAGAGTCAAGACATTTTACTTTTGTTCAAAATGGCCAGTCTCCACGCTCAGGAAGAGAACCTCTTGGGGGAGATGGAGGCCGAATCAAATTCGGACAGGGTCGAAGAGCTGCTCAGGCCCTATGTCGTCAGCCGAATGACCGCAGGGGAGGGTGTGGGGAAGCCATTGGTTACCTATTCCACTGATGGGGAAGACACAGTCTTCCAGCGCCGCGAATTCGATTCGCCTTTCGCTGATGGGCCAGGCTGGGAGGGATGGGCGGAACCAGCATCTGATCCACCGCTGACAAGTTGGAGCGATCGCTACTCTCTGCGTGCGCTGTCTGCCTCTCTCGGACTGAGCAAAAGCGAAGTCTCAAATGCTCTCGCCCGGTGCCGGGAATCTGGATTGCTCATTCATGATTACGACACCGGGCTTGCCAAAGTGCACCGCCGGGAACTGCTGAAAATTACCGAGCACGCGCTGAAGTACTTCTTCCCGGTCAAGCCTGGCGCGATGGTTCGTGGCATACCCACAGGTTTTGCAGCGCCTGCGCTGTCCAAAAGTATCAAGAGTGCGGGTGGTTTGATTCCGGTCTGGCCGGATGCGCAGGGAACCGAGCGAGGCCAGGCGATCGAGCCGCTTTACAAAACAGTGCCAGCAGCGGTGAAAAAAGACCGGATTCTTTACCACTATCTAGCGCTCGCTGATGCAATCCGTCTGGGTGGTCCGCGTGAGTGTGGTGTGGCAATCGGTATTCTGAAGGCAGGGATGGGGCTGAAATAACATGTCGTCAAACGCGGATCACAACTACGAGCTCATTGAGTTCGTGGCTGAAGGCTTGGGCGAGGCGTTTCTCGCCGAAGTTGCTTTTGTTGGCGGTTGTACAACCGCCATGCTGGTTACAGATACAGCCGTGCTGGACGACATTCGTTTCACTGATGACGTTGATCTAGTGATCGAGTTGGCCGGTATCAGCGCCTGGAACCATCTCACCGAACGGCTGGCGGCCAAGGGGTTCAAGATCACCGGTGAGGACGAGGTCAATTGTCGTTTTCGCTTCAATGACGTCGTCGTGGATGTCATGCCTTCCGACCCAGCAGTGCTCGGCTATGCCAACCGCTGGTTCGTCGAGGGGCTGGCGAGGGCGGATAAATTCACCCTGCCGAGCGGCACTGTCATCCAGATATTCCAGCCCACGTATTTTCTCGCGACAAAATTGGAAGCTTTCGCCGGTCGGGGAAATGGCGATCCTTATCACAAGGATGTCGAGGATATGATCATCTTGATCGATGGTCGGCCTGAGCTGTTGGAGGAGGTGCGCCAGGCTGACAAGGACCTCAAGGCGTTCATCACAGAGGGAGTCCACAAGCTGATGGCGCTCGATGGGGTTGGCTACGTGATCGAAAGTTCAGGCTCGGTGCAGGCGAATCCGGGCAGAGGGCAGATTATTCACAGGCGTATGAAAGCGCTGGCCAGCGCATGAGATACCTCTCCCGATCAATCACTGGGCAAGCCGGCAGGGCAAACAATGACTATGCCGGAGCGACCTGTGAGGGTGACGGTGGGTTTTTTGTTGTCGCGGATGGCACTTCCAGGCGCGGCAGTGGACAGCTGGCTGAAAGCTTTGTAAGCGGCATGTTGGCGGCTCATTCCACACAGATGGAGCAGGGGAGCTATCCTGCAGAGCCCGCAGCTGTTGAGAGCCTATTGGATTCAATACTGGCGGATTTTCATGCGTCGTTGCCTGCTGATCAGACGGGAGCCATCTGTTACCTGATTGGCTTGGTCGCTCATGGCCGACTCACCGTTGCATATGAAGGTGACTGTTCATGCGGGATTGTGACGCCGGCGGGAGCCATCGAGTGGATTACGCCACCTCACTGCAAGGCCAATTGGCGGCGCGACCGTTCGCACTGTGAGTTGGCGCAAGATCCAGCTCGAAATTCAGTAACGCGATGCTTGAAGATCAATCGGGTCCCGAACCCTGAATTTGTTTGTTGTGCTCTGGACACTGTTGAACGCTTGGTATTTGTCACGGATGGCTTTTGGGCTGACTTGACGCAAGCCCAGCAAAGCAGTTTGTTGGCGGCGCCGGATAGCGACATTAGCGTTGGCGACGATGATGTCACATGGATAGATGTTCAGATTGGCCAGCGGGATTGACGGGCTGTCTGAATCCAGCCCAATACCCCTGTGGGAGCGAGCCTGCTCGCGATAGCGGTGTGTCAGTGGCAACTAGGTGGCTGACACTCCGCTATCGCGAGCAGGCTCACTCCTACAGGGGAACGGGTTCATCGTCCGAGATTTAAAAAGCCCCCGCAACTGCGAAGTTGCGGGGGCTTTTTGTGGGGGCGGCTCAGATCACTCTTCGGCGACCGAGTCCTTGCTCTGGCGCTTCTCGATCAAATCCACCAAACGCTTGGCCAGCGCCGGGTAGTTCTCGTCGAAGTGGTGGCCGCCAGGCAGTTTCACCGCTTCACCGACTGCGGTTTTGTCCGTGCAGCCACTCTCATCCGTCTCTTCTTCACCATAGATGCACACGACCTTGGCCGGTGGCAGCTTGGCCATTTCCGGGCCGGTGGCGGCTTCTTTGCCGGCGTTACCCAGCCAGCCTTCGACTTCGATTTCGAAGCTGCCGGTGCGGGCGAAGGCCAGCAGGATGATCGCGTCGACGCGTTGCTGCTCGGTGTCCGGCAAGCGGTTGTAGATCGCTGGCAGAACGTCAGCACCGAACGAGTAGCCGGTGAGGATGAAGCGTTTGGTGCCCCATTTCTGCCGGTAGTGCTGCATCAGTTCGGTCAGGTCCAGTGCGCTTTGTTCCGGACTCTTGTGCTGCCAGTAGTAGCGCAGGGTGTCGATGCCGACCACCGGGTAACCGATCTTGGCCATTTCACCGGCCACGTCGCGGTCGAGGTCGCGCCAGCCGCCGTCACCGGAGAGGAACAAGGTCACGGTGTCTTTGGCTTGGCCGGCCGGCACTTCAACCACCGGGATCGCCAGACCGCCGTTGGCCTTGTCGCCGCCGACGAGGATTTTGCGCAGCTCGTTGTTCAGCACTTGCGGCAGGTTGATGTCGTAGTCGCTGATGCTGGTTTCGGCGTTCGGTTGATCGCGCACGAAACCTGCGCTGGCGTCGTCCGGGTTGTCGTTCCACGCTGCCAGCCAGTGGCCGTGGGCGGCGGATTTTGGCAGCAGGTGGGTGCAGCCACCTTTTTCCAGAGCGAGGTCGACGGAAATGGCCTGGGCCTTGTCGTCTTTCTGTTCCGACAACCAGCGCCAGGCCAGCACAGCGCCCGGGCCGATACCGCTGACCAGGGTGGCGGGGCCATTCAGTTCACGCAGACCCGATTGCAGGGCGCGGCTTTGCAGCAGGCAGTCCTTGGGCAGAATCACCTGAACAATCTGCGCCGAAGCGCTGCGGCTCAGGGTGGTCAGTTGTTTTTCAGAGAGTTTCTGGTCGTCGTTGACTGCTACCAGCACCTGCGCCTTGGGCTTGGTACCCGGGATGACTCGTGTCATGGCGGCGCCATCGGTCGGGGTCAGCTGTTCTACGGTCGGTTCCGGTGCCGGACGTTTGAGGTACCAGAAACCGCCGCCGGCAATCACGGCCAGCACGATCAGTGCGGCCAGGATGTACTTCAGGGAGCGTTGAATCATCAGCGTTTCACCAATCCAGTCAAGCCGCCCGCGATCAGGGCAGCAGTGTCGGCCAGCGCCACCAACGGATCGAGTCCGGCGGGCACGGCCATATAACGGGGTTCCCAGTCAGGCTGGAACTTGTCTTTGAAGCGGCGCAAGCCTTGGAAGTTGTACAGCTGCTCACCACGGCGGAAAACCATCGAGCCCAGACGCTGGGTCAGCGGTGCACCACGGCGGGGTTGCAACCCCGACAACGGCACCATGCCCAGGCTGAAGCGCGCATATCCGTGACTCTTATAGTGTTGAATCAGGCCGACCATCATGAATTCCATGGTCAGCTTCGGCGCATCCGGGTGCGCGCGCATCAGGTCGAGACTGGCCAGGTCATGGCTATAAGTTTCGAGCAGGTTGGCGAACGCCACCGGGCGACCTTCGAAGCGAATCACCGCGATGCGGAAATGCTTCAGGTAATCGTCGCTGAAGCGGCCGAGGGAGAAGCCTTTCTCACGCACGTTCTTGCCAGTCAGCCACGCGTCGGAAATCACTTTCAGCTCATCCATCGGCGCCTGGCCGGGCTCATGGATCTCCAGCGACAAGCCATCGCGGGTGCCACGGTTCCAGGTGTAACGCAGGTCCTTCATCTCTTTGCCCTTGGCTTCCAGGTCAAAGCGCAGCAGATCGACCCGGGCTTCTTCGCCGAGTTTGATCGCGGTCAGGCCGATGTCCATGTAGTACGGCAGGTTCTCCGCGCGCACTTGGTAGAACACCGGGCGAGCGTGGTGAATGTCACAGAGGTCGCGGAACTGCCAGATCATCTCGGCGCGTTGCTGGCCGGGGCCGATCGGGTCGTACAGCGCCACCAGGCTGCGGCCACGGCGCGCGTACATCAGGAACGCTTCGTCGTTCTGGTGAAACAGCAGCGCCTTGTCACCGGTCAGCGCCAGGCCACCGTCGGGTTGCGACGAGGCCATCAGGATCTTTGCTGCGCGATCGAGTTCGTCAGGCGTTGGCAGGTGAATGACCGGGCGTGCGGTGCGCAGCAGCCAGGTCAGCGCGATCACCAGCAACAGCACAGCAGCGCCGAGCAGCGAACGCAGGCCACGCGGTGCGTCAGCATCAAGAGTGAACTGCCACCACAGCTGATGGCTGTAAGGCACGTCTTGATAGGCGAACAGCAGCAGCCACGTCGATGCACCGAGGACGCACAGACTGGCCACCAGATACAGCGGCGAGAACGGCAGTTCGGTCAGACGACTCGGGCGATAGAACGAGCGACGGAACACTCCGAGCAGCGCAGCCGTCAGGGTCATCAGCGTCGCTTCTTCCCAGTCGAAGCCCTTAAGCAGCGAGAGCAGGGCGCCGACCAACAGCAGAATGGTGGTGAGCATCCACGCGGCGGACAGGCGACGACGCAGGCCCTGGGCGAGCATCAGGCACAGTACGCCGATCAGGCTGGCGCCGAAGTGCGAAGCGTCGACCAGACGATGCGGGATCAGAAAGCCGATGTGCTCCAGACGTGTGTCGATCTCGGGAGTGGCGCCGGAAAACAGCAGCACCACACCGGACAAGAACACCAGCACCGCCAGAATCGGCGCGGCCAGACCAGACGCCGCGCGCATGGTCTGAGTCTGAAACAGGCGCTGACCTTCATTGATCAGCAGGAATACGCAGGCGACCAGCAGCGGCAACACCACGTAGATCAGGCGATACAGCAGCAGCGCCGCGGCCAGTGGTGCGGCACCGAGCTTGTCGGCGAAAGCGGCCAGCAGAATCGCTTCGAACACACCGACGCCGCCGGGTACGTGGCTGAGTACGCCGGCAGCCAATGCCAGCAGGTACACCAACAGGAACGCACCAAACGGTGGCGCTTCCGGCAGCAACAGATACAGAACGGTGGCGGCAGCCGCAACGTCGAGGGCGGTAATGATCAGTTGCAGGAAAGTCAGGCGACGCCCCGGCAAGCGCAACGTGCGGCGGCCAACCCTGACCAGCAGGTTGTCGCGCAACGGTTGTTCCGGCAGGCGCCGACGGTAGATGCCGATAGCCAGTACTGCGCCAAGCGCCAGCACGACAGCGGCAACGGTGCCGAGCAGGCCTTCGGATAATCCCAGCGCCTGCGAGGCAGCAGGCAGGTCGCTCAGCGTTGCCAGTGCAGCCAGCGGCGGCAAGGCGCAGCCCAGCGACAAACTGGCGAACAAGGTCATGTGCGCGACTTCCGACGCCCCCAGACCCAGTCGTGCATATAAACGGTAGCGAACCGAGCCACCGGACAGCAGCGACAGACCGATCGCATTGCCAATCGCAAACGCGGTGAAGCCGCCCAGCGCCAATGTGCGCGGTGGCAGGGTCACGCCGGCATAGCGGCTGGCCGACCATTCGTAGCCCAAGAGAATAATGAAACCGACCACGGTCGCGCCGAACGCACCGAGCAGGGCGGGTTTCGGCACGTCGAGAATCGAGTCGTGCAGTGCATCGAGATCGAGTTCGGCGAGCAGATGACGACAGGCAATCAGCGCAATGGCGAACAGCAGCAAAGTCACCGCCAGACCAATCGGTTGCCGGTATTTGCTCAACCGATCCAGCAAGCGCAAACGCTCGGGTTTGATCGGATGTTCCGCTGTGACGGTGTCTTGTGGATCAGACGAGTTGGCGCGCATCAATCACCTCTTGGATTGTGCGCGACAGGATGGAGGTATCCAGCCAAGTTACCAATCCCTGTAGAAAAAAATAATCACAAAATACTACGCCTCTCACCGGGTATCGGCGAGGGCAGTTCCTGGATTGCAGACGTCTTGCCTGCGACTCAAGCATAGTCGCAAGTCAGTACCTCTGAAGATCCCAAGCGGTTCACTGCACAGTGACAGATCATTGTTGCGAAAGGACTTTTTCAACAGATACAAAAAAGGCCACTCTTTCGAGTAGCCTTTTTTGATGTTTGGTTGCGGGAGCCGGATTTGAACCGACGACCTTCGGGTTATGAGCCCGACGAGCTACCAGACTGCTCCATCCCGCGTCTGTGTGGCGGCATTCTACAGACGAACGACGGGGTGTCAACCGCTAATCCCGGAAAGGGTCAAATAAGTGTGAAATAGCGTCAAACGGTCGCAGGGGGGAAGTTAAGTTTCGGAAATGCAAAGAATTCCTGTTTGGCGATCGCTTCTTTATAAGAAGAGGAAATCGACAAAACAGACGCGCACAAAAAAGGCCACTCTTTCGAGTAGCCTTTTTTGATGTTTGGTTGCGGGAGCCGGATTTGAACCGACGACCTTCGGGTTATGAGCCCGACGAGCTACCAGACTGCTCCATCCCGCGTCTGTGTGTCGGCATTCTACAGAGGAACGCCGGGGTGTCAACCCGCAATCTGGATAAAATCTGTTGAGGTTCAATCGGTTAGCGTCTTTTCTCGGGTGTTTTTTGCGCTGCAGGGCAGGTGGAGCAAGGCTTTCAGCTCTATTGGAGGCCTCTCGTCGATTGATAAAATAAATTCAACAGACATTTCCTACCGCCTGGAAAGAAGATTCATACCACTGGTGCTATATACAGGTGTCAGTGAGATACTGCCGGTCCGGCTTGCCACATTCCCTTTTCTGACATGACTCAGCGAAAAATCATCCACATTGACTGCGATTGCTTTTACGCCGCCATAGAGATGCGCGATGACCCGCGCCTGGCCGGCAAGCCGTTGGCGGTGGGCGGTTCGGCGGACCGGCGTGGGGTGATCGCCACCTGCAACTATGAAGCGCGCGCGTATGGCGTGCGTTCGGCGATGGCCTCGGGGCATGCCTTGAAGCTGTGTCCGGACCTGACCATCGTCAAGCCGCGAATGGATGCGTATCGCGAGGCTTCGAAAGAGATTCATACGATTTTTGCCGATTACACCGACCTGATCGAGCCGTTGTCGCTGGATGAGGCCTATCTGGACGTCTCGGACAGCGCGCATTTTGGCGGCAGCGCTACACGGATCGCCCAGGACATCCGCCGACGCGTTTCCAATCAATTGCACATCACCGTTTCCGCTGGCGTAGCGCCGAACAAGTTTCTGGCGAAGATCGCCAGCGACTGGAAAAAGCCCAACGGGTTGTTTGTGATCACGCCGGATCAGGTCGAGGACTTCGTCAGCGGTTTGCCGGTGAGCAAGTTGCACGGCGTCGGCAAGGTCACCGCCGACAAGCTCGGCAAGCTCGGCATCGTCGATTGCTCACAATTGCGCGAGTGGGACAAATTGGCCCTGGTGCGTGAATTCGGCAGCTTTGGCGAGCGACTGTGGAGCCTCGCCCGTGGGATCGATGACCGGTTGGTGCACAACGACAGTCGGCGTCAGTCAATCAGTGTGGAAAATACTTACGACGTCGATCTGCCGGACCTGCGCAGCTGCCTCGACAAACTGCCAGAGCTGCTGGAAACCCTGAAAACCCGTATGGCGCGGATCGACAGCAGCTATCGGCCGGGCAAGCCGTTCGTCAAAGTGAAGTTTCATGACTTTACCCAGACGACGCTGGAGCAGGCCGGGGCAGGGCGGGATCTGGGCAGTTATCAGTTGATGCTGACACAGGCGTTCAATCGCGGCGGGAAACCGGTGCGGTTGTTGGGGGTTGGGGTAAGGCTGGAGGACTTGCGCGGCGGGTTTGAGCAGATGGAGTTGTTCGAGCGGTAGATTTGCGGTGTCTGTCAGGGCCTCTTCGCGAGCAGGCTCGCTCCTACATTGAAATGCGTTCCAATGTAGGAGTGAGCCTGCTCGCGATTGGCTTTAATTCGGTCCTGGATCCGCCACCAATCGTCCGGCATCCTTGGTCAACGACTTGAGAAACTCAGTCTGTAACTCAGGATCGTTGCGCGTCAGTTCGATCAGGCTTTGTTCCAGTTCGCTGGCTTCTTCTTCCAGACCCAGTTCTGACAGACGTTTGACCCGATGCACCCACTGGCTCACTTCGTCGTCTTCCAGATCGTCGTAGATCAGCCCGTGCGCTTCCAGCAATTTGCCACGCAGATGACTGCTGATCATCAGCGATGAGTCCGAGTGCACGTCATCCTTGGCGTCTTCGACACTGATCTGCAATTTGCCGACATGATTGAGATCATTTTCGGCAAACGGGCTGTCGAGCAGGTTCAGACGCAGCACACCGTTACGATCGGTGGTCATGTCAAAGGTCTGCTTGCCAGCCTTGACCTGCACCGGGCGCTCGCTCCATGGCAGGCTCGAATACTCCGTGCGCTTGTCGCGCTGGACTTCATCGATACCGGCGAGGTTCTGTTGCGCGCGACCGTTGGACTGCACGTTCATGAACGGGTTGAGCCCGGCAAAACCGTAGCTCAGCCAGTCTTTGGTCACGCTGTCCGGCAAATTGCCGAGGGCAAACACGTTGACCACGTTCGCGCCGACGCCACCGACTACGGCCACCGCGCCCAGCGGAATCTCGTAGACCTCCCGCCAAGGCTGATAGGGCGTGTAGCGATCGTAGCGACGCGTCACTTCGAACTCGGTGACTTCGAAAGTCTTCTGTTCGTTGATCTTCACGCGTCGCTGCGGCAGCTCTAGCTCCTTAGGCTCACCGACATCAATCTGCAGGCTATGGTCGAGCAACTTTCGCTCGACCCGCTCTTCGTGCTCGCTGCGTTGTGACATGTGATTGGCACAGCCGCTGACCAGCAGGGCACCGCACAGGGCGGTGCCTCCGAGGCCTAAGGTGTTTCGCTTGAACATGACGTCTCTATCTGGTTTCAGCGGCGGATACGGGCCTGCAGGAAGGACAATACGTCGGCCACCGGCAATGCTTGCGCTTCGCCTTCGGTACGGCTCTTGTATTCCAGGTTGCCTTCGGCGAGGCCGCGGTCGCTGACCACGATCCGGTGAGGAATGCCGATCAGCTCCATGTCCGCGAACTTGATGCCCGGGCTGGTTTTCTTGTCGCGATCGTCCAGCAGCACTTCGAAGCCGGCCGCCGTCAGTTCGGCGTACAGCTTGTCGGTGGCTTCGCGGACCTGCTCGGTTTCATAGCGCAGCGGTACCAGAGCGATCTGGAACGGCGCCAGGGTGTCGCTCCAGATGATGCCGTTTTCGTCGTTGTTCTGCTCGATGGCCGCAGCCACCACGCGGGACACGCCGATGCCGTAGCAACCCATTTCCAGGGTGACTGGCTTGCCGTTCTCGCCCAGCACTTCGCACTTCATCGCCTTGCTGTACTTGTTGCCCAACTGGAAGATGTGCCCGACTTCGATGCCGCGCTTGATTTCCAGCGTGCCTTTGCCGTCCGGGCTTGGGTCACCGGCGACCACGTTACGCAGGTCAGCCACGGTCGGAACGGGCAGGTCACGCTCCCAGTTCACGCCGAAGTAGTGCTTGTCGTCGATGTTCGCGCCGATACCGAAGTCGCTCATCAGCTCGACCGAGCGGTCGATGATGATTGGCAGCGGCAGGTTCAGCGGGCCGAGCGAACCGGCGCCGGCGCCGATGGCGTCACGCAGTTCGGCGTCGGTGGCCATGACCAGCGGGCTGGCCACGCCTGGTTGCTGGGCAGCCTTGATTTCGTTGAGTTCGTGGTCGCCACGAATCACCAGCGCGATCAGCTTGCCTTCTTCTTCGGCGCGCACGATCAGGGTCTTGATGGTCTTTTCAATCGGCAGATTGAATTTCTCCACCAGCGCCGCGATGGTTTTGGTGTCTGGTGTATCGACCAGGCGCAGCTCTTCGGTCGCAGCAGCGCGCGAAGTTTCGCGTGGCACGGCTTCGGCTTTTTCGATGTTCGCTGCGTAGTCGGAACCGTTGCTGAAGACGATGTCGTCTTCGCCGGACTCGGCCAGTACGTGGAATTCGTGCGAACCAGCGCCACCGATCGAACCGTTGTCGGCTTCCACCGGACGGAATTTCAGACCCAGGCGCGTGAAGATGTTGCAGTACGCTTCATGCATACGGTCGTAGGTGATCTGCAACGACGCCTGATCAGCGTGGAAGGAGTACGAGTCCTTCATGATGAATTCGCGGCCGCGCATCAAACCGAAGCGTGGGCGGATTTCGTCACGGAACTTGGTCTGGATCTGGTACAGGTTGATCGGCAGCTGTTTGTAGCTGCTCAACTCGTTGCGCATCAGATCAGTGATCACTTCTTCATGGGTCGGGCCCGCACAGAAGTCGCGACCGTGGCGGTCTTTGATGCGCAGCAGCTCAGGGCCGTATTCTTCCCAGCGCCCCGATTCCTGCCACAGCTCGGCCGGTTGGGTGCTCGGCATCAACACTTCCAGAGAGCCGGCAGCGTTCATTTCTTCACGAACGATGGCTTCAACCTTGCGCATGACTCGCAGGCCCATGGGCAGCCAGGTGTACAGGCCCGAGGCGAGTTTGCGGATCATGCCGGCGCGCAGCATCAGCTGGTGGCTGATCACGACCGCGTCGGAAGGCGTTTCTTTCTGTGTGGCGAGCAAAAATTGACTGGTGCGCATGGTTGGCCGTTGTCGGTTGCTATGACTGGAAATGACTCCGCAGTGTACCGGCGAGTTTTGCCGACGTACAGGCGTGAGGTCAGTGGGGAGGCACGACGGCGGGATTCCTCCCGCCGTTGCCGAAACGTCTTACGATTCTTCTGCGACCGGCGTCGGCACAGGCTCGGGCGTTGGCGTCGGGCCTTCGCGGCGGCTTTCCTGAAACCAGTGCAGGGCGATCAACACCAGCGTCGGCACGCCGAGCAGGGCGGTGATCAGGAAGAAGCTGTGATAGCCAAACTTCTCGACCAAGACCCCGGAATAGCCGCCCATCAGGCGCGGCAACAGCAGCATGATCGAGCTGAGCAAAGCGTATTGGGTGGCTGAGAACTTCAGGTTGGTCAGGCTCGACAGGTAAGCAACGAATGCCGACGTCGCCAGGCCCGAGCTGAAGTTGTCGAGGGAAATGGTCACCACCAGCATCTGCAGGTTCGGGCCCATGTCAGCGAGCATCACGAACAGCAGGTTGGTGGCTGCGGAAGCGACGCCGCCAATGAACAAAATCGGCAGAATGCCAAAACGCACGATCAGCAGGCCGCCCATACCGGCGCCAACCAGCGTCATGATCAAGCCGAAAATCTTGCTGACGCTGGCAATCTGATCCTTGGTGAAACCCTGGTCGATGTAGAACACGTTGGCCATGACGCCCATTACCGTGTCCGACATCCGATAGGTGGCGATCAGACCCAGTAACAGAAACGCCTGCCAGCGATAACGCAGGATGAAGTCATTGACCGGGGTCAGCACCGGTGCGAGGCCGCGACGGCCCATGGTCGACAGACACAGACCGGTCAGCAGCGTATAGAGAATCGCGCGCAGGAAGGCACGATCTTCGAGCAGCAGGTCGAGCGGGCTCATGCCGCCGAACAGCACGCTGGCGAAATCAGTGTTGTAGAGCTGGGTGAACATCGCCGGTACCGAGACCAGCAAGACAATCAGCACAAACACCGACATCAGTTGATGCATAAAGGTGTAGCGCCCGGCCTGCAACTGTGTACGCAGTGGCACTGGCGGCTCGCGCATGAACAGCGTGGTCAGCAGCGCGGGAATCATCAGAGCGCCGAACAGTGCGTAAGTGCCGGCCCAGGCCGAGTGCTGATAGTTGAAGCCCGTGGAGCCAAAGCCCTCAGCGAAAAACAAGGCACCGGCAGTCGCCAGCAGTGCAGCCACGCGATAACCCGACATGTAACTGGCGGCGAGGGCGGCCTGGCGATTGTCTTCGGCGATTTCCAGGCGATAGGCATCCACCGCGATATCTTGAGTGGCGGAGGCGAAAGCGACGACGACTGCAATGGCGATCAGCCAGGACAGATGTTTCTGCGGATCGCAGAAACCCATGCCGATCAGGCCGAGAATCACCAAGGCTTGCGAGAGCACCAGCCACGAACGGCGACGGCCGAGTTTGCCCAGCAACGGCAGACGCCATTGGTCGAGCAAAGGTGACCAGACCCATTTGAACGCATAGGCCAGGCCGATCAGGCTGGCGTAGCCGATGGTTTCACGGGCGACACCGGCTTCACGCAGCCAGACGGAAAGCGTTGAGAACACCAGCATGTACGGCAGGCCGGCGGCGAAACCGAGCAACAACAGCACGAGCGTCGAAGGACTGGCATAAGCGGCTAGCGCGGCGCGCCAGGTTTTACGGGGCATGGGCTGAAGTCTGCCTCAAGATTGCGGAAACAAAGCGCGCACTCTAACCGCTGTGCTCTACCGGACGCCAGCCATGGCGCTGAATATCCACACGATTGTTCAGGACGGTGATGCCTTCCATGCGCAATCGGGCCCGTTGTTCATCGCCCGATGGGCTGCCCACCGGCAGGCTGATCCGACCGCCGGCGCCCAGCACGCGGTGCCAAGGCAGCTTGGTATCGCCGGGTAACTGACTCAAGGTGCGGCCGACCCAACGGGCGGCGCGCCCCAACCCGGCCAGCTCGGCTAACTGACCATAGCTGACGACTTTGCCTTCGGGCACTTGGGCGAGCGTTGAGTAGAGCGCCGTGCGTCGGATTTGCGCATCGTTTTCAACGCTGTCGAGCGGGTCTTTCACGTACGCGGTTCCTGAGCATGATCAGTTTGATGGCTTGCAGAGTAATCGGTGATCGCGCAGTTGAGAAATGAACTCATCAGAAATAGTCCGGTCAGTCCTTGTCAGGGTCTTATTCCTACGGATAATGCCGACCTTTTTCGCAAACTTGAGCCTTAGATTCGCTTATGTTGTCCAGATCCTTGCTGTGCCTTGCTGTTTTCAGTGCGTCTACGCCCCTGCTTGCCGACACTGTCTGGTTGAAGAACGGTGACAAGTTGAGCGGCACCATCACCGTGTTCGATGGCGGCAAGCTGTTGATCCAGACCAAGTACGCCGGTGCGGTCACCATTGACTGGAAAGAGGTCAAGACTCTGGACAGTGATCAGCACTTGCTGGTCAAGCAGGATGCCTACAGCGGTGAAGTGTCCAAGTCGCTGACCGCCGCCGAAGATGGCAAAGTCACCCTGGCCAACGGTGAAGCGCCGAAAACCGTCGAGCTGGCGAGCATTCAGCAGATTCTCAAGCCGAAACCGGTGGTCGAGGATCTGGTGTGGAAGGGCAATGTCGACCTGGCGTTGGACTATCAGCGCGCCGAGAAGGATACCGATGACTACGATGTCGGTTTCAAGACCTCGGCGCGTCATGGGCGCTGGCGCCACACCGCCGAAGGTGAATACAACCGCGAAGTGCAGGACGACGAAACCACCACTGACAACTGGCGCGCTGAATACGCACTCGACCGCTTCCTGACGGATCAATGGTTCTGGCAGGGTCGCTTGAACTACAAGCGTGATCACATCGAAGAGCTGGCGCGCCAGCGCGTGGTCGGTACCGGTCCTGGCTATCAGTTCTGGGATGACGAGTTGGGTGCGTTCTCGCTGGGCTCGCTGCTTAACCGCACCGATTACGAGTATCGCGATGGCAGCAAGGACAACTTCTATTCCGTTGCGATGAAGTGGGATTACAACCGATACCTGATTGGCAAGAAGGTCGAATTCTTCACCAACGGTGAAGTAGGCAAGCCGCTGTCGGGTGTTGCCGATTACGCGCTGGATGCTGAGTTGGGGCTGCGTTACAAAGTCACCGACTGGGCGTCGCTCAACCTCAAGGCCGAGCGCGACATCATCAGCGGAACCAACGATGCGGATCTGAACAAGACCCGCTACACCGCAGGATTTGGCGTGGCCTGGTAAACCCTTCATAAAAAACGCAGCCTTCGGGCTGCGTTTTTTTTGTGCCTGTACAAAACAGGCGCCCACAAAAAAGCCCCGCTTTTAAGGGCGGGGCTCTTTTCTAAAGAAGCTACAAGTTAGATAACTTGTACTTCTTCAGCTTGCATGCCTTTCTGACCGCGGGTAGCGATGAAAGAAACCTGTTGGCCTTCTTTCAGGCTTTTGAAGCCGTCGGATTGGATAGCTTTGAAGTGAACGAACAGGTCGTCACCGGATTGTGGAGTGATGAAGCCGAAGCCTTTTTCATCGTTGAACCACTTAACGGTACCGGTTTGGCGATTAGACATGGTGTAACTCCTTGAACAAAGATAACTGCGACTCAGGAAGAACCCTGGCCGAGACTGAGTGCAAAGAGCAGGAAAAATTCTTGTAGATGGTTGGATCGAAATTCAACATATCGTGTAGAGATTCTCAGTGACACAAGCAACACAGTGACGCCACCTTAACCCAGTTTCCGAGAAGTGCCAATGCTTCTTGCGAAGGTTTCTCTGTTTTCGGGATCGGCGGTGTGACGGTTCGTCGCCAAACCCAGTATTTCATAGGTGTTCGGCGAGAATTGCAGCCCGCACTTTGAACCCGGCGGCGCGCCCGGTAAGATGCCGGACAGAATTTTTCCACCTCGCTATTCAGGACACCCCCGCCATGAGCATCAAATCGGACAAGTGGATTCGCCGCATGGCGCAGGAACACGGCATGATCGAACCGTTCGTCGAGCGCCAGATGCGCGGCAGCGACGACAGCCGTGTGATCTCCTACGGTGTATCGAGCTATGGCTACGATGTACGTTGCACCAATCACTTCAAGGTGTTCACCAACATCAACTCGTCCATCGTCGATCCGAAAAACTTCGATCCGGGCAGCTTTGTCGACGTCCACAGCGACGTCTGCATCATCCCGCCGAACTCTTTCGCCCTGGCCAGCACCGTCGAATACTTCCGCATTCCACGCAATGTGTTGACCATCTGCCTGGGTAAAAGCACCTATGCGCGTTGCGGCATCATCGTTAACGTCACGCCGCTCGAGCCTGAGTGGGAAGGCCACGTGACGCTGGAGTTCTCCAACACCACCAACCTGCCGGCGAAAATCTACGCCAACGAAGGCGTGGCGCAGATGCTCTTCCTTGAGTCCGACGAGGAGTGTGAAGTGTCCTACAAGGATCGTGGCGGCAAGTACCAGGGCCAGCGCGGCGTGACCTTGCCGCGGACCTGATCGGTCCATCCGACAGATCGCGGGAATTCTTTGGCGGGCAGACACTCTATGGGGTGTACTGCCCGTTTTTGCTTTCGGCAAAACGGGCCTTCGCCGAGGAGTGCCCTATGAAGATCGATCCGCAAATCACTGCCGAACTGGCAAGGCTCGAGCCCAATCAGATTGGCGTATTGGCCTGGTCCTTGTTGGCGCATCCGCCACTGAGCATGGCCGGCGGAATTCCCGGTCAACCCGATCCCGATACCCCTAACGAACAACCGACCGAGCCGGGTGAACCGACGCTTCCGGACGAGCCGCCACCGGCACCGGTTGCCTGATCTGCATTGAAAACGAATGGCCAGTCAGATGAGGTCTGCAAAGACTTCAACTGACTGGCCATATTTCGTTGTCGCCGATGACAAAAATCCTGCAGCTTTCATCCTTCTCGACCGGATAGCCCCCAGTAAAGGCGCCAAATGCCGGCAGCAGGCTCATGCGTTCGCCGAGCCTGAAACACGCCAGGCGCAAACTCTGTCGACCCTTGCCATGTAACCGATAGACCGGGTGCACATGACCCGCCAGCACGTGTCTTTCAGGATGCGGGTCCGGTTCATGCTGCAAGGCGAATGGCCCAAGTAGCAGCGGTTCCGGCACCACCCTGATATTCAGCGATTCGGGCGGATCGCCGGCGCGTTTGTCGTGATTGCCGCGGATCAGCGTCATCGGCAACTCCGCGTGACGCGCACGCCAATGCGCCAGCGCGCCCAGCGTGCCCGGGGCATGAGAGCCGGGCCCGTGGAGGAAATCCCCGAGAAAGATCAATAAGCGGCAGGGCAGCTTTGCCAGCAGCCGGTCAATCACGGCGATGTTGCTCGCCGTGGTGCCATGTGGAACCGGTTGACCAAGACTGCGATAAGCCGCCGCTTTGCCGAAATGCACATCGGCAATCAACAAGACCTGCTGCGCGGGCCAGTACAAGGCTTTCTCCGGCAAGAGCCAAAGCTCTTCACCAGCCAGACGCACCGGGTAGGCCGCATTCATCGGGATTTATCCTTGTCGGCGCTATTCTCCAGATCACCGACCATTCGCCTGATCCGGTCAGCGAGTTTTTCCGAACTCATGCTTTCGCGCATGCGTTCCACCAGCAGCGGAAACCCTAGCGGTGTAGGACGTTTGAGCTGATGCACGTCCAGTTTCATCCCCTTGATCCGCTCCAATGTCTGTTCCAGGCGACGAATATCCAGTTCTTCCCGTAGGACTTCTTCCCCGGCCTGCGCCAGCAACAGATTGTCGGCGTCGTATTGTTTGAACACTTCGAAAAACAGTCCGCTGGACGCCTGCACCTGTCGGGTACTTTTCGGTGCGCCGGGGTAGCCGGCGAAGACCAGCCCGGCAATCCGCGCGATCTCGCGAAAGCGCCGCAGGGCCAGTTCACCGGCGTTCAGGCTGGCCAGAACGTCCGCTAACAAATCATCAGCATTGAAGAGACCGGTATTCAAATACTCGGCCCAGTCGATTGGCGTAGCGCTGAGCAATTCCAGGCCGTAATCGTTCACCGCGATGGAAAACGTCACGGGCTGCCGTTGACTGACGCGCCATGCCAGCAGGCTCGCCAGGCCCAGATGCACTTGGCGCCCGGCAAACGGGTAGAGAAAAAGGTGCCAGCCTTCGCGGGACTTCAATACTTCGGCCAACAGGTTTTCTGTGGTGGGCAAACCCGACCAGCGCATCTGGGTTTCCAGCAACGGTCGCAACGCCTGCATTTCCGGGCCGACAAACTCGCCTTGCGCCGCCGCACTGAAGCGCCTGACCACGGCTTCGGCCAATTCGTTGGAAAGTGGCATCCGCCCTCCATTCCAGCGCGGCACTGCGGCTTTTTTTGCGGTGCTGCGTTTGACGTAGGCGGTCATGTTTTCCACTCGCACCAACTCCAGCAAACGCCCGGCGAACAGAAAACCATCACCCGGTTTAAGCCGCGCAATAAAGCCTTCCTCGACACTGCCCAGCTGTTTACCTCCGCCGCCCTTGCTCCAGAATTTCAGCTGGATGCTGGCATCGCTGACGATCGTGCCGATGCTCATGCGATGACGCCGCGCCAACCGTGCATCGGGCACACGCCAGACGCCGTGCTCGTCCGGCTCGACTCGGCGGTAATCCGGATAGGCTGTCAGAGACATCCCGCCGTGGCGTACGAAAGCCAGCGCCCACGCCCAATCGGCGACTGTCAGGTCGCGATAAGCCCAGGCGCCGCGGACTTCTTCGTACAACTCTTCAGGAATAAACCCACCACCGAGGGCCATGCTGACCAAATGTTGCACCAGCACATCAAGCGGTTTGTGCGGCGACAGGCGCGGTTCTATGCGCCGTTGCTCGACGGCATCGCGGGCAGCGGCTGCTTCGATCAACTCAAGGCTGTGAGTTGGCACCAGCGTTACTCGTGACGTGCGCCCCGGTGCATGGCCGGAGCGCCCGGCACGTTGCATCAAACGCGCGACGCCTTTGGCCGAGCCGATTTGCAGCACGCGCTCGACCGGCAGGAAATCCACGCCCAAGTCCAGGCTTGAGGTGCAGACCACGGCTTTCAAATGGCCGTCCTTCAGGGCTTGCTCGACCCAGTCGCGAGTCTCGCGAGACAGTGAACTGTGATGCAGCGCAATCAACCCAGCCCAGTCCGGCCGCGCCTCCAGCAGCGCCTGATACCAGATTTCCGATTGCGCCCGAGTATTGGTGAACACCAAGCTGCTTGCGCAGGCATCCAGTTCAGCAACGACCTGCGGCAACATCTTCAGACCGATGTGTCCGGCCCACGGAAAACGCTCAATCGCCGGTGGGAGGAGGGTATCGACCTTCAGCGATTTTTCGCTTTGTCCCTGAATGCTGATGCCGCCACCCTGTGGGATCAGCACCTGTTCGGCGTGAGATTGATTACCGAGGGTGGCGGACACGCCCCAGACGATCAGCTCAGGTTGCCAATGCCGCAGGCGGGCGAGGGCCAGTTGCAGTTGCACGCCGCGCTTGTTGCCCAGCAGTTCGTGCCATTCATCGACGACGATCATGCGCAGACTCGACAGCGCGACTTGTGCATCGGCGCGGGCCAGTAACAGCGTCAGGCTTTCCGGGGTGGTGATCAACGTAGTCGGCAGGCGCCGGCTCTGCCGGGCGCGCTCGCTGCTGCTGGTGTCGCCGGTGCGCAGGCCGATGCTCCATGGGATCTGCAAATCATCGACCGGCGCCTGCAAGGCGCGTGCGGTGTCGGCAGCGAGGGCACGCATGGGGGTGATCCACAGGACTGTCAGCGGTTCGGCGGGGGCTTTGCGTTTGCGCGGGGCTTCGACAGGAGGCTGCGAGCGCGCGAAGCGATTAAGTGCCGCGAACCACACGGCATAGGTTTTACCGGCACCGGTGCTGGCATGGAGCAGGCCGGATTCGCCGTTTTTGACCGCCGCCCACACCTGTTTCTGAAAGGCGAACGGCTTCCAGTCGCGGGCGCTGAACCAGATTTTTGCCAGGTCGGGGGATTTCGCCATGCGGGCTGCGCGCGCTCTGGAGGTGTTCTTCCAGAGACCGCACGGCGGGCGGACAAGTTTGATTTTTGTAGACGATGGAAAACGAATGTGTGCGAGCCTGCTCGCGAATGCGGTGTGTCAGCCTACAATTTCTTAACTGACACACCGCTTTCGCGAGCAGGCTCACTCCCACAGGGGGATTGTGTACGGCGTTATTTCAGGTTGCCGCTGAGGAATTGCTTCAGGCGTTCGCTTTTCGGGTTGCCCAGCACATCCTCGGGCGCGCCTTCTTCTTCCACCAAGCCTTGATGCAGGAACAACACCTGGCTGGAGACTTTACGGGCGAAACTCATCTCATGGGTCACCATGATCATGGTCCGGCCTTCCTCGGCCAAACCTTGAATCACCTTCAACACTTCCCCCACCAACTCGGGGTCCAGCGCTGAGGTCGGTTCATCAAACAACATCACCTCCGGCTCCATCGCCAACGCCCGGGCAATCGCCACGCGCTGTTGCTGCCCGCCGGAGAGAAACGCCGGATATTGATCCGCCACTCGCGCCGGCAAGCCGACCTTGTCCAGATAACGCCGCGCACGATCATCGGCTTCCTGTTTGCTGCAACCCAACACACGGCGCGGGGCCATGGTGATGTTTTCCAGCACGGTCATGTGGCTCCACAGGTTGAAATGCTGGAACACCATTGCCAACCGCGTGCGCAAACGTTGCAGTTCATCGGCGTCAGCGACGTGCATGCCGTGGCGGTCGGTGACCATGCGGATCGCCTGGCCATCGAGGCTCATGGCGCCGTCGTTGGGTTGTTCGAGAAAATTGATGCAGCGCAAAAAGGTGCTTTTGCCCGAGCCACTGGCGCCGATCAGGCTGATCACGTCGCCGGTCTTGGCCTTGAGCGACACGCCTTTGAGCACCTGATGGTCGCCATAGCTTTTGTGCAGGCCTTCAACGGTCAGTTTGTACATGGGACAGACATCCTCAAGGCGAAAGTAGGTAGCCGCTGCGATAGGCTTCAGCACCCGCAACATGGGCGATGACCATGCCGGCCGTGGCCATGCGGCGCAGCGAGCGGGCGTACATCACGCCGGCGCTGGTGCAATGAATAGGGGTGATGCGGTCGTTGATCGGGTCGATGATTTCGGCGATCTGCTGCCCGGCTTGCAGGACTTGCCCGGCCGTGGCGGTGTACACCAGCAAGCCGCCGACCGGGGTGGTCACCGGTTCCACACCGGCCAGCGGCGTGGCGGGGAACGGCAACGGTGGCTGCGGTTTGGTTTCGCCGACGATCGCATCGGACTGGATCAGGTAGTCGATCAGCGCCTGGCAGTCGCGGCTGGCCAGCGGATGGGTGACGTCACCCTGGCCGCGCAATTCGACGGTCACCGAGAAACTGCCGAGCGGAATCTCGAAATGTTCGCCGAAGCGCTCCTTCAATTGCCACCACAGCAAAGTGAAGCATTCGTCGAACGACTGGCCGCCGGAATCGGTGGCCAGCAGGCTCGCCTGCGCTTCGATGTAGCGCGCCAGCGGTTCGACCTGCGGCCACGCTTCGGGCGTGGTGTAGAGGTGCACCACCGATTCGAAATCGCAGTGCAAGTCCAGCACCATGTCGGCGTCGCAGGCCAGCCGTTGCAGGATCAGACGCTGGGATTGCAGTTGCGTGCTGGCGGTCTGGCGGGCGAGGGCGTTGCGCAGATGTGTGCGGATCAGTTCGAGGTTGTGCTGCGGATCGTCATTCAGCTTGCCCTCGATGGCGTTGCCGATCTCTTCGCTGAGATCGACGAACCAGCGATTGAAGTTCTGCCCGCTCTCCAGTTCGTAGCGGCCCAGCGGCACGTCCATCAGCACTTGTTCGAGGCCGACCGGGTTGGCCACTGGCACCAGCACGATTTCGCTGCGCAGGCGCCCGGCGGCTTCCAGCTCGGCCAGACGCTGCTTGAGGTGCCAGGCGACGAGCATGCCGGGCAGTTCATCCGCATGCAGCGAAGACTGGATGTAGACCTTGCCCTTGGCCTGCTCCGGGCCGAAGTGGAAGCTGTGGATCTGTCGTGCGGTCCCCGGCAGCGGGGCCAGCAAGTCATGGATCAGGTGGCGCATTTGCAGGGTTGTCCTAGTGAGTCGGGCCGAGGAAGGCCAGCCATCGGCGTTCGGCAAGGCGGAACAGGCCGACCAGCGCAAAGGTAATGGTCAGGTAGATCAGCGCGGCGATGCCGAACGACTGAAAGGTCAGGAAGGTCGCCGAGTTGGCGTCCCGCGCAACTTTCAGAATGTCGGGGATGGTCGCGGTGAAAGCCACGGTGGTCGAGTGCAGCATCAGGATCACTTCGTTGCTGTAATACGGCAACGATCGGCGCAGGGCCGAGGGCATGATCACGTAGGCATACAGCTTCCAGCCGGTCAGCCCGTAAGCCTTGGCCGCTTCGACTTCGCCGTGGTTCATGCTGCGAATCGCCCCGGCGAAAATCTCCGTGGTGTAGGCGCAGGTGTTGAGGGCGAAGGCGAGGATTGTGCAGTTCATCGCATCGCGAAAGAAACTGTCGAGCAATGGCTGCGCACGCACGGCGGCGAGGCTGTAAATCCCGGTGTAGCAAATCAGCAACTGGATATACAGCGGCGTGCCCCGGAACAGGTAGGTGTAGAACTGCACCGGCCAGCGAATGTAGAAGTGTGGCGAGACGCGGGCGATCGACAGCGGAATCGACACCAGAAAACCGATGAAGATCGAGGCGCTGAGCAACCACATCGTCATTGCCAGCCCGGTGATGTTCTGGCCGTCGGTATAAAGGAAGGCGCGCCAGTATTCCTGCAGAAGTTCGATCATCGTACGGCCTCCCGGGAACCGGCGGCATAACGACGTTCAAGCCAGCGCAGGATGAAATTCGAGGCACTGGTGATCAGCAGATAGATCAACGCGGCGAGAACCAGGAAGTAGAACAGTTGATAAGTGCTTTTACCGGCGTCCTGCGCGGCTTTGACCAGGTCGGCGAGGCCGATGATCGACACCAGCGCGGTGGCCTTGAGCATCACCATCCAGTTGTTACCAATGCCCGGCAGGGCGAAGCGCATCATTTGCGGAAACACCACGTAGCGAAAGCGCTGGCCGCGTTTGAGGCCATACGCGGTGGCGGCTTCAACCTGACCGCGCGGCACGGCGAGGATCGCCCCACGGAAAGTTTCGGTGAAATACGCGCCATAAATAAAGCCCAGCGTCAGCACCCCGGCGCTGAACGGGTCGATTTCGATGTATTCCCATTCCATGTAGTCGGTCAGGGAAGTCAGCCAGGTTTGCAGGCTGTAGAAAATCAGCAGCATCAGCACCAGATCCGGCACCCCGCGAATCAGCGTGGTGTAGAGCTGGGCGGGCAGGCGCACCAGTTTGATTTTTGACAGTTTGGCACTGGCGCCGAGCAGGCCGAGCAACACGGCCACCAGCAGCGACAACGCCGATAATTTGATGGTCATCCAGGTGCCTTCCAACAGCAACGGGCCAAAACCCTTGAGGCTGAAGGCTGCGAGCCCCAGATTTTGTAAGAGGTTTTCGAACATAAATCAGCAACCTGAGCGGATGGAAAAGGCGCCCATCGAGGATGGGCGCCGGGGCATTATTTGCCGCTGTACAGATTCAGATCGCCAAAGTGTTTCTTTTGAATCTCGGCGTATTTGCCGTCATCGTGTAACGCTTTGATACCTTTATCTAAAAGCGCCTTCAGCTCAGTGTTACCTTTCTTAATACCGACAGCGGTTTTGGCTGGCAGCAATTCGTTGTCGACCGGCTTGCTGACGTCATAGTCGGCGCCCTGTGGCGACTTCAAAAAGCCCAGTTCGGCTTGCAGCATGTCCTGAATACCGGCGTCGAGACGGCCGGAAGTCAGGTCGGAATACACCTGATCCTGGTTCTGATAGGCCTGGGTTTTCACGCCGGCCTTGTCCAGCACGGCTTTGGCGTAGGCTTCTTGAATGGTGCCTTGTTCGTAGCCGACGGTTTTGCCCTTCAGTGACGCAACGTCTGCGGTGATGCCGGAGCCTTTTTTCGACACGTAAGCGGTCGGGCCGGAGAACAGTTCGCTGGAGAAGTCGATGACTTTTTCGCGGGCCGGGGTCACGGTCATCGACGAGATCACACCGTCGAATTTGTTGGCCTTGAGGCCCGGAATCATGCCGTCGAAGTCACTTTCGACCCACTTGCACTTGACCTTCAGTTCGGCGCAGATCGCGTTGCCCAGGTCGATGTCGAAGCCCACCAGGCTGCCGTCGGCCGCTTTCGACTCAAACGGTGCGTACGAAGGGTCAACGCCAAAGCGCAGCTCTTTATATTCCTTGGCCAGCGCGGAGCCAGCGGCCATGCACAACGCCAGTGCAGAAAGGGTCAGCAATGCTTTTTTCATTATTCAATCCCTAAGAACCAATATGAGCGCTTGTGGCGCAGAATTATTGTTACTGGAACGCGTACGACCTATAGAAAGTAGCAATTTCCGAACCAGAGTCCCGAACAAGTGTTTTAAAAGGTGAGGAGAGCTACAAGATCAATGGATGAGTGCACGAAAACGGGCGCGGCAGAAAGCGTGCACTGATATGTGGCTTATCGGGGACAGGCAAGCAGATCGTTGATCGTTCCCACGCTCTGCGTGGTAATGCAGCCCGGGACGCTCCGCGTCCCCTCCAAGGCCGAACGCGGAGCGTCCGTTGAGGCATTCCCACGCGGAGCGTAGGAACGATCAATGTCCCGGGAAACGGGGTCAGGCGAGAAGATCCTGCAATGTGGCTAGGCTGTCCGCTTCATCCACGGTTTTATCCTGACGCCAGCGCAACATCCGGGGAAACCGCACGGCAATCCCGCTCTTATGCCGCCGCGACAGGGCGATGCCTTCGAAACCCAGCTCAAACACCAGACTCGGCTTCACACTGCTCACCGGGCCGAATTTCTCCACCGTGGTCTTGCGCACGATGCTGTCGACCTGACGCATCTCCGCATCGGTCAGCCCGGAATAGGCCTTGGCAAACGGCACCAGCGCGCGTTGGCTGGACTCGGGCGGGCCGTCCCACACGGCAAAGGTGTAATCGCTGTACAAACTGGCCCGCCGGCCATGGCCGCGCTGCGCATAAATCAACACGGCATCGACACTGAACGGATCGACTTTCCACTTCCACCAGACGCCCATGTCCTTGGTTCGCCCCACGCCATACAACGCGTCGCGCGCCTTGAGCATCATTCCCTCGACACCCAGTCGCCGCGAAGACTCGCGTTGGCGGGCGAGGTCGAACCAATCAGTGCCGGTCAGCACCGGTGAGGCCAGCAGCACCGGACTGTTACAGCGGGCGATGACCTCTTCCAGTTGCGCACGGCGTTTGGCCTGCGGCTGATTGCGCCAGTCTTCGCCCTGCCATTCGAGCAAGTCGTAGGCAAGCACCACCACCGGCACGTCTTCGAGGATTTTCTTGTCGAGGGTCTTGCGGCCGATACGTTGTTGCAGCAGGGCGAAGGACTGCACGGCCGGTGGTTCGGTCGATTGCGGATCAAAGGCGTCTTCGGTGCGCGGGTGCGTGCTTTTCCACACGACGATTTCGCCGTCGATCACCGTGCCGTCGGGCAAGCCGTGTACCAGCACATCCAATTCGGGAAAACGCTCGGTGACCAGTTCCTCGCCCCGCGACCAAATCCATAGCCGCCCCTCGCGCTTGACCACTTGCGCGCGAATGCCATCCCATTTCCATTCAATCTGCCAATCGCTGACCGGGCCGATCAGCGTTTCGAATTCTTCCACCGGTTGCGACAAGGCATGGGCGAGGAAGAACGGGTAGGGCTGACCGCCGCGCTGGGCATGTTCATCGCTGGATTCAGGAGCGATCAGTTTCAAGTAACTGGCGGCGCTCGGCCGGTTGGACAGATCGGTGTAACCGACCAGACGCTGCGCCACGCGCTTGCTGTCCAGTCCGGCCATTGAGGCCAAGGCGCGGGTGACCAGCAATTTCGAGACGCCAACGCGGAAACTCCCGGTGATCAATTTGATGCAGAGCATCAGGCTCGATCGATCCAGTTGCGCCCACAGGGCGGGCAGTTGGCGGCTGAGGTATTCCGGTGTTTCACCGCGTAGCGGCAGCAGTTTGTCTTCGATCCACTCGGCGAGGCCGGCGTCGGAACTGTGCGGGTTTTCCGCGAGTACCAGCGAAATGGTTTCCGCGAGGTCGCCGACTGCTTGATAACTTTCTTCGAACAACCACGGTTCCAGGCCGGAAATCTCGACAGCCAGTTCGCGCAGGATTCGCACCGGCACCAGTTGCCGGGGCCGGCCACCGGACAGAAAGTACACGGCCCACGCGGCGTCATGGGGTTCGGCCTGGGCGAAGTAGGTCTGCATCGCCGCCAGTTTGGCGTTGCTTGACGTGGTCGCGTCGAGTTCGGCGTACAACTCGGCGAATGCTCTCATGCTGGCATCTCGGCGATGGTCGGTTCGGCAGCGATGTTTTCTTCTTCGTCATCGCCGTATTCAGTGTTGAAACCCTGGGCGTCCAGACCCTGTTCGCGCAGATGCCGCACGAGCACGCCAATCGAGCCGTGGGTGACCATCACCCGTTCCGCGCCGGTCTGCTCGATGGCCCAGAGCAGGCCGGGCCAGTCGGCGTGATCGGAGAGCACGAAACCGCGATCAACGCCGCGCCGCCGGCGGGTGCCGCGCAAACGCATCCAGCCGCTGGCAAACGCATCGCTGAACTCGCCGAAGCGGCGCATCCAGCTGCTGCCTCCCGCCGAGGGTGGGGCGATGACCAGGGCCTGGCGCATGATCGGGTCGCTTTTTTTCACGTCGCCGGCGTAGATCGTCGGCGGCAGGTACACGCCCGCCTCGCGATAGACCCGGTTGAGCGGCTCGACCGCGCCGTGACTGAGGATCGGACCGAGGCTTGCGTCGATGCCGTGGAGAATCCGCTGGGCCTTGCCGAACGAGTAGCAGAACAACACGCTGGCCTTGCCGGCGGCGATGTTGGCGGCCCACCACTGGTTGATCTCGCTGAATACCTGCGCCTGTGGCTGCCAGCGATAAATCGGCAGGCCGAAGGTCGATTCGGTGATGAAGGTGTGGCAGCGCACCGGTTCGAACGGGGCGCAGGTGCCGTCGGGTTCGATTTTGTAGTCACCCGATGCGACCCAGACTTCGCCGCCGTATTCCAGACGTACTTGTGCCGAGCCGAGCACATGCCCGGCGGGGTGAAAACTCAAAGTGACGCCGTGGTGCGTCAGGCGCTGGCCGTAGGCGAGGGTTTGCAGGTTGATGTCCTGACCGAGTCGCGCGCGCAGAATCCCTTCGCTGGCGCTGTTGGCGAGGTAGTGCTGGTTGCCGGTACGGGCATGATCGCCGTGGGCATGGGTAATGACCGAGCGCTCGACAGGGCGCCACGGATCAATGTAGAAATCCCCGGCAGGGCAATAAAGACCTTCGGGACGGGCGATAACAAGGTCCATGTCGTTACCAGGAATGGGGGGGCTTGTTAGCTATGAGGTTGGCGCGTGTCCGGAAGTTCTATCGACTTTGAAGAGCAACCCTCACCCCAGCCCTCTCCCAGAGGGAGAGGGGGCCGACCGAGGTGTCTGGCGAGTGACATCGACCTGAAAGACCGAGTCGATTATGGATTTGGCAGAGCACGAACCGACTTAACTCAGGATTTGGCAGAGCACGAACCGACTTAACTCAGGATTCGGCACAGCACGAACCAAGTTAACTCCGGATTCGGTGCAACACCTTCAGGTCGGCGTAGATCTGCAGCATCCCCCAATCAGTCCCCTCTCCCTCGGGGAGAGGGCTAGGGTGAGGGGCTTTTGATTTACAAGGCCGACCGAGATGCCCGACGAGTTAAACCGAGCAAATTCCGGATTCGGCAGTGCCCGTTCAGGTCGGCGTATGACTCAAGCAACCCCCAATCAGTCCCCTCTCCCTCCGGGAGTGGGCTAGGGTGAGGGGCTTTTGATTTACAAGGCCGACCGAGATGCCCGACGAGTTGAACCGAGCAAATTCCGGATTCGGCAGTGCCCGTTCAGGTCGGCGTAGATCTGCAGCAACCCCCAATCAGTCCCCTCTCCCTCCGGGAGAGGGCTAGGGTGAGGGGCTTTTGATTTACAAGGCCGACCGAGATGCCCGACGAGTTAAACCGAGCAAATTCCGGATTCGGCAGTGCCCGTTCAGGTCGGAGAAGACCTGCAGCAACCCCCAATCAGTCCCCTCTCCCTCGGGGAGAGGGCTAGGGTGAGGGGCTTTTGATTTACAAGGCTGACCGAGATGCCCGACGAGTTAAACCGAGCAAATTCCGGATTCGGCAGTGCCCGTTCAGGTCGGAGAAGACCTGCAGCAACCCCCAATCAGTCCCCTCTCCCTCGGGGAGAGGGCTAGGGTGAGGGGCTTTTGATTTACAAGGCTGACCGAGATGCCCGACGAGTTAAACCGAGCAAATTCCGGATTCGGCAGTGCCCGTTCAGGTCGGCGTATGACTCAAGCAACCCTCAATCAGTCCCCTCTCCCTCCGGGAGAGGGCTAGGGTGAGGGGCTTTTGACCTTTTGCCTTATTTGCCAGGAGTAAGGGTCAAACGAGTTTTGCCGTAAACCCGGTCAAAGTTCTGCGGCTGCATCGGCAGACCGATGTATTGCCCCTTCAGCCACGCATCGATGCCATTGAGGTAATTCGGGCTGACCGGATTCCCCGATTGCCCCGTACCGTTCTGCCCCATCAACGGTTCAGTCTGGCCGAAGTCGACAATGAAACGCATCGACGGCGCACGCGTGGTGGTGAAGTCCTGCCCCCAAGCGAACGCCGAAGTGTTCAACGTCGTGTGATCGCCACCGGCCGCCAGCGGCCCCCGCACGGTCTGGCCATTGCTGTTCTTCCAGGCATAGCTGTGCAATTTGCCCCACTGCCAGGCGCGGTGGTCGCCGCCCAACTGACTCTCGCCAGTGCTGATCGCCGCGGCGAAGCTGCGCGCGAGAATCAGCGCTTTGTCTTCTTTCTGCGGCGTACGAATGTCATCCCAGAACGGACTGTCCTCGCGCCCCAACAGATGGTCAGCCTGCGCCGCGTAGGACAAATCACCATTGGCGATAAACGCTTTCCACGCCGGGCTCGATTCCGGGCCGAGTTCGTCGAGGAAGATCTGCTTCATGCTTTCCTGCAGGAACAGTTCGTAGATCGCAGCGTCCGCCGAGGTCGGGCTGAGTTTGCCGTCGAACGCCATCAACCGTGTAAACGCTTCGCGGGCCTTGCTGCGATCCGCTTCCGGCAGGGCATCGATCGCCTGTTTCAGCGGTTGTTTCATGCCCGGCTCTTCGAAGACCTTCTTCAACTTGGCGGCAAACGTGGTGGTCTGGTCGTATTGCATGGCGATCACGCTACGGCTGTCGTGCTTGCCGCTGCCAGCCAGTTCCGCCAGACGTTCGCCACGCTCCGGCGCCGCCCACGAGTTCGACAATTGCATGCCGTAACCGTGAGGAATCACGCGCTGGTTGGCGGTGCCGAGCCAGCCTTGCGCCGGGTCCTGATCGTACGGATGCAGCATCGGGTCGGCGTAACCGTCCCAGTCATAGCGACCCTCCCAGCCTGGCGACGGCAGCAGGCCTTCGCCTTCACGTCGATTCGGGAAACGCCCGGTGACCTGCCAGCCAATATTGCTTGCATCGGCGAACACCAGATTCAGTGCGATAGCGCGAATTTCACGGCTGGCATCCGAGGCTCGTTCAACAGTTTGCGCACGGGTCAGATCAAAAAACGCATCCAACGATTTGTCATCGGTGAAGCTCGGCGTCTGCAAGGCCAGGCCGAAACCGTTGCCTTGCGCCGCAGCCTGGGCACTGTTGAGCAGCGCGCCGTGGCGGGTTTCGTACACCGCTTCCCGAATCGGTCGCTGGCCTTTGACGAAGTAGGTTTCGTTGCGCACGCCCAGCGGCTGCCATTTGCCGTTGACCTCGTAGGTCAAACTGCTGCCCTGACGACGGATTTTTTCCAGAAACAGGTCCTGGTTGTCGCCGAGCACGCTGGTCATGCTCCACGCCACTTTGCCGTTGAAACCACCGAGTACCAGCGGCAAACCGGCAACGGTGACGCCAGCGGCCTGATATTTCGGTGCGCGGATCTGCACGAAGCTCCACAGCGACGGTGCGGCGAGCGGGCCATGGGCGTCGCTGGCCAGCAGGCTCTTGCCGCTGCGGCTGCGTTGTGGGGCGATTGCCCAGTTGTTCGAAGACGTGGTGCCGAGCAGGTTCAGCGCCGACAGTTGCTGGCTGGCGCTGCTCAGCTCGGTCAGCCCCGGAATTTGCCCGTTGAGCTTGAGGCCTTGCAGCTTGTCGGCCTCGGCCAGTGGCAGGTTTTCGTCCGGCGCCGACGGCGTTAGCCAAGCAAGTTTGTCGGTGGTCACGGTTTGTGCGAGCACCAGCGAGGAAATCTCTTCCGGCAGGTTGGCCGACTGGCTGAAATTCAGCAGGGCGAAAATCAGCGCCGAATCTTCCGGTTTCCAGTACTCAGGCTTGTAGCCGCTGGAGGCGAGATCGCCCGGCAGTTTGTCGGCGTAGCGGAACAGATAGGCGTTGACGCCCCGCGCATAGACTTCGAAGAAGCGCTTGAGGCGTGGCGACGAGGCTTTGTACAGCTCACCGGCGCTTTTCTTTAGATTGACCGCGCGCATGTAGCGGTCGGCATCGAGCATCGATGCGCCGGACATTTCCGCCAGACGGCCCTGAGCGAGCAGGCGCAGGGTGACCATCTGGTTGATGCGGTCGCTGGCATGGACGTAGCCGAGGCTGAACAGCGCGTCGTGGAAAGTATTACTTTCGATCAACGGCATGCCCATGGCATTGCGTCGCACCGACACGTTCTGCGCCAGGCCCTTGAGCGGCTGCACGCCGGAGGTCGGCGGGAGGGTGTCCTGAGCGTTCCAGGTCTGGCAACCGGACAGGCCCAAAACACCGGCCACTGCTGCGGCAACGCCGAACCGGGGAAGAAAATGAGTAAGGGCTGGCGAGGCCATGGCAAAGCTCCTGCGGGGGGTAGCGTCAGTAAAGGCGCTACGTTAGTGAGCAGGAGGTGGCCGCGCAAGCGGGGGCAGGGGTTATTTGTGTATTTCTGTCGAATGGAAAAGATCGCAGCCTGCGGCAACTCCTGCATAGGCATGCATTCCCATGTAGGAGCTGCCGCAGGCTGCGATCTTTTGCCGTTAAATCAGGATTTGGGTGGATTGATTTTCTGCACCAACGCGTAGGCCTTCACTGTCGCCGGGCGATCCTTGATGTGGTTGAACCAGCGCTGCATATGCGGGAAGTCTTCGAGATTCTGGCTCTGCCATTTGTGCGAGACGATCCACGGATAGATCGCCATGTCGGCAATGCTGTATTCGCTGCCCGCAACGAATTCGTTCTCGGCCAGCTGCTTGTTCAACACGCCGTACAACCTTGCGGTTTCGTCGATGTAGCGCTTGATCGCGTAAGGGATTTTCTCCGGGGCGAACTGGCTGAAGTGGTGATTTTGCCCGGCCATCGGCCCCAGGCCACCCATTTGCCAGAACAGCCATTGCAACGCCGTTTGCCGACCGCGCAGGTCTTTGGGCAGAAACTTCCCGGTCTTCTCCGCCAGATACAGCAGGATTGCCCCGGATTCGAACAGCGACAGCGGCTCACCGCCATCGGCAGGCGTGTGGTCGACGATGGCCGGGATGCGATTGTTCGGGGCGATTTTCAGAAAGTGCGGCTGGAACTGCTCGCCTTGGCTGATGTTGATCGGGTGCACGTTGTACGGCAGGCCGGCTTCTTCGAGGAACAGGGAGATCTTGTGGCCGTTGGGGGTGGTCCAGTAATACAGGTCGATCATGGAAAACTCCAAAGCTGAAATGGACTTGCGTGCGGACAGCAAACGCCGGCGTCAGGTCGTCCCGTGTGCGTTCGATAGCTTGCTTAAGGGGAAGAGGTGATGCTGAACTGCGCAGAATTCAATGACCCCGCATGAGAAAAAACGCCATGGAGCTTCAGGCCAACGCTGCACTGATCATCATCGACCAGCAAAAAGGCATCCTCGAGCCGCGTTTGGGGCGGCGCAATAATCCTCAGGCGCAAGAACGAATCCTTGAGTTGCTGGGGCTGTGGCGGCATAGCGCGAGGCCGGTGGTTCATGTGCAGCACCTGTCGCGGGAGCCGGATTCGGTGTTTTGGCCTGAGCAGGACGGGGTGGAATTTCAAGAGAGGTTTTTGCCGCAGGACGGTGAATGGCTGATTCAGAAGCAGGTGCCGGATGCGTTTTGTGCCACCGGGTTGGAGGCGCGGTTGCGGGAGGCGGGCATCTGCCAGTTGATCATCGTCGGTGTGGCGACCAACAACTCGGTGGAGTCGACAGCGCGCACGGCGGGGAATCTGGGGTTTGATGCGTGGGTGGCCGAGGATGCGTGCTTCACCTTCGACAAGGCCGATTATTTCGGCACATTGCGCACGGCGGAAGAGGTGCACGGGATGTCGCTGGGGAATTTGCACGGGGAGTATGCGGCGGTGGTCAGCTGTGCACAGATTTTGGCAGCAGGCTGAAAAGGACTCAGTGAATGTGCCGGCCCCTTCGCGAGCAGGCTCGCTCCCACAGGGGATTGCATTGCAACTGAAGAAACCCGCTCACCTGTAGGAGTGAGCCTGCTCGCGATAGCGGTTTTTCATGCGACAACGATGTTGCATGTGCCGGCCCCTTCGCGAGCAGGCTCGCTCCCACAGGGGATTGCATTGCAACTGAAGAAACCCGCTCACCTGTAGGAGTGAGCCTGCTCGCGATAGCGGTTTTTCAGGCGACAACGATGTTGCATGTGCCGGCCTCATCGCGAGCAGGCTCACTCCCACAGGGGATTGTATTGCAACTGAAGAAACCCGCTCACCTGTAGGAGTGAGCCTGCTCGCGATAGCGGTCTGTCAGTTGCCAAGGATGTTGAATGTGCCGGCCTCATCGCGAGCAGGCTCACTCCTACAGGTATTGCATTCCAACTGAAGGAACTCGATTGACTGTGGGAGCGAGCCTGCTCGCGAAGGCGGTGGGTCAGGCGAAGAAGTGCTTCGCCTCGGGCATCACGCGCCGTGGCACTTCTTGAATTTCTTGCCGTTGCCGCATGGGCAAGGGTCGTTGCGGCCGACGTCTTTCAGGGCGTTGCGCACCGGTTCCTGGTGGGCGTGGCCGCAGTTCGGGCCGTGAACATGGCCGTGGTCATGCTCGTGATGATGGTCATGATCGTGGTTGCAGTCAGGGCCATGGACATGAGGTTGCTGGGTCATCGGTGTTGCTCCGGAATTAAATCGGCGGGGATTATCACGCCATTGCGCTCAAGGTGCACGTAGTGGGCGATGAATAAACCGGTTTCCATTTCACCCTGTAGTCGATAGGGAATCTGCTGGTTCGGATTTTTCAACATTTTCACCACGTCTTTTACCTTCGGCCAGAGGTTGGTGCGGATCGGCACTTTGAAATAGGCGCTGCGCTTGGGCCCGACGGTGAACCAGTGTTCATGCTCGCCTTCGGCCAGCAGCATATCGGCCAGATGAATGCGATATTCCAGCCCGCGCACGGTCAGGTCGCTATCGTTGGGGTTATCGACGCGAAAGTGCAGGATGAATTTCTGTTCGAGCAGTTTGGCGCGCACCACTTCGACTTTCACCAGATGCACGGCGGGGTCGACGCTGTCATCGCTGAACCACGACGCGCAGCCGCCGAGGTTGAGGATCAGCATCAAAAACAGAAAATGTAGTGTGCGCCAGCGACCGAGCATGGTTTTACTCCCTTTGCGGGCAGTCTAGCCGCTAAAAGATCGCAGCCTTCGGCAGCTCCTACAGGGGAAACGCAAATCCTGTGTAGGAGCTGCCGCAGGCTGCGACCTTTTGATCTTAAGCGCCGAAATACCCCGCACAGCACTTCTTGAATTTCTGCCCGCTGGCGCACGGGCAGCTGTCATTGCGCCCCAATTTCAATTGCACCGTCGGATCAATGAAGTACCAGCGCCCGGCATTCTGCACAAACGATGAGCGTTCGCGGTGGCTGTGTTCGCCTTGGCTGTCGTGCCAGCGCGCAGTAAAGGTGACGAAGGCGTGTTCCGGCTGACCGCCGAAGACTTCCGAGCTTTCGACATCGAGGCCGAGCCAGGTGCTCTGCGCGCTCCAGTTGCTGATCGACTGGCGATCCAGCCCTGCTTGCTGAGCGGGCAGGGTGGTCGCCACCAGATAATCGATCAGGCCCAGTACATAGGCGCTGTAGCGCGAACGCATCAGGGCCTCAGCGCACGGCGCCGGATGGCCTTCGTGATAATGGCCGCAGCAGGCATCCAGCAGATTGCCGCTGCCGCACGGGCAAATGGCTGTACTCATTGCATTACCACCAGTATTTCCCGAAGTTTTCCGGATTGGCCCAGAACCGTGAGTTGAGCCAGTCGGGGACTTGTTTGTAGTCAAGCAGATCGTAGGTGAACAGGGTCAGCACTTGATCGTCGCGTTGAAAGCGCTCGCTGGCTTGCAGCGCCAGTGAATAGAAGTCGGTTTCCTGCCAGCCGCTCGCCGACAGGTCCGCCAGCACGGCGATGCGACTGGCGTTGAGATTGCGAATCCCACCCAACAGGTTAAGGCCATCGCGCTTGGGCAAATGTTCCAGGCAATCGACCACCAGCGCCAGGTCGAAACGCTGTGCCGCCAGTTCGGCAGGCAGTGCGCCCGGCGCGGCATGGGCCACGACGGTGTCTGGATGTGCCTCTTTAAAGGCGCTCAGGGCCGGAAACTCACTAGCGCCAATCAGCAGCAGACGCGCCGGGGCGTAGCGATCCAGCAAAGCGGCCAACGCCTGTTGCGGCGTGCGGGAAGAAATGGCGACGTTCATCAAAGCTCCTCAATCAGACCGCCAAGACTAGCCTGCCTGACGTTGGCGGCAAAGAGCCCTGTTCCGCCCGTTTGCGGCAAATGTGCCGAAGTCCTGTGAACACGCTCGCAAACAGCGGTGGCCTATTGCTGGCGGAGATTAAAACTCCGGTCTTTACTCCCTGAATCGGTTCTAAGCCGATCCCTCAGGAGAAAACCAGATGAGCATAGTTCGGACAGCATTACCTTTGATTCTGCTAACCAGTGTGTTGACTGGTTGCGCAGGTTTGCAGAAAACCGACTGGCCGACCTGTGCGGCGGTCGGTGGTGTCGTCGGTGCCGGCCTCGGCGCAACCGAAAGTTCGGCATGGGCCGGTTACGGTGCGTTGCTGGTTGGTGGCACGGCAGCGGCCTATTGCTGGGTTCACGGTGATGGCGACGAAGACGGCGATGGTGTGCCGGACAGTCGCGACAAGTGCCCGGGCACGCCTAAAGGCGTACAGGTCGATGCTGACGGTTGCCCTCCACCAGCGCCTGCACCCGTGGTCGAAGAAGCTGTAGTGGTCAAGGAAGAAACCATTGTTATCCGTGATGTGCACTTCCAGTTCGACAAAGCCACGCTGACCGGCCCTGACAAGCAAGTGCTCGACAAGGTCGCCACCCGCCTGAAACAGGAATCCTCGACGGCGCAACTGACCGTAACTGGTCACACCGACAGCGTGGGCAGCGATGCCTACAACAAGAAACTGTCGGATCGTCGCGCGCACTCGGTGGTGGATTACCTGATCCAGCAAGGTGTGCCTCGCGCCAGCTTCGTTTCGGTGTCCGGTCTGGGTGAAAGCCAGCCTGTTGCCGACAACAAAACCGCTGACGGCCGCGCGCAAAACCGTCGTACCGAAATCAAAATCCAGCGTTGAGCCCCTCTCGCATCCGCGGCTTGTGCAGTCGCGGATGCGGGTCTTTACTCCTGTGTAACCGGTATGGGCCGGTGACACAGGAGCTTTCACAATGACTGTTTTCTCAAGGTCCGTCTTGCCGGTGCTGCTGCTAGGCAGTTTGCTCACCGGTTGCGCCACCCACAGCGATGGCACTGCACCCCTCAATCAACGTACGTGGCCGATCTGCAGCCTTATCGGCGGGCTGGTCGGTGGCGGTCTCGGCGCCATTGAAAGTGGCGGCTGGGCCGGCGGCGGCGCGGCGCTGGGGATCCTCACCGGCGGACTGATCTGTTATGCCCAGGACGGCGATGAAGACGGCGATGGTGTGTTCGACCGCCGTGACCGTTGCCCGGACACCCCGGAAAATACCCCGGTCGATCACCGTGGTTGCCCGTTGCCGCAGTACCCGGTCACGGAAAAAGTGCCGGAGCCTGCACCGCAAACTGAAGTCATCACCCTCAGCGATGCCGGCAACGTGCTGTTCGATTTCGACAAGTCCGACCTGACCCCGGCTGCCAAAGCCCAGCTCGATACGCTGATGGACAAACTGCGCAATGCTGACGTGGTGAGCATCAAGGTCATCGGTCACACCGACAGCAAAGGGTCGGATGCCTACAACCAGGCATTGTCGGAACGGCGTGCGAGCAGTGTCGCCGCTTATCTGCTGAGCCAGGGCCTGGCGCCGAACAAACTCACCAGTGAAGGTCGCGGTGAAAGCGAGCCGGTTGCCGATAACGCCAGCGATGAAGGGCGCGCGCAGAACCGTCGTGTGGAGTTGCACATCAATCGTTAGGACGCGTCTGTAGGGCGCAGGCTAGAGCTGCCGGGCGACGATCAGCGTCGTTTCGGCAGCCATTTGGCAGACGATCGAAGTTTTTTCATTTATCCCTCTGGCTTATCCCCCGCAGAAGCCGTTACTGTGCGCCCAAAGAATAATTCGCAACACGGGGGGCGTATGAAAGTGTTCTGGGGGCTGGGGCGGTTGTTGACCCTGCTGTTCTGCTGCGTGGTGCTGGCCAATCAACTGGTGCCTTTCGTACATCCGCTGCATCTGCTGGTCAATCTGGCCGGCGGTCTGCTGTTGCTGATCCATGTGTTCGAAGTGCTGCTGTGCAATCGCAGCCTCAAGGGGCGTGAGCACCCTTGGCGTGACCGTGGTCGCATCCTGTTGTTTGGCGTTTTCCACCTGCAAACCATCCCGGCCCCGGCCGCTCCGGAGGCTTCTTCCCATGCGTAAACTCTGCTTGCTCGCTGCATTCATCAGCCCATTGGCCTGTGCTCAAGTGGTCAGCGTCGAAACCAATTCGCTGATGCGTTTGCCCAACACGGCCAGCACGTTGCAACTGGAAAAACTGGAAGTGGCCGATTACGGCACGCTGTTGATTCCTGCCAACGTGACCGAATTGAGCGTCGGTGAACTGCGCCTTGGCCATGAAGCGCGCATTGCAATCGTTCCGGGTGAACAGGCGCTGGACATGAAGGTCGCGCGCGCCGAGCTGAGCGATGGCAGCAAGATCACCGCACGCGGTGCGCCGGGCACTTATGAAAAAGCCGCCCGCGCCGGACGTAATCTGAATCTGCAATTCAAGGCGTTGAAGGCGCCGCAACTGTTGGTCGACGCCCGTGGCGGCACCGGTGCGCCGGGTTTTGTCGGCCTCGATGGCGGGAATGGTGAAGACCCAGGCTGTACTTATGGCTCGGCCGGGCATGGTTTTGATGGCAGTAACGGCAGTGACGGCCAACCTGGCGCACCGGGTGCGCTGGTGCGCCTTGAAGTGCCGCGCGAGTTTCCGGTCGAGCTGATCAAGGTCAATGTCGCTGGCGGTCCTGGAGGCCCGGCGGGCGTTGGCGGTAAAGCAGGGAAGGGCGGCAAGTCCAAGGGCTGCCTGGTGTATCGCGCCGATGGCGGCAAGAACGGCAAGGCCGGGGCGGATGGACAGCCTGGGCCTGTGGGGGCGGCGGGGGCTGTGACTGTGCAGCGCCTGTAAAAGCAGACCCTCATCGGAACGCCGCCCGCCCAGCCCTCCCGAAACGTCGGACCGCCCGTAGGGAGAGGGGGCCGACCGAGATGTCGTGAGTTAAACGTCGACCTGAAAGATCGGGTCGATTATGGATTCAAGGCCGATCTCTCAAGTCGGCGTATCCCTCAAATATCCCCCATTCAGTCCCCTCTCCCTCCGGGAGAGGGCTAGGGTGAGGGGCTTTTGATCTTTACCCCATATTCAGAACATCGGCCTCGCCGCCGCAATCGCCACCAACACCAACCCGATAATCAGATTAAGCCCCACCACCCGGCGAATCCGCCCCAACACCGCCGCACCCGCCGGCCAGTCCTTCGCGTCCACTGCTTTATGCAACTCCGGCAGCATCAGCCCCTGAATCCGGATAAACAGCGCCGTCATCACCACATACAAGCCCATCATCACCTGCACATACTTCGGCGCGGTCTCAAAACCGACCTGTTGCAAATGCAGCATGCCCACGCCGCTGATCGGCAACAGAATTACCGCAACCCATACCCAGCGAAAAAAACCTTGAAACACTTCCACCCACAAGGTTAGGCGGGCAGGGCCGTCGAGGGCCTTCACAGCCGCGGGGCGCAGGACCATCCAGGCGAAAAACATACCGCCGACCCAGACCAGGGCGGACAGCACATGCAGGGGGTAAACGAGGCTAAAAGGTGTCATTGGGGCACTCCGTTCTGCGCGGGATTAATTAGCGGGGTATGATAGCCGCCATCCGAAACCACTGAAAATTTATCCAGCGTTTTTTGCGCCCGACAATTCATGATCAGCACTGAACTCAAAACCACGATCCAGGGCGCCTACTCGCGTTTTCTAGAGGCCAAGAGCCTCAAGCCGCGTTATGGCCAGCGCCTGATGATCGCTGAAATCGCCAAAGTCCTCGGGGATATCGACACCGACGACGAAGGCCGGCGCAGTGGCGACCCCGCGATTGTCGCGGTGGAAGCCGGCACCGGTACCGGCAAGACAGTGGCCTACAGCATGGCGGCGATCCCCACGGCCAAAGCCGCCGGCAAACGTCTGGTCATCGCCACCGCGACCGTGGCCCTGCAAGAGCAGATCGTCTACAAGGATTTGCCCGACCTGATGCGCAACAGCGGGCTGAATTTCACCTTCGCCCTGGCCAAGGGCCGTGGTCGCTACATGTGCCTGTCCAAGCTCGACATGTTGCTGCAGGAAGGTCACGCGCAAACCGCCACCGCCCAGCTGTTCGAAGAAGAAGGCTTCAAGATAGAGGTCGATGAGGCCAGTCAGAAGCTGTTCACCAGCATGATCGAAAAGCTTGCCGGCAATAAATGGGACGGCGACCGCGACAGCTGGCCGAATGCGCTGGAAGACGCCGATTGGGCGCGTCTGACCACCGATCACAGTCAATGCACCAACCGTCATTGCCCGAACTTCGGTCAGTGCGCCTTCTACAAGGCCCGCGAAGGCATGGGCAAGGTCGACGTGATCGTCACCAACCACGATATGGTCCTGGCTGATCTGGCGCTGGGCGGCGGTGCGGTGCTTCCCGATCCGCGCGATACCATTTACGTGTTCGACGAAGGTCACCACCTGCCGGACAAGGCCATCGGCCACTTCGCTCACTACACGCGCCTGCGCTCCACCGCCGACTGGCTGGAAACCACGGCGAAGAACCTGACCAAATTGCTGGCCCAGCATCCGCTGCCGGGCGATCTTGGCAAACTGATCGAACAAGTGCCGGAGCTGGCGCGGGAAATCAAGGCCCAGCAGCAGTTCATGTTCAGCGCCTGCGAGCAGGTCGCTGATTTCAAACCCGGCGAAGACGTCGAAGGCCGTGAGCGTCCGCGCCATCGTTTCGTCGCCGGGGTGATTCCCGAGCACATGCGCGAAATGGGCATCGAGCTGAAGAAAGGCTTTTCGCGCCTCAACGATCTGTTCACGCGCCTGACCGACCTGCTCAAGGAAGGCATGGACGGCGAGGTCAACATCGGCATCGCCAGCAATCAGGCCGAAGAATGGTATCCGCTGTTCGGCAGCCTGTTGTCCCGCGCTTCGGGCAACTGGGAGCTGTGGACGGCGTTCACCGCCGAAGACCCGGAAGACAGTCCGCCGATGGCGCGCTGGCTGACCCTGGCCGAAAGCGGCTCGCTGTTCGACATCGAGGTTAACGCCAGCCCGATTCTGGCGGCGGAAACCTTGCGCCGCAGCTTGTGGAACGTGGCTTACGGCTGCCTGGTGACCTCGGCAACCCTGACCGCGCTGGGCACCTTCGACCGCTTCCGCATGCGCGCCGGTCTGCCGAAGAAAGCCGTCACCGCGGTGGTGCCGAGCCCGTTCCATCACGCTGATGCCGGTGTGTTGCGGGTGCCGGATCTGAAGGCCGATCCACGCGATGCCGCCGCCCACACGGCAGCGATCATCCGTGAGCTGCCGGATCTGGTTGAGGGCTCGCGCGGCACGCTGGTGCTGTTCTCTTCGCGCAAACAGATGCAGGACGTGTTCGACGGCCTCGACCGCGACTGGCGCAAGCAAGTGTTCATTCAAGGCAATCTGTCGAAACAGGAAACCCTGAACAAGCACAAGGCGCGGGTCGATGGCGGTGATTCCAGTGTGCTGTTCGGTCTCGCCAGTTTTGCCGAAGGCGTCGACTTGCCGGGTGCCTACTGCGAGCACGTGGTGATTGCCAAGATCCCGTTCTCGGTGCCGGATGATCCGGTCGAAGCGGCGCTGTCGGAGTGGATCGAGGCCCGTGGCGGCAATCCGTTCATGGAAATCTCTGTGCCCGATGCCTCGCTGAAGCTGGTTCAGGCTTGCGGGCGTCTGCTGCGTACCGAAGAAGACCGCGGCACCATCACTTTGCTCGATCGGCGCCTGGTCACCCAGCGCTATGGCAAGGCGATCCTCAATGCGTTGCCTCCTTTCCGTCGTGAAATATCCTGAGACAACGGTGGGCAGTTTTGCCCGCCGTGTTGTCTATCTCTCTGCTATTGCTTTTCCATTGGCCATTGTTGGTCGTTAGGGAGAACTCCGTTCTTATGATCCGCCGTTCGTTGCCCGCCGTATTTGCCTTGATCTTCGCCACGCCGCTGTTCGCGGCGCCTGCGGGTCAGCAGACCCTGTTCAACTTTGTCCGTCCTGCCGACGTGGTGAAAATCGCCACCGAAAACGCTGATCTGCCGCAGGCCAACGCCGAGCAAACGCCTGAGGGCGAAGTGCTGCGCCGGGTGACGTTCAATCCGGTGGCGCGCCCGACCTTGCGGCTCACGCCGCAGACCGGCGCGTGGGACTGGTCGCAGTCGGGCATGATGACCCTGCGATTGCAGAGCGCAATGGACTGGGCGGTGACGGTCTACGTGCAAATCCAGAGCAACGACGGTCGCACACTGGTCAGCCGCGTCGACCTGCCGGCAGGCCCGGCGCAGACGTTGCTGGTACCGCTGGTGGCGTCCGCACCGCTTGGTCAAGGTATGAAGGCCGGGCCGCCGATGCCGATGACAGTCGATGGTCAGCGGATCCTGTTGGCCAGCAGCAGCGGCGAGATCGATCGCAGCCAAGTGGTTTCGGTGAGCCTGTCGATGGATCAGCCGAAAGTTGCCCAGAGCCTGCTGCTCGAACGCTTTGGCGTGCAGGACGGCGATTCGGTCACCCAGGCGGTGTACGGCAATCTGGTCGACGCTTACGGGCAATCGACCCGCAGCAAGTGGCCGGAAAAAATCAGTAATGACGAACAACTGAAATCCGCCGCCGCCAAGGAACAGCAACAGCTGAAAACCTGGCTGGCCGAGCGTGAGAAGTCCTCGCTGGACAAGTTCGGTGGCTGGAACAAAGGCCCGGCCTTCAAAGCCAGCGGTTTCTTCCGCACCGAAAAGCGTGATGGCCGCTGGTATCTGGTCACGCCTGAAGGTCATCCGTTTTATTCTTTAGGCGTGAACACCGTCAGCCCCCAGGTCAACCAGACCTACGTGGCCGGTCGTGAGTACATGTTTGAATCCCTGCCTAAGTCTGATGAACCCTTGGCCAGACACTTTGGCGAAGGCGACAACCGTGGTGGCAACGGTGTCGATCAGGGCCGGGGTTACGGCAACGGGCGCTGGTACGACTTCTACGGCGCCAACCTGCAGCGCGTGTACGGTGAACCGTGCAAAGCCGACAGTGAGAGCAAGTCCGGAGTCGCCGAAGCGGCCAAGTCTGCCGCCGCTGAAACGGCCGCAGTGAAAGCCGCAGAGCCTGTCTCTGTACCTGCGGAACCGAAGTCCGGTGTCGCTGAAGCAGCCAAGACTGAAACCGTACAAGCAACGACAGAAAAAGCTGCCGAACCGTGCAAGGCCACCATCGATGAGCAGCAGTGGGCCAGCCACACGCTCGATCGCCTGCAAGCCTGGGGTTTCAACACGGTCGGTAACTGGAGTGCCGATTCGCTAAGTGATGCCGAGCGCGTGCCGTACACTTTGCCGCTGTCGATCGTCGGTGACTACACCAGCATCAGCACCGGCAGCGACTGGTGGGGCGGTATGCCGGATCCATTCGATCCGCGTTTCGCCATGGCCACCGAGCGCGCTGTGGCTATCGCCGCGCGCGATCACCGCGATGATCCGTGGCTGATCGGGTACTACGCCGACAACGAACTGGCGTGGGCTGGTCCCGGTGATGATCCGAAATCCCGTTATGCGCTGGCTTACGGCACGTTGAAGATGACCACCGACGTGCCGGCCAAGCGTGCGTTCCTCAAGCAATTGCGCGACAAGTACCGCAATCAGGCGGGGCTGTCGAAGGCGTGGGGCATCGATCTGCCAGCGTGGGAGTTGATGGAGGATCCGGGTTTCGTGCCACCGCTGCCGAACCCGGAACATCCGGAAATCGAGGCTGACTTCAAATATTTCCAGAAGGTTTTCGCCGACACCTACTTCAAAACCATTTCCGACTCGCTGAAATGGCATGCGCCGAACCAGTTGCTGCTTGGCGGCCGTTTCGCCATCAGTACTCCGGAAGCCGTGGCGTCCTGCGCGCAGTATTGCGATGTGCTGAGCTTCAACATGTACACGCTGAAACCACAGGAAGGCTATGACTTTGCCGCGCTGGGCGCTTTGGACAAACCGGTAATGATCACTGAATTCAACTTTGGCTCAACGGATCGTGGCCCGTTCTGGGGCGGCGTCACGCAAGTGACCAGAGAAGAAGATCGCGGCCCGGCGTATGCCAACTTCCTCAAGCAGGCCTTGAGTGAGCCATCAATTGTCGGCGTGCATTGGTTCCAGTATCTGGATCAACCGGTGACCGGGCGTCTGCTCGATGGCGAGAATGGTCACTTTGGTCTGGTGGGCGTGACGGATTTGCCATATCAGGGTTTTGTCGAATCGGTGCGCAAGAGCAATTTGCAGGCGATTGATCAGCTTGGCAAAGAGGCCGAGAAAGCGGCCGCCGCAGCGGGGCATGAGGCTGAAGGCGGGCGCAAAGGCGAGGCCGGTAAAGGGCCGGGGGCAGGGCATGCCGGTGGGCATTCGGGGAATGGTCACTGAGTCCTGAGGCACCGCGTCATCGTTCTTCGTCGGAACGCCGCCCGGAGCAGGCTCCCACAGGAGATCTTTAGTGATACAGAGATCCAGTGTGGGAGCGAGCCTGCTCGCGAAGGCGTCAGCCGCCTCAGCGAAATTTCTGAAATAACCGTCCGGCCCGCAGCTGTTCCCAAATCCCTCAAGGGCTGGAACAATGCGGGCCACTTTGTAGAGCGTTTTCGCGGGGGAGTTGCGGGTGCAGATTCAGGGACATTACGAGCTTCAATTCGAAGCGGTGCGCGAAGCCTTTGCCGCACTGTTCGACGATCCCCAGGAACGCGGCGCAGCCCTGTGCATCAAGGTCGGTGGAGAAACCGTCCTCGATCTCTGGTCCGGTACTGCCGACAAGGATGGCGCCGAAGCCTGGCACAGCGACACCATCGCCAACCTGTTCTCCTGCACCAAAACCTTTACCGCCGTCACCGCCCTGCAACTGGTCGGTGAAGGCAAGCTGCAACTGGATGTTCCGGTCGCCCGCTACTGGCCGGAATTCGCCGCTGCTGGCAAAGAATCCATCACCCTGCGTCAATTGCTCTGTCATCAGGCCGGTCTGCCGGCGCTGCGTGAATTGCTCGCGCCGGAAGCACTGTATGACTGGCAAACCATGGTCGATGCCCTTGCGGCCGAGGCGCCATGGTGGACGCCGGGCACAGGCCATGGTTATGCCGCAATCACCTATGGCTGGCTGATCGGCGAGTTACTGCGTCGCGCTGACGGTCGTGGGCCGGGCGAATCCATCGTCGCGCGTGTGGCCAAGCCGTTGGGTCTGGATTTCCACGTCGGTCTGGCTGACGAAGAATTCCACCGCGTGGCGCACATCGCGCGCGGCAAGGGCAACGCCGGCGATGCCGCCGCGCAACGCCTGCTGCAAGTGACCATGCGCGAGCCCACCGCGATGACCACCCGCGCTTTTACCAACCCACCTTCAGTGCTCACCAGCACCAACAAACCGGAATGGCGGCGCATGCAGCAACCGGCGGCCAATGGCCACGGCAATGCGCGCAGTCTGGCCGGTTTCTACGCGGGCCTGCTCGACGGCAGTCTGCTCGAAAGCGACATGCTTGAAGAGCTGACCCGCGAACACAGCCTCGGCGAAGACAAGACTTTGCTGACCCGGACTCGTTTTGGCCTCGGCTGCATGCTTGATCAGCCGGACGTGCCCAACGCCACTTATGGCCTCGGCCCCAAGGCGTTTGGTCATCCGGGCGCGGGCGGTTCCATCGGTTTCGCTGATCCTGAGCATGATGTCGCCTTCGGTTTTGTGACAAATACCCTTGGGCCGTACGTTTTGATGGATCCGCGTGCGCAGAAGCTCGCGCGGGTACTTGCCACTTGTCTGTAAAGTTGCATCCGAGGTCCCAGGGTCGGAACCTCAAGCGGTTTTTCGTTTCAAAACGGCTGTTTATCCGGGCGAAAGTGCTCTGATTTTTCATTACTTCATTTTGTGGATTTTCAATGTCATCTAAAAAGACCCTCGCCCTGGCCCTGTGTGTAGCGATCACCGGTTGTGCACAGACCCCAAAAAACGATGCGGACGGCGGCAGTTGGTGGCCGTTCGGCTCTTCCGACAAAGTGGCGGCCAAGGAGCCGGCTCCGGCGCCTTTGAAGCCAGCGGCGACTGCACCGGTTGCCAAAACCGAAAGCAGCAACCCTTGGTACTGGCCGTTCGGTTCCGATGATGAAGCCGCCAAGGCTGACATGAAGGCAGAAGTAGCGCCTGAAGCCAAGAAACCGGTCGCCGTGGCCAAGGCTGATGCCGACACCGGCAGCAAATGGTGGTGGCCGTTCGGCGGCAAGGATCAACCCACCACCAAAGCCGTGCCGATGCCGGATCCGAAAGTCACCCAGGCCTGGCTCGACGACTACGAGCCGCGTCTGCGTGAAGCGGTCAAGGACAGCAATCTGCAACTCGAACGCCGTGAAAACGTGCTGGTCGTGACTGCACCGGTCGAAGGCTCGTTCAACCCGGATCGTCCAGCCATGCTGCTGCCGGTCACCCTCGGCCCGTTCACCCGTGTGGCGAAAATCCTTGAAGCCGACCCGAAAACTGCCGTGCTGGTCCTTGGCCATAGCGATTCCAGTGGTGCCGCGCCTGCCAATATCAAACTGAGCCAGGAGCGTGCCCAGGCCATCGCCGCAATCTTCCGTCTCAGTGGCTTGCAGCGTGATCGCCTGATGCTGCGTGGCATGGGTTCCGAAGCGCCGCGTGCGGCCAACGACAGTGTTGAAGGTCGTGCCCTGAACCGTCGTGTCGAACTGCTGGTGACGCCGCAAAACACCATGGTTGCCCTGCTGAGCAAGTACAACATGCCGGCGCCGAAGCCAGTGACCATGGTCGCCGCGCAAGACGTCAAGCCTGCCGCCAAGCCGGTCACCCCGGCCCCTGCCGCGAAAAAAGCCGCTGTTCCGGCAACCAAAAAGGCTCCGGTGAAAAAAGCGGCTGCCAAGGCACCGGCCAAAAAAGCCCCGGCCAAGGCCCCAGCGAAAAAGACTGCTCCCGCCAAAGCCGCCGCGACCGACAAGAAAGTCGCCGCGACCGATGCCGACAAGAAGTGATCCGCTAACGAAAAGGAATGCGCCATGACCCAGGCTCTGGCAGATATGCGTCGTGATTACACCCGGGATGGCCTGACCGAGGCGCAAGCCCCGGCCGAGCCGTTTGTGTTGTTCCACCAGTGGTTCGCCGACGCGGTGAAAACCGAACAGGCGCCGGTGGAAGCCAACGCCATGACCCTGGCCACGGTCGACAAGGATGGGCGACCGCACTGTCGCATTCTGCTGCTCAAGGGCCTGGACGAGCAGGGTTTCACCTTCTTCACCAACTACGACAGCGCCAAGGGTCAGCATCTGGTGGCCAACCCGTTCGCCGCCATGACTTTCTTCTGGCCAACCCTGGAGCGCCAGGTGCGCATCGAAGGGCGGGTGGTGAAGGTCACGCCCGCGGAGTCGGATGCGTATTATCAGGTGCGGCCACTGGGCAGCCGCCTCGGCGCCTGGGCATCACCGCAGAGCCGGGTGATCAACGGGCGCGCTGAACTGGAAGATTTGCTCAAGGCCACCGAGCAGCGTTTCTCCGATACTCAGCCCGACTGCCCGCAACACTGGGGCGGTTACCGCTTGCTACCGGAGCGCATCGAATTCTGGCAGGGCCGTCCGAGCCGTCTGCACGATCGCCTCAACTACCGTGTGCAGGGCGCCGACTGGATTCTTGAACGTCTGGCACCCTGAGCAGTCTACCGAGCGGGATAGCCTGCCGCAGCGGCCTCCAGCCACTTCGGCAGATCCCGGCGCTTGATCTTCAGCGCCTGAGCGCGAGCCAGCTGTTCCAGCATGAAGGCACGTTTGCCTTCATGCTTGCCGGCCAATGACAGCGCCAGGTCGCGATCCATCCAGCGTTTGATCCGCACGTACAA